>NZ_JAVREZ010000002.1:0-863102 GCF_031845645.1 Streptomyces doebereineriae
CCGTTTCCGGTTCCGATTTCCTCGGTGCTTTCCAGGTTCCCGCTCTCGCGTTTCCCTTTCCGGCGGTTCCGACTCTATCAGATCCTTTCGGGCCTGATTCCCAGTCAGCGGGGCTTGTCTTCCCGGCCCTTGGGCCGTTCTGACGAGTGAGACTTTAGCGGATTCCCGGCTCCCGAGCTAATCGGGGGCCCGCCGTCCTTTCGAACACGGATTCCTCATTTCGCGAATACGCACGCCAATGCAGCGACGGCAGACAGAGCGACTGTCGTCGTTTGTTGACTGGTACTTGCGGAATGGCTGTCCGGGGACCGACCGGGGTCGGCGCTCACGTCGGACAACTCGGAGAACACTACGTACCGGGCTGGGGAGTGTCAACTCAACTCCGGACGGGCCCCTGGAGGCGTACGCTGACAGGCATGACAACGCGTACGTGCACCCAGCAGTGGTGGGCCGCCTGACGGCGGCCGTGCTCACGTATGCACTCAACGGCCGCCGCCTCGGCGGCCGTTTGCGTATCTCCCTCCAGGACTCCTGAGGGTCGGCCGGCCGGGGACGGCGGCCTCGACCAGGAGGTGGAGAGATGACGCGGGTCTTCAGCGGGGTCAAGCCGACGGGGCATCTGACGCTGGGGAACTACCTGGGAGCTATGCGGCAGTGGGCCACGGTGGACCAGCACCGGGCCGAGTCGCTGTTCTGCATCGTCGACCTGCACGCCCTGACCGTCGACCATGATCCGGCGCGGGTGCGCCGGCTGAGTCGGCAGGCGGCGACGCTGTTGCTAGCGGCGGGGCTGGATCCCGAGTTGTGCACCGTGTTCGTACAGAGCCATGTGGACGAGCACGCGCGGCTGTCGTACGTGCTGGAGTGCGTGGCCACGGACGGCGAGATGCGGCGGATGATCCAGTACAAGGAGAAGGCCGCTCGGGAGCGGGCGCGGGGCGGGAGTGTGCGGCTGTCGTTGCTGACATATCCGGTGCTGATGGCGGCGGACATCCTGGCGTACGGGGCCGACGAGGTGCCGGTCGGGGACGACCAGGCTCAACACGTGGAGCTGACGCGGGATCTCGCGACGCGGTTCAACCAGCGGTACGGCTACACCTTCGTGGTGCCCCGGGCCACCCTGCCCACGGTGGGAGCGCGGGTCATGAACCTCCAGGACCCGCTGTCGAAGATGGGGAAGTCCGACGACTCCGGGCCGGGGATCGTCTATCTGCTCGACGAGCCGGATGTCGTGCGGAAGAAGGTGATGCGGGCCGTGACCGACAGCGGGCGGGAGGTCGTCTACGACCGGGAGGCGCGGCCCGGCCTGGCGAATCTGCTGGAGATCCTCGCGTCCTGCACGGGTGGGAACCCATCGGAGCTGAGCGGTGTATATGAGTCGTACGGCGCCTTGAAGAAGGACACCGCCGAGGCCGTGGTCGAGGTCTTGAGGCCCGTGCAGGAGAGGCACAAGGAGTTGTGCGCGGATCCTGGCTATGTGGAGGGGGTGCTGCGGGATGGCGCGGAGAGAGCGCGGGCGATGGCGCGGCCGACCGTGGATGCGGCTTATCGCGCGATCGGGCTGCTTCCGGCCACTGCCGATCCGGTCGCGGTGGATACCGGCGCGGTCGACGGGGTCGTGCTGAACGCTGCCCGGTAAGCGCGTGGGCTGGTGGCGAGGCGCGATGCGAAGTGCTGGCGCATCGTGACCTCGCTGCCGAAGCCGACGCGGCGGGCGACCTCGGGCATCGGCAGGTCGGTGCGTTCGAGGAGTTTCTGGGCTGCGGCGATGCGCTGGCCGAGGAGCCAGCGGAGCGGGGTCGTGCCGGTCTCCGCGGTGAAGTGACGGGCGAAGCTACGAGCGGACATACCTGCGCGGGCGGCCAGGTCGGCGATGGTGAGCGGTTCGTGGAGGTGGCGCAGGGCGTGCTCGCGTACGGCGGCGAGGGCGTCGGAGTCGCGGTCGGCGCGCGGGGTGGGGTGCTCGATGAACTGCGCCTGGGTTCCGGTGCGGAAGGGCGCGGTGACCATCGAGCGGGCGATGGTGGCTGCGGCTTCGGCGCCGTGGGCCTGGCGGACGAGGTGGAGACAGAGGTCGATGCCTGCCGCGGTGCCGGCCGCGGTCCAGATGTTGCCGTCCTCGATGAAGAGGGCGTCGGGGACGACGGTGACCTGGGGGTGGTGGGCGCGCAGGAGGTCGATCAGGTTCCAGTGGGTGATGGCGCGGCGGCCGTCGAGGAGGCCGGCCTGGGCGAGGGTGAAGGCGCCGCCGCACAGGGCCGCGATGGTGGTGCCGCGGGTATGCGCGCGGCGAAGGGCGTCGAGGAGGGGGGTGGGTGCGGAGGTGAGGTGGTCGTCGAGGCCGGGGATCACGATGAGATCGGCGCGGGCCAGCCAGTCGAGGGTGCGGTCGGGAAGGAGGGTGAGGCCGCCGCGCATGGGGACCGGTGTGGTGTCGGGGGCGACTCGGCGCAGGTCGAAGGCGGGGGCTCCACGATCGGTGCGATCGGTGCCCCAGACCTCGGTGATGACGGAGACGTCGAAGGCGCGGATCCCCGGGAAGGCGACCAGCGCGACGCGGTACGCGTGCTCCTTCTCTCCAGGGTTCTCCATGGCTGGCAGTAAATCATCGATCGCTGTCTTTTCACCCGCTGGGTGGGTCGTGCTCCCGGCGGCAGGATCGTCGGCATGGAGATCGCAGAGAACGCAGCGCTGGTGGTCGTGGACGTCCAGAAGGGCTTCGACGAGGCCGACTTCTGGGGACCGCGGAACAACCCGGAGGCCGATGACAACATCGCTTCGCTCATCGACGTGTGGCAGGCGACGGGGCGGCCGGTCGTGTTCGTACGGCATGACTCGCGGAAGCCCGAGTCGCCACTTCGGACGGGGTATGAGGGGAACGGCTTCAAGGAGTACGTGGAGCGGCGGCGCGGGAAGGGGGTGGGCGGGGCTGAGCTGTTGGTCACGAAGACCGTGAACTCGGCCTTTTACGGGACGCCGGATCTGGATGCCTGGTTGAAGGGCGAGGGGATCTCGCAGTTCGTGGTGGCCGGGATCCAGACCAACATGTGCGTGGAGACGACGGCTCGGATGGGCGGGAACCTGGGGTACGACGTGGTGGTCGCCTATGACGCGACGCACACGTTCGATCTGGAGGGCCCGTTCGGCTGGCGGCGGAGTGCGGACGAGGTGGCACAGGCGTCGGCGGTCTCGCTGCATGGGGGCGGCTTCGCTCGTGTGGTGGCCACGAAGGAAGTGGTGGACGCGGCGGGGTGACCGCCCCCGGTGGGCGTCAGTCCTTCTTGCCGGAGGCCAGGGCGCGGCTGCGGTCGCGGGCGGCTTCGAGGGCGGCGATGAGGGCGGCGCGTACGCCGTGGTTCTCGAGTTCGCGGATGGCGTTGATGGTGGTGCCCGCGGGGGAGGTGACGTTCTCGCGGAGCTTCACCGGGTGCTCGCCGCTGTCGCGGAGCATCGTCGCGGCGCCGATCGCGGACTGGACGATCAGGTCGTGGGCCTTGTCGCGGGGCAGGCCGAGCAGGATGCCGGCGTCCGTCATGGCTTCGACCAGGTAGAAGAAGTACGCCGGTCCGGAGCCGGAGAGGGCGGTGCAGGCGTCCTGCTGGGACTCGGGGACGCGGAGCGTCTTGCCGACGGCGTTGAAGATCTCCTCGGTGTGGGCGAGGTGGTCGGCGGTGGCATGGGTGCCGGCGGAGATGACCGACATGGCCTCGTCGACCAGTGCGGGCGTGTTGGTCATGACGCGGACGACGGGGGTGCCGGTGGCGAGGCGCTCCTCGAAGAAGGAGGTGGGGATGCCGGCGGCGCCGCTGATGACCAGGCGATCGGCCGGGACGTGCGGGGCGAGTTCATCGAGGAGGGTGCCCATGTCCTGCGGTTTGACCGTGAGGATCAGGGTGTCGGCGGTCTTCGCGGCTTCCGGGTTGGTGACCGGGGTGACTCCGTAGCGGGTGCGGAGTTCTTCGGCTCGCTCGGGGCGGCGGGCGGTGACCAGGAGGTCGGCCGGGGCCCAGCCGGCGCGGATCATTCCGCTGAGCAGGGCTTCGCCGATCTTGCCGGTGCCGAGGACTGCGACTTTCTGACTCATGCGGTTCAGTCTGGCACCGGGTCGGGGCATGCAGGGTGGATGTCCGGTGGGCGGAACACGAGTGGGGTTGGCCGGGCGCTCGCAGCGCTATGGAGTCCTGCGCCTGAGGGTTGCCGCTCCCAGGCCCAGGACCAGCAGTGCGCAGCCCGCCACGATCAACGCGTCGCGTACGAAGGTCGCTGTCATGTCCGTGTGCCTGAGGATTTCGTTCATGCCGTCGACGGCGTAGGACATGGGGAGGACGTCGGAGATGGTCTCCAGGACGGGGTGCATGTTGTCGCGGGGGGTGAAGAGCCCGCAGAGGAGGAGTTGGGGAAAGATCACGGCCGGCATGAACTGGACGGCCTGGAACTCGGAGGCCGCGAAGGCCGAGACGAACAGGCCGAGGGCGGTCCCAAGCAGGGCGTCGAGCAGGGCGACCAACAGCAGGAGCCAGGGGCTGCCGATGACGTCGAGGCCGAGGAACCAGACGGCGAGGCCGGTCGCGAGGGCGGACTGGATGATCGCGAGGAGGCCGAAGGCGAGGGCGTAGCCGGCGATGAGGTCGCCTTTGCCCAGCGGCATGGCGAGGAGGCGTTCGAGGGTGCCGGAGGTGCGTTCGCGCAGGGTGGCGGTGGAGGTGACCAGGAACATCGTGATCAGCGGGAAGATCCCGAGGAGGGAGGCGCCGATGCTGTCGAAGGTGCGCGGGCTGCCGTCGAAGACGTAGCGCAGCAGGAAGAGCATCACGCAGGGGATCAGGATCATCATCGCGATGGTGCGCGGGTCGTGGCGGAGCTGGCGCAGGACCCTGGCCGCGGTGGCGGTGGTGCGGGAGAGGCTGAGGGCGCTGGTGGGAGGGGGCGCGAGGTTCGGCGTGGTGGTCGTGGTCATCGCGTGGGTTCCTTGGTCCGGCTTGCCTCGACGGCCTGGTCGACCAGGTGGAGGAAGGCCTCCTCGACGGTGTCGGAGTGTGTGCGGGTGCGGAGGGCATCGGGGGTGTCGTCGGCGAGGATCTCGCCCTCGCGCATCAGGAGGAGACGGTGGCAGCGCTCGGCCTCGTCCATGACGTGGGAGGAGATGAGGAGGGTGGCGCCGCGGCGGGCGGCGATGTCGTGGAAGAGGTTCCAGAGGTCGCGGCGCAGGACGGGGTCGAGGCCGACGGTGGGTTCGTCGAGGACGAGGAGTTCGGGGGTGCCGAGGAGGGCCACGGCGAGGGAGACGCGGCTGCGCTGGCCGCCGGAGAGGTTGCCGGCGAGGGAGTCGGCGTGGGTGGTGAGGTCGACGTCGGTGATGGCCTGGGTGACGTCGGAGTGGCGGCGGTCGGCGGCGGCGCGGCCGGGGGCGAGGATCGCGGCGAAGTAGTCGAGGTTCTGGCGGACGGTCAGGTCGTCGTAGACGGAGGGGGCCTGGGTGACGTAGCCGATGCGGGTGCGGAGAGTGGGGTGGCCCGCCGGCCGGCCGAGGACGTCGAGGGTGCCGGTGACCTTGGCCTGGGTGCCGACGATCGAGCGCATCAGCGTGGACTTGCCGCAGCCCGAGGGGCCGAGGAGGCCGGTGATCTGGCCGCGTGGGACGTCGAAGGCGAGGCCGCGCAGGACGGTGCGGGGGCCTCGGACGACGGTGAGGCCGTCGGCGTGGACGGCGGGGATGGCGGGTCCTTGGTCCGTGCGGTCGTCGCTGTCGTCGGGTGACCCGGACTCTTTATTCACCATGCGATGAATAATGCTCTCGCGGTCTCTACCCGTCAAGCGAGTCACCCCCTGGAGCTCGTCGGGGTCAGGCGTTGACGGCGACCAGCAATTCGACGTCGTAGGTCTCCTCGACGGTCTCGTCCGGGAAGAGTTCCAGCAGGATCCGCCGCTCCTCGGTGAGGAAGGCGCCCGCATGCTCCTCGCCCGCGACCAGGAACAGTGAGTGGCTGCCGATGTTGGCGAGGTGGGTGTCGACGGGGACGCTGCGGCTCCAGCGGACCACGCGGTGGGCAAAGTCCAGGCGGCCGGTGGGGTCGGCCAGGGCCGACCGGGCTCCGTTGCCGTTCACCTCGACGGCCGGGTGGGCGCCGTAGGCCTTGAAGTGCTCCCCGATGCGGTCCAGTTGACCGGTGATCCACGGCACGTCGAGGGCGTGGGTGTTCCACCACAGGGCGAGCGCGCCGCCGGGGCGCAGGACGCGGAGGGCTTCGGGGACCGCGCGGGCGGGGTCGGTCCAGTGCCAGGACTGGGCGTAGGTCAGGAAGTCGACGGTGTCGGTGAGAAGGGGGAGGTCGTTGCCGTCGCCCCTGAGAATCGGGATACCGGGGTGCGTGCGGCGGAACTGCGCCGCCATGCCGTCCCCGGGTTCGACCGCGACGACCTCGGCGCCCCGGGCCTGCAGCAGAGCGGTCGCGATACCGGTACCGGCCCCGATGTCAGCGACCCGCGCACCCGCGAGAGGCCGGCCGGCGAGTTCTTCGACGGCGTCGAAGAGGGCGGGTGGGTAGGAGGGTCGGTTGGCGGCGTACTGGGCTGCGGCGGCGTTGAAGGAGTGGGCTCGGGTGGTGTGGGAGGAAGCCGTCATAGGGACATGGTGGCCGGGGTGCGGGTGGGGCGCGGTGAGTTTTCGGTGAGAGCCGGAGGCGTGGGCGCTTGAAGAGGCGCGGGGCTGTGCCGATCTGCGGCTCCGTCGCGGCGCCGCCGCAACTGCCCGAGGGCCGTCAGCGTCGGCGCTTCTTCTTCGAGGGGTTCCCGGTGCGGCGAGCGCCCCGCTTCTCGTGCTCCCTCCGCGCCGCCTCGTACTCCTCGCGGTGCAGCTTCTCGCCCGGCGCCTCGATGAGGGAGCGGCAGAAGAAGGCCAGGAGCGACCCGACGAACCCGATGGCCAACAGACCGCGGAGGGAGGCCTGGCGGTCCGGGTCGGGGCGACTTCCGAAGCCGTCCCACGTATTGCGGAAGGCCAGCGCGCTGCAGATCGCGAACATCGCGATGACGAGGACGGTCACGAAGCTGCCGGTGTCGGCGATCTGGAGACCCTCGTAGGCGAAGCGGAGGATCAAACAGGAGGCGACGGCGGCGGCGAGGGAGCCGGTGGCCGCGCCGACGCGGCGGAGGGCGTAGCCGTTGTCGTGGTTCACCCAGGTCGTGCCGAAGAAACGGATCGCTTCGGGGCGGGGGCCGCCGCCCTCTGGGGAGCCCGCGGGGATGTCCTGGGTGCCGGATTCGTCGCTCACGGGACGATTATGGCTCCGGGGTGGGGGCGGGCTCCCTTCGGGGATCAGGAGCAGCGGTCGGCCACGTACCCGTCGCTGCCGGTGTTCACGTACGCGTCGGAGACGTACTGACTATTGCTGATGTTGAGTGGCGGCGCCCACCACGAGGAGGGCGCCGGTTTCAGCCGCAGCGCGAGGCGACGTAGCCGTCGCTGCCGGTGCGTACATAGGCGTCCGAGACGAACTCGCCGTTGGCGATGTTGTCCCAGATGTTCGAGGTGCCGTACGGGCCGACAACCGAAGTCCCCGGCGTCTGGCAGTAGATCGCGACCTGCGCGCCCTCGGGGAGGACACGGACGATGCCGTACTGCGTGCCCGGGCCGCGGCGGACGTTGAGGCGGTAACCCGGTGCCACCGAGTAGTAGTGCACGGCCGCGGTCGCGGCAGCGGCTGTTGTCACGGACTTGCTCTCGCCGCTCTCGACTTCTTCCACGCGGTCAACAGACATGAAAATCCTCCCCCGTTGGTCCCCATGACTGCCATGGGGTCCCGTTGATTCCCCTAAATCACGCCATGAAACACATGTACGCAACTCGCACGTGGAGACTAGCAAGCCGCCTCTGTCCCGTACGAGTCATCGACTAGGCTCCGTGCGTCGCGCGCGCGGACGATCAGCACGGGGGTGGTTCCATGGCGCCACAGGGCAACACCGGAGCGGGCGCGGAAGCGGAACTTCCCGAGTACGCCGGTCACTACCGGCTGGAGTCGTGCCTCGGCTCCGGTGGGATGGGTGTCGTGCACGTCGCGCGCAGCGCCTCGGGGATGAAGCTCGCGGTGAAGGTCGTCCATACCGAGTTCGCCAAGGACCCCGAGTTCAGGGGGCGTTTTCGGCAGGAGGTGGCCGCGGCCCGGAAGGTGAGCGGGGCGTTCACCGCGTCCGTCGTCGATGCCGATCCCGATGCCGAACGGCCCTGGATGGCCACGCTGTTCATTCCCGGCCCGACTCTCTCGGACGAGGTGAAGCGGAACGGGCCCATGGCGCCGGCCGAGTTGCGTCGGCTGATGGCCGGGCTCGCCGAGGCACTGCGCGACATCCATCGGGTCGGGGTGGTCCACCGGGACCTCAAGCCGAGCAATGTGCTGCTCGCCGAGGACGGGCCGAAGGTCATCGACTTCGGTATTTCTCGGCCAAAGGACAGTGAACTGCGCACCGAGACCGGGAAGTTGATCGGGACGCCGCCGTTCATGGCGCCGGAGCAGTTCCGGCGGCCCAGGGAGGTGGGACCCGCCGCCGACATCTTCGCCCTCGGTTCCGTGATGGTGCATGCGGCCACCGGGCGCGGGCCGTTCGACTCCGACAGTCCTTATGTCGTCGCCTACCAGGTCGTGCACGACGAGCCGGACCTGACCGGCGTACCGCAGAACCTCGCACCGCTCATCGTGCGGTGCCTCGCCAAGGAGCCCGAGGACCGGCCCACTCCGGACGAGTTGATGCGGGAGCTGCGGTCGGTCGCGGCCTCGTACGACACTCAGGCATTCATACCGGCGCAGCGCACGGGTGATGTGCTGATGCCTGAGCAAGAGGCCGAGGAGCCGGTACGGCGACCCGAGCGGCGCCTGCGCAGGAACGTGTTGCTCGCCGCCGGCGCGCTTGTCCTTGTCGCGAGCGGAGTGTTCGCCTCGGTCGAGTTGCTCGGCGACGGGCAGCCCACGCCGACGGAGAGCAGTACGCCTCCGGCGGGGGCGTCCGCGTTCCGCGCCTGGGAGGCGAAGCCCATGGCCGGGGGCAAGGGCACGCCCCGGTGCTCGTACGGGGCGGGAAAGCTCTTCTGTGTGCGGGCGGGTCTGGTCTTCGCCCTCGATCCGACCGACGGCAGACTGCTGTGGCGGCATTCGGCCGACACGAACCGGTGGAGCGTTCCGCCCGCCCTGTCCGGTGGCCTCCTGCTGCCGATGGCCGATTACGGCAACCGTCTGCAGGCGCTCGATCTCGCCACAGGCCGGACGCGCTGGCAGCGGAACGTGCCGACGTACGACGGCATGTGGTCGGCCGACGGCATGCTTCTGGTCACCCATGCGGACGGGAAGGTGACCGGCGTGGACAGCGCGTCCGGCGACACCCGGTGGAGCAAGGAGATACCCGGCCACGCCACACCGTCGTTCTCGACGTTTCCCGGAGACCCACTGCTGTACGTGACAAGCACGTCCGTCGACGAGTCGAGCACTCGGGTCACCGCTGTGGACGCGGCCACGGGTGACGTGCGGTGGGACGAACACCTCGACGGCGCTCTGACGCCGATCGGCTCCGAGGACGGATCCGTCTTCTTCCTCTCCGTCGACCAGGTCTACGACTACGCCAAGGCCGTGGTCCGCTACACCCCCGCATCCGGAGCGACCCGGAAGGTGGCCTTGCCCGTGCCTCGGCAGGGCGCCGAGGCCGCGGTGCACGCCGGTGTCGTCTATGTGCTGGCCACCGCCGGAGCTCTGGAGGCCATCGACGTCGACACGGGCCGGCAACTGTGGCACCTGGAGACGTCCGTGAGCCGGGGATCCGTCCCGGTCTCAAACGGCAGTCACGTCTTCGTCACCGCTTCCGACGGGCGGCTGCTCGCGGTGGACGCGCGCAAGGGAACGCTCGCCGGCCAGACACCGGCACGGCTCGGCGCCGACGCGGGCGATGTGATCGCCACGCTGCCCCGGCCCGCTGTCGCCGATCACCACGTCTACGCCACCGCCCCCGACGGCACCATCTTCGCCGTGGACGCCCGCAAGCCCTCGGACTGGTAGCGCACCGACCAAGCGCAGGTAACAAAGGGGGCCGCCCCCGAAGGGACGGCCCCAAGTTCTCGCGGAGCGAAGGAGCGGACCTCAGCCCAGCTTCGACACGTCCCGCACCGCGCCCTTGTCGGCGCTCGTGGCCATCGCCGCGTAGGCCCGCAGCGCCGCGGAGACCTTGCGCTCACGGTTCTTCGGGGCGTAGGCCCCGCCCAGCGCGGCCTCGCGACGGGCCAGCTCCTCCTCGTCGACCAGGAGCTCGATCGACCGCCCGGGGATGTCGATGCGGATGCGGTCGCCGTCCTCGACGAGGGCGATGGTGCCGCCGGCCGCGGCCTCCGGGGAGGCATGGCCGATGGACAGGCCGGACGTGCCGCCGGAGAAGCGGCCGTCGGTGATCAGGGCGCAGGCCTTGCCGAGGCCGCGGCCCTTCAGGTACGAGGTCGGGTAGAGCATCTCCTGCATACCGGGCCCGCCCTTGGGGCCCTCGTAGCGGATGACGACGACGTCGCCCTCCTTGACCTGCTGGGTGAGGATCTTCTGGACGGCGTCCTCCTGCGACTCGCAGACCACCGCCGGGCCCTCGAACCGCCAGATCGACTCGTCCACGCCGGCCGTCTTCACGACGCAGCCGTCGACCGCCAGGTTGCCCTTGAGGACCGCCAGGCCGCCGTCCTTGGAGTACGCGTGCTCGGCGCTGCGGATGCAGCCCTCGGCGGCGTCCTCGTCCAGCGCCTCCCAGCGCTCCGACTGGGAGAAGGCCTCGGCGGAGCGGACACAGCCGGGGGCCGCGTGCCACAGCTCGAGCGCCTTCGCGGAAGGCGAGCCTCCCCGCACGTCCCACGTCTTCAGCCAGTCCGCCAGCGACGGGCTGTGGACCGAGTGCACGTCCTCGTTCAGCAGGCCCGCGCGGTGCAGTTCGCCCAGCAGCGCCGGGATGCCGCCCGCGCGGTGCACGTCCTCCATGTAGTACGTGCGGTTCTTCGCGACGTTCGGGGCGACCTTCGCGAGGCAGGGGACGCGGCGGGAGACCGCGTCGATCTCGGCGAGGCCGAAGGGGATCTCCGCCTCCTGGGCCGCCGCCAGCAGGTGCAGGATCGTGTTGGTCGAGCCGCCCATGGCGATGTCGAGGGCCATGGCGTTCTCGAAGGCCGCGAAAGTGGCGACGTTGCGCGGCAGAACCGTCTCGTCGTCCTGCTCGTAGTAGCGGCGGGTGATGTCCATGACCGTGTTGGCGGCGTCGACGTACAGCTGCTTACGGGCCGTGTGCGTCGCCAGGACCGAGCCGTTGCCGGGGAGCGAGAGGCCGATGGCCTCCGTGAGGCAGTTCATCGAGTTGGCCGTGAACATGCCGGAACAGCTGCCGCAGGTCGGGCAGGCGTTCTCCTCGATACGGAGCATGTCCTCGTCGGAGATCTTCTCGTTCACCGCGTCGGACATCGCGTCGACCAGGTCGAGGGTACGGACCGTGCCGTCCACGAGGGTCGCGCGGCCGGACTCCATCGGGCCGCCGGAGACGAAGACCGTGGGGATGTTGAGCCGCAGCGCGGCGTTCAGCATGCCCGGAGTGATCTTGTCGCAGTTGGAGATGCAGATCAGGGCGTCGGCGCAGTGGGCCTCGACCATGTACTCCACCGAGTCCGCGATCAGGTCGCGGGAGGGGAGGCTGTAGAGCATTCCCCCGTGCCCCATCGCGATGCCGTCGTCGACGGCGATGGTGTTGAACTCGCGCGGGATGCCGCCGGCCTCGACGATCGCCTCGGAGACGATCCGGCCGACCGGCTGCAGGTGGGTGTGGCCCGGCACGAACTCCGTGAAGGAGTTGGCGACCGCGATGATCGGCTTGCGGCCGATGTCCGCACCGGGTACACCGGAGGCGCGCATAAGGGCGCGGGCGCCCGCCATGTTGCGGCCGTGGGTGACTGTGCGGGACCTCAGCTCGGGCATCGTCGCTCGCTCCTTCAGAGACGGTCGTCAGAGACTTCAGAGACGGTCGTATGAGACTTCTGACTGCTAACGAGCGTACGCCCGTCATCCAGGGGTCGGGACAAGGCGTCCGGAATGCGGGACGGCCGTCTCGGGTCAGGGCCCGGTCAGATGGCTCTGCACCACCGGGGCCACCCGCGCGATGATCTGCTCGATGTCCGTCGACGCCAGCGGCTCCACCTTGATCACATACCGCAGCATGGCCGTCCCCACGAGCTGCGCGGCCGCCAGCTCGGCCCTCAGTTCGGCGTCCGGCAGGTCCAGCTGGTCGGCGATGCGGCGCAGCAGCTGGGCGGCGACGAGCCGGCGGAAGACGGCGGCCGCTGTCTCGTTGGTCACGGCCGAGCGGACGATCGCCAGGATCGGCATGCGCGTCGCCGGGTTCTCCCAGACGCCGAAGATGAAACGGGTGAGGCGCTCTCCGACGTCCTCCAGCGGACCCTCGGCGAGCGCGTCGGGCGCGCTCAGCGCGGGCGCGGCGGCGACTTCCACGGCAGCCTCGAAGACCTGCTCCTTGGTGCCGAAGTAGTGGTGGACCAGGGCCGAGTCGACCCCGGCGGCCTTGGCGATCCCCCGCACGGACGTCTTCTCGTAGCCCCGCTCGGAGAACTCCTCACGGGCCGCGAGGAGGATCCGGTCGCGGGTGCCGGCCGCGTCCGATTCCGTACGGCGGGGCCGGCCGCGCTTGCGGGCGGTGACGTCGCCGGTCGCCGGGGCGCTTTCGAGGTCGCTCACGGCCGGGGCACCTGCACGGTCGCTCGGTTCCTCATCGCCGGGGCACCTGCACCGCCGAGGCCAGATGGAGGCGGGTGAAGGCCAGGGCCTCGGCGAGGTCGGCCTCACGTTCGGCGCCGGACATCGCGCGGCGGGTGTTGACCTCGATGACGACATGGCCGTCGAAGCCGCTCAGGGCGAGGCGCTCCAGGAGCTCGGCGCAGGGCTGGGCGCCGCGGCCGGGCACGAGGTGCTCGTCCTTCGCGGAGCCCTTGCCGTCGGCGAGGTGCACATGGCCGAGACGGTCTCCCATCCGGTCGACCATCTGCATCGCGTCGGTCCTGGAGGTCGCCGCGTGGCTGAGGTCGATCGTGAAGTGCCGGTAGTCGTCCTTGGTGACGTCCCAGTCGGGGGCGTAGGCGAGCATCTCGCGGTCGCGATAGCGCCAGGGGTACATGTTCTCGACGGCGAACCGTACGTCCGTCTCGTTCGCCATCCGCCAGATCCCGCTGACGAAGTCCCGGGCGTACTGGCGCTGCCAGCGGAACGGCGGGTGGACGACGACCGTGCTCGCGCCCAGCTTCTCGGCTGCCGCCCGGGCGCGCTGGAGCTTGACCCAGGGGTCCGTCGACCACACGCGCTGCGTGATGAGCAGGCAGGGGGCGTGCACGGCGAGTATGGGGATGCCGTGGTAGTCGGAGAGGCGGCGCAGGGCCTCGATGTCCTGGCTGACCGGGTCGGTCCACACCATGACCTCGACGCCGTCGTATCCGAGGCGTGCGGCGATCTCGAAGGCCGTCGCCGTCGACTCCGGGTAGACGGAGGCCGTCGACAGGGCGACCTTCGCATCCGGGATCCGTACGACTGGCTCTGCCATGGGGGACAGATTACGGGTTGCCGTGGGTGGGGTGCGGGGTGCCTATTCGCCGTTGTGGTGATTGCCACTGGGCGGGTGCGGGTGCGTCGGGGTTGCTCGCGCCGTTCCGCGCGCCCCTATATGCCCTGAACTGATCCCATATGGTCAAGTCTGCGCAGGATGACGCCCTCTCTCAGCGCCCAGGGGCAGATTTCCACCTTTTCCACACCGAACAGATCCATCGCGCCCTCGGCCACCAAGGCGCCCGCCAGGAGCTGGTTCGCCCGGCCCTCCGACACGCCCGGGAGTTCCGCCCGCTGGTCCGTCGTCATGCCGGCCAGCCTCGGGACCCAGGCCTCCAGGGACTCGCGCTTCAGTTCGCGCTGGACGTAGAGGCCCTCCGTCGAGCGGGCCGCGCCTGCCAGGCGGGCCAGCTGCTTGAAGGTCTTGGAGGTGGCGACCACGTGGTCGGGGGCGCCGAAGCGGGCGAACTCGCCGACCGTGCGGGCGATCTGGGCGCGCACATGGCGCCGCAGGGTCCGGATGGCGTCCGGATCCGGGGGGTCGCCGGGGAGCCAGCCTGCCGTGAGGCGGCCCGCGCCCAGCGGGAGGGAGGCCACCGCGTCCGGTTCCTCGTCGATGCCGTAGGCGACCTCCAGGGAGCCGCCGCCGATGTCGAGGACCAGGAGCTTGCCCGCCGACCAGCCGAACCAGCGGCGGGCGGCGAGGAAGGTGAGACGGGCCTCTTCGGCGCCGGTGACGACCTGGAGCTCGACACCGGTCTCGGCCCGCACGCGCGCGAGGACGTCGTCGGCGTTGCTGGCCTCGCGGACGGCGGAGGTGGCGAACGGGAGCAGGTCCTCGACGCCCTTGTCCTCGGCGGCCTGGAGCGCGTCCTTGACGACCGCGACCAGCTTCTCGACGCCCTCGGGACCGATCGCCCCGGCCTCGTCGAGGAGTTGGGCAAGGCGCAGCTCCGCCTTGTGCGAGTGCGCGGGCAGGGGGCGGGCGCCGGGGTGTGCGTCCACCACCAGCAGATGCACCGTGTTCGATCCCACGTCGAGGACACCGAGTCTCATGTAGGGAACGCTACTGCCAGCTGGTCGTTCGACTGTCTCCGGAGTGGGCTCGGGCGACTTACCCTGGACGCGTGCCAAAGACGAAAAAGGTGAAGGACGACAAAACGGCCGAATCTGCCGGCGGTCCTTCGCGGGTGAAGCCACCCAAGCAGTCACGGAAGGCCATGAAGGCTCTGAAGGCCGACGAGAAGGGGCTCGACTTCGCACGCGCGTGGGTGGAGTTCCCGGATCCGGCGGACGACGAGCAGGTCTTCCGCTGCGATCTGACATGGCTGACCTCTCGGTGGAACTGCATCTTCGGCAGTGGCTGCCAGGGCATCCAGGCGGGCCGCGCGGACGACGGGTGCTGCACGCTGGGTGCCCACTTCTCCGACGAGGACGACGAGAAGCGGGTCGCCGAGAATGTGGCGCGACTCACTCCGGACATCTGGCAGCACCACGACGAGGGCACGGCGAACGGCTGGGTCTCGGAGGACGAGGACGGCGACCGGCAGACCCGGCCCTTCCAGGGCTCCTGCATCTTCCAGAACCGGCCCGGCTTCGCGGGCGGCGCGGGCTGCTCGCTGCACATCCTGGCCCTGAAGGAGGGCCGTGAGCCGCTGGAGACCAAGCCGGACGTCTGCTGGCAGCTTCCGGTGCGGCGGACGTACGACTGGATCGACCGGCCCGACGACACCCGCGTGCTCCAGGTGTCGATCGGCGAGTACGACCGGCGCGGCTGGGGTCCGGGCGGTCACGACCTGCACTGGTGGTGCACGTCGGCGACCTCGGCACACGGCGCCGGTGACCCGGTGTACGTCTCCTACCGCCCCGAACTGATCGAGCTGATGGGCAAGGCGGGCTACGACCGCCTCGTCGAGCTCTGCGAGGAGCGCCTGGCCTCCCAGCTGCCCCTGCTGGCACCGCATCCGGCGGACCCGACCGACTGAGCGCCCGACACACCGCCCTCCGGCCCCGACTCCCGACACAAGTCCCCCTGCCCGCCGACGGACCCCGGCTCTGCCGCATCCGCTACGACGCGGACGGGCTCGGGTCGCCGCTGTCCGTGGGTGGGGGCGTCGGGCTTGCCGGGTCGGACGGGGTGGAGTCGGGTGGAGTCGGGGAGGGGGACGAGGACGGAGGGTCGCTCGGTGTGGGATCCGAGGGGGCCGAGGACGTGGGGCTGGGACTGAGCGGGGGTGTCGTCGGCTCGCCGGGGTCGGAGGGTGCGGGCGCCGTGCCGTAGCCCTGGATGGTGACGACCGCGCCGGCCGGTGCGATCGCCACGCGCGCGCTCCAGGGTCCGGATGGCTCGCGCAGATGGTCGACGTACACCTTGATCGTCAACGACTCGCCGTGTCTCAGGGTTCCCGAGGACTGGCTGAGGTAGAGCCAGGGGGCTCCCGTGGTGGCCGACCAGCGGACCGGGGCGTCGCCGGTCGCGGTGAGGGTGATCAGCGTGGTGTCGCCGCTGTTGTCGGCGCCGACCTCCAGGCGCCCGGCACCCTTCCTGCCCGCCCCGGCGACGCTGACGACCTCCACGGAGACATCGGGGCGGCCGTCCTTGGCGAAGCGGCTGCCGGGTTGGGTGCGGGCGTTGCCGGCGTTCTCGTAGCCGCCGCTCGCCGTCTCACCGTCCAGGCTGCCGGGCTCGTGCGCCTCGCTGGCGCTCGCGGAGTGGCCGTCCACCCCCTCGCCGGGTCCGCCCCGGTAGGCGGCCCACAGGGCGAGCACGGGGGCGGCGACGACGGTGGCGACGACGGTCGTGGTGACGGCACGCGCGCGCAGGCGGTCGCGGCGGGCGGCCCGGTCCTTGGGATCCATCGGGAAGCCGCGCCGGTCGAAGCGGGGCACGACGCCGCCACGCGCGCGTGACGGGTGCGCCGGCGCCATGTGCAGCGCCCCGCGCGGCGCTTCGAGCACGGGCAGCTCGGCGGGCGTGGTCATGGCTCCGGGCCAGCGTCCGGGAATCGCGCGCTCGGCACTGCGGCGGCAGCGTGGGCAGTCGTCGACGTGGCGCACGAGTTCTCGGCGCAGGGCGGAGCTGAGCACGAACTGGCTGTCGCCGGTGAGCCGGGCCACGCTCGGACAGTCACCGGTCTCGACGACGGCGAGGGCCGCGCGGGTGCGCTCGACCTCACAGGCGGCGGAGGCGAGCAGTTCGCGGGCACCGGCGAGGTCCATGCCGAGGACGGCGGCGACCTCGTGGGCGGCGAGGTGGTGACGTACGGCGAGTTCGAGCGCCTCGCGCTGCTCGGGGGTGGTCCCAGCCGCCTCCGGCCAGGCCAGCAGGGCGAGTTCGCGGCGGCGCACCTCCTGCAGGTCCGCGGCGACCGGGGGCTCGGCGGACTTCTGGGACGCTCCCTGACGTCCCGCCGCATGGGTGGCCTGACGTTTCTGCTTGGCCTCGGCCAGCTTGCGCAGACAGGCCCAGCGGGCCAGCGCGTACAGCCACGCCCTGCGGTCGCCGGCCGCCTCCGGGCCGCCCCGTCTCTCGGCGAGCGCGAGGACGTCGCCGAGGGCCGCGATGGCCGCGTCGTGGTCGCACAACACGGACAGGCAGTAGGTGAACAGGCCGTCCAGGTACGGCTCGTAGCGCGTCGGCGGCCCCTGCGCCGGTGTGCGCGCGGCACCGCGGTCGCGCTCCTCCCGTTGCGCCCGGTGCGCGCCGGTGGTGCGGGTCGAGGTCTCCGGACTGCTGCTCATCATCCGTGGACCGTAGGGGGCGGAAGATGGCCCCTTCCGGCGCCTCGAGCACATTTACTCCGTACGGGTGAAACGATCCCTCAATAGGGGACAGGAACCCGTGATTCCGTGGCTCGTTCCCGTCGTGACGTGGCCGGTTCGCACGCGGGGCGCGGGGTGATTCGGATGCCGGGGCCGGGTTGGTCCGGATGCCGGGGCCGGGTTGGTCCGGATGCCGGAGCGCAGGCCGTCCGGCGGGCGGCGGCAGGGTTGTCAGTGGCGGCGGTTACGGTTCGTGCATGGCTGCCCGTACGAAGTCCGCCAAGGAGCGCCCGTCCTATCGCTGCACCGAGTGCGGCTGGCAGACGGCCAAGTGGCTCGGCCGCTGCCCCGAGTGCCAGGCCTGGGGGACGATCGAGGAGTACGGCGCGCCCGCGGTGCGTACGACGACACCCGGCCGCGTCACCACCTCCGCCGTGCCCATCGGCCAGGTCGACGGCCGTCAGGCCACCGCCCGCTCCACCGGCGTGCCCGAGCTGGACCGGGTGCTCGGCGGCGGCCTCGTGCCCGGCGCCGTGGTGCTCCTCGCGGGCGAACCCGGCGTCGGCAAGTCCACGCTGCTGCTGGACGTGGCGGCCAAGTCGGCGAGCGACGAGCACCGCACGCTCTATGTGACCGGCGAGGAGTCGGCGAGCCAGGTCCGGATGCGCGCCGACCGCATCCGCGCGATCGACGACCACCTGTATCTGGCCGCCGAGACCGACCTGTCCGCGGTCCTCGGACATCTGGACGCGGTGAAGCCGTCCCTGCTGATCCTCGACTCGGTGCAGACGGTGGCCTCCCCCGAGATCGACGGCGCCCCCGGCGGCATGGCCCAGGTGCGCGAGGTGGCCGGGGCACTGATCCGGGCGTCCAAGGAACGCGGGATGTCCACCCTCCTGGTGGGCCATGTCACCAAGGACGGCGCGATCGCGGGCCCGCGCCTGCTCGAGCACCTCGTGGACGTGGTCCTCAGCTTCGAGGGCGACCGGCACGCGCGCCTCAGGCTCGTACGAGGCGTCAAGAACCGCTACGGCGCCACCGACGAGGTCGGCTGCTTCGAACTGCACGACGAGGGCATCACGGGCCTCGCGGACCCAAGCGGACTTTTCCTGACACGTCGTGCCGAACCGGTCCCCGGCACCTGTCTCACCGTCACCCTGGAGGGCCGCCGCCCTCTGGTGGCCGAGGTCCAGGCGCTCACCGTCGACTCACAGATCCCCTCGCCCCGGCGCACCACCTCCGGTCTGGAGACCTCCCGCGTCTCGATGATGCTCGCCGTCCTGGAACAGCGAGGCCGGATCAGCGCGCTCGGCAAGCGGGACATCTACTCCGCGACGGTCGGTGGTGTAAAGCTTTCGGAACCTGCCGCGGACCTGGCGATCGCCCTCGCCCTGGCGTCGGCCGCCAGCGACACCCCGCTGCCCAAGAACCTCGTCGCGATCGGCGAAGTGGGCCTCGCGGGCGAGGTCAGACGGGTCACGGGCGTCCAGCGCCGGCTCTCCGAGGCACACCGTCTGGGCTTCACACATGCACTCGTACCGGGCGATCCCGGCAAGATCCCGTCCGGCATGAAGGTCCTGGAAGTCGCGGACATAGGGGACGCCCTGAGGGTCCTTCCGCGCTCGCGTCGGCGAGAGGCCCCACGGGACGACGAGGACCGCCGGTAGACTTTGCCCTGGTCTCGCCCGTCCGTACGAACCGAATGACGACACGGGAGCGTCCAAGACCCCGCGACCGGAGGAGAGCAGTGGCAGCCAACGACCGGGCGGCAGCTCCCGGAAAGTCCGGTGGGAGTGCCGGTTCCGACGGCCTGATGCGCGCCTCCCTGAGCGCCGTGGCCCCCGGCACCGCCCTGCGCGACGGCCTCGAGCGGGTGTTGCGCGGCAACACCGGCGGACTCATCGTGCTCGGCTTCGACAAGACGGTGGAGACGATGTGCACGGGCGGTTTCGTCCTGGACGTCGAGTTCGCGGCCACGCGTCTGCGTGAGCTGTGCAAGCTGGACGGCGGCATCGTGCTCTCGTCCGATCTGTCGAAGATCCTGCGGGCGGGCGTGCAGTTCGTGCCCGACGCGACGATCCCGACGGAGGAGACGGGCACCCGGCACCGCACCGCGGACCGCGTGAGCAAGCAGGTCGGCTTCCCGGTCGTCTCCGTCTCCCAGTCGATGCGCCTCATCGCCCTGTACGTCGACGGCCAGCGCCGTGTCCTGGAGGACTCGGCGGCGATCCTGTCCCGCGCGAACCAGGCCCTGGCGACCCTGGAGCGCTACAAGCTCCGCCTGGACGAGGTCGCGGGCACGCTCTCCGCGCTGGAGATCGAGGACCTCGTGACGGTCCGGGACGTCTCGGCCGTGGCCCAGCGCCTGGAGATGGTCCGCCGTATCGCCACGGAGATCGCCGAGTACGTGGTCGAACTCGGCACGGACGGCCGCCTCCTCGCCCTCCAGCTGGACGAGTTGATCGCGGGCGTGGAACCGGAACGCGAACTGGTGGTCCGGGACTACGTCCCCGAACCCACCGCGAAGCGCTCCCGCACGGTCGACGAGGCGCTGTACGAACTGGACGCCCTGACCCACGCGGAGCTCCTCGAACTCCCCACGGTCGCCCGCGCCCTGGGCTACACCGGCTCCCCCGAGGCGATCGACTCGGGCGTCTCCCCCCGGGGCTTCCGCCTGCTGGCCAAGGTCCCCCGCCTGCCGGGCGCGATCATCGACCGCCTCGTGGAGCACTTCGGCAGCCTCCAGAAGCTCCTCGCGGCAAGCGTGGACGACCTGCAGACGGTGGACGGAGTGGGCGAGGCAAGGGCAAGGAGCGTCCGAGAGGGCCTGTCCCGCCTGGCGGAGAGCTCGATCCTGGAACGGTACGTATAGCGGGCCGGCACCCTCTCAGCCATTCTCCGACCAGCCACTTTCCGACCAGCCGGTCTCCAACTAGTCGTTCTCCAACACGAACGAAGCCTGCGCGGTCGCATACCCGGGCGCCTTGAGCTCCACCAGGTACGTCCCCGCCCCGGCCGCCCCCGCCGCGGGCGTCGCACACTGCGGCGCGCTCGGCTTGCGGTCCCACTTCACGGTGTACGTGATGCTGCTGCCTGCCGGGGCGCGGTAGACGAGGTTGCCCGCGGTCACAGGACAGTCGGCGGACGACCAGTACGTGTCGTCCTCGCCGGCCTGAGTGATCGTCAACACCGCGTTCTTCGGCCCGAGATCGACCTTGCAGTCGCTGCCGGAGGAGTTGGTCGCGGTCAGCAGCAACGTGGGCGCCTGGTCGGGGTCGTAGGCGTTGCGCAGGCTCCGAACCTTCAACTTCACCGCACCGGCGGTGCAGTTGGGCAGCGTGGAGCCGGCCGGAAGAGTGTCGCTCTGCCCCACTCCGGAACCCGTACCGCCACTCCCCGCACCACCGGCTCCGCCGGCCCCGGCGGAGCCGCCCGTACCGGTCTCACCACCGGCACCCGAGCTGTCGCCCGTTCCGGCCCCGGAACCCGAGCTCGACCCCGACGCCGACCCCGACCCGCCGCCGGTGTCCCCACCGGTCGTCGACTCGTCGCGTCCGCCCGGCGCTTGGCTGATCGCAGGACCGGAACCGGACGGTCCGGGGGTGATCGTCGAGGGGGTGGGGTGCTTGCCGTTGGACCCGTCCGCGCCGTTCCTGCCGCCTCCGCCGCCGGAGCTGACGATCCATGCGATCAGCAGCGCCAGCACGGCGAGGACGGACAGCATGACGGCCCTCCGTCGCCAGTAGATGGAGGAGGGAAGCGGCCCGACCGGATTGCGCAGAGATCCCACGGCGCAAACTGTACGAGAGATCTACGAGTTCACCGCCCTCACCCGCCGCCGGGCGTCACAACTTTTCAGGATCATCATTCCGGAAACGGCTGTCCCGCCCGGGACTTCCGCCAGGCCTGACACGTGCCGACAGCGGATCGTGACCGAACCGATCTACTGCTCACGGTCCGTGATCACGAAGGTCACCCCCCGGTCCGAGCGACCCGTCCCTCAGAACACCCGTCCGTCACCTCCGGCATGGCAGGATCGGAAGGCCATGACTGCGCCCACGAAGCCCCAGCCCCAGCCCCAGCCCCCGCACAGCAGCCCCGCCGACGGCATCATCGACGCTCCTCCCGGAGCGGGCCTGCACTCCCCCGTCATCGACTGGTTCGACGAGCACGCCCGGGATCTGCCGTGGCGGCGGCCCGAGGCCGGGCCGTGGGGGGTGATGGTCAGTGAGTTCATGCTCCAGCAGACGCCCGTGAACCGGGTGCTACCGGTCTACGAGCAGTGGCTCGCGCGGTGGCCGCGGCCCGCCGATCTGGCCGCGGAGGCGCCCGGCGAGGCCGTGCGCGCCTGGGGCCGGCTCGGCTACCCGCGCCGGGCGCTGCGGCTGCACGGCGCCGCGGTCGCCATAACGGGACGGCACGGCGGTGACGTACCGACCGAACACGCACAGCTGCTCGCGCTGCCCGGGATCGGTGAGTACACGGCCGCCGCCGTCGCCTCCTTCGCGTACGGGCAGCGGCACGCGGTGCTGGACACCAATGTGCGGCGGGTGTTCGCGCGGGCGGTGACCGGCGTGCGGTACCCGCCGAACGCCACCACAGCCGCCGAGCGCAAGCTCGCCCGCGCGCTGCTGCCGGAGGACGAGAGCACCGCCGCACGCTGGGCCGCCGCCTCCATGGAGTTGGGCGCGCTGGTGTGCACGGCCAAGAACGAGACCTGTGTGCGCTGTCCCATCGCCGCCCAGTGCGCCTGGCGGCTCGCGGGCAAGCCCGAGCACGACGGGCCGCCGCGGCGCGGGCAGACGTACGCCGGTACCGACCGCCAGGTCCGCGGCAAGCTGCTCGCCGTGCTGAGGGAGGCTCATGCGCCGGTGCCGCAGGCGGTTCTCGACCGGGTGTGGCACGAACCGGTACAGCGGGCGCGGGCCCTGGACGGTCTGGTCGCGGACGGGCTCGTGGAGCCCCTGCAGGGTGGTTTGTATCGGCTGCCGTTGACGTAGCCCGACACGGAGTCACCCGGCAAATCCCCCTGAACCGGCGCGAATCACCGCGCCGGTTTACCCCTTTTCGGCTTCCGTTACACAACCGACGGACAGCCTATTGCCAGCCGCGCGCTGCTCCGCACAGCCCCGTGACAACAGCTCCGTAGCTTGATTGCCATGCCGCCACACCAGGCGGCGCACACGCGATGAGAACCGGCAGGGACTGCCGGAACGGGGATCAGGAGGCGGTCTACATGGCGCAGGGCGAGGTGCTCGAGTTCGAGGAGTACGTGCGCACCCGGCAGGACGCGCTGCTGCGCAGCGCACGCCGTCTGGTCCCGGACCCGGTCGACGCGCAGGACCTGCTCCAGACGGCGCTCGTGCGGACGTACGGCCGCTGGGAGACCATCGAGGACAAGCGGCTCGCGGACGCCTATCTGCGCCGGGTGATGATCAACACCCGCACGGAGTGGTGGCGGGCGCGCAAGCTGGAGGAGGTGCCGACCGAGCAGCTCCCGGACGCCTCGGTCGACGACTCCACCGAGCAGCACGCGGACCGCGCCCTGCTGATGGACGTCATGAAGGTGCTCGCCCCCAAGCAGCGCAGCGTCGTGGTGCTGCGACACTGGGAGCAGATGTCCACGGAGGAGACGGCCGCCGCCCTCGGCATGTCGGCCGGAACGGTCAAGAGCACGCTGCACCGGGCGCTCGCCCGGCTCCGCGAGGAGCTGGAGGCCCGCGATCTGGACGCACGCGCGCTGGAGCGTGAGGAGCGGGAGCGTTGCGCGGCGGCCTGACCGAGCCCGGGCCCACCCGGCCGGACCTCACTCCGGTCCGGGGGATCTTCCAGGCGGCAAGCACGGCAGTGGTCGTGCTGGCCGCCCTCGCCCTTTTCGTCTCCGCCTGCGCCACCGGCGGCACCGGCACCCGTGACGAGGGTCCGGCACACGCTGCCGCGGAGGCCGGCGTCTCCCCCTCCGCCCTGCCGTCCGCCCTGACCTCCCCGCGTCTGGACCGGAAGGGCGCGGTCGCTCTCCTCAGGTCGGACCCGAAGGTCTCCGAGGCGGTCAAGCGCGATCTGGAGCCCTGTGGCGCCCACCAGTACCCGGTCGACCTGTTCTACGGCGACCTCACCGGCGGCTCGGCCGACGACGTCGTCGTCAACGTCGTGACCTGTGCGGATCTGGTGGGCGTCGGCTCGTACGTGTACCGCGAGCAGGACGGTTCGTACCAGAATGTCTTCCAGACCGAGGAGCCTCCGGTCTACGCCGAGATCGACCGCGGCGACCTGGTGGTGACCAAACAGGTGTATGAAAAGGGTGACGCGGTGTCGGACCCGTCCGGCGAGAACGTGATCACGTACCGCTGGGCCTCGGGAAAGTTCGCCGCCGTGTACCGGACGCACAGCGACTACAGCGATGCCGTCGACGCGGATCCGACGCCGGCGCCCGACAACTGAACCGATCGGGCCGCCCGGAACGATCCCCCAGTGACCGCATCGACACCGAAGAGTGAGAGCACCCGGATGGCAGACCAGACCCACGTGCTGTTCGTCGAGGACGACGACGTCATCCGCGAGGCCACCCAACTCGCCCTGGAGCGGGACGGCTTCGCGGTCACCGCCATGCCCGACGGACTGTCGGGCCTGGAGGCGTTCCGGGCGGACCGCCCCGACATCGCCCTGCTGGACGTCATGGTCCCGGGCCTGGACGGGGTCAGCCTGTGCCGCCGTATCCGCGACGAGTCCACCGTGCCGGTGATCATGCTGTCGGCGCGCGCCGACTCGATCGACGTGGTGCTCGGTCTGGAGGCCGGCGCCGACGACTACGTCACCAAGCCGTTCGACGGTGCCGTCCTGGTCGCCCGGATCCGTGCGGTGCTGCGCCGCTTCGGGCACGCGGGCGGGGCCGACCGGGGCGAGGAGAGCGCGGACGCGGCCGCCGGGGGCGTGCTGTCCTTCGGCGAGCTGGAGATCGACACCGAGGGCATGGAGGTGCGCAAAGCCGGACAGCCGGTCGCACTCACCCCGACCGAGATGCGGCTGCTGCTGGAGTTCTCCTCCGCGCCCGGTACGGTCCTGTCCCGCGACAAGCTCCTGGAGCGGGTGTGGGACTACGGCTGGGGCGGTGACACCCGGGTCGTCGACGTCCATGTGCAGCGGCTGCGGACGAAGATCGGCCAGGACCGGATCGAGACGGTCCGTGGCTTCGGCTACAAGTTGAAGGCCTGAGCGGGGGACCTGGGGCATGCGGGGGATCCTTCGGGGCCCGGTGGCGGAGCGGCTGGCCGTGCGGACCGGGCTGAGGTGGAAGCTGAGCGCGGCCATCGCGCTGGTCGGCGCGCTCGTGGCGGTCGCGCTCAGTCTGGTCGTGCACAACGCGGCACGCGTCTCGATGCTGGACAACGCGCGCGACCTCGCGGACGAGCGGATCCAGATCGCCCAGCGCAACTACGAGCTGACCGGCAAGCCGAACTTCCCCAGCATCGCGGTCGACGACCGTCATCTGCCGCCCGCGTTGCGCGAGAAGGTCGAGCAGGGCCGCCGGGCGACGTACGTCTCCGACCGGCCCGACCGGGGCCCGGACATCTGGGCGGCCGTTCCGGTCAAGGGCGGCCATGTGCTGTCCCTGCACACCGGGTTCACCGACCGCAGCACCGACATCCTCAACGACCTCGACCAGGCCCTGGTGATCGGCTCCATCGCGGTGGTCCTCGGCGGCAGCGCGCTCGGCGTGCTCATCGGCGGGCAGCTGTCGCGGCGGCTGCGGAAGGCGGCGGCCGCGGCCAATCAGATGGCCAAGGGCGAGACGGACGTGCGGGTGCGGGACGCGATCGGCGGGGTCGTACGGGACGAGACCGACGACCTCGCCAGCGCGGTGGACGCCATGGCGGACGCTCTCCAGCAGCGGCTGGAAGCCGAGCGCCGGGTCACCGCGGACATCGCGCACGAGCTGCGTACACCGGTGACGGGCCTGCTGACGGCGGCGGAACTGCTGCCCCCGGGCCGGCCCACGGAACTGGTCCTGGACCGGGCGAAAGCCATGCGCACCCTCGTCGAGGACGTCCTGGAGGTGGCCCGTCTCGACGGTGCCTCCGAGCGGGCGGAGCTCCAGGACATCCTGCTCGGCGAGTTCGTCGCCCGGCGGGTGGCGGCCAAGGACCCGCAGATCGAGGTGCGCGTGGTGCACGAGTCGGAGGTCATGACCGACCCCCGCCGCCTGGAGCGCGTCCTGTTCAACCTCCTCGCCAACGCCGCCCGGCACGGCAAGCCGCCGGTCCAGGTCACCGTCGAGGGCCGGGTCATCCGGGTCCGCGACCACGGCCCCGGCTTCCCCGAGGACCTCCTCGCGGACGGCCCGAGCCGCTTCCGCACGGGCAGCGCGGACCGCGCGGGCCACGGCCACGGGCTCGGACTGACCATCGCGGCGGGGCAGGCACGGGTGCTGGGGGCACGGCTGACGTTCCGCAACATCCGTCCGGTCGGCACCCCGGAGGGCACCCCGGCGGAGGGCGCGGTGGCAGTGCTGTGGCTGCCGGAGCACGCGCCTACGGCCACAGGAAGCCATCCGATGCTGCCGTGACCCGCGCCGGCACCAGCTCCTCCCCCCTGGACGGTCGCACCCCGTCCGTCCGCCCCTCGAAGGGCACCCCGGCGAAAGCCGCGGCGGCCGTGCCGTGGCTGCCCGAACACGCGCCTACGGCCACAGGAAGCCATCCGATGCTGCCGTGACCCCCGCCAGCACCAGCTCCTCCCCCCTGGACGGTCGCACCCCGTCCGTCCGCCCCTCGAAGTAGCGCCGGTCCAGCTCCTCCGCCGGCAGGTGCCGGGCCTCGCGGAAGCCGGACTCGCGGGTCAGGGCCAGGATCTCGGACGGCCCGAAGAAGCTCAGGAACGGCGTCCCCGCGGCCCGCGCGCCCGCGACGGCGGCCTCGAGCTGTGGCCGCTGCTCCGGCTCGACGTCCTCCAACGGCCGCAGGAAGGTCGTGACCAGCGTGGAACCCGGGGCGAGCCCGGCGACCAGGCGGAACGTGGCCGCGACCGCCTCCCGGGTGAGGTACATGGTGACGCCCGTGGAGGCCACCACCGCGGGCCGCGCGGGATCGAGCCCCGCCTCGACGAGCCGCCCCCACCAGTCCCCCTCGAAGTCGACCGGCACGAGCCGCAGCCACTCGGGGACGCCGAGCCCGAGGTCCATGAGCCGCCGCCGCTTCCAGGCCTGCGGGCCGGGCCGGTCGACCTCGAAGACCCGCAGTCCGCTCGCCGCGGCGACCTCGGGCCGGCGCTGGGCGAACGTGTCGAGGCCGGCGCCGAGGACGACGTACTGGTCCACCCCTCGCCCGGCCGCCTCGACGACCAGGTCCTCGACGAACCGGGCCCGGGCCACGATCGACGCACGGGTGCGGCGCGTGGCGTCCACGTCCATGTCGGGGCGCTCGCGCCAGCCGTCGTCCGGGTCCGCGAGCCGCAGCCCGATCTCGTCCTCCAGGACATGCGGCGGCGGATCCGCACGGACGTGCAGGGCCCGCCAGAGGGCGACCCGCACGGCCGTGTGGTCCGCGGCGGCCAGTTCCTCCCCGGTGTCCGTCACGCCCAGTCCTTCGAGAAGTCGAGCTCCTCGCGGCGCTGGGTCAGCGAGTACCAGTTGCCGTTGTCGTCGCGGAAGATCGCCTCGATGCCGTACGGCCGCTCCTGCGGTTCCTGGATGAACTCCACCCCGCGCGCCCGGAACGTCTCGTAGTCACCGCGGCAGTCGTCCGTACGGAACGCTCCGGCGCCCATCACGCCCTTGCCGACCAGCTTCTTCAGCGCCTCGGCGGACTCGGGGTCCAGACCGGGGCCGTCGAGGCTCATCAGCGTCAGCTCGACGCCGCCCTGCTGCTCCTTGGCGCTGACGGTGACCCATGTCATCTCGCCCATCGAGACCTCGCTGCGCACCTCGAAGTCGAGCTTCTCGGTGAAGAAGGCCTTCGTGCGTTGCTGGTCGAAGGTCCATACGGTGGCGATGCCCAGTCCCTGGATCATGGCTCTCTCCTGTCGTGCGGGGGTCCTTCTCCGTCACCGTAGGCAGGGCCGGGACCGGGCCGCTTCTTCAAAGTTGCGGTCCTCTTCGCGGTTCTCGCGGTGGGGAATCCGCCGGCCCAGAGCATGGCGTAGCACCCGGGGATCAGGGAGGCGCCGCGGCCCACGTGCTTGGTGCGGTACTCGCTCGGGGTGAGCCCGGTCCGCGCCTTGAAGCGGGCGGAGAAGGTGCCGAGGCTGCTGAAGCCGACCAGGTGGCAGATCTCGGTCACGCTCAGATCGGCCCCCCTCAGCATCTCCTCGGCCCGCTCGATCCGCCGGTGCGTGAGGTACTGCCCGGGCGTCTCGCCGTACGCCTCCTTGAAGGCCCGGAGGAAGTGATACCGCGAGTACCCGGCATGCGCGGCGACGGCGTCCAGGTCCAGGTCCGGATCGGCCCAGTCGCGGTCCATGGCGTCCTTGGCGAGCCGGATCTGCCGCACCTTGTCCATGAGCCCGATGGTGGCACGCGGCACTGACATCGACCCCGCGAGCGCGCACGAAGAAGGCCCCCGGGGCGGACACCGTCCGGGGGCCTTCGGTTCAGCGGGGTCGGCTCAGACCTCGACCAGCGGAGCCGGCGCCGCGTCGTCCGCCGACTTCTGCGGTCCCGCGCCCTTCAGCGGCACCTCCTTGACGAACACCGCCGCCACCAGCGCGACCACGGCGACGATCGATCCGAGCAGGAACGCCGAGTGCGTGCCGGCCGACACCGCGTACTGGTAGGCCTCGCGCACCGCGTCCGGCAGCTTCTCCAGGCTCTTCGCGTCCAGCTGCGCGGACTGCTCGGTCACCTTGGAACCCAGCTCCCCGCCCCGCTCGGCCATGGTGTCCTGGACCCGGTGGTTGAACAGCGCGCCCATGATGGCGACACCGAAGGAGGAGCCGAGCGTACGGAACAGGGTGGTGGACGAGGACGCGACGCCCATGTCCTTCATCTCCACGCTGTTCTGGGCGACCAGCATGGTGATCTGCATCAGGCAGCCCATGCCGAGACCGACGACGGCCATGAAGACACCGGAGGTGAACCGCGAGGTCCCCGTGTCCATCGTCGACAGCAGGTACAGCCCGACGACCATCAGGACACTGCCGAGGACCGGGAAGACGTAGTACCGCCCGCTGTTGGTGGTCACCCGTCCCGCGACCATCGAGGTCACCAGCATCGCGCCGAGCATCGGCAGGAGCAGCAGCCCGGAGTTGGTGGCGGAGGCGCCCTGCACGGACTGCTGGTACAGCGGCAGGAAGAGGGTGGCGCCGAACATCACGAAGCCGGTGATGAAGCCGATGATCGACATCAGCGTGAAGTTGCGGCTGCGGAAGATGTGGAGCGGCAGAACCGGCTCGGCCGCCTTGGTCTGCCAGAACACGAACCCGACGAGCGCGGCGACACCGATCCCGATCAGCTCCATGATCCGCGCGGACGTCCAGGCGTACTCCGTGCCGCCCCAGGTGGTGACGAGCACGATGGAGGTGATGCCGACGGTCAGCAGCGCGGCGCCGAGATAGTCGATCCGCGCCTGCGCGCGCTTCGCCGGCAGGTGCAGTACGACGCTGATGAGGCCGAGCGCCACCACGCCGAGCGGCAGGTTGATGTAGAAGGACCAGCGCCAGCCCCAGTTGTCGGTGATGGTGCCGCCGACCAGCGGACCGCCGATCATCGCGAGCGCCATGACGCCGGCCATCATGCCCTGGTACTTACCGCGTTCCCGGGGCGGGATCAGGTCACCGATGATCGCCATGACGCCGACCATCAGACCGCCGGCGCCAAGGCCCTGCACGGCCCGGAAACCGATGAGCTGTCCCATGTCCTGGGCCATACCGCTGAGCGCGGAGCCGATCAGGAAGAGGACGATCGACGTCATGAAGACGCCCTTGCGGCCGTACATGTCGCCGAGCTTGCCCCAGAGCGGGGTGGCGGCCGCGGTGGCCAGTGTGTAGGCCGTCACGACCCACGAGAGGTGTTCGAGCCCGCCGAGCTCGCCCACGATCGTCGGCATCGCGGTGCCCACGATCATGTTGTCGAGCATTGCGAGCATCATGGTGATCATCAGCGCGAGCAGGACGACCCGCACGCTGCGCTGTTTCTTTTCCGGCTCCGTCTCGACCGTCTGTGTGTCCGCCATCGTTCCCACTCCCCTGAGGTCCTGCGGTACTGCCCCCGCCGGGGCACTTACTTGCCGCCCGGCTAGTTGTCTACACTGGGGAAGGTAGAGGCCTAACTAGCCGGGCGTCAAGTAAGTTTTATGGAAAGCCGAGGAGCACCAGGATGGGCGGCACCATGGACGTCACGAAGCAGCACAGGCGCGGCAACACGCGCCAGCGCATCCAGGACGTGGCCCTCGGACTCTTCGCGGAGCAGGGCTATGAGAAGACGTCCCTGCGGGAGATCGCCGAGCACCTGGACGTCACCAAGGCGGCGCTCTACTACCACTTCAAGACCAAGGAAGAGATCCTCGTCAGCATCTTCGACGATCTGACGCAGCCGATCCTCGACCTGATCGAGTGGGGCAGGAAGCAGCCGCACACGCTGGAGACCAAGCAGGAGATCGTACGGCGCTACAGCGAGACCCTGGCCGGCGCGGCACCGCTGTTCCGCTTCATGCAGGAGAACCAGGCGGCGGTCCGCGAACTGCGCGTCGGCGAGACCTTCAAGGAGCGCATGCAGGGGCTGCGCGAGATCATCATCGATCCGGATGCGGACCTGACCGACCAGGTCCGCTGCGTCAGCGCGATCTTCACCATGCACGCCGGGATGTTCTTCCTCCAGGACATCACCGCCGACCCGGAGGCCAAGCGCAAGGCGGTCCTGGAGGTGGCGACGGACCTGGTCACCCAGGCCCACCGGGGCAGCGCGAACGCGTAGGCGGTCAGCCCGCTCAGACCTTGACGCCCTTGGCCCGCAGGAAGGCGACCGGGTCTATCGCAGAGCCGTAGTTGGCGGTCGTGCGGATCTCGAAGTGCAGGTGCGGGCCGCTGGAGTTGCCGGTGTTGCCGGACAGGGCGATGCGCTGGCCGGTCTTGACGACCTGGCCGACCTTGACCTTGATCCGGGAGAGGTGGGCGTACTGCGAGTACTTCCCCTTGCCGTGCTTGATCACGATGGCGTTGCCGTAGGCGGAACCGTCACCGGCACCCCTCGGGCCCGCCTTGACGACGGTCCCGCCGTGCGCGGCGACGACGGACGTACCGCTCGGCACGGCGAAGTCCTGCCCGCTGTGGGTGGAGTGCCACATGCTCCCGGCCTGCGCGTAGCTCGCGCTCAGCGTGTACTTCTTCACCGGGTCGACCCAGGAGGCCGAGGAGGACGCGGCCGAGGCGACTCCGGCCCCCAGCGCCACCGTCGTCCCGACGGACGCGGCCACGACGGCCACACGGGTGCGGAGCAGGGACGTACGGGAAGAGCGGTTGAAGGCGCGCTGGAACATCAGAACCTCATGAAGGTGGGGGACAGGAAAACCATCCGGCGCACAGCGGCGGCCGGATGGGACAACCCTTGGTACCCCCGGGGGTCAAAAACCCCCAAACAGCACATCTACGACGGACTGTAGTAATCGGCCTCGCCGAGTCGTGCAAGAAGTCCTGTTCCTCCCCGAATCTATCCACTATTCCGTCTAGTAACGGACAAATCGCCTGTGCGGCAAGTCACCGGTGACCCGAATGCAAAAGCCATGCCATGTGATGCACGCCTCTGGCTTCCTACCAACCAGTAACCCTACGGTTCCCCTCGCGCCACCCTCACCAACAAACATGCACGCGACAACTGCAGCGTTTCCGGACGTGAGAGGACCCCCACCACCGTGACAAGCCGACGCCCCTGGGCGCACCGCATAGCCGTGAGCACCGTCTCCGCAGCCGCACTCGTCGCCCTGGCCGTCCCCGCCGAGGCCGCGACGACGACCACCAGCGCTTCCCCGACCGCGACAGCCGCCGCCGAAGACGTCGACTACGCCACCTGGCAGACCGACTGCCAGGCCGTGATGGGCCAGGCCCTCCCCTACCTGAAGACACGTATCGCCGCCCCCAGGCCCGGCGAGAAGCAGGCGATCGTCTTCGACATCGACAACACCACCCTGGAGACGGACTTCGGCTTCAGCTATCCCGCGCCGGCCAACAAGCCCGTCCTGGACGTCGCGAAGTATGCCCAGGAACACGGCGTATCCCTGTTCTTCGTGACCGCCCGCCCCGACATCATCGCCTCGGTGACCGACTACAACCTCAAGCACGTCGGCTACCAGGTCAGCGGCCTCTACGTCCGCAACTTCATCGACCTCTTCAAGGACGTCGCCGCCTACAAGACCGCCCAGCGCGTCGCCATCGAGAGCAAGGGCTACACGATCATCGCGAACATCGGCAACAGCGCCACCGACCTGTCGGGCGGCCACGCCGAGAAGACCTTCAAACTCCCGGATTACGACGGCCAGTTGTCCTGACGTCCGGCTGGGCTCCATCCGCCGCAGCGCACACAGGGGCGGCGGATGGAGCCGGCCTGGTCGGCCGACCGGTGAGGAAACTCTCCCGGCCGGACGGTCCCGGCTCCGGCGTGGTGGACAAACCCGTCCGGCTCTCCGCCCTCGTCTCCTCGCGGGGCGAGCTGCCCTTCCCGGCGTACGGCCCCGACAGGCTCGCCCCGCTGGAACGGCTCTCCCTGGGTGGGCTGAGTACGAACCACACGGGTCTGCGAAGGCGCCCTTGAAGGACGCAGGGCGTCATCGCCCCGGCGCCTGCGCTCGGTGACGCTGCTGGGCGTGCGGGGGTTCTCCGTCTCGCTCGCCCGCTTGGCCAGGCACCTCCCCGGAGTCGAGCACAGAGAAAGGGCCGGTGCTTCGAAAAGCACCGGCCCCTTCTGGCGTCGCCCTGAGGCTTACGCCTCCTTGCTCAGGTTCGGCCCGGCACCGCCGGCCGCCTGCTCGATCGGCGGGACGTCGGGCAGCGCCGCCTTCTCCTCGCCGCGGAAGGTGAAGGTCTGGGTCTCGCCCTCGCCCTCCGTGTCGACGACCACGATGTGACCGGGACGCAGCTCGCCGAAGAGGATCTTCTCCGACAGCGTGTCCTCGATCTCGCGCTGGATCGTGCGACGCAGCGGCCGCGCGCCCAGCACCTGGTCGTAACCCTTCGTGGACAGCAGCTCCTTGGCGGACTGGGAGAGCTCGATGCCCATGTCCCGGTCCTTGAGGCGCTCGTCCACCTTGCCGATCATCAGGTCGACGATCTGGAGGATGTCGGCCTGGGTCAGCTGCGGGAAGACGACCACGTCGTCGACGCGGTTGAGGAACTCGGGCCGGAAGTGCTGCTTGAGCTCGTCCGAGACCTTGTTCTTCATGCGCTCGTAGTTGGTCTTCTTGTCACCCGAGGCCGCGAAGCCCAGGTTGAAGCCCTTGGAGATGTCCCGGGTGCCGAGGTTGGTCGTCATGATGATGACCGTGTTCTTGAAGTCCACGACCCGGCCCTGGGAGTCGGTCAGGCGACCGTCCTCCAGGATCTGCAGCAGCGAGTTGAAGATGTCCGGGTGGGCCTTCTCGACCTCGTCGAAGAGGACCACCGAGAACGGCTTGCGCCGCACCTTCTCCGTCAGCTGGCCGCCCTCTTCGTAGCCCACGTAGCCGGGGGGCGAACCGAAGAGCCGCGAGACCGTGTGCTTCTCACTGAACTCCGACATGTCGAGGGAGATCAGCGCGTCCTCGTCACCGAAGAGGAACTCCGCGAGGGCCTTGGACAGCTCGGTCTTACCGACACCGGACGGGCCGGCGAAGATGAACGAACCACCGGGACGCTTCGGGTCCTTCAGACCTGCACGCGTACGACGGATCGCCTTCGACAGCGCCTTGACGGCGTCGACCTGGCCGATGACCCGCTTGTGGAGCTCGTCCTCCATGCGCAGCAGACGCGAGGACTCCTCCTCGGTCAGCTTGAAGACCGGGATGCCGGTGGCGGTGGCGAGGACCTCGGCGATCAGCTCGCCGTCGACCTCGGCGACGACGTCCATGTCGCCGGCCTTCCACTCCTTCTCCCGCTTGGCCTTGGCAGCCAGGAGCTGCTTCTCCTTGTCGCGGAGGGAGGCGGCCTTCTCGAAGTCCTGCGAGTCGATCGCGGACTCCTTGTCGCGGCGCACGCCGGCGATCTTCTCGTCGAACTCGCGCAGGTCCGGCGGCGCGGTCATCCGGCGGATACGCATCCGGGAACCGGCCTCGTCGATCAGGTCGATCGCCTTGTCCGGCAGGAAGCGGTCCGAGATGTACCGGTCGGCCAGGGTGGCGGCCTGGACCAGCGCCTCGTCCGTGATGGAGACACGGTGGTGCGCCTCGTACCGGTCGCGCAGACCCTTGAGGATCTCGATCGTGTGCGGCAGGGACGGCTCCGCGACCTGGATGGGCTGGAAGCGGCGCTCGAGGGCCGCGTCCTTCTCCAGGTGCTTGCGGTACTCGTCGAGCGTGGTCGCACCGATGGTCTGGAGCTCACCGCGGGCCAGCATCGGCTTCAGGATCGAAGCGGCGTCGATGGCGCCCTCGGCGGCACCCGCACCGACCAGCGTGTGCAGCTCGTCGATGAACAGGATGATGTCGCCGCGGGTGCGGATCTCCTTGAGCACCTTCTTCAGGCGCTCCTCGAAGTCACCGCGGTAGCGGGAGCCGGCGACCAGGGCGCCGAGGTCAAGCGTGTAGAGGTGCTTGTCCTTCAGCGTCTCGGGCACCTCGCCCTTGACGATGGCCTGGGCGAGGCCCTCGACGACGGCGGTCTTGCCGACGCCGGGCTCACCGATCAGGACTGGGTTGTTCTTGGTACGGCGGGACAGCACCTGCATGACCCGCTCGATCTCCTTCTCGCGCCCGATGACCGGGTCGAGCTTGGACTCACGAGCGGCCTGGGTGAGGTTCCGGCCGAACTGGTCGAGGACCAGGGACGTCGAGGGGGTGCCCTCGGCAGGCCCGCCGGCGGTGGCGGTCTCCTTGCCCTGGTAACCGGAGAGCAGCTGGATGACCTGCTGCCGCACCCGGTTGAGATCGGCGCCCAGCTTGACCAGGACCTGGGCGGCGACGCCCTCGCCCTCACGGATCAGGCCGAGCAGGATGTGCTCCGTGCCGATGTAGTTGTGGCCCAGCTGAAGGGCCTCGCGGAGCGACAGCTCCAGGACCTTCTTGGCACGGGGGGTGAAGGGGATGTGCCCGGACGGGGCCTGCTGGCCCTGGCCGATGATCTCCTCCACCTGCTGGCGGACCGCCTCGAGCGAAATCCCGAGGCTCTCAAGGGCCTTGGCGGCGACACCCTCACCCTCGTGGATCAGGCCCAGGAGGATGTGCTCGGTGCCGATGTAGTTGTGGTTGAGCATCCGGGCTTCTTCCTGAGCCAGGACGACAACCCGCCGCGCGCGGTCGGTGAACCTCTCGAACATCGTTAATCGCTCCTCAGAGCGGTCAGGCAGTGGGGGGAACTTCCCCTCCCTGTCCTTCCGCAGCTTAGTCCCGCAAGCGGGGACCGCTCATTCCAACTGCCGACACCGTTCTTGGCCTCCTGACCCCGAACGCCGACATCTGCTCCAACCCGATGGTGCGAGACGATGTTCCCGCAGGCCAGGCAGTTACCCCAGTCGCCAGTACGCCGATGGCGAACGTGAGACGGCCTTTCCTGCGTGTCGCCCCCTCCCACTAGGGATGTCTTACCCGCGCGGACCGACACTCCATGCCGCACGCCCCCTGTCCCTCCGCTATGGGCGAACAACCTTGCACCACCCCGCACCCCCGCACGCCCCCTCTGCGGCCACTCTTCGCACACGCCGGTGCACCCAACGTAACTCTTGCGTCCTTCGGCGGTTGCACTTGGCATGTCCGGCAGCCTCCCCTCTCTCACCACGGATCTCACCGCGGTCCCGCTCCCCCGCCGGCCGCTCGACCCGGCCGCCTTCGGCGACGATCCGGTCCGCCGCTGGTACGAGAACGAACTGGGCTGGCCCACGGTGCCCGCGAGCACCGCGGAATCTCCCCTACGACTGCGCCTGGGGCTGCGCTTCGACGTCCTGGACGTTCCGGCCGAGGCCGGTCGCGCGGCCCTGCGCCATCTCGCGGGGCCCTCTCCGGTGGCGATGCGGAACGACCGCATGGGGTTCCTGGTGGCCGCGGGCAGTACGGAGGAGTTGCCGGGCCTGCTGGACTGGCTGGAGTGGGGCACCCTGGCGCTCGACCTACGGGCGATCGGCACGGGCGGCGTGGTGCAGGCACCGCGTCCGCCGGCGCCCGCGGTGAGCGGACTCGGGGAGGTGCCGTCGGGGCGGCCTTCGGGGCCCGGCGAGGACGAATCCCTCGCCCTGCCGGGGCGTCCGGAACCGGGCGCCCTGCAGGGGGCCGCCGTGTGGCTGCGGCCCCCCGAGCCTGGGTGCGAGGTCGAGGCCTCGCTGCCGACATTGTCGGCACTGGGGGGCGATGGGGGCGCCCCCGATCTCGTACGCGTCGTGAACACGGTGGCAACGCACTGCCACCGGCTGAGGCTGCGGCGCACTCGGCAATAAGCTTTCGCAGGCCCCGGCCGCCGTGGACCTTTCGATCAGGCGTTGGCCTTCTCGTAAGCCTCGCGAATGCTCGCCGGAACTCGGCCGCGGTCATTGACCTCGTAACCGTTCTCCTTTGCCCAGGCGCGGATCTGAGCGGTGTCCTGGCTGCCACCGGAAGCGGCCCGCGCCTTTCCGCGCCCGCCCGCGGCTCGGCCTCCGGTACGGCGACCGCCCTTCACGTAAGGGTCGAGAAGGCCACGGAGCTTGTCCGCATTGGCGGTCGTGAGATCGATCTCGTACGTCTTGCCGTCCAACGCGAACGTGACGGTCTCGTCCGCCTCGCCGCCGTCGATGTCATCGACAAGAAGGACCTGAACCTTCTGTGCCACCGGATTTCCTTTCATCCAATACTTGAGGGCCGGGGGTCCTGCGGCGTCCGCCGTTTCGCCGTCCCCTGTTATATGCAGTACTGCAGTACGTCGGAAAGCAAACCGCTTTTGCTGGGAAAACACAAACCCCAGGGAGAGACCGACAGGGCTCTCCTCGTCCGGAAACGTGCGCGTTTCGGACATAGGGAACCTGGGCAGGGCCGAGCGCCAGAATCCTGGCGATCACAGATGCAGAAGCATCCGGCTGTTGCCCAGGGTGTTCGGTTTCACTCGTTCGAGACCGAGGAACTCCGCCACGCCTTCGTCATAGGAACGCAGTAGCTCTGCGTAGACATCGGTGTCAACGGGTGTCTCACCGATCTCGACGAAGCCGTGCTTGCCGAAGAAGTCCACTTCGAAGGTGAGACAGAAAACGCGACGAACACCGAGCCAGCGGGCCGTCTGCAACAACTTCTCCAGCAACTGATGGCCGACCCCGGCACCCTTCAGTCCGGGCTTCACGGCGAGAGTGCGCACTTCCGCGAGGTCTTCCCACATCACATGCAGGGCGCCGAAGCCGACCAGCTCGGCGTTGTCGTCGCGCTCGGCGACCCAGAACTCCTGGATGTCCTCGTAAAGCGTCACGGTCGCTTTGTCGAGCAGGATGCGGTCGTGGACGTAGGAGTCGAGGAGCCGACGGATGCCGGCGACATCGCTGGTACGGGCCCGCCGGACGGTGATGGCTTTTGCGGTGACTTCGGGGTTCTCGGCGGAGGGGCTCTTCGCGGACATGAGCGGACGCTATCGCCCGCCGCCCCGCGATGCCGAGTCGGGGTTCTCCGCGGGCGGCCCCTGGACCATCCGCACGGCGTCCTGGAGTGCCAGTCGCTGTTCCTCGCTCATCATGCCGAAGAAGGCGACGAGAGCGGCGGCGGGGTTGTCACTCTGGGACCAGGCGTCGTTCATCAGTGCGGCGGCGTAGGCGGCCCGTGTGGAGACCGCCTCATATCGATAGGCCCGGCCTTCCGCCTCACGCCGCACCCAGCCCTTCTGATGGAGATTGTCCAAAACGGTCATCACCGTGGTGTAGGCGATGGACCGTTCCTGCTGAAGGTCTTCCAGGACTTCCCGAACGGTGACCGGGCGGTTCCACTTCCACACCCGCGTCATGACCGCGTCTTCGAGTTCTCCCAATGGGCGAGGCACAGCTCGCACAATAGTGGGAGATCCGGCTATCGGCGTGACGGACGGCCCTTTCAACACCAAACAGCAACAAAAAGGGCGTACGACTCGGAAAGCGCGGTGGCTCGGAGAGTCGTACGCCGACGAGGGCGCCGTGGATCGCTCAGGCGTCGCCCGCGGACCCGGAGGCCTGCTTGGCCCCCTCCGCGCGCGCGAGCGCCGCGTCGACGGCCGCGTCCTCCTTGGCCTTGTTGGCCCCGCCCTGGGTCTTCACGATCACCCGGATCAGGCCGATGAAGAACACGGCCATGACGACCGGGGGTACGAGGGCGGAGACGTAGTCCATGCGTCCAGAGTAGCCAGGCGCACGGGGACAACTCGGGCGGGGTGCGGTCTGCCGCGTCAGCCCGCGGCCAGGTGCTGCGGCGGGTTCGCCGGGGGCGGGGTCGGTTTACGACGGGGGAAGACCTCGCCCGGGGTGGGGATGGGCCGCCGGGAGGGCTGGGGGGCGGGGGCGGGTTTCTCCGCGGGTTTCGCCGGCGGCTGGGCCGGACGCTTCGCCGGCTCCTTGGCGTCCTGGTCCGCGGGACCGCCCCGGGCGGACTCGGAAGGACGCCCGAAAACACCTCCGGAAAGACCCCCGGGCAGCGCCAGGAGGCGGGTACGGGAGGCGGGGACCACAGGGGCGACCCGGGCACGCCGGCCGGCCGTGGAGCCCGCCAGACGGGCCCGTACGTCCCGTTCGGCCAGCACCTGGCAGCGGCTCAGCAGTGCTGCCGCGGCGGGGTTGCCGCGCAGCGCCCTCAGCGCGGCGAGATCGTCGGGCTCGGGCCGGTACCCGGCACCCAGCGCCTCCTCCAGCAAGGTGAGGTAACCGGCGGCGGTGCCGGGTAGCGCGGCGCGGTACCGGGCGAGGTCGGCCACCAGGAAGGCGCGCAGCCGGGCACCCTCACGTACCGCCTCGTCGAGGGACTCGGCGAGGCGATGGCAGTCCTTGATGTCCTCGGCCGAGGCGGGGGCGGGGTGAAGGGCGAGGGCGAGAGCGCGGCGGAGCACGCGCAGCTCCTCCACGCCGAACGCCATGCCGCCGCGGGATCCGTATGGCGTGGGCATGCGGCGACAGTACGCGCTAATCAGACAAATATCGTCATAGGGGACGGGTGTGGCGTGAGCAGGCCACCCACGCGGACGCGCGGCCGGATACCGGGTGGGCCGGGTGGCCTGGTCGCCGACGGCGACGTCACATCCGTGACACGTTCCGCTCGTACACCAGCCGCAGCCCCACCAGCGTCAGCCAGGGCTCATGCTCGTCGATCACCGACGACTCCCCCAGCACCATCGGCGCCAGTCCACCCGTGGCGATCACCGTCACCTCTTCCGGATCGTCCGCGAGCTCCCGGGCCATCCGGCTCACGACCCCGTCGACCTGTCCGGCGAAGCCGTACACGATCCCGGACTGCATCGCCTCGACCGTGTTCTTGCCGATCACGCTCCGGGGCCGGGCCACCTCGATCTTCCGCAGCTGCGCGCCCTTCACGCCGAGCGCCTCCACGGAGATCTCGATACCGGGCGCGATGACTCCGCCGACGTACTCCCCGCGCGCGGACACCGCGTCGAACGTCGTCGCCGTACCGAAGTCCACGACGATCGCCGGTCCGCCGAACAGCTCGACGGCGGCCACCGCGTTGATGATCCGGTCCGCTCCGACCTCTTTGGGGTTGTCGGTGAGGATCGGCACCCCCGTCTTCACCCCGGGCTCGACCAGCACGGCCGGCACGTCGCCGTAGTACCGCCGCGTCACCTCACGCAGCTCGTGCAGCACGGACGGCACGGTCGCGCAGATCGCGATCCCGTCGATCCCGTCGCCCAGTTCGTCGCCGAGGAGCGGATGCATGCCCATCAGCCCCTGCAGCAGTACCGCCAGCTCGTCCGCCGTCCGGCGCGCGTCCGTGGAGATCCGCCAGTGCTCGACGATGTCCTCGCCGTCGAACAGACCGAGGACGGTGTGCGTGTTGCCTACGTCGATCGTGAGGAGCATCGCGACTACTCCGCCTCGCGCAGATCGAGGCCGATGTCGAGGATCGGCGAGGAGTGGGTGAGCGCCCCGACAGCGAGGTAGTCGACCCCGGTCTCGGCGTAAGCGCGCGCGTTGTCCAGCGTCAGCCGCCCGGAGGCCTCCAGCGCGGCCCGCCCGTGCACGGCCGCGACCGCCTCCTCGCACTCCCCGGGCGTGAAGTTGTCCAGCAGGATCAGATCGGCGCCCGCGTCCACGACCTCCCGCAGCTGGTGCAGGGTGTCGACCTCTACCTCGATCGGCACGTCCGGGAAGGCCTCCCGTACGGCCTTGAAGGCCGGTGCGACGCCACCGGCGGCGACCACGTGGTTGTCCTTCACCAGCGCCGCGTCGGACAGCGACATCCGGTGGTTGACCCCGCCCCCGCACCGCACGGCGAACTTCTCCAGCGACCTGAGCCCCGGAGTCGTCTTCCGGGTGTCACGCACGCGTGCCTTGGTGCCCTCCAGTGCGTCCGCCCACGCGCGCGTGGCGGTCGCGATGCCCGAGAGCCGGCACAGCAGGTTGAGCGCGCTGCGCTCGGCGGTGAGGAGGTCACGCGTGCGTGTGGTGACCGACAGGAGCTTCTGTCCGGCCTCCACCCGGTCGCCGTCCTCCACGTGCCGCTCGACCTCGAACTCGTCCTCGCAGACCACCGAGACGACCGCCTCGGCGACCCGCAGGCCGGCCACGACGCCCGCCTCCCGCGCGACGAAGTCGGCGGTGGCGACGGCGTCCTCGGGGATGGTCGCGACGGTCGTCACGTCCACGCCGTGGTCGAGGTCCTCCTGGATGGCGACGTTGGCGATGTCCTCGACCTCCACCGGGTCGAGTCCGGCGTCGGCCAGGAGCTGCGCGAGCGCGGGGTCGAGCCCGCACTCCAGATATTCCTCGTCGGGACCGTCGGAGGCGGCGCCACAGGCGCAGCCGTCGCCGCAGCCGCCGGAGGAGGCGAGGGGAAGGTCGTCGGTGCTCACTGCTGTCACTGCTCCTGAAGGGGCTGCCGGGTCGGGGGGAAGTCTGCGGTATCGGTGGTGTGTACGGCGAGGGTCCGGTCGGGATTGAGCCGTACGACGATGTGGCGGCGCCATGCCGTGTCGTCCCGGTCGGGCTCGTCCTCGCGCCAGTGGCAGCCTCGCGTCTCCTCGCGCTGCAGGGCGGCGGCGACCAGGACACGGGCCACGCACAGGAGGTTGGTGGCCTCCCAGGTGTCGACGCCGGGCTCGGCCGTCTTGCCGTTCTCGGCGAGGGCGTCGCGGGCGTCGGAATGCAGCTGCTGCAGAAGGCCGGCGGCCTTGGACAGGGACCCGGCCGAGCGCAGCACTCCCGCGCCCTGCGTCATGATCCGCTGGATCGCGAACCGCGCCTCGGGCGCGAGCAGGGGATGCGCGGGCCGCTCGGTCCGCTCGACGGGTGCGGGCACGCGCGCGTGGAGCCCGGCACGGCTCGCCACGATGTCGGCGGCGATGCGCTCGGCGTAGACCAGTCCCTCCAGGAGGGAGTTGGAGGCGAGCCGGTTCGCTCCGTGCACTCCGGTGCAGGCGACCTCGCCGCACGCGTACAGGCCCGGGACGGTCGTACGCCCCTGGGAGTCGGTGCGCACGCCACCGGAGGCGTAGTGGGCGGCCGGCGCGATCGGGATGGGCTCGGTGATCGGGTCGATGCCATGGGCGCGGCAGGCGGCGAGGATCGTCGGGAAGCGGTGCTCCCACATGTCGGCGCCGAAGTGCCGGGCGTCCAGGAACATGTGCTCGGCGTCCTGCTCCTGCATGCGCCGCGTGATGCCCTTGGCGACGATGTCGCGGGGCGCGAGTTCGGCGAGTTCGTGCTGCCCGACCATGAAGCGCACGCCGTCCGCGTCGACCAGGTGGGCGCCCTCGCCGCGTACCGCCTCGGAGACCAGGGGCTGCTGACCCTCCGCGTCCGCACCCAGGAACAGCACCGTCGGGTGGAACTGCACGAATTCGAGGTCCGAGACCTCCGCACCGGCCCGCAGGGCGAGCGCCACGCCGTCGCCCGTGGACACGGACGGGTTGGTGGTCGCCGAGAAGACCTGGCCCATGCCGCCGGTCGCGAGGACGACCGCGGGGGCGTGCACCGCGCCCACGCCGTCGTGCTGGCCCTCGCCCATGACGTGCAGGGTGACGCCCGCCGTCCGGCCGTGTGCGTCCGTCAGCAGGTCGAGCACGAGCGCGTTCTCGATCGTGCGCAGTCCACGCGCACGTACGGCCTCGACGAGCGCCCGGGAGATCTCCGCGCCGGTGGCGTCACCGCCCGCATGCGCGATCCGGCGGCGGTGGTGGCCGCCCTCCCGGGTGAGCTCCAGGTCGCCCTCTTCGGACTCGTCGAAGTGCGCACCGGTCGCGATCAGGCGGCGTACGGCTTCGGGTCCCTCGGTGACAAGGATCCGTACGGCCTCCTCGTCGCACAGGCCCGCGCCCGCCACCAGCGTGTCGTCCAGGTGCTGTTCGGGGGTGTCGCCCTCGCCGAGGGCCGCGGCGATGCCGCCCTGCGCCCAGCGGGTGGAGCCGTCGTCGAGGCGGGCCTTGGTGACGACGACGGTCCTCAGGCCCTCGGCCTCGCAGCGCAGGGCCGCGGTCAGGCCCGCGACCCCGGAGCCGACGACCACGACGTCCGCTTCGATGGACCACCCGGGCGCGGGCGCGTGCAGTCGTATGCCTGTGCTGGTCACGAGGCGGCTCCGAAGGTCAGGGGGAGGTTGTCGATCAGCCGGGTCGTCCCCACCCGGGCTGCGACGGCGAGGACGGCCTCGCCGGTGAAGTCGTCGTCGATCTCGCTGAAGTCGGACGGGTCGACGAGCGCGAGGTAGTCCAGGGCGAGCGGCGGGTCCTGGCGCGCGGCGTCGTCCAGGATCAGGCGGGAGGCCGCGCGGACGGCCGAGGGCGCACCGGGAAGGGCTTTGGCGACGGCGTGCGCGTCGGCGGCGGCGCGGGACTCGCCGAGGGCGCTCAGTGCCTCGGCACGCGCGTGCGTGGCGGGCACTTCGCGGGCCCGCGCGCGCAGCGCCTCCTGTGCCGCGTGCCGGTCGCGGCCCGCGAACAGCGCTCGCGAGAGGGCGAGCGCAGTGCGCCGCTCCTGCGGCTTGAGGTAGCGGTTGCGGCTGGACAGGGCCAGGCCGTCGTCCTCGCGCACGGTGGGCACGCCGACGATCTCGACGCCGAAGTTCAGGTCGCGCACCATCCGGCGGATCAGAGCGAGCTGCTGGGCGTCCTTCTGGCCGTAGAGGGCGATGTCGGGGCGGGTGAGGTGCAGCAGCTTGGCGACGACGGTGAGCATGCCGTCGAAGTGACCGGGACGCGAGGCGCCCTCCAGGCGCTCTCCCATCGGGCCCGCGCTGATGCGCACCTGGGGCTCGCCGCCCGGGTAGACCTCGTCGACGGAGGGTGCGAAGACGGCGTCCGCGCCGGCGTCCTCGGCGATCTTGAGATCGGCGTCCAGGGTGCGCGGGTAGCGGTCGAGGTCCTCGCCCGCGCCGAACTGGAGGGGGTTCACGAAAACGGTGACGACGACCTCGCCGTCGGGTCCGGCGATCTCGCGCGCGGTGCGGATGAGGGTGGCGTGGCCCTCGTGCAGGGCGCCCATGGTCATCACGACGGCCCGGCGGCCCACGCGCGCGCGTGCGTGCAGTTCACCGGCGGTGCGCAGCAGGGTCGTGGTCATCGGGCGTCTCCCTCGGAGCCGTTGGTGCCCGTGGCGAGTACCCCGAGGAGGTCCTCGGCGAGCTCCGGCTTCAGCAGTCCGTGGGCGAGAGCCCGGTCGGCGGTCGCGCGGGCCATCGCGAGATAGCCCGCGACGGTCTGCGGGGCGTGCCTGCGCAGCTCCGTGACGTGTGCGGCGACCGTGCCGGCGTCCCCGCGCGCGACGGGTCCGGTGAGGGCCGCGTCCCCGGAGCGCAGGGCGTTGTCGAGGGCAGCGCCGAGCAGCGGGCCGAGCATCCGGTCCGGGGCCGCGACACCGGCCGAGCGCAGCAGCTCCATGGCCTGGGCGACCAGCGTGACCAGGTGGTTGGCGCCCAGGGCGAGGGCCGCGTGGTACAGCGGCCGCTTCTCCTCCTCGATCCACTCGGGTTCGCCGCCCATCTCGATGACGAGGGCCTCGGCGGCCAGCCGCAGCTCCTCGGGGGCGGTGACGCCGAAGGAGCAGCCGGCCAGGCGCTGGACGTCCACGGGGGTGCCGGTGAAGGTCATCGCCGGGTGCAGGGCCAGCGGCAGCGCGCCCGCGCGCAGGGCGGGGTCCAGGACCTTCGCGCCGTACCGCCCGGAGGTGTGCACGAGCAGCTGCCCCGGCCGCACGGCACCGGTCTCGGCGAGTCCCTCGACGAGACCGGGCAGGGTGTCGTCGGGGACGGTCAGCAGCACCAGGTCGGCACGTTGCAGGACATCTTCGGGGGTGACGAGCGGGACGTCCGGGAGCATCAGCGCGGCCCGCCGCCGGGAGGCGTCGGAGACCCCGGAGACGGCCACCGGCCGGTGCCCGGCGAGTTGGAGGGACGCGGCGAGCGTCGGCCCGACCCGGCCGGCGCCGACGACACCGACGGTGAGCCGCGCGGGGCGGTCCTTGTTGTCTGGCTGTTGGACTGTACTCACGCGACGGCGGCCTTCCCGTTCCAGTCCGCATCTGGGTACCGGACGATTTCTCGTCATGTTAACGCGATCGGTTCGAGGGGCGTCCGGTTGTCCACAGGCTGTGGGTTTCCATGTGGGCGGGGAGTGCGGAAATCCGTGTGCCCGCGCCCGGGGCGTCACGAGATGATCCGGGCATGAGTGACACAGCGGAGCAGAGCGCGGGCCAGGCGGCGGACGAGGCACGACCGGAGCAACTCACGGAGGCGGAACGGCTTCTGCGCCGCCGCGCACGGCGCATCAGCGCGTACCGGAACGCGACGCGCACCCTGGCGCGTCTGGGGTTGCTCGCACCTCTCCGCGAGCGCCTGTCGCTGCTCGACGGGGCGGACACGCTGTACGACCTGGACGAGCCGTCCGACCTCTACGGGAACGGCATCGTCGAGGCCCTGGAGGAGAAGGTCGCCGGGCTCCTCGGCAAGGAGGCCGCCGCCTTCTTCCCGACCGGCACGATGGCCCAGCAGGTGGGGCTGCGCTGCTGGGCGGGCCGCACCGGCAATCCCACCGTCGCCCTGCACGCCCTGGCCCATCCCGAGGTGCACGAGCGCGACGCCTTCCGGGAGGTCTCCGGTCTGCGCCCGGTCCATGTGACGAGCGAGCCGCGGCAGCCCACGGCCGACGAGATACGCGGCTTCGAGGAGCCCTTCGGGGCGCTGATGCTGGAACTGCCCCTCAGGGACGCCGGTTTCGTGCTGCCCACCTGGGAGGAGCTCACCGAGGTCGTGGAGGCGGCTCGCGAGCGCGACGCCGTGGTGCACTTCGACGGGGCGCGCCTGTGGGAGACCACCGTCCACTTCGGCCGCCCCCTGGCCGAGATCGCGGACCTCGCGGACAGCGTGTACGTGTCGTTCTACAAGTCTTTCCAGGCCTTCGGCGGGGCCGCACTCGCCGGCCCGAAAACCCTGATCGACGAGGCGAAGACCTGGCGGCACCGGTACGGCGGCGCGGTCTTCCAGCAGTTCCCGACCGTCCTGTCGGCCCTGGACGGACTGGAGCGGGAACTGCCCAGGCTGCCCGAGTACGTCACACACGCGCGCGTGGTGGCCGCCGCGCTGCGCGAGGGGCTCGCGGAGGCCGGTGTGCCATGGGCGCGGGTCCACCCCGAGGTGCCGCACACCTTCGACTTCCAGGTCTGGCTGCCGTACGGCGTCGACGAGCTCTCCGAGGCGGCGATCCGGCAGTCGGAGGAGACGGGGACGGCCCTGTTCATCAATCCCTGGGACGAGAAGGGCCCCGGCCTGTCCATGACCGAGGTCTACGTCCGCGGCGCGGCCCTGGAGTGGACGGCGGCGGACGTGAAGACGGCGGCCGCGGACTTCGTCGCCCGGCTGAGGGAGGTCAGCGGCTAGCGGGTCGCGAGCTGGGGCGGGGGGTGCGAGGCGTGCCGTATCCGCCCCCGGGCCGGCCGCTCCGCCAGGGCCCGGACACAGCGCCACGGAGGGCGGTCTGCACTACCCCGTCGGCTGCACCAGCTGGACGTCACCGTGGTGGCGCGGCTCGGCAGCGACTTCCTGGAGGGGGTATTGAGGTAGCCCCCGGCCGGTTCGTGGCTCAGCCGTGCCCGCCCGCGCGCACCAGCCCCGTCTCGTAGGCGAGGACCACCACCTGCACCCGGTCCCTGAGGCCCAGCTTGGTCAGGATGCGGCCGACATGGGTCTTCACCGTCGCCTCGGACAGCACCAGCCGGGCCGCGATCTCGCCGTTGGAGAGTCCTTGTGCGACCAGCACCATGACCTCGCGCTCGCGGCCGGTGAGCCGCTCCAGCTCCTTGTGCTGGGGCTCCTTGCCGGTGGCCGGCAGCATGGGCGCGAACCGGTCGAGCAGGCGCCGGGTCGTCGAGGGGGCGACCACGGCGTCGCCGCTGTGCACGGAGCGGATCGCGGTGAGCAGTTCGCCGGGCGGCACGTCCTTGAGCATGAAGCCGGAGGCCCCCGCTTTCAGCCCGGAGAAGGCGTATTCGTCCAGGTCGAAGGTGGTCAGGATCAGCACCTTCGGCGGTTCGGGCTCCGAGCAGATGCGGCGCGTGGCCTCCACACCGTCGAGCTTCGGCATGCGGACGTCCATCAGGACGACGTCGACGGCGGTCGAGCGCAGCACCTGGAGTGCCTCCACGCCGTCCCCCGCCTCCGCGACGACCTCCATGTCCGGCTGGGCTGCGAGCACCATCCGGAACCCGGTGCGCAGCAGCACCTGGTCATCGACGAGCATCACGCGGATCGTCATCGGGCCTCTTCCGTTTCCTCGGGTTCGTACGGCAGGTCGCCAGGGGGCGTGACAGGTGTCAACAGGGGGCGTGCGTCGGCGTCAATGCGCTGGTTTGAGCGGCAGCAGCGCACTGATGCGGAATCCTCCGCCGGGGCGGGGACCCGCGTCCAGGGTGCCGCCGACCATGCCGACGCGCTCGCGCATACCGATCAGGCCGTGGCCCGCGCCGTCGGCGCCGCCCTCCTCGTACAGCTCGTGCGGAGCGCCCTTGCCGTCGTCCTCGACGAGCAGGCCGAGGCCGTCGTCGAAGTAGACCAGGCGCACACTCGCGCCCGCGTTCGGGCCGCCGTGCTTGCGCGTGTTGGTGAGCGCCTCCTGCACAATGCGGTACGCCGTGAGCTCGACGCCGCTGGGCAGCGGGCGCGGGGTGCCCTCGATCTTGAAGTCGACGGGGAGGCCGGAGCCGCGGCACTGCTCGACGAGGTCCTCGATCTGCTCGACGTCGGGCTGCGGGACGTACTCGCCGCCCTCCTGGTGCTCGCCGGTGCGCAGCACGCCCAGCAGGCGGCGCATCTCGGCGAGGGCCTGGCGGCCGGTGGAGGAGATGGTCTCCAGCGCCTTCTTGGCCTGGTCGGGCGCGGCGTCGAGGACATAGGCGGCACCGTCGGCCTGGACGACCATGACGGACACGTTGTGGGCGACGACATCGTGCAGCTCGCGGGCGATCCGGGCGCGCTCGGCGGCGACGGCGACCTTCGCCTGCGCCTCGCGCTCCTTCTCCAGGCGGGCGTTGCGCTCCTCGAGCTGCGCGAAGTAGGCGCGGCGGGTGCGGATCGAGTCGCCGAGGACCCAGGCCAGGGCGAACGGCACGGTCTGGAAGATCATGATCGCGACATTGCCGAGGACGCCGGAATTCTCGTTCGGCCAGCGCAGCTGCGCAACGGGGGCCGCGCACAGGCCGATCGTCAGCGCCAGCCGGGAGGCCCAGCGAGTGCCCGTGGCGGCCACCGTGTAGACGATCACCAGGAAGGCGAAGTCGGCGCTCGTGGTCTCCACGTCCAGTGCGAGCTGCACCACGCCGAGCCCGATGGCCAGCAGCAGCATGCGCTCCGGCATGCGCCTGCGCAGCGCTATCACCAGGCACAACAGCAGGACGATCGGAACGATCGCCAACGGGGACTCGGTCCCCTGGGACTCCCCACGGGCGGTTTCGCTCGCGAGCGAGATCCCGAACAGGAAGACGGCCCAGAAGACGTCGACCCCTGTCGGGTGCCTGCGGAGGAAGTCATAGAGGCGTTGCACGTAACCCAGCGTAGGGAAGCGTGATGTGTGCAGGGGTCAACCGGAGGACCGATCCGTACCGCCCGCGCGTACTCCCCAAGGTGGAGGCCCCCTTCCCCTGTGCGCCTAGCCTGACGGCGTGACCGATGACACGACGGCCGGGCCGGCGGGCGACTGGACCGGCTGGCGGGCCGCCGCCGAGGCCGCCCTCTACGGCCCCGACGGCTTCTACCGCAGGCCGGAGGGCCCGGCCGGGCACTTCCGTACGTCCGTGCACGCCTCGCCGTTGTTCGCCGAGGCCGTGGCCCGGCTGCTGTGCCGCGTCGACGAGGCACTGGGGCTGCCCGCACGGCTCGACTTCGTCGACATGGCCGCGGGGCGGGGCGAGTTGGCCACCGGCGTCCTCACCGCCCTGCCCGCCGACGTGGCCGCCCGCACGCGCGCGTACGCCGTCGAGGTCGCCGACCGCCCCGAGGCCCTCGATCACCGGATCGAGTGGCTGACCGGGCCACCGAAGAACATCACCGGCCTGCTGTTCGCCAACGAATGGCTGGACAACGTACCCGTGGAGATCGCCGAGACGGACGCCTCGGGCGTCCCACGACAGGTGCTCGTACGACGGGACGGTCGCGAGCGTCTCGGGGAACCGGTCGCCGGGGCGGAGGCCGAGTGGCTGGACCGGTGGTGGCCGCTGCCGCCCGAGGAGGGGCTGCGGGCCGAGATCGGTCTGCCCCGGGACGAGGCGTGGGCGTCGGTGGTAGCCACGCTGGAGCGGGGGCTCGCGGTCGCCGTCGACTACGCCCACACGACATCCTCACGCCCCCTGTTCGGGACGCTCACCGGTTTCCGTGAGGGACGCGGGACGGCACCCGTGCCGGACGGGTCGTGCGACCTCACGGCCCATGTGGCGCTGGACGCGTGCGCGCTCCCCGGAGGGCGCGTGCTGACCCAACGCGATGCGCTGCGCGCCCTGGGCATCGCGGGCGGACGCCCCCCGCTCACGCTTGCGTCCACGCGGCCCGCGGAGTACGTACGCGCCCTCGCGCGTGCCGGTGAGGCCGCCGAGCTCACCGCGGCGGGCGGCCTCGGCGACTTCGGCTGGCTGCTCCAGCCCGTGGGCCTGTCCGTCGGAATTCCGGACGAGCCCCTCGACGGGCCGCTCGCCGACCTACTTGTCGATGTCCCCGACCACGAAGAACAGTGACCCCAGGATCGCCACCATGTCCGCGACCAGCGTGCCCGGCAGCAGCTCGACCAGGGCCTGGATGTTGTTGTACGAGGCCGAGCGCAGCTTCAGCCGGTACGGGGTCTTCTCGCCCTTGCTGACGAGGTAGTAGCCGTTGATGCCGAGCGGGTTCTCGGTCCACGCGTACGTGTGCCCCTCGGGCGCCTTCAGGACCTTGGGGAGCCGCTGGTTGATCGGTCCGGGCGGCAGCTCGGCGAGCCGGTCCAGGCACGCGTCGGCGAGGTCGAGGGCGTTGTGGGTCTGCTCCAGGAGGACCTCGAAGCGGGCGAGGCAGTCGCCCTCCTCGCGCGTGACCACCTTCAGCGTGTCCTGGAGCTCTCCGTAGCCGAGGTACGGCTCGTCGCGGCGCAGGTCGAAGTCGACGCCCGACGCACGCGCGACGGGGCCGCTGACGCCGTACGCGTGGACGGCCTGGGGCGCGAGGACGCCCACGTCCCGGGTACGGCCCCGGAAGATCTCGTTGCCGAGGACCAGGTCGTCGAAGCGGTCCATGCGCGAGCGCACGGCAAAGACGGCGGCACGCGCGCGCGTGGACCAGCCGGCCGGCAGGTCCTCCTTGAGGCCGCCGACGCGGTTGAACATGTAGTGCATCCGGCCGCCGGAGACCTCCTCCATGACGTTCTGGAGGACCTCCCGCTCCCGGAACGCGTAGAAGACCGGGGTGATGCCGCCGAGCTCCAGCGGATACGAGCCCAGGAACATCAGGTGGTTCAGCACCCGGTTGAGCTCCGCGAGCAGCGTGCGCGTCCACACCGCGCGCGTGGGGACCTCCATGCCGAGCATCCGCTCCACGGCGAGGACCACGCCCAGCTCGTTGGAGAAGGCCGACAGCCAGTCGTGGCGGTTGGCGAGCATGATGATCTGGCGGTAGTCGCGCGCCTCGAAGAGCTTCTCCGCGCCGCGGTGCATATAGCCGATCACCGGCTCCGCGCTCATGATGCGCTCGCCGTCCAGGACGAGCCTCAGGCGCAGCACACCATGGGTGGACGGGTGCTGCGGTCCGATGTTGAGCACCATGTCGGTGCTCTCCGCGGCGCCGCCGATGCCGACCGTGGTCTCCGTCGTAGGAGTCATGGACACAGTCTCTCCTACGTACGCTGGCCCCATGGAGACGGGGAGCGGGCAGAACACTGAGGTCGCCGGCGACGAACCGGTGTGGACCGGGCTGCCGCCGGGGCTGCTGCGGATGCGACGGCTGTTGCTGGTGGTGTGGCTGGGACTGCTCGCCGTGGCCCTGGGGCTGCTGCTCGGGCTGCTGTGCGGGCCGGAGTGGGCGGCCTTCGCGCTGCTGCCGCTCGCCCTCATCGGCTGGGGCTGGGTGATGATCGGCCGCAACTGGCGCTCCTGGCGCTACGCCGAGCGCGCCGACGACCTGCTGATCAGCCGGGGTGTGCTGTGGCGCGAGGAGACCGTCGTGCCGTACGGCCGCATGCAGCTGGTCGAGGTCACCTCCGGGCCCGTGGAACGGCACTTCGGGCTGGCCAGCGTCCAGCTGCACACGGCGGCCGCGGCGACCGACGCGACCATCCCCGGCCTCGACCCGGCCGAGGCGGAACGGCTGCGCGACCGGCTCACCGAACTCGGCGAGGCCCGATCGGCGGGCCTGTGACCGCGCAGGGCGTCGACGACGCCGTGGAGGAGAAGCCGGAGAAGGAACCCGTCACCGAGCGGCGGCTGCATCCCATAACGCCCCTCAGGCGGGCGTGGGCGCCGGTCGCCGTCGTCATCGGGTGGGCCGTGCACGACCCCGACCAGACGCAGCGCCAGCTGACCCGGCTGACGACCACCACGTTGCTGATCGCGCTCGCCGTCATCGTCCCGGCCGCCGCCCTGTACGGCTTTCTCACCTGGTGGTTCACCCACTTCGCGGTGACCGACTCGGAACTGCGCATCCGGACCGGTCTGTTGTTCCGGCGTACCGCGCACATCCGGCTCGAGCGGATCCAGGCGATCGACGTGACACAGCCGCTCCTCGCGCGCGTGGCGGGCGTCGCGAAGCTCAGGCTCGATGTCGTGGGCACCGACAAGAAGGACGAACTGGCCTTCCTCGGGGAGCGCGAGGCGCGGTCCCTGCGCGCGGAACTCCTCGCGCGTGCCGCCGGGTTCGCTCCCGAGACCGCGCACGAGGTGGGCGAGGCGCCGGCGCGCGAGCTGCTGCACACGCCCCCGCGCGATCTCGCGCTCTCCCTCATGCTGACAGGCGCCACCTGGGGCAGCCTGGTCGCCGCCCTCGTCGTACCGCCGCTGCTGTGGATGGCCACTGACAGCGTCTGGACGGTCCTCGCGACCGCTCTGCCGCTGCTCGGCGCGGCGGGGGCGAGCAGCGTGGGGCGGTTCGTCACCGAGTACGACTGGACGGTCGGCGAGTCCCCGGACGGGCTGCGCATCGACCACGGGCTCCTGGACCGCACCCACGAGACGGTGCCGCCGGGGCGGGTGCAGACCGTACGGATCGTGGAGCCGCTGCTGTGGCGGCGGCGCGGCTGGGTCCGGGTCGAGCTGGACGTGGCCGGTTCGTCCAACTCCGTGCTGGTGCCGGTCGCTCCCCGCGAGGTCGCCGAGGCGGTCGTCGCGCGCGTGCTGCCCGGCGTGACCGTGCCACCGCTGTCGGCACTGTCGCGGCCCCCGCGGCGGGCCGGCCGATGCGTGCCCGTGTGGTGGCGCGGCTACGGACTCACCGTCACCGACTCGGTGTTCGCGGCGCGGCAGGGGCTGCTGCGGCGGAGCCTGGCGCTCGTCCCACACGCCAAGGTCCAGAGCGTACGGCTCGCGCAAGGGCCCTGGGAGCGGCTGTGGCGGGTCGCCGACGTCCATGTGGACACGGGAGCGAACAAGACCGTCACGGCCCGCCTGAGGGACGCCCAGGAGGCCGCGGAGCTGCTCAAGGCGCAGGCGGAGAGGTCGCGGACGGGACGGAAAGGGGCACGGCCCGACCGCTGGATGGTCTGACCGTGCCCCTGGTGAGCACCTGTGCGTCCGTCAGGAGACCGCGCTGCGCAGTCCCTTCAGGTCGATCTGTTCCGTCTCGTCGTGGGCCGTCAGGTCGATGACCTGGCCGACGCCCCGCGACTCCTCGTCGGCCGGCTTGAACTCCGCCTCCGACTCGGCCTTGTGCAGGGCGAGGGCCTCCTGGCCGACGACGTCGGCGAGGTCCTCGTTCTGCACGGCCTCCAGGGCGTCCCGCGAGGTACCCGCCTTCGTGCCGAAGAAGTCGAACCCGCCCTCGATCCGCGGGCGCCGCGCGGGAGCCGCGGGCACGACCGCGACCGCGGTCGGCGCGATGAAGTGCCCGGCGGGCTGCTGCTGCGGCTGGGCGACTCTGCCCGTGGTGGTGGCGGCCGCGCGCTCATGCCCGTCGACCGCCTCGGGCTTCCCCCGCGCCTCGTCCTCCTGCGCGGCCTCCGCCTCGGTGCCGACGGCGTCCGCCGCGCCGGAAGCCGCGTTCACCGGCTGCCCCTTGGAGTCGGCCTTGACCTTGGGATCGGCCTGGGGCTCGCTCTTCGCGGCAACCTTGGGCTCGGCCTTGGCCTTGATCCCGGCCTTGGCCCCGGCCTTGGGCTCCGGCTCGTCCTCTGGCTCGGCCTTCGTCCTGGTGGCCCCGGCGGCATCCTCGTCGAGCCGCTTCAGCGCCGCGTTCGCCCGCAGGAACAGCCGCGACCCCTCCGGGGAGAAGATCGCGGGCCGCTCCGGAGTCTCCTCCGAGGCCTCCGAAGTCCCCGAAGTCTCCGAGGCCGTCTCCGCCGTCTCCGAAGCCTCGGAGACCTCTGTCTCCGCCTCGACCGCGGGCTCGTCCTCGGCAGCCACCGCCACGGCCTCCGCGTCGGCCTGCGCCGCCGGCAGTGCCCGCGCCGGGGCGGCCTCTATCTCCAGCAGCCGGCGGCCCTCCAGGGCGCTCGCCCGCTCGGTCTCCGCCGTGGCGTACCGCCGCAGCAGTGCCGCGTGTTCGTTGCGCAGCCCCGCCAGCTCCGCGCGCTTCGCCCGCAGCCGCTGCTCCAGCTTGACGCGCAGCTCGCGCGACTCCTCGAGATCGGTCTCGAGTTCGGCGACCCGCTCCTCGTGCCGCCACTCGTCGCTGGCACGCGCGCGCGTGAGGTCCGCGACCTGCTTGCCCGCCTGCGCGTCCCAACGGCGCATGACGGCCGCCCCCACGACCGCGACCGCCGCGGCGAACGCGGCTATCACGCGCAGCACGGCCTCTTGCGAGAACACCCAGGGGCCGAAGGCACAGACGAGGGAGACGCCAGCGATCGCCGACGGAGGCAGCAGCCTGTGCAAGGGCGGGGAATGGCGGTGACGTCCACGTGGCATGGCCAGAAACTTACCGCGCGTAGGCGAATCGTGGTGCCCCGCCCCGTAAAAACACAGCCACCCCGTTGCCTTCACACGACATCAGAATCGGAACGGCCGCCGAATTCGGCGTATTGATCACTCATCGATCACTCAGCCGCTCGCTGACCCACTGCAAGGTCGCCGGGATCTCCCGTCGCCAGGTGTTGAAGTTGTGCCCGCCGCTTTCCAGGATGATCGACGAGATCCGCGTCGTTTCCGTGGCCTTCACCCGCTCTATGAACTTCAGCGTGTCCTTGTAGTTCGTCTCGCCCACCTTGCTGCTGCTGACGAGCAGTGAGGTGTCGGGCGCGGGCAGGTGTTTGAGGCACCACCACAGGTTCGCGCGGTCGCGCAGCGCCTTGTCGCCCTGGAAGAGATCGCCCGTGGTGGGGTCGACGGGAGCGTTGTAGTACGGGGAGAGCCCCGCCCCCGCGGCGTACACCTTGGGATGGTGCATGGCGAGCTTCAGCGCGCAGTAGCCGCCTGTGGAGTCGCCGATGATCCCCCAACTCCCCGGTTCCCTGCCCACCCGGTAGTGCGCGGTCACCGCTTCCGGCAGGTCCTTCGCGAAGAACGACTCGGTCTGCGGACCATCCGGAACGTCCGCGCACTCGGTGTCCCGCGGCGGTGCCACCGTCGGCCGCATCATCACCAGGATCATCGGCCGCATACGGCCGTCCTTGGTCAGTTCCAGCGCCGTGCGCGGATAGTGGAGTTTGTCCACCAGAGCTCGCGCGGTGCCCGGATAACCGGTCAGCACGACGGCCGCGGGGAAGGTACGCGCGCGATAGCGCTCCTGGAAATACTCCGGCGGCAGATAGACGTACGCGGGGCTGGCGATGTGTGACGTGGGGCCGACGATGTCGACCTTCTGAACCTGCCCGACCGACGACGGCCGAAAGCCGCCCCTTCCGGGCACGTCCCCGATCTCGGTCACCCTCAGGGGCCCACGCGAGCGGTCGCCCGAGGTGTGGTCGACCACCACGCCCTGGTCGGTCTCCCGGCCGAACAGGTCGGTCCAGGAGGCGTAGAACCCGTAGGCGTGGTTGGCGGCGAGCCCCACCGACACGAAGAGCGAGAGCTGTGTCGCGAGCAGCAGCCCGATCCGGCCGCCGACGGGCCGCCAGCCGCGCCGCGCCAGACGCGGCCAGAACCACACCGTGGCGGCGAACAGCGCCACGGCGGCCAGGACCGCCAGCACCAGCGTGTTGTTGCTCGTGAGACCCATTGCTTGCTTTCGCTTTCCTCGGCCTTTGAAACGGCTTTGAGGAGATGAGTGAACCTCTCCTCACGAGACACCGTCCTAGAGGGCGCAATGTCGCCGGATGCCCGAATCGGGGCTCCGGATCCAGAGTCACTCGCAGAACCATGGGATGCGATGTCTGTCAGGACAGATGAGGAAATGTCGGGCGGGGTTCCGATCCGATCAACACGGCTGCGGCGTGCACTGCACGGGCCGCGCCCCGAGGCCGTCCCCGTCCTCGTCGCCAGAGCCTGCGCCCTCGTAGGTCTTCTGGACATCGCCGCCGGCGTCTTTCCGCGCTTCCGGCACAGTCGTATGCACACCATGGCCGAGGTACTGCCCGGCGCGCTCGGCCCGTTCGCGGCCGCGCTCTCGCTCAGCACCGGCGTGCTGTTGCTGCTGCTCGCCCACGGCCTCAGGCGCCGCAAGCGCCGGGCCTGGCGGGCGGCCGTGGCACTGCTGCCGGCGGGCGCACTGGCGCAGTTCACGTACCGTCACTCACTCGTCGGGGCGGCCATCTCGCTCGCCCTGCTCGCGCCGCTGCTGCGCCACCGCGACCAGTTCAGGGCGCTGCCCGACCCGCGCAGCCGCTGGCGCGCACTCGCCAACTTCGTCCTCATGGGCGCCGGTTCCCTCGCGCTCGGGCTGATCATCGTCAGCGCCCACCCGAACCGCATGGTCGGAAACCCGAGCCTGGCCGATCGCATCACGCACGTCCTGTACGGGCTGTTCGGCTTCGAGGGCCCCGTCGACTACCAGGGCGACACCTCATGGACCGTCGGCGCCTCCCTGGGCGCCCTGGGCCTGCTCACGGCGATCACCACGATCTACCTCGCCTTCCGCCCCGAGCACCCGGCCGCCCACCTCACTGAAGAGGACGAGAGCCGGCTGCGGGCCCTGCTGGCCAAGCACGGCGGCCGCGACTCCCTCGGCCACTTCGCGCTGCGCCGCGACAAGGCCGTCGTCTTCTCCCCCAGCGGCAAGGCGGCCGTGACCTACCGCGTCGTCTCGGGCGTGATGCTCGCCAGCGGCGACCCGATCGGCGACGTCGAGGCCTGGCCGGGCGCCATCGAGCGCTTCATGGACGAGGCCCAGGCGCACTCCTGGACACCCGCCGTCATGGGCTGTTCGGAGACCGGCGGCGAGGTGTGGACCCGCGAGACCGGCCTGGACGCCCTCGAACTGGGCGACGAGGCGGTGGTGGACGTCGCGGATTTCTCGCTCGCCGGCCGCGCGATGCGCAATGTGCGACAGATGGTCAAGCGCATCGAGCGGGCCGGTTACGAGACCCGGGTGCGGCGCGTCCGTGACGTCGGGGAGACCGAACTGGAGCGGATCCGGCAGGCCGCCGAGGACTGGCGCGGCACCGACACCGAGCGCGGCTTCTCCATGGCCCTGGGCCGCATCGGCGACCTGGCCGACGGCGACTGCCTCATCGCCACCGCCCACAAGGCCGACGACCAGCCCGGCCCCTACGGCGATCTCAAGGCGATCCTGCACTTCGTACCGTGGGGCACGGACGGCGTCTCCCTGGACCTGATGCGGCGGGACCGCTCGGCGGACCCCGGCATGAACGAACTGCTGATCGTGGCCGCCCTCCAGGCCGCCCCGAAGCTCGACATCACGCGCGTGTCGCTCAACTTCGCGATGTTCCGCGCGGCACTCGCGCGCGGCGAGAAGATCGGCGCGGGCCCGGTCCTGCGCGCCTGGCGGGGTCTGCTGGTCTTCCTGTCCCGCTGGTTCCAGATCGAGTCCCTGTACAAGTTCAACGCCAAGTTCCAGCCCCGCTGGGAACCCCGGTTCGTCGTCTACCGGGCCTCCGGCGACCTCCCGCGCATCGGCTTCGCCGCCATGCAGGCGGAGGGCTTCGTCAACCTCGCCCTCCCGTTGCCGCGCTTCCTGCGCCGCCGCTCGCACACCGCACGCGTGTGTGCCCACGCGGTCGCGGAGCGGGACGTCAGAGCGGCCTGAGCCACAGGCCGCGCGGTCCCGGCGCTCCACGCTGGGCCTAGGCTGAACGCATGAGCAAGCAGAGCGGACGCGGGCGCGTCGCGGGCCTTCCGGAATGGGACCGCTGCGCGGTCATGGGAGTCGTGAACGTCACCCCCGACTCCTTCTCCGACGGCGGCCGCTGGTTCGACACGACGGCCGCCGTCAAGCACGGCCTCGCCCTCGTCGAGGAGGGCGCCGACCTCGTCGACGTCGGCGGCGAGTCCACCCGCCCCGGAGCCACCCGGGTGGATGAGGACGAGGAGCTCCGGCGCGTCATCCCCGTCGTCCGCGGCCTCGCCTCCGAAGGCGTCACCGTCTCGGTCGACACCATGCGCGCCTCCGTCGCCGAACAGGCCCTCGCCGCCGGCGCGGCCCTCGTCAACGACGTCAGCGGCGGCCTCGCCGACCCCGCGATGATCCCGGTCGTCGCCGACGCGGGTGCCCCCTTCGTCGTCATGCACTGGCGCGGCTTCCTGGCGGGCGGCAACGTCAAGGGCGTCTACGCCGACGTCGTCGCCGAGGTCGTCGACGAGCTCCACGCGCGTGTGGACGCCGTCCTCGAGGGCGGCATCTCTCCCGACCGTGTCGTCGTCGACCCGGGCCTCGGCTTCTCCAAGGACGCCGAGCACGACCTGGTCCTCCTCTCCCACCTCGACCGTCTCCTCGGCCTCGGCCACCCCCTCCTCGTCGCCGCCTCCCGCAAGCGGTTCCTCGGCCGTGTCCTCGCCGGTCCGGAAGGCGCCCCGCCGCCCGCACGCGAGCGCGACGCCGCCACGGCCGCCGTCTCCGCCCTCGCGGCGCACGCCGGCGCATGGGCGGTGCGCGTGCACGAGGTGCGCGCGACGGCGGACGCGGTACGGGTCGCCCGCGCCGTGGAAGGAGCCCGGTGAGCGCCCCCCACACCGACGTGGAACAGGTGGAAGCCGCCAACACCGCCTTCTACGAGGCGCTGGAGCGCGGTGACTTCGAGGAGCTGTCCTCGTTCTGGCTCACCCCTGCCGACCTGGGCGTCGACGAGGAGTACCACGACCCGGCCGACGTCGGCGTGGTCTCCTGCGTGCACCCCGGCTGGCCCGTGCTGACCGGTCGCGGAGAGGTCCTCAGGTCGTACGCGCTGATCATGGCGAACACGGACTACATCCAGTTCTTCCTCACGGACGTGCACGTCTCCGTCACCGGCGACACCGCCCTGGTGACGTGCACCGAGAACATCCTCAGCGGCGGCCCGGCACCCGAGGGCGGCGAGGAGCTCGGTCCGCTCGTCGGCCAGCTGGTGGTCGCCACGAACGTGTTCCGCCGCACCCCCGAGGGCTGGAAGATGTGGTCCCACCACGCCTCTCCGGTGCTGGCCGAGAACGACGAGGACGAGGACGGGGAAGCCCCTTCCTGAACCCGTCGGAACCAAGAAGTGGTTGGAATCACGAACCCCTGGGTATGGGCGGCTACCAACCCGTGAGCCGCCGGGTTCCCCAGGGGAAACACACGGTGAAACCTCCGGACCCCGGCACCGGCTCGCGCCCCCGTGGCCCGGCCCTGTCAGTGCTCGCAGGTAGATTCGTTCGAGGCCGGTGTACCGCCCGCACACGGTACGGACCGGCCGTCACCGACGATTGCAGGAGTGATTCGCGTGGATCGTGTCGCGCTGCGCGGCCTGAAGGCCCGCGGGCACCACGGTGTGTTCCCCAAGGAACGCGAGGAGGGCCAGACCTTCATCGTGGACATCGTCCTGGGACTCGACACCCGGCCGGCCGCCGCCGACGACGACCTGACGAAGACCGTGCACTACGGCATCGTGGCGGAGGAGGTCGTGGCCGTCGTCGAGGGCGAACCCGTCAACCTCATCGAGACGCTCGCAGAGCGCATCGCCCAGGCCTGTCTGAAGCACGAGGGGGTAGAGGAGGTCGAGGTCAGGGTCCACAAACCCGACGCACCGATCACCGTGCCCTTCGACGACGTGACCGTCACCATCACCCGGAGCCGAGTATGACCGCGTCCTTCGCCGCGGGTCACAGCGACCCGACCGTACAGCCGGTGCCCGCCTCCGTCGTGCAGCAGGTGGACGCCGCCGACACCACCCTCCACAACCCGAAGCGGGCCGTGCTTTCCCTCGGTTCCAACCTCGGCAATCGCCTGGAGACCCTCCAGGGGGCCATCGACGCCCTGGAGGACACACCCGGGGTCCGCATCAAGGCCGTCTCCCCCGTCTACGAGACGCAGCCGTGGGGCGTGGCGGCCGACAGCCAGCCGTCGTACTTCAACGCGGTCGTCGTGCTGAAGACCACGCTCCCCCCGTCCTCCCTGCTGGAGCGGGCGCACGCGGTCGAGGAGGCCTTCAACCGGGTGCGGGACGAGCGCTGGGGCCCGCGCACCCTCGACGTCGACATCGTCGCGTACGCCGACGTGGTCTCCGACGATCCGGTCCTCACCCTGCCCCACCCCCGCGCCCACGAGCGCGCGTTCGTGCTCGCCCCCTGGCACGACGTGGAACCCGAGGCCCAGTTGCCCGGTCGCGGCCCGGTCGCCGAACTCCTCGACACCGTCACGCGAAACGGGGTGGAACCCCGCAAGGACCTGGAACTCCAGCTGCCCGAATAGCCGTTAAGGTCAAGACGACCACTGTCCGTGGGACAGCCCAAGGACCTCGGGGGAGCTGAAGGGGCACCGTGAGAGAGCTGCGTATCAGGCTGCTGGCCGGCGTCTTCGCCGTGGCCGGGATCCTGTCCTGGGCGGGCGCCCGCCTGTGGAATTCGGTCGGGACCCTGCCCAGCGTCCCGCTGGCCGCCCCCATCGTTCTCGCCCTGATCGCCGTGGTCCTCATGGCCACGGCGCTCTCCATCCGCTCCCGCCTGAAGGCCCAGCGCGAGCGCGTCCCCGAGGCGAAGGGCGTCGACCCGCTGATGGCCGCCCGCGCGGTCGTCTTCGGCCAGGCCAGCGCCCTGGTCGCCGCCCTCGTCTCCGGCATGTACGGCGGCACCGGCGTCTTCCTCCTGGAATACCTGGACATCCCCGCCCGCCGCGACCAGGCCATCTATGCCGGCTTCTCGGTCCTGGCAGGTATCGCGGTGATAGCGGCGGCCATCTTCCTGGAGCGCGTGTGCAAGCTTCCGGAGGACGACGACCGGAACACGGGCGCCGCGTCGACGGCCTGAGGCCCGAAAACAGCGACCCGAAAACAGCCCGGCCGGTCAGCGCGCCATGATGAGGCTCATCGCCTCGTTGCGCGTCGCCGCGTCCCGCAGCTGACCGCGCACGGCCGACGTGAGCGTCTTCGCACCGGGCTTGCGGATGCCCCGCATCGACATGCACATGTGCTCGCACTCCACGACGACGATCACGCCACGCGGCTCCAGGATCTCCATCAGGGAATCCGCTATCTGCGTGGTGAGTCGTTCCTGCACCTGCGGCCGGCGGGCATAGACGTCCACGAGCCGGGCCAGCTTCGACAGCCCCGTGATCTTGCCCGTGGTGGCCGGGATGTACCCGACATGGGCGACGCCCCGGAACGGCACCAGGTGATGCTCACAGGTCGAGTACACCTCGATGTCCTTCACAAGCACCATCTCGTCGTGCCCCAGGTCGAACGTCGTGGTCAGCACGTCCTCGGGCTTCTGCCACAGCCCCGCGAATATCTCCTTGTACGACCGAGCCACCCGCGCCGGCGTTTCCCGCAGGCCCTCTCGGTCCGGGTCCTCACCGACCGCGATCAGCAGCTCGCGGATGGCGTTCTCGGCGCGCTTCTCGTCGAACTCGCCGATGGTGCCCTCGCCGTCCAGCGTCACGGGGTCGGTCATCTGGTGCCTCGTTCCTAGAGTCCCTCAACGGCCGAAAAACGCCGCGCCCCCCAGGCTAAAACCTGGGGGGCGCGGCATCCATTCCGGGTCCGGTGAGGTCACCGGCGCGGGACGGGTGAGCGTCAGCTCTCGGGGCGCTCCTCGGGAACCGCATCCGCGACCGGCTCCGACGCGGTGGCCTTGGCGGTGGAGATCGCCGGGGCCGCGCCGTTGGCGCCGTTCGTCAGTGCGAGCTCCCTGGGGGAGAGCACCGGCGGACGGGTGGAGGGCGTACGCCGGGAGGATCCGGTCCAGGCCGGCCGCGGGGGACGCTTGACGATGGGAGCGAAGATCTCGGCGATCTGCTCCTTGTTCAGCGTCTCCTTCTCCAGCAACTGGAGGACCAGCTGGTCGAGGACGTCGCGGTTCTCGACCAGGATTTCCCAGGCCTCGTTGTGCGCCGTCTCGATCAGCTTCTTGACCTCTTCGTCGACCAGCGCGGCGACCTCTTCCGAGTAGTCACGCGGGTGCGACATCTCGCGGCCCAGGAACGGCTCGGTGTTGTCGCCACCGAACTTGATGGCTCCGAGACGCTCGGTCATGCCGTACTGCGTGACCATCGCGCGGGCCGTTGCGGTGGCCTTCTCGATGTCGTTCGCAGCGCCGGTCGTCGGGTCGTGGAAGACCAGTTCCTCGGCCGCGCGGCCGCCCAGCATGTAAGCCAGCTGGTCCAGCATCTCGTTGCGCGTGGTCGAGTACTTGTCCTCGTCCGGCAGAACCATCGTGTAGCCCAGAGCACGGCCTCTCGAGAGGATCGTGATCTTGTGGACCGGGTCGGAGTTCGGGGAAGCCGCCGCGACCAGGGCGTGTCCGCCCTCGTGGTACGCGGTGATCTTCTTTTCCTTGTCCGACATGATCCGGGTCCGCTTCTGCGGGCCCGCCACGACACGGTCGATGGCCTCGTCCAGCGAGTGGTTGTCGATGAGCTTCTTGTCGCTGCGCGCCGTGAGGAGCGCCGCCTCGTTCAGCACGTTCGACAGGTCCGCGCCGGTGAAGCCCGGGGTGCGGCGGGCGACGGCCGAGAGGTCGACGTCCGGAGCGACCGGCTTGCCCTTCTGGTGAACCTTGAGGATCTCCAGACGGCCCTGCATGTCCGGGCGGTCGACCGCGATCTGGCGGTCGAAGCGGCCGGGGCGCAGGAGGGCCGGGTCGAGGATGTCGGGCCGGTTCGTCGCGGCGATGAGAATCACACCGCCCTTGACGTCGAAGCCGTCCATCTCGACGAGCAGCTGGTTCAGCGTCTGCTCGCGCTCGTCGTGACCGCCGCCGAGGCCGGCGCCGCGATGGCGGCCGACCGCGTCGATCTCGTCGACGAAGACGATCGCCGGGGCGTTCGCCTTGGCCTGCTCGAAGAGGTCACGGACTCGGGAGGCACCGACACCGACGAACATCTCGACGAAGTCGGAACCCGAGATCGAGTAGAAGGGGACACCGGCCTCGCCCGCGACGGCGCGCGCGAGCAGGGTCTTGCCGGTGCCGGGAGGGCCGTACAGCAGTACGCCCTTGGGGATCTTGGCCCCGACCGCCTGGAACTTCGCCGGTTCCTGGAGGAACTCCTTGATCTCCTGGAGCTCCTCGACCGCCTCGTCCGAGCCTGCGACGTCCGAGAACGTCGTCTTCGGGGTGTCCTTGGTGATGAGCTTCGCCTTGGACTTCCCGAAGTTCATGACCCGGGAGCCGCCGCCCTGCATCTGATTCATCAGGAACAGGAAGACGACCACGATGAGGACGAAGGGGAGCAGGGAGAGCAGGATCCCGACGAAGGCGTTCTGCTTCGTCGGCGAGACGGTGTACCCGTCGGGGATCTGCTTGTCCTGGTACTTGTTCTGCAGCACGGTGGCAAGGTCACGGCCTTGGTCGCCGATGTAGCTCGCCTGGATCTTCGAGCTGCCCTCGACCTTTTCGCCGTCCTTGAGCTGCACCTTGATGGTGTTCTCGTCGCCGGTGGTCAGTTTGGCTGATTCGGCCTTGTTGTCATTGATCGCCTGGACGACCTGGCCGGTGTCCACCGTCTTGTAGCCGCCGGACGAGCCGACGACCTGCATCAACACGACCACGGCAAGGACGGCCAGCACGATCCACATGACCGGCCCACGGAAGTATCGCTTCACGTCCATCCATACGGAGCGGTGTCGCCCCGTCCCTCCTGCCATAGTGAGTTTGATAAGACAGTTCTTCTGACGGTACCCCAGCATTGTGGGCCGAAGCCGCACGGGAGAGCTGTCGAACCCGTCTGCATGCTCCAACGGCGCGAAACCCGCTGGGGTTCCCGATCGTCTTACAGGGCTTGAGCCGTCTGGCTCAGCCGCCGTAGACGTGGGGCGCGAGCGTACCGACGAACGGGAGGTTGCGGTACTTCTCGGCGTAGTCGAGACCGTAGCCCACGACGAACTCGTTGGGGATGTCGAAGCCGACCCACTCGACGTCGATGGCGACCTTGGCGGCGTCCGGCTTGCGCAGCAGGGTGCACACCTTGAGCGACTCCGGCTCGCGGGAGCCCAGGTTGGACAGCAGCCAGGACAGCGTCAGGCCGGAGTCGATGATGTCCTCGACGATCAGGACGTGCTTGCCCTTGATGTCGGTGTCGAGGTCCTTGAGGATCCGCACCACGCCGGAGGACTGGGTGCCCGCGCCGTACGACGACACGGCCATCCAGTCCATCGTGACAGGGGTGGACAGCGTCCGCGCGAGGTCGGCCATGACCATCACCGCGCCCTTGAGGACGCCGACGATCAGCAGGTCCTTGCCCGCGTACTCCGCGTCGATCTTCGCGGCGAGCTCCACGAGCTTCGCGTCGATCTCTTCCTTGGTGATGAGTACCTCTTTGAGGTCGGCACCCATGTCTTTCGCGTCCACCGCATCACTTTCGGTCGTCCCACCAGCCGTCCGTCACTCCCCGAGGGGAGCAAAGGGTTCAGCCTTGCCGAATCACCAGTCTGCCACCCTGCCGCTGGGCGACGACCTTGCCCGGGAGATTGATGGCTCCCTGGCCGCGCCAGCCGGTGATCAGACGGTCGACTTCCTCGATGTGACGGGCGAAGAGCGAACCGGCCGGAGCGCCCGCCTCGATGGCCGCCTGGCGCAGGATGCGGCGGCGCACGGCGGGCGGCAGGGCGTAGAGCTTGGCGCACTCCAGGAGGCCGGCGGCGTCGCGTACGGAGGCCTCGGCCCGGCGGGCCCAGGCGTCGAGGGCGTCGGCGTCGTCGCGGGAGAGCTGGGCCGTACGGGCGAGGGCCTCGACGACTCCTTTGCCGAGCGCCTTCTCCAGGGCGGGCAGGCCTTCGTGGCGCAGCCGGGAGCGCGTGTAGGCGGGGTCGGTGTTGTGCGGGTCGTCCCAGACGGGCAGGGACTGGACCATGCAGGCCTTGCGGGCGATCTGCCGGTCGAGTTCGAGGAAGGGCCGGCGATAACGGCCGTCGGCCCCCGAGACCGCGGCCATGCCGGACAGCGAGCGGGTGCCGGAGCCGCGGGCGAGGCCGAGCAGGACGGTTTCGGCCTGGTCGTCGCGGGTGTGGCCGAGCAGGACGGCGGCGGCGCCGTGGCGTTCGGCCGCCGCGTCGAGGGCGGCGTAGCGGGCGTCGCGCGCGGCGGCCTCGGGACCGCCTTCGCGGCCGACCGTCACGGCGGTGGACTCGACGGGGTCCAGGCCGAGTTCGCGCAGCCTGAGGGCGACTTCCTCGGCGCGCTGGTCGGAGCCGGGCTGGAGGCCGTGGTCGACGGTGACGCCGCCGGCGCGGATGCCGAGCTTGGGAGCCTCGAAGGCGAGGGCGGAGGCGAGGGCCATGGAGTCGGCACCGCCGGAGCATGCCACGAGCACGAGCGGCGACGGCGGGCGCTCGTGCGGGCTCTGCTCGCCGGAAGCGGGACGGTCAGCAGAAGCGTGATGGTCGTTGAGGATGTCGTGGAGGACGCGGCGGACCGCCAGGCGTATCGCCGCGACCGCAGGATGGGGACCCATGTCCGGTTCCCTTCATGAAGTTTTCGGGGGGTGAGCCCGAGGTTCGGTCACTCAGAGTGTGTAGATGGTGACAGAACCGGGGCGTTCCCCGAGCATTGCACGCCTACCCCTCGCTCACGGTCCCTCGGACGGGTGATTGAAGGGGCGTTCGCCTGCCGTCGGCCGGATTCCTCTCACGACGTCCGTACGCGGTTCACGACTCGGCTTTGCGATGCACCCGCGCGACCCAGTCCGCCGGTTTGGCGATCTCCGTCTTGGTCGGGAGCGTGTTGGGGGAGGTCCACACGCGGTTGAAGCCGTCCATGCCGACCTGGTCGACGACGGCCCGCACGAAGCGTTCGCCGTCGCGGTACTGCCGGAGCTTGGCGTCCAGGCCGAGCAGCTTGCGCAGGGCCATGTCCAGGCGGGAGGCGCCCTTGGCCCGCCGCTGCTGGAACTTCTCGCGGATCTCGGCGACGCTCGGCACGACGGCCGGGCCCACTCCGTCCATGACGAAGTCGGCGTGGCCCTCCAGGAGGGACATCACGGCGGTGAGGCGGCCGAGGATCTCCCGCTGGGCCGGTGTCTGCACGATCTCCACGAGAGAGCGTCCCTCGTCCTCCTCCTCGCCCTCTGGACGCCCGCCGGCCAGCGACTGGGCGGCCTCCCGGATGCGCTCCAGGACGGTCATGGGGTCGACCTCGGTCTCCCCGAGGAACGACTGGATTTCGCCCTCCAGATGGTCACGCAGCCAGGGCACCGCCGTGAACTGCGTGCGGTGCGTCTCCTCGTGCAGACACACCCAGAGGCGGAAGTCGTGGGGCTGGACGTCGAGTTCGCGCTCCACGTGCACGATGTTCGGGGCGACCAGGAGGAGCCGGCCGCCGCCGTTCTCCCCCGCCGGGAGTTCGCGGGTGGCCGGGGCGAAGGTCTCGTACTGGCCGAGGACGCGGGAGGACAGGAACGACAGGAGCATCCCGAGTTCGACGCCCGTCACCTTGCCGCCGACGGCCCCGAGGACCGCGCCGCCGGGGCTGTTGCCGCGCCGCTCCTGCATCTTCTCCAGGAGCGGTTTGAGGATCTCCCTGAACCCGGCGACGTTCGCCCGGACCCAGCCGGGGCGGTCGACGACGAGTACGGGAGTGTCGTGGACGCCTTCCGTCCCCATCCGGGTGAAGCCGCGGACGTGTCCCTCCGAGGCCTTGGCGTGCCGGCGCAGTTCCGCGACGACGGCCCGGGCCTCGTCACGGCTCACGTCGGGGCCCGGCCGCACGAGCCGGGTCGCGGTCGCCACCGCGAGATTCCAGTCGACCATCTCGGCACCACCGATGCTCGTCATGCGTCAACCGTACGTGAGCGTTCCCACTTGGGGCAGGCCACGCGGGAGGGCAAGGCGGGTGCCGGGTCAGCCGCATCCGCAGGCCGCCAGCGCCGAGGCGGTGCGATCCAGCGCGTTCTGCGCCGCCCCCGGGTCCGTCGTGTCCGAGGTCAGGAATGCGAAGGCCAGCAGCCGGCCGTCCTGGTCCACGACCGTCCCGGCCAGGGTGTTCACCCCGGTCAGGGTGCCCGTCTTCGCCCGTACGACGCCTGCCGCGCCGTCCGTGTAACGGCTGGTCAGGGTGCCGGTGAAGCCGGCCACCGGAAGGCCGGTGAGGGCGGGTCTCAGGTCCGGGTGAGCCGGGTCACCCGCCTTCACCAACAGGGACGTCAGCAGGTTCGCGGTGAGCCGGTCGTCCCGGTCGAGTCCGCTGCCGTCGTGGAAGTCGGCGCCGGCGAGCGGGAGTCCGAGCTTCTTCAGCTGGGCACGGATCGCCTTGCCGCCGCCCGCGAAGTCGGCGCGCTGACTGTCCGCCACGGCGGTCTGGCGGGCGAGGGCTTCGGCGATGTCGTTGTCGCTGTTGGTCAGCATGCGTTCGACCAGGGCGGACAGGGGCGGCGAGAGGACCTCGGCGAGGTTCTCGGCGCGGCCGGTCGCCTTGGAGGGTCCGGGTGAGGTCGTCCTGATCCCGTGGTCCGACAGGAACCGGGCGAACGTGCGGGTCGCGTCTGCCGCCGGGTCCGTCGTACGCGGCGCGGGTCCACTGGCCGTGCCGTCGGTGCGGGCCTCGTCCACCATCAGGGCGCTGACGGGGGCGAGGTTGTCGTTGACCCCGATCGGGTGGATCTCGGAGCCCGCGTAGAGGGTCTTGTCGTAGGACAGCGTGACCGTCTTGATGCCCCGCTTCTTCAGGGCCGTGGCGGTCTCCTCGGCCAGTTCACGCAGGCTCGCCCAGCCCTGGGCGTCCGCGCGGGCGGTGAGCGTGGGGTCGCCGCCGCCGACGAGGACGAGCTCCTTGGTGTCGGCTTCCAGGGCCGCGCGCGTGACGAGGCGGTGGTCGGCGCCCAGGGCCGACAGGGCGGCGACGGCGGTGGCGATCTTCGTGGTGGAGGCGGGGGTCAGTGCCGTGCCGGCACCCGCGCCGTAGAGCCGTTTGCCGGTGGCGACGTCCACGACGGCCGCCGTGTGGCGGGTGCCGAGCGCGGTGTTGCCGAGGAGCGGGCCGAGGACGGCGGCGAGCGCTTGGCCGGTCGGGGCGGACTTCACCGTGTTGGCCGCGCCGCCCAGTGCGGTGAGCACGGACGGGGCGCTCGGAGCGGGGCCCGGCCCGGCGGCCGCCGAACCGGAATCACCTCCGTGATCTGTGCCACCCGTCCGCTCGAGGGCGACCGCCCGGTCCCGCTCGGCCGTACGCTGACCCGAGGAGTCCCACGGACCGGCGGCGGTCGCCACGGTGGCGGCCAGCGCCAGACCGGCGGTGGCGGCGCCCGCAGTGTACTGCCAGGTCCTGACGGCCTTCGGGCGAGGAATCCGAGCAAGCCGTGTGACCTGCGGTTTCACGGCGGCGACGGTCCGTACCAGGTACGGCTGTACGGCGTCCGTGGCCCGGGTCAGTCCTGGACGTACGGCGCCCGCGGCGCGTGCCAGACGCGGTCGTACGGCGTTCGCGACCCGCGTCGCATGCGGTCTCGCGGCCCGCCAAGGCCTCAGTTCAGGCACGACCAACAGCCCCTTTCGCGATCACACACCAGCGTGAGGGACACTTAACCACCAGAACTATGTGTTGATCATGGAGGAGCCACCGGTGGAGTTCGACGTCACGATCGAGATCCCGAAGGGTTCGCGGAACAAGTACGAGGTGGACCACGAGACCGGTCGGATCCGCCTGGACCGTCGACTCTTCACCTCGACCGCCTACCCGACCGACTACGGCTTCGTCGAGAACACTCTCGGCGAGGACGGCGACCCGCTGGACGCGCTGGTCATTCTTGACGAGCCGACGTTCCCGGGCTGCCTCATCAAGTGCCGTGCGATCGGCATGTTCCGCATGACGGACGAGGCCGGCGGTGACGACAAGCTGCTGTGCGTCCCGGCGACGGACCCGCGGGTGGAGCACCTGCGCGACATCCACCACGTCTCCGAGTTCGACCGCCTGGAGATCCAGCACTTCTTCGAGGTCTACAAGGACCTGGAGCCCGGCAAGTCCGTCGAGGGCGCCGACTGGGTCGGCCGCGTCGACGCCGAGGCCGAGATCGAGCGGTCCTACAAGCGCTTCAAGGACTCGGGCGGCCACTGAGCCCTGTGCTTCTGACGGGCCGCACGCGCACGCGTGCGGCCCGTCAGCATGCCCGCGCATACTGAGGCCTACGGAATGTGTCGTTCAGGGAGCGTTACGGAGTGACGGAGGCGGAGCACCGCAAGCCGCAGTCTGACGAGGCGAGGAGTTTCTACGACTCCGAGATCACGTCCGAGTTCGCCGTTCCCGACGGGCTCGCCATGTCCAGAACCGTCGGCGGCGAGCCGGAGACCACGTCCGAGTTCGCGCTGCCGAAGGGGCTGGACGTCCCGCAGCCGACGGCCGCGGAGCCCGAGGGGTCGGCGTTCACTGCGCCCCGCACGTACAGCGCGAAGGACGCGCCGCCCGCGTTCACCCCGCCGACCGGCATACCGGTGGTCAGCCTCACCAAGGACGTGCCCTGGCAGGACCGGATGCGCACGATGCTACGGATGCCGGTGGCCGAGCGGCCCGCGCCGGAGCTGGTGCACAAGTCCGAGGACGACGCCGGTCCGGCCGTCCCGCGCGTGCTCGACCTGACGCTGCGTATCGGCGAGCTGCTGCTCGCGGGCGGTGAGGGCGCGGAGGACGTGGAGGCGGCGATGTTCGCCGTCTGCCGGTCCTACGGCCTGGACCGCTGCGAGCCGAACGTCACCTTCACCCTGCTGTCGATCACGTACCAGCCGTCGCTCGTGGACGATCCCGTGACGGCCTCCAGGACCGTACGGCGGCGCGGCACCGACTACACGCGCCTTGCGGCCGTGTTCCAGCTCGTGGACGACCTCAGCGACCCCGAGACGGCCATCTCCCTGGAGGACGCCTACCGGCGGCTCGCGGAGATCCGCCGCAACCGGCACCCCTATCCGACCTGGGTGCTCACCTCGGCGAGCGGGCTGCTCGCGGGGGCGGCCTCCGTGCTGGTCGGCGGTGACCTGCTCGTGTTCGTCGCGGCCATGCTGGGCGCCATGCTCGGCGACCGGCTGGCGTGGCTGTGCGCGGGGCGCGGGCTGCCGGAGTTCTACCAGTTCACGGTCGCCGCGATGCCGCCCGCCGCGATCGGGATCGCGCTGACGCTGGCCCACGTGGACGTGAAGGCGTCCGCGGTCATCACCGGTGGGCTGTTCGCGCTGCTGCCCGGGCGGGCGCTGGTGGCGGGCGTCCAGGACGGGCTGACCGGCTTCTACATCACCGCGTCGGCCCGGCTCCTCGAGGTCATGTACTTCTTCGTGGGCATCGTGGTCGGCGTGCTGGTGATGCTCTACGTCGGCGTGCAGCTGGGCGCGCATCTCAACCCCGACGAGGCGCTGTCGACGGATCCGCGGCCGCTGTGGCAGATCGCGGCGTCGATGCTGCTGTCGCTGACCTTCGCCGTACTGCTGCAGCAGGAACGATCCACCGTGCTGGCCGTCACGTTGAACGGCGGCGTCGCCTGGTGTGTCTACGGCGCGATGCACTACACCGGCGAGTTCTCACCGGTCGCCTCTACGGCCGTCGCGGCCGGACTCGTCGGGTTGTTCGGGCAGTTGCTGTCCCGGTACCGGTTCGCGTCCGCGCTGCCGTACACGACAGCGGCGATCGGACCCCTGCTGCCGGGTTCCGCCACGTACTTCGGGTTGTTGTCGATCGCCGGGAACGAGGTGGACGAAGGGCTGGTGTCCCTGTCGAAGGCGGCGGCGCTCGCCATGGCCATCGCCATCGGGGTCAACCTGGGATCCGAGATCTCCCGGTTGTTCCTGAGGGTCGGTTCCGCGGGGAAGCGGCGGGCCGCCAAGAGGACGCGGGGGTTCTGACCCGCGCCCCCGGCAGCTCTCAGTACCCCTGGTTGTTGTAGGGGTTCTGCTGGTTCTGCTGGTTCTGGCCGTACTGCTGGTCGCCGTAGTTCTGCGGGTACTGCTGGGCGTACGGCTGCTGTTGCTGCGGCTGCTGCTGGCCGTAGTACTGGTCGTAGCCGTTCTGCTGCTGAGGGGGCTGCTGCTGGTCGTCCGACGGGATGCGGCGGAGCTGGGTCGTCGCGTCGTCCATGGGCTGGTACGGCTGCTGGGGCGGGGCCTGGGCCGCCGCCCGCTTCTTCCTTCCGCGCTCCCGGAGGTACTCGATGATGATCGGGACCACAGAGACCAGGACGATCAGGACGAGGATCGCCTCGACGTTCTTCTTGATGGCGTCGATCTGGCCGAGCCAGTAGCCGGCGAGGGTGACGCCGGTGCCCCAGGCCACGCCGCCGATCACGTTGTACGTCAGGAAGGTGCGGTACTTCATCCGGCCGGCGCCGGCCACGATGGGGGCGAAGGTGCGCACGATCGGGACGAAGCGGGCCAGGACGATGGCCTTGGGGCCGAACTTCTCCATGAACTCGTGGGCCTTCTCCAGGTTCTCCTGCTTGAAGAGCTTGGAGTTGGGGCGGCTGAAGAGCCTCGGCCCGAAGAACTTGCCGATCATGTAGCCGACCTGGTCGCCGAGGACGGCGGCCAGCACGATGAGCGTGCAGACCAGCCACAGGGGCTGGCTGATGAAGTTCCCCTCGGCCACGAAGAGACCCGCCGTGAACAGCAGGGAGTCGCCCGGCAGGAACGCGAAGAGGCCCGACTCGGCGAAGACGATCAGCAGGATGCCTGGCAGGCTGAAGGTCTCGATCAGATAGTCGGGGCTGAGCCACTCGGGGCCGAGCGCGAGCGTGGTCACGGGATTGTGGCTCCTGCGTGTGGGGACGGGCTGGGACTGGCTGCCCAAAAGTATCAACGCAGCCGTGGTGGCCCAGGTTCCATGCGGCTCCCCAGGATGCACTGTGCTCGGTCTGGGACAAAGCTGTGAGCCATGGGTATTGACGAATTCGGCGGTGGCCAGGGGCCCCAGCCAGACGTGCTCGTGGTGACGACGAACGACGTACCCGGCCATCGGGTCCAGGAGGTGCTGGGCGAGGTGTTCGGGTTGACCGTGCGCTCCCGGCACCTCGGCAGCCAGATCGGTGCCGGGCTGAAGTCGATGGTCGGCGGTGAGCTCAAGGGGCTCACGAAGACGCTGGTGCAGACCCGCAACCAGGCCATGGAGCGGCTCGTCGCGCAGGCACGCGCGCGCGGGGCGAACGCCGTGCTGATGTTCCGCTTCGACGTGACGGAGGCGGCGGACGTCGGCACGGAGGTGTGCGCCTACGGCACGGCGGTGGTCCTGACCCGGGAGTAGACCCCGGGTCAGGGGCTAGGAGTGGCCTAGGTGGTGTGGCGGGCGGCGTTCGCCCCGATCGCGTCCCTCAGGTGCTCGGCGAGACCGGGGCGCATGGAGTCGTAGAACGCCTTGAAGCGCTCGTCCGACACGTACATCTCGGCCAGGCCCTGGTGCATCTCGTACGGGCAGTCGTAGAACCAGGCGCAGATGTGCCGCCGGTGTTCCTCCGCCATGTCCATGGCCGCCGGGGAGGTCGGTGCGTCACCGGCGGCCATCAGGGCGTCGTAGCGCTCGCCCCAGTCGGCGACCTCGGACTGCATGCGTTTCCAGTCGTCCTTGGTGTAGCGGGCCGCACGGCGCTGCGACTCGGCGTACGCCTCCGTGCCGCCCCACCGCTGTTCCGCCTCCTGCGCGTACTGCTCCGGGTCCTTGTCCCCGAACACCTCGAACCTCTCCTCCGGCGTGAGATCGATCCCCATCGTGCGTGCCTCCATGGCGTGCTCCACGGCCGCCGCCATCTTCTGCAGTTTCTCGATCCGGGCGGTCAGCAGCTCGTGCTGGCGGCGCAGATGCGCGCGCGGGTCCGCGGCCGGGTCGTCGAGCAGGGCGGCGACCTCGTCGAGCGGGAAGCCGAGCTCGCGGTAGAACAGGATCTGCTGCAGCCGGTCGAGGTCGGCGTCGCTGTAGCGCCGGTGGCCCGCGTGGCTGCGTTCGCTGGGCACGAGCAGGCCGATGTCGTCGTAGTGGTGCAGCGTGCGCACCGTGACGCCGGCGAAGCCCGCGACCTGTCCCACGGAGTAGCTCACTTCGTCCGCTCCCTTCTCGGTACGCGCTCCACGGTGGCTCCTCACGCCGCGTGAGGTGCAAGCCCGGCAGGAACATCTCCGGATGTCCCGCCCGTTTCGTCCGCTTATCGTGAGGCCGTGGCCCAGGACACCGCGCAGCAGGCATCCACCACCCCGGCGACCCCGGCCCGCGCGCTGCTGCCGCTGATCCTCCCTGCCTTCGTCGTCGGAGTGGGCGCGAGTCTGCTGCTCCTCGGGGTGAGCGCGGCGGCCGAGGAGCTTCAGCACGTGCTGTGGCGGAACCTGCCGGACGCGCTGGGGGTGGGCCGGTACTCCGTGCTGTGGATGCTGGTCGTGCTCACCGCGACCGGGGTGGCCGTGGGCCTGGTCGTGTGGAAGGTGCCCGGGCACGCCGGTCCCGATCCGGCCACCACCGGTCTGGACGCTCCCGTGCTGCCGCCCGCAGTGCTGCCGGGGCTGCTGCTCGCGACCGCGCTGATGCTCGCGGGTGGGCCGAGCCTGGGCCCCGAGAACCCGATCATCGCGGTGAACGTGGGGCTCGCCTTCTGGCTGGGGTGCCGGCTGGCCCCGCGACTGCCGCGCGGACTGTGGCCGGTGCTGGCGGAGGCGGCGACGATCGGCGCGCTGTTCGGAACGCCGGTGGCGGCGGCGCTGGTGATCTCCGAGGCGCTGGCCGGGCGGCAGCTCAGGGGCGCGCTGTGGGACAACGTCTTCGGGCCGCTGGCGGCCGCCGCGGCCGCCGCGCTGACGACCACCCTGGTGGCCCATCCGACCTTCGACCTGGGGCTGCCCGCGTTCGGGCAGCCCGACTGGGGCGATCTGCTGGCGGTGCTGGTGGTCGCGTCGGCCGCCGCGCTGCTCGGCATGGTGGCCGTGCTGTCCTTCCCGTACGTCCACGGCGCGTTCGCGCGGCTGCGGCATCCGATGGTGGCGCTTCCGGTCGGTGGACTCGTCCTGGGGCTGCTCGCGGCCGTCGGGGGCCATCTGACGCTCTTCAAGGGGCTCGACGAGATCGGGGAGCTGGCGGCCGATCCGGCGGGCTGGTCGGCCGGGGAGTACGCCACCATGACGGTGGTGAAGCTGGCCGCGCTGCTCGTCGCGGCCTCCTGCGGCTTCCGGGGCGGGCGGATCTTCCCGGCCGTGTTCGTCGGCGTCGCCTTCGGGCTGTGCGCCCACGCACTCGTGGACGCCGTGCACCCGTCCCTCGGCGTGGCGGCCGGGGTGCTGGGCATGCTGCTCGCCGTCACCCGGCAGGCCTGGGTGAGCCTGTTCGTCGCCGCCCTGCTGGTGGCTTCGTCCGCGATCCTCGCACTGCTGTGCATCGCCTCCCTGCCGGCCTGGCTGCTGGTGACCGGGCGTCCGCAGATGCAGGTGCACGAGGACGGCACCCCGTTCCGCTGACCGACGACGACGGCTCTAGCGGCTCAGGCGCGCGAACCGCCGTAGGGCCAGCGGGAAGAACACCGCCAGAAGGGCCAGCGGCCACAGGACCGCGGCCCATACGTGACCTGGTTCGCCACCTGGGCCGCCCAGCTGGTCCCGGACGGCCGTCGCCGTCTGGGACATCGGGTTCCAGTCGACGACCGTGCCCAGCAGGCCGGGCATGGAGTCCGGGGTGGCGAAGGCGTTCGACAGGAAGCCGATCGGCCAGACCAGGATCTGCACGGCCTGCACCATCTCCGGCTTCCCGGCGACCATCGCCAGATGGATGCCGATCCAGAGCATCGCGAACCGGAAGAGCAGCAACAGGCCCACTGCGGCCAGGAGTCCGCCGACACCTCCGTGGACCCGCCAGCCGATCGCGTGGCCGACGCCGATCATCGCGGCCAGGCTCAGCACGGACTGGAGCATGTCGGCAGCCGAACGGCCCACCAGGACGGCCCCGTTGGCCATCGGCATGGACCGGAAGCGGTCGATCACGCCCTTGTTGAGATCCTGGGTGACGGCGATCATGGTCGCCTCCAGCCCGAACGCCATGGTCAGCGCGAGCATCCCCGGGACCAGATAGTCGACGTACTCCCCCTCGACGCCCCGTCCGCCGCCGACGAGATAGCCGAACATCAGCAGCAGCATCACGGGGAAGACCAGCCCGACGAGGACCCGCACCGGCTGCCGTGCCCAGTGGGCGAGTTCGCGCCGGGTCATGATCCAGGAATCGGTCAGCGCGTATGTGCTCACACGGCCTCCTTCACTCGGTGGTCGTCGCCGGTGAGGTGCAGGAACACCTCGTCCAGCGTGGGCCGGCGCAGGACCACGTCCTCCGCCTCGATTCCGGCCGCCTCCAGGGCCCGTACGACACCGGAGAGCGCCGCCATCCGGTCGGTGACCGGAGCGCTGAGCAGCCGGCGGTCGGGGTCGACCGAGACCCCGGCCGCGTCGAGAGGCAACAGGGCGACAGCCGCGCCCAGTTGGCCCCCGTCCCGCAGGACCACATCGATGCGGTCTCCGCCGGTTCGCGCCTTCAGCTCGTCCGCCGTGCCGTCGGCGACGACCCGGCCCCGGTCGACGAGGGAGATGCGGTCGGCGAGCTGGTCGGCCTCCTCCAGGTACTGCGTGGTCAGCAGGACCGTCGTACCACCGCCGACCAGGGAGCGGACCGCGGCCCACACCTCGGCGCGGCCGCGCGGGTCGAGGCCGGTCGTGGGTTCGTCCAGGAACAGCACCTCCGGGTCGCGGATGAGGGAAGCGGCCAGGTCGAGGCGGCGCCGCATGCCGCCGCTGTAGGCGCGGACCGGTTTGCGGCCGGTGTCCGCCAGGCCGAAGCGCTCCAGGAGTTCGTCGGCACGCACGCGCGCGTGGCGGGCGCTCAGGTGGTACAGGCGGCCGAACATCTCCAGGTTCTGGCGGCCGCCGAGCTCCTCGTCGAGGGCCGCGTGCTGGCCGAGCAGGCCGATACGCAGCCGTACGTCATAGGCCTGGCGCTCCACGTCGTGGCCCGCCACCTCGGCACGGCCCTCGTCCGGGCGCAACAGGGTGGACAGGACGCGGACCAGGGTGGTCTTTCCCGCGCCATTGGGGCCGAGCACGCCGTGGACGCTGCCGCCCGCGACCCTCAGGTCGAGCCCGTCCAGGGCGGCCTTGTCGCCGTACCGCTTCCGCAGGCCTTCCGCGACGATCACGTCGGTCATCGAGGCACCCTCCAAGATCGACATGTAGTCAAACTTGACTACTCTCCCAAAGTAATGCCGTGGAGCGCATTCGTCAAACTTGATTAGCGAGCGTCCCCGGGGTGCCGCTCCCCCGTCGCATACGGGTTCTCCTCGCCCTCGGCGAGGACGCCGACGAACGGCTCTCCCTCTCCCGCGAAGGTGTACGCCCCGCCCTCGATGCGGGCGATGAGCCCCTGGGTCCACTCGGCCTCGGCGTCGGCCGTGTGGATCCAGAGGTTCATGATCTCGCCGATGTGGCCGAGCTGTTCCGGGCCGTCCTCGGGCACGTAGTGCTCGGTGACGGAGGAGCGCCACGCCTCGATCCCGCGGATGCGCTCCTTCAGCAGCGCCACGGCCTCGGCGCGCGGCAGTTCGACGATGAAGCCGATCGCCGCCGACTTGACGTCCATCTTCTGGTCGTACGAGGTCAGCGCCTCGCGCACCAGCCTGAAGCACTCCTCGGTGCCGGCCTCGGTGATCTCGTACTCCGTGCGCGGCGGGCCGCCCGCGGTGGACGGCGCCGTCTCGTGCTCGATCAGCAGCCCTTGCTTCGCCATCTGCTTCAGGGCGTGGTAGATCGAGCCGGGCTTGGCGTTGGACCACTCGTGCGCGCCCCAGTACTCCAGGTCGTTGCGCACCTGGTAGCCGTGGGCCCGCCCGTGCTGACGCACCGCGCCGAGCACGAGAAGACGGATCGCTGACATGCGGTCCAGGTTAGGACGTCACTTTCCGGCGAGCGCAACCAGCTCGAACGCCGTCTTGCCGTCGAGGGACTCGCGGATGATGTCGGCGTGCCCGGCATGGCGGGCCGTCTCACGGATCAGATGCAGGAGCACCCAGCGCACCGAGGCCCGGCCCTCCGGCGGGAACCAGGGCTGGTCCGGGAGCGGGAAGGTGTCGTCGAGGCTCGGCACCGAGCGGGCGAACGCCTCCGTCTCGGCGGCGACCTTCTCCCAGTACGCCAGCTGCGACTCGACGGTCTCGTCGTCGACCAGGGCGAAACACTCGTGCCAGTTCGACGGCTCCCGGTGCACGGCCGGCTCCTCGCCCTTGGCGCGGGCGATCCAGCCCTGCTCGGTCTCGGCGACATGCTTGACCAGCCCGGCCAGGGAGAGCTCGCTCGCGCTCGGCCGGCTCACCGCCTGCCCATGCGTCAGTCCCAACACGGCCCGCCGGATCCCGCCGCGCTGCTCCTCCAGGAAGGACAGAAGCGCTCCGCGCTCGTCGCCGTACTCCTCCGCGGGAACGTGAGTGACCATGACCGCCGCCTTTCGTCGGGCTCGAGGGGCCTTCCCCCCGACACCCACGAAGCTACGGACCCTTGCGGACAGTTCCGGTCCTCAAGGGCCCGCGCGGCAGCGGTCGTACGTGAGGAATCAGAACGGGAAGCCGCTGCGGCCGTGCTGGACCGAGATCCACTTGGTGGTGGTGAAGGAGTCCAGCATGGTGTCGCCGTTCAGGCGGCCGATGCCGGAGTGCTTCTCGCCTCCGAAGGGGACGATCGGCTCGTCGTGGACGGTGCCGTCGTTCACGTGGAACATGCCGGTGTCGATCTGCTTGGCGAAGCCGACACCGCGCTCGATGTTCGCGGTGTGGACGGCGCCGCTGAGGCCGTACGGAGTGTCGTTGACCAGACGGACGGCCTCCTCCTCGCCGTCGAAGGTGACGAGGAGGGCGACCGGGCCGAAGAGCTCCTGCTTGAGGAGCGGCGAGTTGGCGGGCAGGTCCGTCAGGACGGAGGGCTCGACCAGGTTGTCCGTCCTGGTGCCGTGCACCAGGGCCGTCGCGCCGTCGGCGAGCGCCTGCTCGACGGCACCCGAAATGGCGTCCGCCTGCGAGGAGTTGATGACCGGACCGATGACCGTCTCGGGGTCGCGCGGGTCGCCGGTCTTCAGTGTCCGCACCTTGGCGACGAACTTCTCGGTGAACTCCTCGGCGACCGACCGGTCCACGAGGACGCGGTTGGCGGCCATGCAGACCTGGCCCTGGTGGACGTAGCGGCTGAAGACCGCGGCGTCGACCGCGTAGTCGAGGTCGGCGTCGTCAAGGACCACCAGGGCGCTGTTGCCGCCCAGTTCGAGGACCGAGCGCTTGAAGTGCGAGGCGCAGACGGTGGCCACGTGACGGCCGACCTTGTCGGAGCCGGTGAAGGAGATGACCTTCGGGATCGGGTGCTCGAGGAAGGCGTCGCCGATCTCGGCGATGTCGGTGATGACGACGTTGAGCAGACCGGCGGGCAGCCCGGCGTCCTCGAAGATCTTCGCGACCAGGGAGCCGCCGACGATCGGCGTGTTCTGGTGCGGCTTGAGGACGACGGCGTTGCCGAGTGCGAGCGCGGGGGCGACCGACTTGATCGACAGCAGGAAGGGGAAGTTGAAGGGGCTGATCACGCCCACGACGCCGACCGGCACGCGGTAGACGCGGTTCTCCTTGCCGTCCACCGGCGAGGGGATGATCCTGCCCTCGGGGCGCAGCGAGAGGTGGATCGCCTCGCGCAGGAACTCCTTGGCGAGGTGGAGTTCGAAGCCGGCCTTCAGGCGGGTGCCGCCGAGCTCCGCGATGATCGCCTCGGCGATCTCCCCCTCGCGCTCCTCGATCAGCCGGAGCGCCTTCTCGAACACGGCACGGCGGGCGTAGGGGTTGGTCTCGGCCCACTTCTTCTGCGCGCGGGCGGCGGCCTGGTACGCCTCGTCGACCTCGTCGACCGTGGCTATCGTGATCGACGCCAGCTTCTCGTCGTCGTACGGGTTGAAGTCGATGATGTCCCAGGAACCCGTACCCGGGCGCCACTCACCGTCGATGTACTGCTGGGCCAGGTCGGTGAAGTACGACGACATGTGATCCCCAAATCACTAGCAGACACACGATCAACGTCACGGTCTGATCACACGTCATCGTACTTGCGCGGCACGCCAGTTGGGCACGCTGAGCAATCTTCTGGGGAGAACCCTAGGAGGGTTGGCGGAGATCCCGCGTACTCAGGACAGTTGGAGGAGACCGCGCAGCAGATCCCGGCTCTCGTCCGGACCCGGGCTGTCCTGCTGGAGTTCCTTCAGCGCCTTCTCGTACTGCGCGACATCCTCGCGCTTGTCCAGGTACAGCGCGCTGGTGAGCTGCTCCAGATAGACGACGTCCGTCAGGTCGGACTCCGTGAAGCTGAGGATCGTGAAGGCGCCGCTCTCGCCGGAGTGACCGCCGAAGCCGAACGGCATGACCTGCAGCCGAATGTTGGGGCGTTCGGAGATCTCGATGAGGTGCTGGAGCTGTCCGCGCATCACCTCGCGGTCGCCGTAGGGCCGGCGCAGGGACGCCTCGTCGAGCACCACATGGAACTCGGGACCGCCGTCGTCGGCCAGGTACTTCTGCCGCTCCAGGCGCAGCGCCACGCGCTTCTCGACGTCCGCCTCGCTCGCGCCCTTCATACCGCGCCGCACCACTGCACGTGCATACGCCTCGGTCTGCAACAGGCCGTGGATGAACTGGACTTCGTAGGCGCGGATGAGGGAGGCGGCGCCCTCCAGGCCCACATAGGTGGGGAACCAGCTCGGCAGGACGTCGGAGTAACTGTGCCACCACCCCGCGACGTTGGCCTCGCGAGCGAGAGAAAGGAGGGAGTTCCGCTCCTGTTCGTCCGTGATGCCGTAGAGCGTCAGCAGGTCCTCCACGTCACGTGTCTTGAAGCTCACCCGGCCCAACTCCATCCGGCTGATCTTCGACTCGGACGCGCGGATCGAGTAGCCCGCCGCCTCGCGCGTGATGCCCCGCGCTTCCCGCAGTCGCCTGAGTTGCGAGCCGAGCAGCATCCGCCGCACCACCGATCCGGGCTCTCCCGCGCTCACGTTCGCCAGCCTCCCCAACGTCTTCAGGGGCCGAAGTCTGCCACTAAAACACTCCGAGCAGTACTCGTCCGATTACAGATATGGAAAGAAGCCAAAGATTCTGCACAGGGCCGAGAGACGTAGAGGGGAGGAAGAGGAAAGAAGTAGTGGAGAAGATGGCGGAAAAAATGGCCAAGAAGCGGTACGGGTGGGTCCAATTCGGTCAGCTGCACGTGCATCTGCACCTTGCATCTGCATCGCTCATCCGAAACCATGGTCCCGCGCAACCGCTGCATCGCAACGACCGCGAGTTCCCGGGAGTGCCTCGCATGGGGATGAATGGATCGACCATGCTCGAGCCGTTACGGCAGGGCCTTCCGCCGCTGGATCCTGCGGCCGTGTCCGACGCCGCCTCCTGTTCGCTGCCCGCCCGCTACGAAGCGGTGGGCGACGCACGGAGGTTCACCCGCAGAACGCTCGACCAGTGGGAGCTGGGCGACCACTTCGACGACATCTGTCTCGTGGTCTCCGAGCTGGTCACCAACGCGCTGCGGCACGCGGTGCCGGTGACCGGCGTGCACGCCGGGGAGCAGAAGCCGCCTGTGCGGCTGCACTTGATGCGGTGGACCGAGCGGCTGGTGTGCGCGGTGCGCGACCCCAGCCAGGACAGTCCGGTCGCGCGTGATTCCGACGACTTCTCGGCGGAGTCCGGGCGCGGGCTGTTTCTCGTCGACTCCTTCAGCGACAGCTGGGGCTGGCATCCGATGACCGGGGCGCTGGGCGGCAAGCTGGTCTGGGCACTGTTCCGGCTGCAGCCGCACGCAGGTCCGGCCGCGGCTTCCACCGAGTGATACATCGCGGCCTTTTACGACGCCACGGTTCTACGCGCGTTACACGGTGCGCTGTAGCGGTTACCCCCGGTCACCCACAGGTGACCGGGGTTCAGCCCGCTATCAGGTGATCGAACTCGCCGTCCTTGATACCGAGGAGCATCGCCTCGATCTCCGCGCGCGTGTAGACGAGCGCGGGGCCGTCCGGGAAGCGGGAGTTACGAACCGCAACCCCCCCGTCCGGCAGGCGCGCGAACTCCACGCAGGAACCCTGCGAGTTGCTGTGCCGGCTCTTCTGCCAGGCCACCCCGCGCAGAGCCGTGGCCGTCATGCCGTTGTACACGTCGAGGTCCACAGGTCGCTCCCCGGTGGTGCGGTGGCCTTGTGGCCAGTGATTCAGCGGTCAACTGGTCCGGATCATAGCTCTGTTCACGTGCAGATGCATGAGCAGATGCACGTGCACGAGGGGTGTTCCTGTGGTTACAGATGTGACGTGTGGGGCACTGGATACGTTCCATCGTGTGCCCCAGAGCTCGCATCACATGCGTCCGCCAGCCCCCGTCCGTGATCGTCCGGGCCATCGGCTGAGCGGGATCGTCGGGATCGAAACCCTCGTGCACTAGAAAGAGACGCGTACGACGCCCTTCCTGTTCCACCTTCCATGTGACGGTCCAGTCCGCGGAGTTGGCCGGATCGGCGTCGGTCCACCGGAGGCTCAGCATCCGCTGCGGCTCGAACGCGAGAACCTCCACGTCGACGGCGGCCTTCGCCCCCTGCATCTGCCACTGCGCGAGCAGTTCGGGCTCAGCGAGGGCGCGCCAGACCTTGGCGGGCGGGTGCAGGGAAGAACTGGTCGACGCGGATGACCGTGAGGTCCTCGTCGGGTGCGTTGCTCATGTCACGTCATCGTCGGGCATACGGTCCAGCAGCGCGCCCAGGTCCTTCACGTACGGATGGAGCCAGTCCTGCACCTCGGCGAGCGGGGCCGCCTCCAGTCGGTAGATGCGCTGCCGGCCGGAGCGCTGCTCGGAGACGAGGCCGGCCTCGCGCAGCACCCTCAGATGCTCGGCCGCCGCATGTCGAAGTGGTCGGCCGGGGCCTGGACGGGCTGCGGCCCCCCGTCGCGCAGCAGCCTCAGTACCTCCCGGCGCACGGCGCTCGCGAGGGCGGCGAAGACGCGGTCCGCGTCAACGTCGGTCGTGACCAACATGATCCCCCGGGCCGAGCGGGGCCGAAGCCGCCCATGCCCGGACCGGAGAGCGTGAGGTCTGCGCGCCCTCGGGGGCGACCTGGAGCCGGCGTCCAAAAAATAGGTAGGACTTTCCCTACGAGTCAACCGTAGGGAAAGTCCTACCTATAGGGCCTCACCTGCTGGAGTAGGGCAGCAGTGCCATCTCACGGGCGTTCTTGATCGCACGGGCGAGCAGTCGCTGCTGCTGGGCCGACACTCGGGTGACACGGCGGCTGCGGATCTTGCCCCGGTCGGAGATGAACTTCCGCAGCAGGTCGGTGTCCTTGTAGTCGATGTAGGTGACCTTGGCCGCGTCCAGCGGGTTGGGCCTGTTCTTGACGGGCTTGCGCTCGGGCTTGCGAGGCATCAGACCTCCAGGAGGGTGTCGAAGGCGGGCGGGAGTCGTTTCCAGGCGTCGCGCCCCGCGGAGTACTCGGCGTCGGTCAGCAGGCAGGACTCCAGGAGCCTTTCGAGGCCGTCGCGGTCGAGACCGGGCGAGGTGAAGACGAGGTGCTGGCAGCAGTCGCCGTGCTCGGGGTGCCAGTCCATCGCGGCGGCCGCCCGGCGCACCGGCGGGACCATGTCCCACGCGGCGTCCGGGAGCGAGGCCAGCCACGGACCGGCGCTCTCCACGCACAGGGCACCGCCGGCCGCGTCCCAGTGCAGCAGCACGTCCGGCTTGTCGGCGAGCCAGAACCGGCCCCGGCTGCGGGCCGCCGCGCAGGTGATGTCCTCCAGGGCCTCGTACAGCCGCTCCGGGTGGAAGGGCCGACGGCGGTGCCAGACGAGCGTGGACACACCGTGCGCGTCGGCCTCGGCGGGCAGCAGGGCGCAGGCGGGGTGCTGGGCCGCCGCGGCGGACTCCACGTCGAATCCGGCGAGGGCCGCCCGGACCAGCGGAGAGTGCGCGGAGTGCCGTACGGGATACCGGGTGCCCGCCGGGTCCGTCTGGGAGCCGCTCCCGATCGGCACCTGGCGGGCCGTCGGATGGAGCTGGGCGAGCAGCTCGCGGTCCTCCTCGTCGGCCTCCGGGGAGTCGAGGACGGCGAGGACGGGTGCGTACTCCAGCTGGCGGGCGAAGGTGTCGGCGACCGTGCGCTGGTCGGTGGCCGCGGCGGCGAGGCCGCGCTCGGCGAGGTCGTCGCCGTTGCCGAGGCAGGGCAGGACGAGTGCCGGGTCGACCGCGGTGATCACGCCGGTGACCGTGAGACCGCCGGCCGCGACCACCTCGGCCATCGCCTTGGGCTCGACGGAGTCCCACAGCTCGACGACCGCGAGGCGGAGCGTCCCGGCCGCGTCCAGGCGGCGCAGCTCCGGGACCAGGTCCTCCCGGAGCGCACAGCACGCACAGTCGTTGACCAGGGGTGTCTCGCCGGCGGACAGGATGCCGGTGGTGTCGCGGATCGTCCGTACGACGGTGCCGGCCGCGGCCGTTGCCAGGTCGTGGTGGAGGGCGACACTGCCCGGCACGTCGGCGAGCAGCTGCCCGACGGCCGCCTTGCGGGCGTCGGCGTGCAGCCCGCCGACGATCACGACGGAGAGCATCAGCCCTTCTTTCCGTACCGGCGCTCGAAGCGCTCCACGCGGCCGGCGGTGTCCAGAACGCGGGCCGTGCCGGTGTAGAAGGGGTGGCTGACGTTCGAGATCTCGACGTCGACGACCGGGTAGGTGTTGCCGTCCTCCCACTCGACCGTCTTCTCGCTCGTCATCGTCGAGCGGGTCAGGAAGGCGTAGTTCGCGGCCCGGTCACGGAAGACGACGGGGCCGTAGGCGGGGTGGATCGACTGGCGCACGAGGATCAGCGCTCCTCTCGGAAGTCGACGTGACGGCGGGCGACCGGGTCGTACTTCCGCTGGGTCATACGGTCCGGGTCGTTGCGGCGGTTCTTGCGGGTCACATAGGTGAAGCCGGTCCCGGCGGTGGACCGGAGCTTGATGACCGGGCGGAGTTCGTTGCGTGCCATGCTGGTATCTTACTGAAAATGAATTCCATTTACACATCCGCTCGGAGAGAGGTGCATCACCCTTGTCCGCCCACTGCATGCTGACCGGGGCCCAGCCGGGCTTCGGCAACCGCATCTCCCGCTCCCACCGGCGCACTTCGCGCCGCTTCGACCCCAACATCCAGTCCAAGCGCTACTGGCTGCCCAGCGAGGGGCGGCATGTGCGGCTGCGGCTGAGCACGAAGGGCATCAAGACCGTCGACTCGATCGGCGTCGAGGCGGCCGTGGCGCGGATCCGCGCGCGCGGTGTGCGGATCTGAGGGGAGAACCGGTATGGCGAAGAAGAGCAAGATCGCGAAGAACGAGAAGCGCCAGGTGATCGTCGCGCGGTACGCCGAGCGGCGGGCCGAGCTGAAGGAGATCATCCGCCGGCCCTCCTCCACGGACGCCGAACGGCTTGTCGCACAGGATGAGTTGCGACGGCAGCCGCGGGACGCGAGCGCCACGCGCGTGCGCAACCGCGATCAGGTGGACGGGCGGCCGCGCGGCTACTTCCGGGCCTTCGGGCTGTCCCGGGTGGGACTGCGGGAGCAGGCGCACGCGGGATATCTGCCAGGTGTCCGCAAATCGTCCTGGTAACTCTCACGGGTGGTGCTGGTAGCTTGCTGCGGTCCGTCCGGCCGACCGCTACAGCTTGGAGCCTCCAGTGACTACGGCGATCCTCTCGCGCACTGCGTCGCGTCGGCGGGCCGGGCTCGCGGCCGCGGGACTGGTGGGCGCGCTCGTCCTGACCGCGTGCAGCGGCGGGGGTTCGGACGACGAGCCGTCGCCGAGCTCCAGTACGGCCGGCTCGTCGGGGTCCGCCTCGGCCTCAGCTTCCGGGGAGACCGGCGGTACGTCCTCCCCGTCCGCGTCCGGCGAGGTGGCGGGCAACTGGCTGGCGACCACGGGCGGCAAGGCCGTGGCGCTGCTGGTCAACGGCGACCGGGCCGGGCTCTTCGTCACCGGCGGCACGGTGTGCAGCGGCTCCGCGAGCGCCGACGCGATCCGCCTCAAGTGCACGGACGGCAGCAAGGACCGGGCCGACGGGACGGTCGAGTCGGTCGGCAAGGACACCCTCAAGGTGAACTGGGAGGGCGGCATCGGCGCCGAGACCTACACCCGGGCCGAGGGCGGCAAGCTGCCGAGCGGGTTCCCGACGGTGAGCTCGGGGTCGTAGCGGAAGGCGTCGGTGGGGGCGGGCAACCGTGGTGTCCCGTCATGCGTGATGATCCATGCACCGGATCGCTCACATCAGAGGACTTCACATGCGCGCCGCCCCCCTCGCCGTCACCGCCCTCGCCGCTGCCCTGCTCCTGACCGGCTGCTCCAGTGACAGCTCCGGCTCCGGTGGTGACGACAGCCCCGCCGCGAGCCCGGGCAACGGCACCACGTGCCGGATCGGTGCCATGGACGTGGAGGTCGGACCCGCCAACGTGGCCCCCGCCGCCGGGGACACCGGCAACATCCCCGTCACGCTCACCAACCAGAGCGCCGAGTGCACGCTGGACGGCTTCCCCGGCGTCGACCTGAACGCCACGGACTCGTCGGCGAGCCTCTCCCCCGCCGAAGGCACGAAGTCCACGAAGCTCACCCTGGCCAAGGGCACGGCCGCCACCTTCACCCTCACGTACACGCGCGGCGAGGCCGGCGCCAAGGCGAGCCTCGACGTGAAGACGCTGAACATCGCCCTGCCGGGGGCCGGGACCACGAAGAGCTACAAGTGGTCGTACGGCCCGGTCCAGGGCCGGAGCGACAACGCCGGTGACCCGAACGCCTCGGTCAGCGCCTTCTCTCCGGTCGGGGACTGAGCCGGGGCCGGTTTCCGACCTGCGCCCGGTCGGCGGCCCGGGCGCCCTCGGTCCAGCCCGCCTCATCGCTGACACCGCGCAGACGGGTCGTGGTGGTCTGCGGGAACATCCGGGCCATGCGGTCGGTGACGGCGACCTCGCGGGAGGCGAGGACCGGCAGCAGGTCGTCGGTCACCGGGGCTTCGGCGGCGGTGCGCAGACGGTCGCCGACGCGGTGGGCGTAGGCCGCGAGGAAGGACTGCCGGAAGGTCTTGGTGCGCCCCCGGCCGCCCGCCCGCTGGGCTGCCTCCGCCTTCGCCATCGCGGACTGCGCCTGCACCAGCAGCGAGGTGTACAGGAGTTCGACCGCCGCCAGGTCGCCCTCGAAGCCGACGACCGTGGAGAAGGCGAACGGTTCGTTCCACACGGCCCGGCAGTGGTTGGCGGTGGCGACCGCGTCGAGCAGCACCGCCTTCGCCTGCTCGTACGGCGGCTCGACCCCGATCCGGCAGGCGCCGGGGGCGTCCTTCGCGGGCGCCCGGGCGTCGAGCAGCGCCTCGTCGACGCTGTGCCGGGCCATCAGCTCCTGCGCCTTGGCGGTGAGGGCCTCCGCCTCCTCGGGGTAGCCGGTCGCCTCCGCCTTGGCCAGCAGGGCACGGATACGGCCCAGCATGCGGGCGTCGCCCTGGTGCTCCCGCCGGGGCTCCTCCAGCGGTTCCAGCGCGGGCAGGCGCAGCAGCAGGCGGTACAGCTCGAGTACGGCGGTGGCGTGCGTGAACCGGTCGGGGCGGGGGGCGTTCTCGCCGGGCTCCTCCAGCTGGGCCAGCTGAGCGGCCCAACGGTGGCCGCGCGGGCGGTCGTCCGGGGCCTGCGCCCTGATCAGGGCCGTGGCGAGGCGTACATGCGGGTCGTCCAGTTCGCGTCGCACCATCCGTACGACATCGGCGGGCTGCCAGCCGCGCCGCCAGGCCTGCGCCACGAACTCGGTGCCGCGCCGGGCCAGTTCGGCGTCCGCTTCGGGGTCGGCGGCGAGGACGGAGGCGCCGGTGTCCAGGGCGGTGTCGTCGTCGGCGTAGAGGGCGGCCCGGAAGGCGCGGTCGACGGTGGCGCTCGGGCTGCCGCTCGCGTTGTTGCTCTTACTGCTGCTCACGGGGCGATCGTCTCACTCCCCGAAAATCGGTCGCCCACGCGCGCGTGCCGCTTCGAGCATGGCGGCATGGTGGACATGTCTCTCTACGCGGCCTTTCTCGTCGCCGCCTTCGCGCTCTGTGTCACTCCCGGTCCCGACATGATGTTCATCGTGGCGATGGGCGGCCGGGGCGGACCCGCCGCGGGGGTGATGGCGGCGCTCGGGGTGGCCTCGGCGATGTTCGTGCACACGGTCGCGGCGGCGCTCGGTCTCTCGGCACTGTTCCAGGCCCTGCCGACGCTGTACCACGTGCTGCGCTGGGCGGGCGCAGCCTATCTGCTGTATCTCGCCGTGAAGGCGTTCCGGGACCGTTCGGTGCCGGGTGAGGACGGGGCGCCGGCCGGTCCCGGGATGCGGCGGGCCTTCTGGCAGGGGGCCGTCACCAATCTGCTCAACCCCAAGGTGATCCTGTTCAACGTGGCGTTCCTGCCCCAGTTCGTGGCGCCGGAGATGGGCCACGTGTGGGGGCAGTTCCTGGTGCTAGGGCTCACGATCACCGTGATGGGCGTCGTGGTGGACGGCCTGACCGGGCTGCTCTCCGGGAAGCTCTCGGCGCTGCTGCGGCGCAGTCGGCGGGTGGCGCGAGGGCTCAACATCTTCAGCGGGTCGGTGTTCACCGGGCTGGCGGTGCGGTTGGTGGTGTCCTCGCCGAAGTAGCGGCGCCGGCACGCACGCGTGGGCGCCTCTCGATGTCAACCAAGGGTTGACGCCCGACGGGTGTCAACCTAAGGTTGACACATGACGACCAACCCCAACATCACGTCATCCGTACGGCTCGACGACCTCATCACGGCCATCAAGAAGGTCCATGTCGAGCCCCTCGACCAGCTCCAGGACGCGGTGATCGCCGCCGATCACCTCGGGGAGGTGGCCGACCATCTCATCGGCCACTTCGTGGACCAGGCCCGGCGTTCGGGTGCCTCCTGGACGGACATCGGACGGAGCATGGGAGTCACCCGGCAGGCGGCGCAGAAGCGGTTCGTGCCGAAGGAGTCGACGGACCTGGCGGCCGACCAGGGCTTCAGCCGGTACACCCTGCGGGCCCGCAACGTGGTGATGTCGGCCCACAACGCGGCCATCACCGCCCGCAACCCCGAGGGCCGTCCCGAGCACCTCGTCCTCGGACTGCTGGCAGAACCGGAGGGCCTCGCCGCCAAGGCGCTCGTCGCGCAGGGCGTCACCCTCGACGCCGTCCGCCGGGCCGCGACCGAGGCGCTCCCGCCGGCCGCCGACGAGGTCCCCGAACTCATCCCCTACGGCTCCGACGCCAAGAAGGTCCTGGAACTCACCTTCCGCGAGGCCCTCCGGCTGGGCCACAACTACATCGGCACCGAACACATCCTGCTGGCCCTGCTGGAGTTCGAACACGGCACAGGCGTCCTGTCCGGCCTCGGCATCGCGAAAGGGCCGGTGGAGGCTGCCATCGCCAAGGAGCTGGAGGGGTACCTGAAGCTGCAGGGGGAGCAGGACTGAGGGGATCCGGTTCGGTGAGCCCGGGGCGGCGAGGCGCCGCCCCTGATGTCAGGAAGGTCTGTTGTCAGACCCTGGTGTCACACTCGCAACCATGACCGACCGGTGGGCTCTCGCTCCGGCCGAGGACGGTGGTGTGGAGGTCGCCGCCCTCGGTCCCGACGGGCTGCCTGCCGGGCCGGTGCGGTGGGAGGCGGATCCGGGTGCGGCCGTGCGGGGGCGGCCGGAGGTGGCGCGGTGGGTGTGGCGGTCCACCGCCGAGGTCTATCCACGCCTGCTCGCCGCGGGGGTGCGGGTGGAGCGGTGCTACGACATCGAGGACGCCGAGACCCTCCTGCTCGGCCACGCGGGGCGATACGGCGAGCCCCGCTCGGCCGCGGCCGCCCTGGCCCGGCTGCACGGCGGCCCCGTACCGCCCGACCCGCCCCAGCGCGCGGCCGAACCGGGCTCGCAGTCGCCCCTGTTCGAGCCGCAGAGGGTCCATCTGCCGCTGACCGACCTCGTCGAGGTCTACGCCGACCAGCAGCGGCGGCACGACACCACAGCGCACCCCGACCGGATGCGCCTGCTGACCGCCGCCGAGTCGGCGGGGATGCTGGTGGCCGCCGAGATGAACCGCGCCGGGCTGCCGTGGAGCGCCGAGACCCACCGCCGGGTGCTGCACGAACTGCTCGGTGAGCGGTATGCCGGCGGCGGCGAGCCCCGGCGTCTCGCCGAGCTGGCCGACCAGGTGTCCGAGGCCTTCGGGCGCCGGGTACGGCCCGATCTGCCCGCTGACGTCATCAAGGCGTTCGCGCAGGCCGGCATCAAGGTGAAGTCCACCCGGCGGTGGGAAATCGAGTCCGTCGACCATCCGGCCGTGAAGCCGCTGGTCGAGTACAAGAAGCTGTACCGCATCTGGGTCGCCCACGGCTGGTCCTGGCTCCAGGACTGGGTACGGGACGGGCGGTTCCGGCCCGAGTTCCTGGCGGGCGGGACCGTCACGGGCAGATGGGTCACCAATGGCGGCGGTGCCCTCCAGATCCCCAAGGTCATTCGGCGTGCGGTGGTCGCCGACCCCGGCTGGCGGCTCGTCGTCGCCGACGCCGACCAGATGGAGCCGCGGGTGCTGGCGGCCATCTCCCGCGATCCCGGGCTCATGGAGGTGGCAGGACGCGAGACCGACCTCTACCAGGCCGTCTCCGAACGGGCCTTCTCCGGCGACCGCGGCCAGGCCAAGCTCGCCGTACTCGGCGCGGTCTACGGTCAGACCTCCGGCGACGGCCTCAAGAACCTCGCCGCGCTCAGACGCCGCTTCCCGAAGGCGGTGGCGTACGTCGACGACGCGGCCCGCGCGGGCGAGGAGGGCCGGCTGGTGCGGACCTGGCTGGGACGGACATGCCCGCCGGCGGCCGGCGCGGGCGACGCGGAGGAGGCGGGCATCCCCCAGGACGACCCGGTCGAGCGACCTGTGGAAGACGGCTGGGGGCCCGGGTACGCCTCCACCAACACCCGTGCCCGCGGCCGGTTCGCCCGGAACTTCGTGGTGCAGGGCAGCGCCGCCGACTGGGCTCTGCTGCTGCTCGCCGCGCTGCGGCAGGCCTGTTCCCGGATGGCGGCCGAGCTGGTGTTCTTCCAGCACGACGAGGTGATCGTGCACTGTCCCGAGGAGGAGACCGAGGCTGTCGTGGCGGCGATCAGGGAGGCGTCGGACCTGGCCGGGCGACTGACGTTCGGCGAGACACCGGTGCGGTTTCCGTTCACGACGGCAGTGGTGGAGTGCTATGCGGACGCGAAGTGATCACCGTAAACCGGAGTCGTCGAGCAGCGCGATGAGCTCCTGGAGCACCGTCTTCTCGTCCGTCCCGTCCAGCGCGTCCAGAGCGGCCCGCCACTGCTCGTGGGCTTCCTCCGCTCTCCCCCGTTCACGCAGCAGGAGGCCGTGCTGGTGGCGGGCGAGGGCGCCGGTGTAGCGGTCGGCGCGGGCGTCCGCGCGGCGCAGCAGTTCCGCGCACTCGGCGGCGGCGCGTTCGCCGTGGCCGATCAGGCGCAGGGCGCGGACCAGACCGAGGCGGCTCTGCGACTCGCCGTGCCAGTCGCCGGGGCTGCCGAGGATGCGCAGGCTCTCCTCGAAGTGCGCCATCGCGGCTGCCGGTTCGCCGAGGGTGAGGTGGGCGTAGCCGATGTTGCAGTGTGCCGAGTGCCGGACGACCACGCTGCCGGTCTCCTCGCCGATGGCGAGCGAACGCCGGTGCTGCTCGATGGCGGCGCGCGGGTCGGTGTGCTCGTACAGGTTGCCCAGGTTGCTGTGGGCCACAGCCTCGCCGAAGGGGTCGTTCAACTGCCGTGAGTAGGCGAGGCTCTGCCGCAGTGCCACGTCCGACTCGGCGTACCGGCCCAGGCCTTCCAGCAGGAGCCCCCGGTTGTTGAGGCAGCGGCGGGTCCAGGAGTCCGCGCCGAGCCGCCGCCAGATCGCGAGGGCGCGGTCGTTGAGGGCCAGGGCCTCGCTGTGCCGGCCGGTCAGGAAGTGCAGTCCGGCGAGATCGCCCAGGGCACACGCCTCGGCCGCCTCGTCACCGAGCCGCCGCGCCACCGTGAGCGCGGCCCGGCCGAGGATCTCCGTCTCGGCGACCCGGCCGCTGCGCTGGAGGAAGGGCGAGAGCAGGCGCAGCAGGGTGGAGACATGGGCGGCGGTGCGCTCGTCGGGGGTGTCCGTGTGCCGTTCGGCCAGGACGACGATGTTCTCCAGCTCCGACTCGCCCCAGGCGAAGGCCTTCTCGGAGGACGGGAACGGCTGGATGGCCAGCACATGTGTCGCGTGCTCCGGCGGCTGCGCGGCGGTCGGGCGGCGGCGGTCCTCCAGGTCGAGGCCGGGTTCGACGATCGCGGTGAGGGCGCGTTCGGCGACGGCCGCGTACCAGCGCAGGGCGGTACGGGCGATGTCGGGGGTGTGCCCGGTGCCCGCGAGTTCCCGCGCGAAGTCGCGGACCAGGCCGTGCGGGGCGTAGCGGCCGTACGCCGTCTCCTCCAGGAGGGCCACGTCGACGAGGCGGTCGAGCGCGTCCTCGGCACGGGTCTCGTCGGTGCCGTCGGTGCCCAGGAGGCGGGCGACGAGGGGGACGCCGTAGGTGGGCAGGTCGAGGGCGCCGATGCGGCGCAGGGCGAGGGCCGCGTCGCGGTCGGACCGGCGGCCGGAGGCGGCCAGGGCGTCGTGGGCGACGGCCAGGGAGCGGCGGACGGAGAGGTCGTCGTACTCCAGGTGCCGCAACCGGTCCTCGGTGGCGGCCAGTTGGTCGGCGAGGACGTCGGGGGTGAGGGCCTGACGGGCGGCCAGGCGCGCGGCTACGACGCGGAGTGCAAGGGGGAGGCGGCCGGTGAGTTCTATGAGGGGGTGGGTGGCGTCTATGGGGCCGGCGGGGGTGACGCCATCGGCATCGGGGGTGACGGGAGTGATGGGAGTGACGGAGGTGATGCGATCAGCGGGGCCGCCGTCGGCGTCGGATCCGTCCCGACCGCCCCGGCCCGACACCGCGCGCAGCAACTCCGCGCTCTCCTCGGCCGAGAGCGGGGTGAGCGGGAAGCGGTGGGCGTCGTCGAGGGCGGTCAGGGGGGAACGGCTGGTGACGATCACCGCGCAGCCGGCGCCGGCCGGCAGCAGCGGCCGTACCTGCGCGGCGCTCGCGGCGTCGTCCAGCACCATGAGCGTGCGGGTGGGCGCGAGCAGCGAGCGCAGCAACGCGGCCGCCGCGTCCGGGTGTTCGGGAATGCTGCGCGGGTCGGCGCCGAGGTCGCGGAGCAGGGCGGTGAGGGCCTGGGCCGGGGTGAGGGGGGTCATTCCCGGGGTGGCGCCCTGCAGATTGACGTAGAGCTGGCCGTCAGGGAAACGCTCCCGCAGCCCATGGGCGACGTGCAGCGCGAGCGCGCTCTTGCCGACGCCCGCCATGCCGCTGATGACACCGACTGCCGGGCCGCCGCCGAGGGTGAGGGCAGCGCGGAGGTTGTCGCGGGCGGTGGTGCGGCCGGTGAAGTGGCCGGGGGGTGGAGGAAGTTGGGCAGGGCGGGGCACGGGGAGGGGGGTCTCGGCCTCGGGGCCGGGGGTCAGCGGATCGGCGGCGGGGTGCGACGAATGGGGGGCAGGGCGCGACGAATGGGGGCCGGACGGGGCGTCTTCGCGCGTAGCGCCTGGGGAAAGCGCACCCGGAGGGGTCGACCGGCTCTCCCTCTGCGGCTCGCCGAAGTCAACGGTCCTTCCTGAACGGCCTGTTGTGCCCTCCCCGCCAGTCTGGTCACCGCCGTCTCCCCCGCGCAGCACCTCCACATGTGCATCGCGGACCGCCGGGCCCGGCTCCACGCCGAGTTCCTCGACCAGGCGGGTGCGCAGGTCGCGGTGGACGGCGAGGGCCTCGGCCTGGCGGCCGGTGCGCTGGAGGGCGAGCATCAGCTGGCGGTGGTAGGACTCGCGCAGGGGGTGCTCGGCGGCGAGCGCGGAGAGTTCGGGGACCAGGGCGCCCGGCCGGGTGTCGGCGAGGGCGAGCTCGGCGTCGTAGTGCCACTCCAGGAGGAGCAGCCGGGCCTCCTCCAGGCGCTGGACCAGGGCGTATCCGGCGACTTCGGACGGGACCCCGCTGAGCGGCGCGCCCCGCCACAGCGCGAGCGCCGCCGCGCACGCCCGGACGGTCTCGGTCCAGTTCCCGTCGGCGTGCGCGCCGCGGGCCCGGGCGGCCTGACTCTCGAAGACCTGGACATCGAGTTCGCCCGGCGCGACGCGCAGCAGATAACCGGGGGCCATCGCCTGCAGTCGTTCGGGGTCGTCGAGCAGCCGCCGCAGCCGGGAGACGTGGTTGTGCAGGGAGGCCTTCGCGGAAGCCGGCGGGGTGCTGCCCCACAGGGCGTCCTTGAGGGCCTCGGCGGAGACGACCCGGCCGGCTTCGAGGAGCAGCGCGGCCAGCAGGATCCGCTGCTTGCGGCTGCCGACGACACGCACCCCGGCCCCGCCATTGCCGTCGTACAGAACCGGCGGCCCGAGCAGTCCGAACCGCAGACCCGACTGCGATCCGCGCCCCATCACGCCGCCCACTTCTGGCGGATTTCCGCCCTCTCCACGGCGGTTTCCCGCCAGCCGTCCGACGCAGGCCGCTGCCGGAATCCGCTACCGCCCCCAGCCCTGCACACAGTCAGTTCCCCATCGCTGCCGTCGACTTCACGCCAACCGGCGAACAACACAACGTAGATGCGTTGGCCACATGTTAGCGATTTGTTGGCGCAACCTGATGTGATCACTACATCGGATCTGGCCCGAGGGCGCGCGCGTACGACGCGCAACTCGGGGGAGTGTCGCCGTCGCGGCCGGATCCGTGGGACGCGAGAGGGTCCCGGTCGGCGGAGGTGAACGACCGGGACCCTCGTCCTGTGCTCGGGACCATGAGCCCTCAGATCACGGGCGGGCGTCCCAGCCGGGTGAGACGCCACACCGTTCGCCACCGCATCGGCCGCCGTTCGCCGGCCGGTTCCCGCAGGCCCTCGACGAACCCGCCGAACCAGGCGCGCAGTCCACTCGCCGACCGGATCCGCAGCAGGGTGAGCGCCGTCCACACGCCGAGGTGCACGGGGATGAGCGGCAGGGGCAGCCGGCGGCGCACCAGCCAGACGCGGTTGCGGGCGTTGACCCGGTAGTAGATGGCGTGCCGGGCCGGTGAGGTCTTCGGGTGCTGCAGCAGCAGTTCGGGCGCGTACAGGATGCGCCAGCCGCGGTCGGCGGCCCGCCAGGCCAGGTCGGTCTCCTCGTGGGCGAAGAAGAACTCGGCGGGCCAGTCCCCGGTCTCGGCGAGCATGGTCATGCGGAAGGCGTGCCCGCCGCCCAGGAACCCGGTGACATAGCCGCCGCGCATCGGATCGGAGGCGCCGACGCGGGGGACGTGCCGCTGCTGGGTCTCGCCGCTCTCGTCGGCGATACGGAACCCGACGATGCCTAGACGCTCGTCGGCCGCGAACAACTCCTGTACGCGGCGCAGCACATCGGCGTCCACGAGCAGGCCGTCGTCGTCGAGTTCCACTACGACGTCCACGTCGCCGAAGTCGCGCAGCCGGGCGAGCGCCACGTTCCGACCGCCGGGGCAGCCGAGGTTCTCCTCGACGTCGAGGGTGGTGACCTCGCCGGGCAGGGAGAGCCGCTCGGCGAACTCCGGCAGCCGGCAGCCGTTGCCCACGATCACGATCCGGGCTGGGGCGATGTCCTGCTTGGCCACGGACCGCAGCAGGGCGTCGACCTCGTCGGGCCGGTTCCCCATGGTCACCACGGCGACGGCGATCCTCGGCGCGCCCATGTCCCCACCTCGTCCCTCGTCCAACGGGCATCAACCGGCGCGATGCTAGCCGTTCACGGTAAGGACTTCTCAGGTATGGGGGCCTCACCCCCGCCGGTTCTCCCTCCGCCGCACGAACTTCAGTCCCGACCAGTCCTCCCCCAGCGCCGCGACCTTCACGTCGACGACACCGAGCGGAAGGAAGACCTCCCGCAGGGCGTTCTCGGTGATGTCACTGACGTGCCCGGCGGCTCTGCGCGGCCAGGCGATCCACAGTGCGGCATCGTCCGCGAGGCCGGCGACCAGTCCGTCCGCCTCGGCCGCGAGCCGCGCGTACTCGCGATGGAAGGTGAGGACGACATCCGCGCCGTGCGAACCGCCGGCGGCGACATCGCAGTCCTCGGGCAGCCCGGGGATGTCCCACCCGTCGGGCGCGCCGTCGAGCCGTACCCGGTGCCCCGCCTTGATGCCGAGCTTCTTGGCGAGGGGCGTGGCGGAGTAGCCGCCCGCCGGCCCGGTTCCTGACATACGGCTCCTCCGCGCACTGGTCCAGCCCCGTCCACCCCATGGTGACGGCCAGGGCGGAGGATGTCCGCCCGGACACGGCGTCAGGAACCGGGCGTCCTCGAACCGGCTACCGCACCACGCGCGCGAGCAGCGTGGCGAGATCCGCGAAGAACTGGAGCCAGGGCCGGGCCTGCTCGGCCCGGCGCCCGAACCGTCTGCGCCAGCCGCCGGGCCGGACGCCCTCCCGGCGCTGGATCGACCTGTCCCGCACGCGTCGTAAGGACACGGCACGGCTTGTTCCGATGCGCTTGCGTCGCCTCATGCCGGGACGTTAGCCGGGTCCCGATCGGTGACGCAGGGCTGCGGACCACCAAAGCGGGCGGGCGGTTATTGGCGGTAACGCGTAAACCATCGGCCCGGGCGCTCCTGGGGCCCGCGCAAGGTCGCCACCGGCGTGGCTCCAAGGATGCGATGCGCCGCATGGGAGACCACTTCATGCCTGGCCGGAACCCACAACTGAGACCAGAACTGAGACCGTGGACCGCCGAGCGGCACGCGCCCAGCGCCGACGCCGCATCCGTCAAAAGCAAAAGCCCCAGGTCACGGCGAGTGAGTCCCAGGGCTTCCACAGAGCCGCCTTCGGGATTCGAACCCGAGACCTACGCATTACGAGTGCGTTGCTCTGGCCATCTGAGCTAAGGCGGCGCGCTGTCCGCACCATGGTGCGGTCAGCAACGTCGGTAAGTCTACACAGTTTCCGGGGGTGCTCCGCACCAGCCCTCGGGGCACCCCGGGCGGTCCCGCGACCAGGGCTAGGAGCAGCGTTTCCCGTCCACCGGAGGGGTGCCGCGGAGCAGATACGCGTCGATCGCGGAGTCGATGCAGGCGCTGCCGCGGCCGTAGGCGGTGTGTCCGTCGCCCTCGTAGGTGAGCAGGCGGGCCGAGGAGAGCTGGGCGGCCAGGGATCGGGCCCAGCGGTAGGGGGTGGCCGGGTCGCGGGTGGTGCCGACCACGACGATCGGGGCGGCGCCCTCCGCCTTGATGCGGCGCGGCTCACCCGTGGGGCCGACCGGCCAGTACGCGCAGTTGAGGGAGGCCCAGGCGAGGCCCTCGCCGAAGACGGGGGACGCCTTCTCGAAGGTCGGGACGGCCTTCTCGACCTCCTCCGGACTGTCGTAGGCGGGCGGGAGGTCGAGGCAGTTCACGGCCGCGTTGGCGGACATCAGGTTGCTGTAGCGGCCATCGGCGCCCCGCGCGTAATAGCTGTCGGCGAGGACCAGCAGCCCGGCGCCGTCCTTCTCCTTCATCGCCGAACCGAGCGCCTCCCGCAGCTGGGCCCAGGAGCTCTCGTCGTACATCGCCGCGATCACGCCGGTCGTGGCGAGGGCCTCGCCGAGGCTGCGGCGGTCCGCGTCACCGGTGGGGATCGGGTGCGCGTCCAGCTTGGCGAAGAAGGTCCTGAGGTTGTGGCCGGCCTGCGCGGTCGTCGTGGTCTTCGTGCCGAGCGGGCAGTCCGGCTGCTGCACACAGTCCTTCGCGAACGACTGGAACGCCGTCTCGAAGCCCACCGTCTGGTCGAGGTTCAGCCGGCGCGCGGACAGCGAGGGGTCCATCGCGCCGTCCAGCACCAGCCGCCCCGAGCGGCCGGGGAACAGTCCCGCGTAGGTCGCCCCGAGGAACGTCCCGTACGACGCCCCCACGTAGTTCAGCTTCGCGTCGCCCAGTGCCGCCCGGACGATGTCCATGTCCCGGGCCGTCTCGACCGTCGACACATGCCGCAGCAGCTTCGCCGAGTGCGCGCCGCACCCTTCCGCGAACTTCTTGTAGGCGTCGACGAGTTCGGTGGTCTCGCGCGCGTCGTCGGGGGTGATGTCCGTCTGGGAGTACGTGTCCATGTCCCGCCCGTCGAGACACTCGACGGGCTCGCTGCGGGCGACCCCGCGCGGATCCACCGCGACCATGTCGTAGCGGGCCCGCACCTCGGCCGGGTAGCCGATCCCGGCGTACGCCTGGAGGTAGCCGATCGCCGAGCCGCCCGGTCCGCCCGGGTTCACGAACAGCGACCCGAGGCGCTTGCCCGGCCCGGTGGCCTTCGTGCGGGAGACGGCGAGCCGGACGTCCCCGTCGGCCGTCCTGTCGTAGTCGAGCGGCACCTTCAGCGTGGCGCACTCGAAACCGGGGACCCCGCAGCCGTGCCAGCGCGCCTTCTGTCCGTAGTACGGCGTGAGGGCGGCCGGTGTCGACCGCGGCAGCGCGGCCAGCGCCACGTCCGCGGCCGAGGTGGCCGCATTCGTCGAAGCACCCGCGGAGCAGGCGGAGGCGAGCAGCGCGGCAGCCAGAAGAGTGCCGCCGGTGCGGAGGGAGCGGGAGCTGCGCCTGGTGTACATCAGGCGAGAGTAACTCTGTGCAGTTTACTGATTGCAATCCGTGTAAACAAAGCCTCGTACGAGTGACGTGGTCAACCCGCTCTGAGCGCCATCGTCATCGCCTCCACCGCGAGCAGCGGGGCCACATTGCGGTCGAGAGCCTCACGGCAGGCGCCGATCGCCTCGATACGGCGGAGCGTGGTCTCCGGGGAGCCACCGCGGGCGAGCCGCTCCAGGGCGTCCTCGGCGTCCGCGTTGGCGATCGCCACCCGTGAGCCGAGCTGGAGGGCGAGGACATCGCGGTAGAAGGCGGTGAGGTCGGTCAGGGCCAGGTCGAGGCTGTCGCGCTGGGTGCGGGTGCGTCGGCGCTTCTGTCTGTCCTCCAGGTCCTTCATCACGCCCGCCGTGCCGCGGGGCATCCGGCCGCCCTGGGAGGCGCCCATCGCGGCCTTCAGCTCCTCGGTCTCCTTGCCGTCCATCTCCTCGGCGAGCTGCTTGGCGTCGTCAGCCGCCGCGTCGACGAGTTCCTGCGCCGCCCTGAGGCAGCCGCCGACGTCCTCGACGCGCAAGGGCAGCTTCAGTACTGCGGCGCGGCGTTCGCGGGCGGCCGGGTCGGTGGCGAGGCGGCGGGCCCGGTCGACATGGCCCTGAGTGGCACGGGCGGCGGCCATCGCGGCGGCGGGCTCGATGCCCTCCCGGCGCACGAGCATGTCGGCGACGGCCTCCACGGAGGGGGTGCTCAGGTTCAGGTGGCGGCAGCGGGAGCGGATCGTCGGCAGGACGTCCTCGATGGACGGCGCGCACAGCAGCCACACGGTACGGGGGGCGGGCTCCTCCACGGCCTTGAGGACCGCGTTGGCGGACTTCTCGTTCAGCCGCTCGGCGTCCTCGACCAGGATGATCTGCCAGCGGCCGGTCGCCGGCGAGGTGAACGACTTCCTGACGGTGTCCCGCATGTCGTCGGCGAGGATCTGGCTGCCGACGGCGGCCACGGAGGTGACGTCGGCGTGGGTGCCGATGAGTGCCGTATGACACCCGTCACAGAAACCGCAGCCGGGGATCCCCCCGAGAGCGCGGTCCGGACTGACGCACTGCAGCGCGGCCGCGAAGGCCCTCGCCGCCTGGTTCCGGCCCGCTCCGGGCGGTCCCGTGAACAGCCAGGCATGCGTCATCTTGGACGCCTCGGGCGGCGGGGTGCCGGTGGTGGCGGCGGTGACCTGGGCGTCGGCGTCCCGAGCGGCGGCAGCGAGCTGCTCGCTCACCCTCTCCTGGCCGACCAGGTCGTCCCATACGGTCATGGGTCACGCCGCCCTTTCGTCATGTTTCGCGCTACGGGATCCATTGTGGGGGCGACCACTGACAACGGGGCCGACAGTCGGTTGTCGGCCCCGGTCCGGTGGGGGCCGGCCACAACCCACCCGCACCCGTAGAACGACCGCTACCGCCCCCGACGCCGGCCGCGATCGTCCCCGTACTCGTCGTCATGCGGCCCGAGCAACTCATCGGCGAGCGTAGGAAGATCGTCCAACGGCGTCTCCTCGGCCCAGTCCGACCGCGCCCTCCGCCGAGGCGTCCCCGTCTCGTCGACCTGCGGCAGCTCCCGCGTCCGCTCCTCGTCGCGGAAGTACCCCGGCGGCACCCGATCCGAGGGCCCCTCCCCCGACACAGGAGGCAGCACGGCCGTCTCGTCGGCGGAACCCGGAGCCACCGGCGGCAGCACCGCGGTCTCATCGGCAGCCCCCGGTGGGACAGGAGGCAGCACCGCGGTCTCGTCCGCCGCACCCGGAGGCACCGGCGGCTGCGGCAGCTCGGCCGTCACCTCCGAGTCGGCACCACCGGAACCGGAGTCCGACTCACCGCCGTCCTCCTCCCCCTTGTCCATCCGGACCCGGGGCAGCACAGCCGTCTCGTCCACCGGCCCGCCCGACGCGTTCGTCGGCGTCACCACAGGCGTGGGCACGGTCGCCGCGTCCATCCCCGCAGTGGGAGTGGCGGCCTGCTTGGGCCCCGCCTCCGCCGCCGCGGCCGCGGACTCGGCGAGCCGCCGGGCCTCCTCCGCCCGCAGCAACGCCTCCTCGGCCTTGCGCTGCTTCTCCAGCCGGCGCTCCTCGGCCTCGGCACGCAGTCGCGCCTCTTCCTCGGCCCGCTTACGGGCGGCCTCTTCCTGGGCCTTGCGCCGTGCCTCTTCCTCGGCGCGCGCCTTCTCCTCGGCGAGGAGACGTACCCGCTCCTCCTCGGCCCGCCTGCGCGCTTCCTCGGCCCGCAGCCGGGCCTCCTCCGCCTGCCGCTCGGCCTCGCGACGCTGGGCCTCCTCCAGCTCGCGCCGCTTGCGCTCCTCCTCCTCGGCCTTCAGCCGGGCCAGCTGCTCCTGGCGCTCACGCTCCAGGCGCTCCTCCTCGGCCTTGCGCGCGGCCTCTTCCTCGGCCTTGCGGCGCGCTTCCTCCTCGGCCTTGCGCCGGGCCTCTTCCTGCTCCCGGATCTCCTGCTCGGACAGCGGCAGCATCTGGTCGAGCCGATGCCGTACGACGGTGGTGACGGCCTCGGGCTCCTGTCCCGCGTCCACGACCAGGTACCGCCCGGGGTCGGCGGCGGCCAGCGTGAGGAATCCGGACCGCACGCGCGCGTGGAACTCCGCCGGCTCCGACTCCAGCCGGTCCGGCGCCTCGGTGAACCGCTCGCGGGCGATCTCCGGGGACACGTCCAGCAGGACGGTCAGATGAGGCACCAGACCGTCCGTCGCCCAGCGGTTGATGCGGGCGATCTCCGTCGGGGACAGGTCGCGCCCGGCGCCCTGGTAGGCCACGGAGGAGTCGATGTAGCGGTCGGAGATCACGACCGCACCTCGCTCCAGTGCGGGCCTGACCACGGTGTCCACATGCTCCGCGCGGTCCGCCGCGTACAGCAGGGCCTCCGCCCGGTGCGAGAGCCCGGCGCTCGACACGTCGAGCAGGATCGACCGCAGCCGCTTGCCGACCGGGGTCGCCCCCGGCTCGCGCGTCACCACGACCTCGTGGCCCTTGGCCCGGATCCACTCGGCGAGCGCCTCGGCCTGGGTGGACTTCCCGGCCCCGTCGCCGCCCTCCAGCGCGATGAAGAAGCCATTGTCGGCGGGCACGGTCACCGGGTCGTCGCCGCCGAGCAGCGCGTCCCGCAGGTCGTGCCGCAGGGGGACGCCGGACCGGTCGTCGACCTTGGCCAGCACCAGCGCGGCGACCGGCAGCAGCAGCGCGCCGACCAGCATCAGGGTGAACGCGGCGCCGCCGTGCGCGAACACGAACTTGCCGTTCACCAGCCGGTGCGGACCGATCGCCGCGGCCACCACGGGGGCGACGAGCGCGCCGAGCGCCACGCCGACCCGCACGACCGCGTGCAGATGCTCGGTGGTCCGCGCCCGCCGGTACTCCTCGGTCTCCTGGTCGAGCAGGGTGTGCCCGGTGTTGGCGGCCACACCCGCGCCGACACCGGCCAACGCGTCGATCAGCAGCACGGTGGTGACGTCCGGCACGAGCCCGGCGGCCAGCAGGGCGATGCCGGTGAACGCGATCGCCAGCGCGAGCAGCCGGCGCCGCGACAGCGAGACCAGCACCTTGGGAGCCGTACGGACACCGACCACGACACCGCCGGTCAGCGCGGCCACCATCAGGCCGTACATCACCGGGCCGCCGCCCAGGTCCTTGGCGTGCAGCACGGCGACGGCCACGGCGGCCGCGATCGCCACGGCGACGGCCGCGCAGGCCGCCACCAGCAGCGGAATCGCGCCGGTACGGCCCTTGTCGACGCCGGTGCCCGTCTTGGGCCGGCGCAGCCCCTCCAGCGGCGAACGCGCGCGCGGGGTGCGCGTGCCGGGCAGTTCCAGGAAGGTCAGCACGGACAGGGACGCGGCGAACAGACCGGCCGCGACGTACGACGCGAGGGCCGCCTGGTGCTGTCCGAACCAGTCGAGGCCGGAGCCCAGCAGGTTGTTGAGCAGGCCGGCGATGACGAGCGCGGCACCGGCCAGCGGGATCGCCACGAAGGTCGTCCGCAGCGACAGGCGGCGCAGTGCGTCCAGGTGGTCGGGCAGCGGTCGTACCGTCGCCCCCTCCGGGGGAGGTTCCGGCAGCAGGGCTGGCGCCGCGCTCTCACGGCACACGGTCCAGAAGCGCTCGGCGACGCCGATCACGAAGGCGGTCACCAGGAGCATCGCGAGGGCGTTGTCCGGCGTCCAGTCGATCCACAGCGGCGCGACGATGAGCAGGGCGAGCCTGACTCCGTCCGCGCCGACCATGGTCCACCGGCGGTCGAGCGGCCCCTCGTGCGAAGTGAGCGACGTCAGCGGGCCGAGCAGAACGGCGCCGAAGAGCAGCGTCGCCAGGATGCGCGTACCGAAGACGGTCGCCACTGCGAACGCCACGCCCCGGTAGCCGCCGCCGAACGAGCCCTGGGCGATGGCCGCCTGAAGGGCCAGCAGCACCAGCACCAGGAGCGCGAGGGTGTCGCCGATCCCGCCGACGAGCTGGGCGCTCCACAGGCGTTTGAGCTGGGGCCTGCGCAGCAGGGCGCGGACGGCGCGCTCGCGGGAGTCCGCGACCAGGGCGTCGTCGGGGGCCGGGTTAAGGGCCGTTGGCTGCTCGGCACGGGTCATGCAATCAGCCTATCGGCAGCCACCGACAGCCCGGGGAGCGCGTCCGCAGGTGTGCACGCCCCGACACCAAAGTGATGCCGGGGCGTTCGCATTGCGAAGCCTCAGTGGAGGATTCAGGCCCGAAACAGGGCCGGACTCAGTCCTCGGACGCCGTCTTGGAAGCCGTCGCCTTCTTGGCGGTGGTCTTCTTCGCCGTCGTCTTCTTGGCGGCCGTGGTCGTCTTCTTCGCCGCGGTCTTGGCGGCCGTCGCCTTCTTGGCCGGGGCCTTCTTGGCGGGCGCCTTCTTCGCCGTCTTCTTGACGGGCGCCTTCGCCCGCTTCTCGGCGAGCAGTTCGAAACCGCGCTCCGGGGTGATCTCCTCGACGCTGTCGCCGGAGCGCAGGGTCGCGTTGGTCTCCCCGTCGGTCACGTACGGTCCGAAGCGGCCGTCCTTGACCACGACCGGCTTCTCGCTGACCGGGTCGGTGCCCAGCTCCTTCAGCGGCGGCTTGGCGGCGGCCCGGCCACGCTGCTTGGGCTGGGCGTAGATCGCCAGCGCCTCTTCGAGGGTGATCGTGAAGAGCTGGTCCTCGGTCTGCAGCGAGCGCGAGTCCGTGCCCTTCTTCAGATACGGCCCATAGCGGCCGTTCTGCGCGGTGATCTCCTGGCCCTCGGCGTCGGCGCCCACGACACGCGGCAGCGACATCAGCTTGAGCGCGTCCGCGAGGGTCACCGTGTCCAGGGACATCGACTTGAACAGCGAGGCCGTACGCGGCTTCACGGCGTTCTTGCCGGTCTTCGGGGTGCCCTCGGGGAGCACCTCGGTGACGTACGGGCCGTAGCGGCCGTCGCGGGCGATGATCTGGTGACCCGTCACCGGGTCGGCGCCGAGCTCGAAGTCACCGCTCGGCTTGGCGAGCAGCTCCTCCGCGAGCTCTACGGACAGCTCGTCGGGCGCCAGATCCTCGGGGACGTCCGCCCGCTGGTGGTTCTCGGAGTCCTTCTCGCCGCGCTCGATGTACGGGCCGTAGCGGCCGACCCTGAGCACGATGTCGTTGCCCACCGGGAAGGACGACACCTCGCGCGCGTCGATGGCGCCCAGGTCGGTCACCAGCTCCTTGAGACCGCCGAGGTGGTCCCCGTCGCCGTTGCCGGCGTCCGCGGCACCGCCCCCGCCGCTGCCCTCGCCGAAGTAGAAGCGCCTGAGCCACGGCACGGCCTGCGCCTCACCGCGGGCGATGCGGTCGAGGTCGTCCTCCATCCTGGCGGTGAAGTCGTAGTCGACGAGCCGGCCGAAGTGCTTCTCCAGGAGGTTGACCACGGCGAAGGACAGGAAGGACGGCACCAGTGCCGTGCCCTTCTTGAAGACATAGCCGCGGTCGAGGATCGTGCCGATGATCGACGCGTACGTCGACGGGCGGCCGATCTCGCGCTCTTCGAGCTCCTTGACCAGGCTGGCCTCGGTGTAGCGGGCCGGGGGCTTGGTGGCATGCCCGTCGACCGTGATCTCCTCGGCGCTCAGGGCGTCGCCCTCGGCGACCTGGGGCAGCCTGCGCTCGCGGTCGTCCAGCTCGGCGTTCGGGTCGTCGGCGCCTTCGACGTAGGCCTTGAGGAAGCCGTGGAAGGTGATCGTCTTGCCGGAGGCGCTGAACTCGACGTCCCGCCCGTCGGCGGCGGTGCCACCGATCTTCACGGTCACGCTGTTGCCGGTCGCGTCCTTCATCTGCGAGGCGACCGTGCGCTTCCAGATCAGCTCGTAGAGCTTGAACTGGTCGCCTGTCAGGCCGGTCTCGGCGGGCGTACGGAAACGATCACCCGAGGGGCGGATCGCCTCGTGCGCCTCCTGCGCGTTCTTGACCTTCCCGGCGTAGGTGCGCGGGGACGACGGCAGGTACTCGGCGCCGTACAACTGCGTGACCTGGGCGCGGGCCGCGGTGATGGCGGTCTCGCTCAGGGTCGTGGAGTCCGTACGCATATAGGTGATGAAGCCGTTCTCGTACAGCTTCTGGGCCACCTGCATGGTCGCCTTCGCGCCGAAGCCGAGCTTGCGCGAGGCCTCCTGCTGGAGGGTCGTCGTACGGAACGGGGCGTACGGCGAGCGGCGGTACGGCTTGGACTCGACCGAGCGGACCGCGAACCGCGTCTGCTCCAGGGCCGCGGCCAGGGCGCGGGCATTGGCCTCGTCGAGGTGGAGGGTGTTCGCGCTCTTCAGTTGTCCCACGGAGTCGAAGTCGCGGCCCTGCGCGACCCGCCTGCCGTCGACGGTCTGGAGGCGGGCGACCAGCGACGACGGGTCCGAGGAGTCCCCCGCGCGGCCGGTCGCGAAGGTGCCCGTCAGGTCCCAGTACTCGGCAGAACGAAACGCGATGCGCTCGCGCTCCCGCTCCACGACGAGCCGGGTCGCGACCGACTGGACACGGCCGGCCGACAGGCGCGGCATGACCTTCTTCCACAGGACCGGCGAGACCTCGTAGCCGTAGAGGCGGTCGAGGATGCGGCGGGTCTCCTGGGCGTCGACCAGCTTCTGGTTCAGCTCGCGCGGGTTGGCGACGGCGGCCTGGATCGCGGCCTTGGTGATCTCGTGGAAGACCATCCGCTTGACCGGGACCTTGGGCTTGAGCACCTCCTGGAGGTGCCAGGCGATCGCCTCGCCCTCGCGGTCCTCATCGGTGGCGAGGAAGAGCTCGTCGGAGTCCTTCAGCAGATCCTTGAGCTTCTTGACCTGGGCCCGCTTGTCGGCGTTGACGACATAGATCGGCTCGAAGTCGTGCTCGACGTCCACGCCGAGGCGGCGGACCTCGCCGGTGTACTTCTCGGGCACCTCCGCGGCGCCGTTGGGGAGGTCGCGGATGTGCCCGACGCTCGCCTCGACGACGTATCCGGGGCCGAGATAGCCCTTGATCGTCTTCGCCTTGGCAGGCGACTCGACGATGACGAGTCGGCGGCCGCCCTTTGCGGTCTCGCTGGTCGGGGACAACTTCGCTCTTCTCTCCGGTCGACACTGGGGTCTCCCCAGGCCTTGGTTCCCGGGGTCGGGTCATGCTGACGCTGCGGAGTGTGACGGTACATCCCGCCCCCGTGTCAAACGGGAAAAGCCCGCAACGGCCACTCGAACGGTAACCCGACTACCGCCATTCCTGCCGCCCCGAGCGCCCACCGGCCTTTTCGAGCTCATCCGGAGGGTGACCTCCCCATTACTGGTCGACCCACTCGCGCAGACGTTCCGGGAGCCGTCCTAGAGGCGGGTGAAGCACCATGCGGCGAGGGCCAGCGTGATGAGCGCGGCGAGGGTCGCGACGGTCGCGGATGCGACGGGACTCACACCGTGGGCGACAGGTTCACGATGGCGCACCCGGGCCGCGGTCCACACCAGCAGCCCTCCCCCGAACAGGGCGAACACCATTCCCGCGAAGATCGCCGGTCCGCTCTCCATGGCTCCCCGTGGCCCCTTTTCTCCCGCCCGCGCGTGCACCTTCGATGGAGACTGGCACGCGCGGGCGGCGGACAGACGAACCCCGGGTGAACGCCGCGCCGACACGACCGCGGACTCCCCCTGACCGGCCCTCGGCCGACCACCGGATCGGCACCCCGGCCATCCCGGTCGACCGTCCCGGTCGACCACAAATCTCATCCGGTTCACGTTCGGCTCTCACCCGGATCCGCGCTTCTCCGAGGGAGCGCGACCGGATTCGGCGCGGAAACCGACCGGATTCAGACCGCGCCGGGCGGGGGTATCTTCCCGCTCGACTTCTTGTTGTCGGTCAGGCTGACCGTGCACACGATCTTGTTGAATCCCTTCTTCCAGTCGTCCTCGTCGGCCACCCAGCCGTACACGAGACGCTCCTGATCAGGCGCCCAGGTCGACTCGAATTTGTTGCCGCACAACTTGGTCGCGTTGTCGGTGCCCTTCTTGTAGGTCATTTCGGCCGGGGCCTGAACAGTGCCGATCACTTGGTCGGTGTGGGCTTTCGAGCAGTCGGTGAGCGGAGCCTTGTAGCCGTCGTCGAGCTGCTGGTAGACCCAGCAGTCGCCGACGCTCATCTGCCCCACCCACAAGTCGGTGCCCAGGTCCCGGAAGCGGCCCACCTCGCCGCCTATCGCGGCATGGCGGCCGAGTACGAGACATGCCGTACCGCTGCCCGCCGCACCGAAGCCCTCCTCGGTCGGCACGACGGCGTACCCGGCCGCGTCCGGCAGCGCGTCCACGACGGCACGGCTCAGGTTCGCGCAGCGTTTCGCGCCCTGGGCCCTGGCGTCGGCGAAGTCGGTGGCCGTGTCGACGGCCACCACCTGGCCGTCCGGCCAGTCGTCCGCGCAGTCCACGACCCCCAGGTTCGGCGCCGACTTGAACGGCGTCCCCGACCAGACCGCCTGCACGCAGTCCCCGGTCTCCAGGGGCTCGTCGAGCCCGACCACCTCGCCGTACGGCAGCACGGGCCCGGTGGGCGACGCCCCCTGTGACGAACGCGTGCTCGTGCTCGGCGAGGACTTGGTCGCCGTGTCCTTCCTGCCGTCGTCCCCGGTCAGCGACATGACTCCCCACGCACCGCCCGCGACGACGAGAAGTACACCGACGACGAGAGCGACGAGCGCGAGGCGTTTCTTGGCGGCGGGGCGCGGCGTCGGGGGCGGGGGCGGGGCCAACGAGAACGGCGCCCGGCCTCCGGGTCCGCCCGGACCGACGGACCCGCCGTAGGCGGTGGGTGCGCCGGCGGCGGTGGGGCTGCCGGGCGCACCCGAGCCGCCGTATCCAGCGGGCGTCCCGCTCCCGTACGGCGGCGAGGAGCCACCGCCCGAGTACGGCGCGGAAGCTCCACCGCCGTAGGGGGAGCCCGGACCAGCGCCGCCGTACGGCGGCGAGGAGCCATACGGCGAACCCGCCCCCTGCGCATAGGGGTTGCCCCGTTCCGGCGCCTGCCCTGCCGCGGGCGGCCATGGGCTGTACGGCGACGCCGAGCCAGGTGTCACCCCCGGCGTGGCCGGTTCCCCGGGGCCGGGGCGCGTGTCGGCCGCGCCTGCTCCAGCAGGGCTCGCGTCGGCCGGACCACCGCCTCCGGCAGCGCCTCCCGGAGTGTGCGGCGTCTGCGGAGTCCCCGGCGCCGGCCCCCAGCCACCGACAGGCGGCCCGAATCCTCCCGCCGAGGAGCCGTGCCCCGGCCCCGCCGCACCCCCGGCCCCCTGCACAACCCGCTCCAGCCCCCGCTTCACCGTCTCCGGCGAGAACCTGCGCACGGGATCCTTGACCAGCAACCCCAGCAGCACCGGCGTGAGTTCACCGGCCCGGGCGGGCGGGGTGGGGTCCTCTCCCAGCAGGGCCGTCAGCGTGGCGAACTCGCCGTGGCGGTCGAAGGGGCCGCGGCCCTCGACAGTGGCGTACAGCGTGGCGCCCAGGGAGAACAGGTCGGCTGCCGGAGTGGGCGGTTCGCCCCGGGCGCGCTCCGGCGCGAGATAGCCCGGGGTGCCGAGGATTCCCGCGGTCGCGGTGAGACGGGGCTCGCGGGACTCGGGCTGGAGGGCGATGCCGTAGTCGGTGAGCAGCACGCGCGCGTAGGGGTCGCCCGAAGCGTCCGGCGCCAGAAGGATGTTGGCCGGTTTCACATCCCTGTGGAGGATGCCGACGCGGTGCCCCGCGGTGAGGGCGTCGAGGACGGCGAGGCCGATGCGGGCCGCCTGCTCGGCCGACAGCGGCCCCGAACGCCGTACGACCGCCTGGAGGTCGACCGCGTCCGGCACGTGCTCCATGACGATCCACGGAAGCCCCTCGTGGACCACCACATCGTGCACCGTCGCCACATGTGGATGGCCGCGCAGCCGGGCCGCGTGCCGGGCCTCGCTGCGGGCCCGGGAAATGCGCTGGGCCGTTTCGCCCGCGTCCATCGGCGTGTCCGGAAGCGCGATCTCCTTCATCGCGACCTCGCAGGCCAGCTCGTCGTCGTACGCCAGCCAGACACGGCCCATGCCGCCCGCGCCGAGCGTCCGCAGCAGCCGGTACCGGCCGTTGATGGTCCTGCCTTCGCCCTGATCCGGCGTCTCCCCCGCCATCACGCCTCCCCCCGAGACCCGGGCACCGGGTCCGAGACAGCGCGCCTCCCCCGAGAACGCGTCAGCTCTGTCTCTCGAAGGTAGCTTCGCACCTGCCACTGACAGGAGCCCTTTTCCGGAGCAATCCCGCCAGAGCGGACACAGGGGCCTCAGGAGGTCGAGTCCGCCTCAGCCGTGGCCGGCCGGCGTCAGGTCACGCGGGCTCCAGGAACCCCTGCTCCACCAGCAGCCGGATCTGCGCGGGCGTTCGGTCGCGCAGCATGACCGGGTCCTCGCCCATGAGCTGGGCGATCGCGTCGAGAATGCGTCCCGCGCTCAGCGAGCCGTCGCACACACCGGCGAAGCCCGCGCCGACGGTGTCCACCTTCGTGGCCCGGCGCATCCCGCGGTGCTGGCGCAGCACCACGTGCTCCGGGTCCTCCGCGCCGGGCAGCCCGACCTGCTCCTGGATGATCTCGGGCGCGAGCCTGAAGTGGGCTTCCAGCAGGGCCGCGTCGTCGTGGGCGCGCAGGTAGTCGAGGCGTTCGAAGTGCGCCCTGACGGTGTCGCCGAGGGGCTGCTCGACCGGGTGCGGCCACTCCTCCACGGTGACCGAGGGCACGGCGGAGCCAGTCCTCCGTAGGGTGATCCAGCCGAAGCCGACGGCCTTCACCTTGCGCGCCTCGAACTCGTCCAGCCAGGCGTCGTAGAGCGCCTGGTATTCGGCCGGGTCGCCCCGGTGGTCACCGGCGTCCCTGAGCCACAGCTCGGCGTACTGCGTGACGTCCTGCACCTCGCGCTGCACGACCCACGCGTCGCACCCGCGCGGCACCCACGACCTGAGCCTGTCCTGCCAGTCCTCCCCCTCGACGTGCTGCCAGTTGGCGAGGAACTGCGCGAACCCGCCCTCGTTCAGCAACTCCCCCGCCCCCTGAACGACCGAGCGGCACAGATCGTCCCCGCCCATCCCGCCGTCGCGATACGTCAGCCGCGCGCCCGGCGAGATCACGAAAGGCGGGTTCGACACGATCAAGTCGTACATCTCCCCCTGCTTGAGCGGCTCGAACAGCGAGCCCTCCCGCAGATCGGCCGCCGGGGCCCCGGACAGCGCCAGCGTGAGCGCGGTGATGTGCAGCGCGCGCGGGTTGAGGTCGGTCGCCGTCACGCGCGTGGCGTGCTGTACGGCGTGCAGGGCCTGGATCCCGGAGCCGGTACCGACGTCGAGGGCGGAGGCGACGGGGGTACGGACGGTGAGGCCGGCCAGGGTCGTGGAGGCACCGCCGACCCCGAGGACGACACCCTCGTCCCGGCTGCCGATGCCGCCGGCTCCGCCGACGGCACAGCCGAGGTCCGACACGATGAACCAGTCCTCGCCGCCGGGTCCGCCGTACGGCCGTACGTCCACCGTCGCGGCCACCTCATCGCTGCCGACACGGACCAGCCAGCCGCTCTCCAGACAGGCGTCGACGGGCAGGACGTCCGCCACGCGCGCGTGGGTCACCGGCTGCTGGAGGAGGAACAGGCGTACGAGCACCGCCAGTGGGGAGTCCTCGCGGGTCGCCCGGAGCGCGGGCACGGTCTCGCTGCGCGCGAGCGCCGCGTACGCGGGCGCGCCGAGCAGTTCTAGCAGCCCGTCGGCGGTGAAGGAGGCCCCGATCAGGGCGTCCCGCAACTGGGCGGTGACGTCGGGACGGCCGGAGGCGGGGGCGGCGGGCAGCGTGGGCAGGCTGGAGGTACTCACGCCCTCCATTGTGGCCCGCGCCCGCCGCGCCGCACGCCTCACCGAGCCACTCGCGGCACCACTCAGCCACCCCGGCCGCTCAGCTACCGGCAGCCCCCAGGGACCCGCTCAGTCGTCGGCAGCCCGGAATGCGCTCAGCTGTCCGTCGCCGGCGCGGACGCCTCCGGCGACGTCGAGGCCTGCTTGCAGCCCGACTGCTCGGACAGTGCCTGCTTGGTGTCGCCCGACTCCAGGTCCTTCAGCGCGGTGAGCGCGGTCTGGCGCTGGGTCTCCACCTTCTTCATCTCGGCCGAGACCTCCTTGAGGCCGGTCGCGAACTTCGCCTGGTCCTTGGTGTTGAGCCCTTCCACCTGCGTCTTCATGTCGGCATAGGCGGCCGACAGGGCCGTGAGCTGCTTGACGGCGGCCTGGAGCTTCTTCTCACCGTCCTCGGCACCGGGAGGCGCCCCGGCGGTGCTGATGACCGTGGCGCGCGCCTTGTAGCCGTCGGACAGGTCCTGGAAGGCCTGGGAGTCGGCCTTCTGGAGCTCCGCCGGGGTGCTCTCGGTGTCCTCGGCCGCCTTGGTGATCGCGTCGTAGGCCGCCGTGATCTTCTTGTTCTGGGCCGGCACCAGGTCACAGACCTTCTTGGCCCAGGCGTCGAGTTCCTTGTTGTCCTCGCTGCCACTGCATCCCGTCAGCGCCAGTACCAGTACCGCACCGCCGGACAGTGCGGCCGCGAGCTTCTTGTTCACCGGATCGGTCCCTTCCGTGGCCTCTCAGCCCCCGGACCTTACACAGCACACGCACCACACCCGCGCACCGAATATCACATATAGACCCCTTTCATCCCCGTTCGCCCCAGGCGAGAGAAGCCTCACGACCGAGCGGCGCGCACGCACAAGGCGGGCGGGCGGCGCATGAACACGCGCCGCCCGCCCGCCCCTTGAGCTGGGCCTCGTGCCAGGATCTACGAAACCACCGCGGGATCCACCGACTTGGCCACCTTCTTCTCGTTGTCTTCGTCACCTACGGCGATGCCGCGCCGCTTGGAGACGTAGACCGCGCCGGCGATCACGAGGAACGCGAGAACGGCGATGAAGATCCGTACGCCGATGCTCTTGTCCTCGCCGTAGCTGAACTTGATCACCGCCGGGGCGATCAGCAACGCCACCAGGTTCATCACCTTCAGCAGCGGGTTGATCGCGGGCCCTGCGGTGTCCTTGAAGGGGTCGCCGACGGTGTCGCCGATCACTGTCGCGGCATGGGCCTCGCTGCCCTTGCCGCCGTGGTGACCGTCCTCGACGAGCTTCTTGGCGTTGTCCCAGGCACCGCCGGAGTTGGCCAGGAAGACCGCCATCAGGGTGCCCGCGCCGATCGCGCCCGCGAGGAACGCGCCGAGCGCGCCGACGCCGAGGGTGAACCCGATGAAGATCGGCGCCAGCACGGCGAGCAGACCGGGTGTGGTGAGTTCGCGCAGGGCGTCCCTGGTGCAGATGTCGACGACCTTGCCGTACTCCGGCTCCTCGCTGTAGTCCATGATCCCGGGATGGTCGCGGAACTGCCGCCGCACCTCGTACACCACGGAACCCGCCGACCTCGACACCGCGTTGATCGCCAGCCCCGAGAAGAGGAAGACGACCGCCGCGCCGGCGATCAGGCCGACGAGGTTGTTGGGCTGCGAAATGTCCATCATCAGGCTCATCGGCGCGCCGTCCCCGCTGAGCTTCTCGCCGACGTCCTGCGCGCCGGTCGTGATCGCGTCGCGGTACGACCCGAAGAGCGCCGATGCCGCGAGGACCGCGGTGGCGATGGCGATGCCCTTGGTGATGGCCTTGGTGGTGTTGCCGACGGCGTCCAGGTTGGTGAGCACCTGTGCGCCCGCGCCCTCGACGTCGCCGGACATCTCGGCGATGCCCTGGGCGTTGTCGGAGACCGGCCCGAAGGTGTCCATGGCGACGATCACACCGACCGTGGTGAGCAGGCCGGTGCCGGCCAGCGCCACCGCGAACAGCGCCAGCATGATCGAGGTGCCGCCGAGCAGGAACGCCCCGTAGACGCCGAGGCCGATCAGCAGGGCGGTGTAGACGGCCGACTCGAGACCGATCGAGATACCGGCGAGGACGACGGTGGCGGGCCCCGTGAGAGAGCTCTTGCCGATGTCCTGGACCGGGCGCCGGTTGGTCTCGGTGAAGTAGCCGGTCAGCTGCTGGATGACGGCGGCGAGCAGGATGCCGATCGATACGGCGACGAGCGCGAGGATCCGCGGGTCGCCGTCCCTTCCGCTGATCGCCGCGTCGGTGACGCCGTCGAGGTCGGCGTACTTCCCCGGGAGGTAGACGAAGACGGCGATCGCCACCAGCACGAGCGAGATCACCGCGGAGATGAAGAACCCGCGGTTGATCGCGGACATGCCGCTGCGGTCGGAGCGGCGCGGCGCGACCGCGAAGATGCCGATCATCGCGGTGATCACGCCGATCGCCGGGACGAGCAGCGGGAAGGCGAGTCCGGCGTCGCCGAAGGCCGCCTTGCCGAGGATCAGCGCGGCGACCAGGGTCACGGCGTACGACTCGAAGAGGTCGGCCGCCATGCCCGCGCAGTCGCCGACGTTGTCGCCCACGTTGTCGGCGATGGTCGCGGCGTTGCGCGGGTCGTCCTCCGGGATGCCCTGCTCGACCTTGCCGACCAGGTCGGCGCCGACGTCGGCGGCCTTGGTGAAGATGCCGCCGCCGACCCTCATGAACATCGCGATGAGCGCCGCGCCGAGACCGAAGCCCTCCAGGACCTTCGGCGCGTCGGCCGCGTACACCAGCACCACACAGGAGGCGCCCAGCAGACCGAGCCCCACCGTGAACATGCCGACCACGCCGCCCGTACGGAAAGCGATCTTCATGGCTTTGTGGGAGACGGCGGTGAGATCCTTTTCCGGCTCGCCTTCCGCCGGAGTGGCTTCCCGTGCCGCCGCGGCCACACGCACATTGCTGCGCACCGCGAGCCACATGCCGATATAGCCGGTGGCCGCCGAGAACGCGGCGCCGATCAAGAAGAACACGGATCGGCCTGCGCGCTGATTCCAGTCGTCCGCGGGCAGCAGCATGAGCAGGAAGAACACGACGACGGCGAATACGCCGAGCGTGCGCAGCTGGCGTGCCAGATAGGCGTTCGCGCCTTCCTGGATGGCCTTCGCGATCTTTTTCATGCTGTCGGTGCCCTCGCCGGCCGCGAGCACCTGGCGTACCAGGACCCCCGCCACCACGAGCGCCGCCAGGGCGACGACCGCGATGACCGCGATGAGCACCCGGTTGTCGTCGGTGAGCACCGCGGCCGCGAGGGTTGTTGTGGGCTGGTCCAACTGATCAGGGGTAGAAAGCCCCGCCATTCGTCCTCCTTGACGCTTGGGCTGAGCTCAAGATGTGGACGGATTGTAGGTACCCCGCCCTGATCAAAACAGGGCGCGGTAAACGGAATTCGCCTTTACAGAACCTGAAAGCAGTAATGCCCCGGGGGCATTCAAGACCGATATCTAGATCGTGAACCAATTCACGATATGCATCGCACCAGACCACTGTAGGCACAGAAAGCCCATGCCGACATGCGGAAGGGCCCCACCAGTGTGGTGGGGCCCTTCCGCATGTCGAACAGAAAACTGATTCGAACGGGTGAAAATCAGGGGAGCACTGCGGCCGGCGGCGTGGTCGGCCAGGTCATACGGATCTGTCCGCCGTGCTCTCCCGCGGTGACCTCGACATCGTCGACGAGGCCGCTGATGACCGCGAGGCCCATCTCGTCCTCCTCGGTCTCCACGTCGGGTTCCTCACCCAGGGCGCCCGGAGCCCGGTCACCCGGGGCCGAACGCGGCGCCTCGTCGCCGACCTCGATGGAGAACTGCTTCTCCTCCTCGATCAGCAGCACCTTGACCGGCGCGGTGATGCCGCCGCTCTGGTGCAGTCCGACGGCACGAGTGCAGGCCTCGCCGACAGCGAGTCTGACCTCGTCGAGGACGGCCTCGTCCACTCCGGACCTGCGCGCCACCGCTGCCGCCACCAGTCGGGCGGTCCTGACGTGCTCGGGCAGCGCGCTGAAACGGAGTTCAACGGTGGCCATGCGTCCCCCTCGGAACTACGGGCGTGCTGTCGGGGGACCGGGCCGCCGAAAGCCCGGACCCCTTCTTTTTGCTTCTGCCGACGTCCAGCTGCCGCCCCGGGCACGGGCCCGGGAACGAATCAGTCGGTCGCCGCCACCGCTTCCTCGACCGAGGTGTGGATCGGGAACACCTTGGTGAGGCCGGTGATACGAAAGATCTTGAGAATGCGCTCCTGGTTGCAGACCAGGCGCAGCGAGCCCTCATGGGCACGCACACGCTTCAGTCCGCCGACCAGTACGCCGAGCCCGGTGGAGTCGAGGAAGTCCACGCCCTCCATGTCGACGACAAGGTGGAAACTGCCGTCATTCACCAGCTCGACCAGCTGCTCGCGCAGCTTGGGCGCGGTATATACGTCGATTTCGCCACCGACCCTGACGATCGTGCGATCGCCGATGGTTTCGGTCGACAGAGACAGGTCCACGGATCCTCCAGCACCTTGCTATCGAGCGGTCGCCCCTCGGGACACCTCGGCTTGAAGCCCCCGGACGGTTCGCCAGCCGCGATGGCATTCAATCACTTACCGGCAGGCGTGCACGACGCCTTGCTCCCATTGTCCGTCACGCCAGTGACACACTCGGTGCCGATGGCCAAGAATCTCCGATCCGATCGACCCTCGACGGACGCCGGTCCCCGCCCCACGCCGAGCACGGTCCTGGACCGGCTCGCCGCCGGGCCGAGCCGGGCTGCGCGCATCACTCATACGGAGCACTTGCCCCCACGTGCGGGTCGCCATGCCGTCTGGCCCGACCGGATCCGCTCGGAGGTCATCGCAGCCGTCCAGGCCTGCGGCATCGATCACCCCTGGGCCCACCAGGCACGCGCGGCCGAACACGCCCTGGACGGCGAGTCGGTCGTCGTCGCCACCGGCACCGCCTCCGGCAAGTCCCTGGCGTACCTCGTGCCGGTCCTCTCCACCCTCCTGGACGGCTCGGAGGCCCCGAACGGCCGCGGCGCCACCACGCTCTACCTGTCCCCGACGAAGGCCCTGGCTGCGGACCAGTGCCGCTCGGTGAAGGAACTTTCACAACCGCTGGGCAATTCCGTACGCCCCGCGGTCTACGACGGCGACACGCCGTTCGAGGAACGTGAATGGATCCGCCAGTACGCCAACTACGTGCTGACCAACCCGGACATGCTGCACCGCGGGATACTCCCGTCCCACTCCCGCTGGTCCTCCTTCCTGAAGGCGCTCAAGTACGTCGTCATCGACGAGTGCCACACCTACCGGGGCGTGTTCGGCTCCCACGTCGCCCAGGTGCTGCGCCGTCTGCGCCGCCTCTGCGCCCGCTACGGCGCCTCCCCCGTCTTCCTGCTGGCCTCCGCGACCGCCGCCGAGCCGTCGGTGGCCGCCCGCCGCCTCACCGGCCTCCCCGTGGTCGAGGTCGCCGACGACGCCTCACCGCGCGGCGAACTGGTGTTTGCCCTCTGGGAGCCCCCGCTCACCGAGATGCAGGGCGAGAAGGGCGCCCCGGTCCGCCGTACGGCCACCGCCGAGACGGCCGATCTCCTCACGGATCTCGCCGTACAGGGCGTGCGCTCGGTCGCTTTCGTCCGCTCCCGGCGCGGCGCCGAGCTGATCTCCGTGATCGCCCAGGAGCGGTTGGCGGAGGTCGACCGCTCCCTGGCCCGCCGTGTGGCGGCGTACCGCGGCGGCTATCTCCCGGAGGAACGCCGCGCCCTGGAACAGGCCCTGCATTCAGGCGAGTTGCTGGGCCTGGCCGCCACAACCGCCCTGGAACTCGGCATCGACGTCTCGGGGCTGGACGCCGTACTGATCTCCGGCTACCCCGGTACACGCGCGTCCCTGTGGCAGCAGGCAGGCCGGGCGGGTCGAGCGGGCCAGGGGGCGCTGGCGATCCTGGTGGCCCGCGACGACCCCCTGGACACCTTCCTCGTCCACCATCCCGAGGCCCTCTTCGACCAGCCGGTGGAGTCCACGGTCCTCGACCCCGACAACCCGTACGTCCTCGCCCCACACCTGTGCGCGGCCGCGGCGGAACTGCCGTTGACGGACGAGGACATGCAGTTGTTCGGGCCGGAGACCGAGAGCCTGTTGGGGCAGCTGGAGTCCGCGAAGCTCCTGCGCCGCCGTACCAAGGCCTGGCACTGGACGCGCCGGGAGCGGGCCGCCGACCTCACCGACATCCGCGGGGAGGGCGGCCGCCCCATCCAGATCGTCGAGTCGGGCACGGGCCGCCTCCTCGGCACGGTCGACGCGGGCTCCGCCCACACCGCCGTCCACGAGGGCGCTGTCCACCTCCATCAGGGCCGTACCTACCTGGTCCGGTCGCTGGACCTGGAGGACTCGGTGGCACTGGTCGAGGAGGCGAACCCGTCGTATTCGACGGTCGCCCGGGACACGACGTCCATCGCCGTTCTGGAGACGGACGTCGAAGTCCCCTGGGGCGAGGGCAGGTTGTGCTACGGCTCCGTCGAGGTCACCAACCAGGTGGTCTCCTTCCTCCGCAGACGTCTGATCACAGGTGAAGTGCTCGGCGAGACGAAACTCGACCTCCCTCCTCGTACGCTCCGCACGCGCGCTGTGTGGTGGACGGTCACCGAGGACCAGCTCGACGAGGCCCGGATCAACCCGGAGATCCTCGGCGGCGCCCTGCACGCCGCCGAGCACGCCTCGATCGGCCTGCTGCCCCTCTTCGCGACCTGCGACCGCTGGGACATCGGCGGCGTGTCGATCCCCCTCCACCCCGACACGCTGCTCCCCACGGTCTTCGTCTACGACGGTCACCCGGGCGGCGCGGGCTTCGCGGAGCGCGCCTTCCACACCGCCCGCGCCTGGCTCACCGCCACCCGCCAGGCCATCGCCTCCTGCGAGTGCGACGCCGGCTGTCCGTCCTGCATCCAGTCCCCCAAGTGCGGCAACGGCAACGACCCGCTGCACAAGAGGGGCGCGGTACGGCTGCTCACGGTGCTGTTGCGGGGGGCGCCGGAGGAGGGGGCGGAGGCGGAGCTTCCCGGGCTGCCGAAGGAGGGGCTCTAGCCCCTCCTTCCCCGGGCGCCGACCGACCGAACAGCGCCGAGAGCACCTCGGGATGCCGGCGGAGAACCGGGGCCCTGACCTCACCGGGGTGCCGATGGAGCAAACGGCGCCGGGAGACCTTCGGGTGCCGACGGAGGACCTGAGCCCCTGCCTCACCAGGACGCCAACCGAGAACCCGAGCCCAGGCCACACCGCGACGCCGACCCAGAACCCGGACCCAGGCCACCCGGACGCCAACGGAGGACCCGAGCCCCTGCCTCACTGGGGCGCCGACCGAGCCGGCGGCGCCTGACCCCCCAGCGGCCCCGGGACCGGGGCTCCAGGAGCCGCTGGACCGCCAGGACGTGGCGCCCCCCGGGATTCCGGCGGAAGCGGAGCCTGCGACGTGACCGGCCCGGCAGGCCCCGCCCGGGCCCTGACCTCCGCCGTGAACGGCCCCCGCCCCGAGGCCGCCGTCACGTCCGAGATCTCGCCGACCATCTCGCACCGCACGAGCCGCAGGCCCTGGTCCCGCGCTACCCCCTCCGCCCGGGCGCAGGCCACCACGGACCCTTCGGCCCAGTGGTCCGCCGCCGCGAGCGCCGCGAGATCCGCGCCCCCGGCCGCCCGATGCCGTACGACGACGGCCTGCCCGAGGGCCAGCACGACCCCGAACACCACGCACAGCACCGCGATGGCACCGACACTCCAGACGGTGGCGGAACCACGGTCCGAACGGGTGGCAGCGAGGTGGACGCCGGCGAACCGGGCAACAGCGCGGCGCGCGCCGGTGAGGCCGACTTCCGCGCACCGGGCTTTTGCCGACCGCGCAGCGGGGGGCCACGCAACCGCAACCCCACGCTCCGAGGATCCGCTCCTCGTCGAACCGCCGCTCATCCTCCTTCCCCCACCGTCTCCTCCGCCCATGCCACGGCCTCCTCCCGCACCTCGAAGGGCAGGCCATGCAACGCGGGCGGCTTGGCCACGACCACCACACGGACCCGGTCACCCTCCCGGGCGACCGTCACCTGCGCGTCGCGCGGTGCCGTGGCCCGGGCCACCCGGACGACTGCCTCGGCGGGGTCCTGGCGGGCCGCCGCGCGAGCGCCTGTCCTGGCTGCGTCCACGCACTGGATCTGCGCGGCCACCACGAGCAGCCCCCACACCAGCGCCATCGCGAACATCACCAGCACGGGCAGCACCATGGCCGACTCCGCCGTCACGAACCCCTGATCTCCCGCCCGTTCACGCCTTCGCATCGAGCGCCCGTTTCACGATGGCCTGGAGTTCCGCGCTGACGGCCCCGCTGGTCACCACCTTGTAGAGCACCACCGCGAACGCCACCGCCGCGACGATCCCCATCGCGTACTCGGACGTCACCATGCCCCTGTCCCCGCGCATCGGCCGCGCCCCGCTCATCGTCCTGCACACCAGGGCACGCACCCGCGCCCATACCGTCTTGCACATCTCAGCCCCCGTAAGGATCAGTCCTGTTGACATACCGCCTGAATTACCCGTCCGCCGGATCACCGGCCGCCGACCGTCATCGCCCACCCCCTCCCAGCACTCCACCCGCAAGCCCGATCACGATCGGCAGCACGCCGACGGCGATGAACGCGGGCAGGAAACACAACCCCACCGGTGCGGTGACCAGCACGGCCGCCCGCCGTGCCCGTGCCGTCGCGGCGCGCCCCCAGTCGGCGCGGGCGTCCGCCGCGAGCGCGGCAACCGGTCCGGCCGCGGGCAACCCGGTCACGTCGGCGCGTTCCAGCAGCCGCGCCAGCGCCCCGGCGCCCGGTGTCGAGGCGAGCCTGCGCCAGGCCTCGCCCGGTTCGCCGCCGAGCCGTACCTCGGCCGCCCCGCGCGCGAGTCCCTCTCCCACGGGACCGCCCAGCGCCTCGCCCACGGCCTGTGCCGCGATCACGGGACCCGCGCCCGCCGCGATGCAGGCGGCCAGCAGGTCGGCGGCGAGCGGCAGTTGCCGGGCCGCCTCACTTGCGTCGGCCTCCTCGGCACCCACGCCGGCCGTCTGCCGTAGCCGCCACCGCCACAAGCCCGCCGCGACGACCAGCCCGACCACGAACCCGGCAGTTCCGCCGACCAGCACCCACCCGGCGCACCCGACGCCGACCACGGGCAGCCACCCCCGCACGAGATCCCGAACCTCGAACCGCGGGTTTTCGGCCGTGGTCTGCGCAGCGGCCAGCAACTCTCCGAGCCGCCGCCGCACTCTGCGCTCATGCTGCACCGCCGCGGCCCACCGGGCGAGCCAGGCGATCACCAGTGCCGCCCCCACAACCGCCCCCAGCCTGTGGACAACTTCCGCGCTCATGCCGCCTCGGCTCCCCGTACGATCCGCGTCGCCCACCACATCCCGACGCCCTCCAGCAGGCCGCCGACCAGCAGGCAGCCCAGCCCGGAACCGGTGTGCAGAAGGACGTGCAGGGGATCGGCACCGAGGGCAGCACCGAGGCCCAGCCCCAGCACCGGCAACGCGGCGAGCATCCACGCAGTGGATCGAGCTCCGGCCAACTGGGCGCGCATATCGGCTCGTTGGTCCCGATCGGCCCGCAGCGCACCTTCGAGTCGATCGAGCCCGGCAGCGAGCCCCGCGCCCTGGTCCACGGCCACCCGCCAGCAGGCTGCGAGCCCCAACAGCCCCTCGGCGCCAGGCCGCCGAGCCGCGGCCGCGAGCGCCCCCGGAACATCCCCACCGAACCGGGCCGCCGCCAGCACAGCGGCCTGCGTCTCACCGAGACCGCCGAACTCCGGCACTCCAGAACCGAACGCACCCGATCCGGCCCCACCGACCCCCGCGCCTTCGAACTCCCGCACAGCCCGCACCAGCGCCTCCCCCGGCTGCCGCCCCGCCCGCACCTCCCCGGCGACCATCGCGCACAGCGCGATCACCTCGTCCGCCCGCCGCTCACGCACCCGGCGCTCCGCCCGGGCCAGCCGCACCCGCCGCAGCAACGGCACCCCGGCGGCCCCCGCGACGACCGGCAGCACCGAGGACCCCAGCACGGCGATCACCAGCCCTGCGACCGCCGCCCACCACTCGAAGCCGAGTCGCCCACGAACCTGCCGCAACTCCTCCACCAGTCGCCGCCACGGCGGAGGCTCGACCCCCACCACACCGCCACCCGCCAGCAGCACCTGCGCCCGCCGCGCCCCGGAACGCCGCCCGCCCCACAGCCACACGGCCACCCCGAGGCACCCCACGGCCACACCCGTCGACCCCACCGACATCTCCCCCATCCCGATCACCACGTCCTCCCCCCGTCCGAGCCGTCTCGTCGTCGTCCCCTCGCTCCTGGCCCGCCCACGTCACCCGCCCTCCCCCGACGGCCCCCGCGTCGCGGCCCCTAGCAGCCCTCGCAGCCGCTCCCACCCCCGCTCGTACGCGAACGCCTCCGCTCCCCAGCGCAGCGCCGGCACCGTCCGCACCAGCCCCGAGGAGTCCCGCTCCAGCACCCGCACCTCGGCGATCCGCCGCCGCCCGGTCCGGTCACGCACGAGATGCAGTACGACCGACAGCGCGGCCGCCAACTGGCTGTGCAGCGCGGCCCTGTCAAGCCCGGCCGCCGTGCCCAGCGCCTCGAGGCGGGCCGGCACGTCGGCCGCCGCGTTGGCGTGCACGGTCCCGCAGCCGCCCTCATGGCCCGTGTTCAACGCCGCCAGCAGATGCACCACTTCGGGCCCGCGCACCTCACCCACGACCAGCCGGTCGGGCCGCATCCGCAGCGCCTGTCGCACCAGGTCCTCGAGCGTGACGAGTAACGCGTTAGGAACAGTTGAGCTGTCTCAGCGCTTTATGTGTCTCAGCAACCTCGTGGTGCTCCTCTTGTCGCAGCGCCCTGGGACTCACTCGCACTGTCTCAGGGACATCCGTGGAGTGTTACGCGAACGTTATGACCCACGGCACCACCCTCCTCCTGAGCCGTCTCCCTCCCTCGCCGGGATGCGCTGACTGAGGCAGTCGCAGCGATAGAGCGCCTACCCCGGGGATCGATATCGTCCGCCGACGCCCGAAGTGTCATCGCCTGATCAGCGCATTCACGAGATCGCCGGACTTTGCAACTCCCCTGTGGCCATAGGGACGTGCCCGTGCCGCCATCGGCCACCAGCTTGGCCAGACTTTTGACAGGCCCTTCTGCGGGGGCTAGCGTAAAAACGAGTGGATCTACCGGTTAGGCCCCGGCGATCTGCCGCGGTTCTCCCACGATCGTCCGAGGTTCCGCCGAGAATGTAGTGCGCTGCCCACCCGAGAATCACCGAGCTCGGGAGATACGATGCAGGCATATGAGGTCTATCGCAAAGCGATGACCAAGGATCACTGGAAGGGCTGGTGGGTTAACTGGCCCTTGTCGCAGCTCGTGCGGGTAGGTGACGTCTATGACCGCCAGGGCGATGATATCCGCAGAGCGGGAAAGCTGGCCGATCACGGAGTAACTTTCCATGCGGAGAGAGGCACCTCACCCGGAAACTTCACCTACGATTCGAATCATTCGGTCGAGGTTCGCTACAAAGCCTCCGGAACCGTGCCGGACGCATTTTCCGTGCTGACCCAGACGGACGCCGGCGCTTCAGTGACCTTCCAGCGGAAGAACACGGCTTTCGTGGCGTACCGCGAGATCCAGCAGAGGATGATCTCGGACGTCCGGCGCCTTGGGAACGACCTGATCACGCTGTGGTGGAACGGTGCGTGGGATAATTCGTTGCTGGTCGTTACCGGCGTTACCTACGCAGCTGCTGGCACGGTGCTCTCCGCGGCGAGCACAGGAGCGACGGCTGAGCTGAAGTTGTCGGCCACGGCGGGTGCGGCGGGTGCCTTCGAGCTGGCTGACCTGGCGCTCGGCGCGTCGGTCGTACGACGTAGCGCGCTCGGAGCGGAGTGGACCGGTACCGACATCACGCCGTTCTACCAGGTGGTTCGGCTCCGCAAGACGTGGCTGGACAAGGTGGTGGTTGACTACGGTCCGCGACCGCCCGGCCATGGAGCCCAGGCCGAGGCTCTGCCCTCGCTGATGGCTGAGGAGATCCAGGATGATCCCGGTGCTGCCCTGGCTCTGTTGGACTCGGAGGATCAGCTGCCGTTCCCCGATTCGGGGGACGGCTGACCGCGTTCAGAGGCCGCGATGAGGACAGCCCGATTCCGCATAAGCCCCGCACCATCCGCGCAGGCGGGCGGGGGGCCTGAGCCCCCCAAGGTCAGTTTGATGGTGGAGGAGCTCCACCCCGGTGATCCTGTACGAGAAGAATCGCAGGATTTCGATCTGACGGAGGCCACCCGGCTGCTGGCCAAGTTCGACACGGTGCTCGGGCCAGGAGGCACCGAAGAGCAACGGCAGGACCTGGGCGACGCCCTGTTCGCTCTCCTCACACCCGGTGCGGTGGGCCAGCTCTGGACGGAAGCCCTACAGGTTGGCGGCCCGGCCCAACCGGCGATGCGCATGCGTATCGAGATCGCGGTAGAGGACTTGCGCCGACTGCCGTGGGAACTGAGCCGGGACCGCAACAGGTGGCTCTTCAATCACTCGAAGCTGCTTGCCACACGCCAGCACGCTGGCACCGGCGATGAATGGCAACAGGACGAGGACGACTCGCCGGACAGATTCCAAAAGGCACGGCCGTTGGGGCCGTTGCGTGTGCTCCTGGTGATCTGCGATCCGGCCGACCACAAGGCGCTCGCCAACTCGGAGACTGCCCGGGTCGGTGCGGCACTAGGCATGAAGCCCGGCCGCTGGCACGTCCAGGTCCTTGACGGCCCGACACGTGGGGATCTTTTCAAAGAGGTCAGGACGTGGCAGCCCCACATCCTGCATTTCATCGGCCACGGCATGCCAGCGGTCAAGGGTATCCCTGCAGGGATGCCCTTCAACTGGTCAACCGGGCACTCGTCCGGCGAGCGAAGGTGGTGGCTGACCTCCGAGGACATCATGGAGCTGCTTGACAAGTGGCAGCCTCGGCTCGTCGTCCTAAACGCCTGCCAGACCGCGACTGACCGGACCGACCGGCTCGGCGGTCTCGCCCACGCTTTCCTGGAAGCCGAGGCCGAGGCCGTGGTGTCGATGCAGGCCGACATCGACTCACCGGCGTGCGTCCGGTTTGCCGCCGAGTTGTACAAGGAGATGGCGAGCGGCCATGCAGTGGACACCGCTGTCTACGCCGGCCGCCGGGAACTGCGCGAGGAGCACACCAACAAGAACTACTGGGCTCTGCCTGCGCTGGTCACGCGCGGTGACCCGGAATCCGTACTCGCGATCCGGCAGGTACCGAGCGACTCCTCCATCGCCAGGCTGTGCGACCACAGGCCGTATCTCGACCAGATCCTCTTCGTCGACCGCGCGGAGAAGCGTCGTACCGCGTGGAAGGTGCTTTGCCCCTCGAAATACGCTGATCGCCCACTCCTGGTTGTCTCCGGAACCGGCAAAACTTGGTTCACTGTCTCTTGCCTGCTGAATTGTTTCGTCCACGGTCATCGTGTCACGTATGTGGACCTCGCCCGCAGGGTGCCGGATTACGACGGTGGGCCGCTCGGTCCGGAGAACAAGGACTGGCTCTCTATGCTGCGCGCGGTCCGTGCTGGGTGCCTCGACGAAAGCCAGCCGGAGCCGTTCCCGGAGAACGCCTTCAACGGCTTCAACGCCGCGCTCAACGCCGAGCTCGTAGGTACAACGACGGTCGCGACCGACGAAGCCACAGCACCGGAGCTGGTCACGGACCAGGGGCAAAGCTTCAATGAGGACGCCGGACACTCCGACGAGCGAAAGAAGCGGATCTTCAGGGCGTTTCTGGACGACCTGTACGCCGCCTCACCCGACCGTGTCCATGTCCTGGCACTCGATCAGGCCCAGTTCCTGCAGTCGGAGCCCTGCAAGCAGACCGTCTATCCCGAACTCATCAAACGGATCGCACGGCACGAGGAGGCGCCGTTGCGGATGGTCCTGGTGGCATCCGAGGGCTGGATCCGCAGCACGCTGCCAGAGGACACCAGCGGGCTGTGGGAGCCGATAGTCGAACTCGGCGGTTTCGAGCAGCGTGAGTTCATGCGGCTGGCCGAGGAGTATTGCGAACGCGCCGGACTGAATTTCGCGCAGGAAAAGGAGGTATTCGAGGGCTACTGCAAGCGGCTCGGCAAGCACGGCGCGCCTGTTGATTTGCTCTGCTCAATCAGAAGGACCCTGGTCAGACTGTAGGAGGGCGACCATGACCAGCCCCCTCGACACGATCATCAATCTGATCGAAGCTGGATCGAGCCCGGCCGAGATCCGCCGCTCCCTGTATCCCGAAGCATGGAAGCCGCTGCTCAAGGCCTGCGCCGCCGCTGGCACCTTCGACCGGAGCCTGTTTGACACCGTATTGCGGCCGTCTGCCGGGCAGGACGCACCCGCACTGGATGAGCTGACCGAGCGGGAGAGAGCCGACAAGGAGTCCGACGAACCTTTCCGCCATCGGCCGCGTGAGCCGGGCATTGTCGAGGAAGTGCCCGGCCGGCCAGGCCACTATCGGCTGCCGCCTGACGACCGCGAAGAGTACATGCAGAGCTGGCGGACCACATGGACCGGCGGCCCGGCACCTGTGGACTTGGTCGTATTGGAGCAGCAACTCGCCGACTACTGGAAGGCCGTCGGGGACCAGCACGAGCAATTGCGGCACTTGCTGGTGGCCGACCCGCCGCAGGCTCTCGCCCTGTTCGAGGAGCTTTTCGCCGAGGCCGACCGGCAGCGTGACTTCGCCCGCTGTCAGGATCTGCTGGACGTACTCAATGACGCCGACCGCCTCACTTTGTCGGGCCCGGACATTGCCCGTGTACGACGGGACCGCGCGGGCTACATCCGGGCCCAGAGCTACTGGGCCGTCGACTACGCGCGCTGTGCGCAGTACCTGGCGCCGCCGGGCCTTAAGAAGCAGGCCTCCGCCCTATTGCGCGGCTCCGGCGGCCGTCGCACGTGGCAGGTCTTCGCTGAGCCCGGCATGGGCAAGACGATGCAACTGCGCTGGCTAGTCACGCGCTACTGCGTCCCCGCCAAGCGGGATATTCCCTGCGCCCGGATCGACTTCGACGTGGTGTCGCCCGTGGCCATCGGCCACCACCCCTGGCTGGCCCTGCTGGAAATGGCCGAACAATTTGACATTCGCTCGGCGCAACGGACGTTCGGCAGGCTCGAAAGCTACGCCTCCTTCCGCAGCCTGCTCGACCGCCGCCCATCCGACCTGAATCGCGCGGCGGCACAGAGCCTGAGGTCCCAGAAGACCGACGAACTCCAGGCGGCAATCACCGATGACTTCGTCGACCTGTTCAATGCCGCCGCCAGTGATCAGCCATCCCTCCTGGTCTGCGACACGATGGAGGAACTGTTGCTGCGAGGTCAGCAGGGCACCGTCCGCTTCCTAGAGCTCCTCACGCAGGTGCAGGACCGCTGCCCCGGCCTTCGCATCGTGCTGGCTGGGCGATACGAACTGGGCAAACGGCTCCAACCGGGACCGAACGCGGTACGAACTCGGCCGAAACCACCTAAAATGCCGAGGATTCTGCGCAGGAGCAAGACGATCGAGATCGGACCGTTCACCGACCGGCAGGCCGAAACGTACCTTCGGAAGATCCGTGGTATCACCGACCCCGAGAAGCGGGCTGTCGCGCGACACCGTGCCAATGGTCGGCCGCTCACCCTCGCGCTCTTCGCCGATGCCATCGAGCAGGACCCCGAGCTGAGCGCCGCGGCCCTAGCGGACGCGCCCGAACCCAGCATCCCGTTCCTCATCGACCGCGTGGTGCGCCGGATCAAGGACCCCAAGGTGCGCTGGTTGGTGCGTTACGGTGTCGTCCCCCGTCGGCTGCGACGGGAGGACCTGCCGGTGATGCTGCCCTTCCTTCGCACTACGGACCGGCCCACCGCACGTGACGATCCTCGCAAGGACAGTTACGGCGACGGCGATACAAATCCCTATCCGTTCACCGTGTCACCGATGGGCGACGCTGAACTCGAACGGACCTGGCTGCGGCTGCTCGACTACGCCGACGAATCCTCCTGGGTCTCGCAGGTGGCCGGAGACCCGTCCACGGTGATCTTCCACCCGGACGTCCGCGTCCCGCAACGGCTGATCCTCTCCGCCCACGAGGTCTTCGCGGAACTGCACTGCGCCTTCGCCCAGCACTTCGAGACGCTCGCCGCCCGATATCCCAACCAGTGGGCGGACTTCACGTGCGAGGCGCTCTACCACCGGTTCCACGTGGGCGACCCACAGGCTGGCGCCGTGTGGCGGGCGGCAATGCGCCAGGCGCGCGAGGACGACGCGCTCGATGACCTGCTACAGCTCGCCACCGAGGTCCTCGGCGACGACTTCTTGGAGGAGGGCGAATCCAGGCTCACCCGAGACGGCCGGCCCCTAATCCCGTACGCCGACCTGCTCGAGGCCCACCTCCAACGGGCATACGTTTTCGGCCAGCGGGCGATGCGCGACCAGGCGAGTGCCCTGGACTCGCGGTGGAGCGAGGCCGAAGGCGCCCTGAGCCAGGTGGACCGGCTTCGCGAACACGAGCACGGCACAATCCTCAGATCCGGCCAAGAGCTCACGCTCCGGGCGACCTTGCAGGTCATCAACGGCCGTCCGGCCGAAGCCGCAAAGCTCGCCGAACAGGCCCTCGCCGTCATTACGGAGAACGAGCGCATAGACCTGCTGAGGGTCCTCGGCGACCTCCGCTTCGCCAGTGGCGATCCGTCCGCGCAGATCACATACGAGCAGGCCTACAAGCTGGCCGTGCGCAAGGAGCGGACTACCCAGGCCACGGCGATTGCCCTCTGCCTGGCCCGCGACCGCGAGGCACACGGGCGCCTAGACGAGGCACTGCACTGGTGCAAGCTCGCCGAACCGCCCACTGAGGCGCGCGCCGAAGCACATCCGGCGGCCCTGACGCGGGCCAGGCTTCTGCTGGCCTGCTGCCGTCCGGCCACCGCCCTGCACATCCTGCGGCCGCTGGCCGACGGCGGAGACACCGACGGTCGGGTGACTGCACTGCTGCTCACCGCTCAGGCGGAGCTGATGCTCGGGCGGGGGGAAGGGGCTCTGGAGACGCTGGACCGCATTCTCTCGATCACCGCGGGCATAGCCGGTGTGGCTCGATACCAGGACGAAGCCCTCGTCCACCAGCTGCGTGCCACTGTGCTGGGCGAACTGCTCGCCGTGGACCACGCGGAGCAGCTCTTCCACCAAGCCGCAAGCATGTGGGCGGACTTCGGCTACCGGACCGGCCACCCGGAGTGCCGCTATCTGCACGCGCGCTTTTTGCTGCGCGAGGTCGGCGATCTCCGGGAGGCCGACCGGTTGCTCGCGGCCGCACGTACGGCTCCCGGCCTACCAGCTGATCAATGGGCCTCTGCGGAGAGCGAGTCCGTACTCCGCACCGAGTTGCTCGGACGCGAGCTCGCCCTAGCAGGGGGAGACCGCCCCTCCCTCGCCGAGGCCCCCGCCGGTGCGAGCGGGCCGATGCCGCCGCGGCACGCCGTCATCCTCGCCGCTCACCGGTTGGTCGAGGAGTGGGGGCAGGACTTCGACACGGTTCCCGCACTTGCCGATGCGCTGGAAGCTCTCCAGCCACCGTCTGCCAGGCTCTTCGTGCTCGATGAGCTGCGTCGCTGCCCGACCCTGCCCGACGCCAGCGAGGCGATGGTGGCGCCGCTGCGGCGTGTCCTCGCCACGGCCGACGAGGCCGATGATGACGAAGAGGACCAGGCGCTCCACCGAGCGTTGCTGGGCGAACTGGACCGGCTGGCCGGTGGGCAGCGCCGTGCATCGACTGCCGAGGCGGCCCTGCGCCTCCTCGGGCCGGAACGGGATCCACTTGCGTACTGGCGGTGGATTCAGTTCCGCGCCCGGCTCGGTGCCCCCCTCGAACCGAAGTACCGTGACACTTTCCTGTCATTGGGCGAGCACTACCCGCTCCTGCAGTCAGCTGTCCTTCTGCAGGCTGTCAGGACACCGTCCGGTTTGGACTCGGCACAGCGAGGACAGCTGCTCGAGGAAGCAGCCGAGATAGCGGCCCAAGTGCACCGGCCTACTCGCTGGGCGGCTGACACCTGGAGCGCCTACGCGGAGATCGCCGGTGTGCGGGATGCCGCCCGGGTGGCCGACCAGATGTATAAGCGCCTCGGTCTGCCGCACCGCCCTGACGAATCCGCTCCGGCCTACCTGTCAAGCCCCCCATACCGACCTGACCAGCTGGCGATCGGCCTCGCGACGCCTGCCGGCCTGTCGTTCGACCGTCCCGAGCTGCTGCAACGGCGCATGCTCGACGATCCGAGCGGCGTGGTGGACCGTCTGCACGCTGCCCTGAACGAGGCGATGCCGGAGGTCTGGCTCCCGGATCGGATTCGGGTGCTGAGGCTGGAATCCGATGACCCGGCCGTCCACGCCCTGCCGTGGGAACTGGCCGTCACCGAGTTGGGGCGGGACGCTCCGGTGGTTGCGTATCGCACGCGGCCGAATTTGACTACCACCGGCGCCATCATGCGCCTCCAGGCCGCCCTGCGTGACCTGATCGACCCGGGCCTCCCGGTCGATGGCTTCGCAGGCCCGCGCACCAGGCGGGCCAGCTCCCGGCTGACCGAGCAGCAGGACCCCGACCTGTCCACAGTGCTCCACGCCGCCCTGAACCATCCCGACAGGTCCCGCCGAAGGTCGCTGGAGCCACCCACCGTGGTCGTCGTCGCGCCGTCCGAGACCGTCCAGTATCAAGCCCGGGGCGGCCATCGTCAGGCCGGTGTCGACCTCACCGACATCTACGCTTCCTGTGGGCTCGCTATCCAGGTGGCGGAGCTCGTGGACTTCCGCCACCCGCTCCCGGGCCGGCCGAGCCTGGTTCACGTCAGTGCCCCGCTGGAGTCCACTGCTGGCGAGCCGTACTTTGACCTGTCTGCTGTGTCCCCAGAGTCGAGACTCGCGAGCAAGTCGCGCGGCTCCGATCTGTCGGCCACGGCCCTTGCCCTCTGGCTGCAAGACACGCCGGACTGCATAGTCGTCCTTGATCCGCCGGTTCCCGGATCCTTGTTGGACATCCCCGAGCAACTGCTCCGGCGTAACTACTTCGCGGCCCAACTGGCCTCAGAGCTTCCCGCCGCCGCCATCCTTGGCATCGGACTGAACGACTATCACACTTACCCGTCGGTCGAACTGCTCGCAACCGCCGTACGGGAAGAGCGCCCACTGGCGGACACCTTCCGTGCCCTGGTGCTGAGGCGCCTGTCCTGGACGGGCCCGGAGTGGCTGGCCGCTGGTGGCACGTCGCTGTTCGCCGCCCCCGTCACGTTCATGACCGCAGTGCTGACATGATCGACGTCGACCATTACCAGCGCAGCGGCACCCGGTCGGACTACCTGGTCAGGAGCCTAAATCGGGAAACGGCTCGCTTTGAAGAGGCCACGATGGCCGGTCAGCCGCTGGAGAAGCACCACAGTCAGGTGGCCTCCCTGGTGCAGATGCTGAAGACCAGTCTCGACGATCTTGAAAGGCTCCCGGACGCCAACCTTCCGGAACTCGTCCTGGACCTTCACCATGTGTGGGACTTCTTCCGCAGCAAGCTGATACTGCGCTGCCTCCCGCAGTACCGGGGCTTTCTCGATACGGCCGACGAGCTGGCCTGGGCCTGCTACGCGCCGGCGCTGCGTGAGGCCGGTGTCTCCGCGCCCGTACCGCCGCTGGTCTTCCCTAACCGGGCCCTGGTCCCGTTCGCGGTCGCTCGGGGAAGCGACTACCGGGAGCTGCTGCCGAGCGGCGTCCGTACCCGGTCCGGGGCTAAGGCGGTTCAACAGCTGCCGTTCCCGATCATCGGCGTGCCGTGGTACCAGACCGAGCACCTTCCCGGATTGCTCGCCGTTGCCCACGAGGCCGGCCACCACATCGAGGACGATTGCAAGCTGAAGGCCGCCTTAAAGGCTAGGCTGCGCGAGAGCGGGCTTTCGTCCGAACGGCAGACGGTCTGGCAGCGTTGGCTGGCCGAGGTGTTCGGGGACATCTGCGCCTGCCTCGCCTGCGGGCCCGCCTACATCGAGACCCTTTCCGACGCACTGGCCGCCGCCCCGCCACCGGCGGTCGGGACATACCCTCCGCCGCACCTGCGGCTGGAGGTATGCCGCATGGTGCTGGAACCGCCGGGAGAGGACCCGTCCGACGAGGCGGCAGTCGTCGTCCGCGCGCTGACGACCGGGGGATACCCGGAGTTCGGCGGCAAGGCCTTGCCCGCCGTCCTGGGCTGCACCGAGGCACTGAACTTGGATGTCCCCGTCGGTAAACTCCTCGTTGGCATGCCCTCGGAGACCCGCGACGTCCGCTCCGCACTGGCTGCCGCAGCCATCGCCTTCCTCCAGGACCCGGCGGGATACGACAAACAGCACGTCGGACAGAACGTGACCCAAGAGATCCTGGATCTCCGCCCCTTCGGCGTCCGCCGCGCCCAACCGGCGGACGCAGACCGGGCCACCGTCGCTGGCCACGCCCTCGCCCACCTCCTGTCGGAACATCGTCCGGGCTGACCGGCCGCCCGAAGCCCACCGTTTTGTGATGTGCGTGCCCACACGGTAGTGAACGGCAGCTGCTATCAAGGCCGTGCGCATCCACGTCCACAGCAGCCCGGCATCAGTAGTCATAGGACCAGGGAAGTCCCCTCCAGCCGCCAGGGCGAGCGTTGGTGATAGGGCGGGTGGGTATTGCTCACATCCGGTGGCGTCGTGCTGAAGGCACGACCAGGGGAGTTGCAAAGTCCGGCGATCTCGTGAATGCGCTGATCAGGCGATGCCCAGGAGGTCGAGCGGGCGGGTGAAGGGCTCGTAGGACGCGTGGCGGAGGTCAGCGGCGACGTTGCGGTGCCCGGCGGTGCGGAGGGCGCTGATCGCCAAGTTCCGCAGGGTTGCCATGTTCTCCGGGGCGCGGCCGGTGCGGATCTGGGAGGCGTCCTCGGCGAAGGTTGTGTCGCGGACGAAGTGGAGCCGGTTCTGGGTGGTCCACTGCGACCTGGCGAGTCGGCCCAGCCGCTCGGGCGAGGCTTCCTGCGAGGTCAGGTCGGTGATCGCATACACGGTTTGGCGGCTGCACCTGCCGGTCTGGCCAGGATCAGCAGGTCCGCCCACCGGAAGTGGAGGAGTTCCGCATAAAGTTGGAGCGTTTGCGCGCTTCTGTGTGAGCTCTCGAGTGTGCTCCTCTCCGACAAAGCCGTTGCGCGCCCCACGGGGCGCGCCCGGGGCAGAGCAGCGGAGATTGAGTGCTGACGGCTGGCGGGGTCTGGCTAAAGTAGGCGTCACACCTCGGAGGCGTACACCTTCGGCGTCCGGCACTTGCCGCCCATCCGCCGCCGGTGCGAAGCGGCGACGTTCCCGACATGCTGTCGTCCGGAGCCGACATACCTGTCGCCACACGTGTCGCAGCGCCAGTGGTAGACCTCCGAGCGGGGCAGGGCGTCGGGCTCGCGGTTGGACGTGATCGCCTTGAACAGCAGCTTCAACAGGTTCATCGTCGTCGTTGTCCTCATCTGGGGGCCCCGACCCTTGCCGGGGTCATCACATCGTTCCGTAGGGGTCCAGCCAAGGTGAGGCAAAGCCACCACGGGATGATCTTGAAGTCCTGGTGGGATCAGGCGATGACGAAGGGGATAAACGCCACCTCGGCACGGGGAGCACTGCCCGGATCTCCGCTGCCCCGGACAACGAAACCCCACTGCCGGTCCTCGCCAGCTCTGCTGGAGTCGAAGGACTCGCACTGCGGGTGGCAACGGATCGCGGCGATAGTGCCGGCGATCCGGGCATCCGGGTCCTTCTCCCGGTAGAACATCAGCAGAGACGTCCGGCGGCCGCCGTTGTCCGTGTACCTGAGCAGCTGGTCCAGCGCGTCGGTGACCGACTTCGGCCCGGTGTAGAACTTGCACTCGGAGATCGACACGTTGCGGTCTCCGACTCGGATCAGGATGTCCGTCTTGCCCTTGCCGTTCAGGGTCTCGCCCGTGGACTGCCCTTCAAAGTAGGCGTTGAGGGCGACGAGCAGCACGTCTCGCAGCCGCTCCTCAGGCATGTCGGAGGTCAGGAGGCCCGACCGCTCCATCGCGTTGCGGGCACCCCGCAGAAGCCTGAGGGATTCCGCGTACGCCCTGGCGTCGTGCCGCGCTACCTCAGGCCGCCACTCGCCGACCGGCAGGATCTGGAGGGTCGGGCTGACCTGGTAGCCGTCCCGGGCCAGCGCGGCTGTGACCTTCGCCAGCGTCCCGTCCCAGCCGTAGGAGCCGGTGCACTCATCCAGCATGCCCTCGAACGCGCGCAGGGCCCGCTGTACCTGCCCCTCGTCGGTCCAGTCAACGCCTTCGGCGAAGGAACTGAAGACCTGCTTGCGGGCTCCACCCGAGCGAGTCTGCGCGGCCTCCACGGGAGAAAAGCCCTCACCGGTCCAGCATGCTCGCAGGGGACTCAGCTCGATGATGGAGCTGAGCTCCCAGAAGAGCTGGCGCGTCCGGGCGCTGACTATCTCGACAGCTGTATCCATCGGGCCAGGTTAAGAGCCTGAACCGTGTCGGTGACGACGTTTCAGGTACATCGCAGCCGGTCGGGGTAGAAGTTAGCGACGCCGATCGCCCTCGTCAGGCCTTCGCGGTTGAGGCCTCCATGGCGCGCCACTGGCCGTAAACGTGCCGAAGGGCTGGTGCATCAGGTACAGGTCGAGGTGGTCCCGGCCCAGCTTGTTCAGGGACGTCTCGAACGCGCGGCGGGTGTTGTCCTGGGCGGGGGCGTCCTGGACCCACAGCTTGGTGGTGACGAACAGTTCCTCGCGCGGGAGGCCGCTGGACTTGATGGCGCGGCCGACGGCTTCTTCGTGGCCGTAGGCGGCTGGCGGTGTCCAGCAGGCGGTAGCCGACGGCCAGGGCCTCGGAGACGGCGCGCTCGGTGTCCTCGGCGGGGATCTGGTAGACGGCGAAGCCGAGGGACGTCATCTCGAGGTCCGGTGCCTGAGAGGCCCCGGACCCCGGGCCGCTTCCGTGAGCGTGCCGCTCGGGTGGTCGCCCGTTGTTCTCCGTGCGTGGTGGTCGGCAGAAAGCCCGTGACGGCTTCGCGGCGCTGAGGGCATAGTGCGCCGCCGTTTCACGTTGTGGCCGGCCGGTCAGCATGGTATCGGCATGCCGGGCCGTCCGGCGCTTCACTCCTGCGGGTTCGGTGCGGCTCAGGTCCGGTTGGCGGTGCTGGGACGCGCGGGGAAAAAGCCGGGGCGGGCTCCGCTGCCGCTGAAGGTGACGATCCGTGCCTGCTCGAGGACGTCGGGGGGCGGTGTCGCGTTCTCGACGACGATGGCCTGGCCGGGGAAGGCCAGGAACGAGCGGTAGAAATGGTCGATCACGTTCGGGGGGATGCGGTCGGCGTCAAAGTCCGGCTCTTTGTACGTCACCAGCGGCGAGTCCAGGACTAGGAAGCCGAGATGCGGGAGTCTGCGGTCCAGGCAGTAGCGGGCCAGGGCGATGGAGAACGCGGCGTGCAGCAGAGCGCGCATGCCCCGGCCGTGGCCGGCGCGCGCCGTTCCGCCAGCACTGACGTCCCCGCTGTAGGGGTCGTAGCTGGCGCCTTCCACGTCGGGGATCCGCCAGGAATCCAGGGTGCGTTGGAAGAGCTCGTCGAACGACGACAGGATTCTGCCCGCGATCAGGGATTCCCGCCGCTTGGACGGCAGGGCGCCCTGGGCCACCAGCTGGGAGCGGTGCTCTTCCAGTTCATCGAGCCGGGCCCGCAGTTCCAGGTCGCGTTCGACACGCAGACGCTCGTCGACAGTGTCCTGCAGCCCGTCACGGAGAGGGGCCAGTCGTGCTTCGATCTGTGCCAGGGCCCCGTCGGCCTCGGCCGCCTGCGCGCTCAGGGCCGTGCGGCGTTCGGCCAGCTCGTCGCGCTGGCCCTCCAGTCCCTCAATGGTCAGCCGGAGGTCGGCGAGAAGGGAGTGCGTCTTGGCTGACTCGACGAGCACGGCCTCGTGCAGTTGGGTGGTCTCCTGATGGCCGTGCTGGGCCTGCTGGTGTTCGGGGTCCGCCCCGCAGAAGACGCAGCGGCCGACCTGGAAGTAGCCCAGCAGATTGCCCGCCTCGCTGACCATCTCCAGACGAGCGAGGTCTGTCTCATACTGCTGACGGAGGGTGTCGAATCGCCCCAGCAGGTCGAGCACCTCACCTAGGCGTGCCTCCAGCTCGGCGTCCGTCTCGGCCAGGTGTGCACGGGCGGCGACGACGCGGGCCTGCTGCTCGGACTCGCCGGCCAGCGAGCGGGCCATGTTGTTGAGGCTGTCCTCTAACCCGGCCAGCTGGTCTCGCAGCTCGTCGGGGGTCTGGTCGCGGGAGAGTTTGGCGTGCAGGTCCAGTGCCAGCGAATCGATCAGGTTGATCTTGCCCCGCTGGACGCGCCGCTGAGCAGCATTGGGGAGTTTGGTCGCCGGGGGCTCGTCCTCTCCGGTCAGCATCAGTTTCATGACCGAGCGGGCGGTGGTCCTGGCCGCGGTGCCGCGGGTGCGCTGCGAGGGCGGATTCGGATCGATCATGCGGGTGTCGGTGACCACGCTGAGGTGGGTCAGGTCGGCAAGCTTGAGCAGTTCGGTGTTGCCGCCCTCGTTGGTGCGAACGTAGGTGTCGTCCAGCCCCAGTTTGCTGAGCAGGTAGTGCGAGATGTCACGGCGGCTGCGAATCCTGCGGGCCGAGACGATCGCGTCGGGGGTGGCGTGGGACAACTCCCTCAGGTCGTCCTGGTGTACGTGAATGCTCTTGCCACCGGGCTTGCGGACCAGGGTGAGAGGCCTGCCGTCGGGAAGCAGCAGGCCGAGCAGGATCTGTCCGTATCCTTCGGCGCGCGGGATCGAGGGACGGACATGACCGCCGAGCATGTAGTCGATGGAGTCGACCAGGAAGGTCTTTCCCGTGTTGGAGGAGCCGTAGATCACCGTGAACTTGGGGTCGAACTCCACGCTGGCCGTCGGCAGGCCCGCACCGGCATACGTCAGATGGGTCAGGGTGAAGTTAGCCATGGCCGACCCCCAAGTGCTGCATGTCGGCAGTGAATTCGTTGTGCCAGCGGGTCGTGATGTCTCGTGTGGCCGCCACCGCGTCCGTGGTCGAGGCGAACTGCTCCACGGCCCACTGCGCGCGCTGACGCAGTTTGCCGACGTACGGGGCCTCCAGGATGCCGACGAACCCCGAGCCGCGCGGGGTCACCTGGTAGACGAGCCCGTCATCGGTCGCCTCGACCGTGGCCAGGCCGGCGCGCAGCAGCACCTCCAGCCCTTCCTGCATCATCTGCCGTTTCATGCCGAGCTCGCCCGGCTGGGCGGGCAGGCGGGGATGGAGGCTGGGCGGACCGTCGAACTGGCTGCTGTGCAGCATGGCGTGGTCCAGTACCACCAGCCAGGAGAGGTCCAGTGGGTGAGGATGGCTGCGGGCCAGCAGTACCAACGTACGCATCCCCACTTCGACCGGACTGTTGAGCGGGTTCATCGGCAACCTCCTTTGCACCAGTGCAGCTTGTCGACGTTCGCCAATTGGTGGCACATGCCTTGACGTTGGCTGTTGCGGAACAGGTGCAGCAGGGGCGACCCGGTGAGGGTCATCTGCCCGGAGGCTTTGAGGACCTGCTGGAGGCGGTCCCACCCTGAGGGGTAGTCGATGGCGGCCACCTCGATCAGGTTGGTCAGCACGTCGTCCTGTAGCTCCTCGTAGGTGTCCCCCGCGATGCTCTCTCGTGCATACATGCGTAGGGCCTCCGCATCGAAGAACGCCACTCGCTGCCGCCCAAGATGCTCTCCCGAATCAGGGTGCTCGAAGGCGTGCTGCACGGTGGCGATGTCCTCGCCGAACCTCTCCTGGTAAACGTCCAGGAGCTGCTGGAGGTAGCGCGCTTCGTTGACCTGGGGCTCAGGAGGGGGAAGGAGTTTGCGGGGCTTGCCGGTGGGCGGCAGGTTGAAGCGGGAGGCGAACAGCGGCGACTTGCTGTAGACCTCCAGGACCTCGTCCAGGTTGACGGTCCAGAACATCGAGAAGTCCGTGCGCTCCGCCAACGCCCGCACGGCCGCCCGGGTCTGTGGGGACAACGCGGCGACCGGCTTGGTCCGCCCGTCCAGGTACGTGAGAAACCGGTCCTTCAGCGCGGCCGGGGTCAGCACCATGTCCTTGAGCCGGGGATGGATCTTAGGTGCCACGAAGATGTACCGGGCGGGGAGCGTCCGGCTCGTCTCCAGCGTCGCCACGAACGGTTTGATCATCTCGGGCAGCGCGTCGTCGAGCGTGAGGTCGTCGGTGTAGTGCTTGCACTGGTAGCAGTGCCAGGCACCGTTCAACCGCTGCTCGCTCATGAAGGCGACGACGTCAGCGCCGCGGTCGTTGGTCCCGCCCAGGACCTCCACGCCGAGGTAGCCGAACTCGTCCCTGCGCATGCGAACCCACTCGCAGGTGAACTGCTCCCACTGCTCCGGCGTCCAGTAGAAAACCTGCTGCAGGGGTGTCCGGGTGTCGAACTGGTTGTGCGGCACGACCGACGGCGGCGGCACATACTGCGACACGGACACACCGTCCGCGCTCCTCTGGCCACCGCCCTGCGGTAATGCGTCCACTCCTACCCCCCCCCGGTGCGCCGTTTCCCCCAAGTACACGCCGCTGCCCACTTCTACCATCGGAGATCGTCGATGGACAGGGCGCGCGCCTCCACCGGGGCTCGGTGACGGCTCGGCGCCGGGGCGGATGTCCCCGGCAGGATTCGGCCGGCAGCGGCGTACCGATAACGCGAGCTCTTTGGTCAGGTCATCGGGGCGGCCGCGACGGCGCCCGAGCGCACTCAGCTGCAGAACCGACGAAATCCGCAGACGGTGGGACTCACCGCTGATCGGCTAGCACCACGGGGAGCGACACCTACCCGCGTCTCTGACCTGCACATATGGCGACTTCATGGCCGCGCTCTCGTCGCTGTCAGTGCTCTGCCGTACGGTTCAAGAAGGACCAGCACGTACGAGCGCGAGAAGGAGGGGGAAGGACCGTGACAGCGATCGAGGAGCGCCCCACAGACCAGGGTGACGCACGGTATGAGGAATTGTCTTACGACGAGTGGCACGCCGGCGCCCTGGCAGCTCTCGAAGAGCTCGGCCTCACCTACGCCGAACTGAAGGAACAGGCCCGTAACCGCGACTTCTCCTCCGCTCAGGCGCACGCCCTGTGGTCACTCATCGGGGGCACTCTTGATCTCTGATGCTCTGCGGTCAATGGCGACCGAGTTCGCAGTGGAGATGGACACCATGCTCAGCCAGACCGTGGCTCGTCACGTTCAGGTCCGGGCACTGGCGATGCAGCACCGCCAGGAACGTACGTTTCTAGTCGCCAGCAACGTGCAGAAAAACCCGATGAAGTCGCAGCGGTTTGAGTTGGACACACCGCCCGGGCGCCCGAACCTGTGGATGGAGGTCAGTTTCCAGCTCCGGTTCGACGAAGAACGTGAGTACCTTGCGGTCCAGCAGTCGTTCGTAGGCATATTCAAAGACAAAGAGTCCAAGGAGGGTCTTTTCCACTACGACTACGAACGCCGCAAAGGTGACGGATACCCCGACGCACACCTCCAGGTATACGGATCCTCAACCACATGGGAAGAAGTCCTCCCGGGCCGCCCTCTACCTAAGCTGCACTTTCCCATGGGCGGCACAAGATTCCGCCCATGCGTCGAAGACATCGTTGAATTCCTCATCGTGGAAGGCATCGTGAACCCGCGACCAGGCTGGAAAGAGCTACTCAACACCAGCCGGGACAAGTTTCAGGCCAATCAATTGAAGGCTGCCATGCGGCGGAATCCGCAACTCGTCGAAGACTTCGTCCGCCGTCACGGCGAGTCCCTGGGCATCAAGGTTACTTACTGATCGCTGCCCCCTCATCAGGTGGATCGAGGTGCGGCGGAAGGACACAGCTCCACGTTCACGCGAACTCACCAGCATCACAACCACGGTCTGTAAGACGCCTCCCGTGAGGCCCCGGGGCAAGCCTCCAGCGCACGTCCCCTGAGTCCGGGCAGATCCGCCACTCCTGTACGGTGCCGGTCGCTGTAAGGCACGTCAGCGCGCTGTGGAACCCCTGATCGTGCAGGCCACAGTCACGGATGATCCGGTCACATTCGCTCAGCCCGTCGCCCGAGGACGGATCGCTGTGCGCCGCGAGGTAGACGCGCAGCAGCCACAGCCGGTGCTCGGTCTGCCCCCTCCGGGCAGGGCGCCCGGTCCGCAGCGCCCAGTCGGCGGCGCGCCGCCGGTCGGGGCGAGCGGGTGACTGCGTGAGCAACGCGGCATCACGAAGCTTTGCAGCGACCCCGCCGACTCCGGGACCACTCACCACGTTCAGCCACCGTGCCCGCTCCAACTCGTAGCAGGTTTCCCCGGCGTCGATGCGAAGACCGCGCAGCAAGCCTGCAGGGAGTTCGACGTGCATGTACGCGTTCATGCGCAGCGCGCACTGCAGGGCGAGGAGCCTCGCCCTGGCCGAGACGTCCGTGGGCAGGGCGGCAGCCAGGTAGCTGAGCATCTCGCCCACGCGGACGCGATCTCCCGGTCCCCTGCGCCGCCGTGTGTGACGCGGTCGTGCAGAGGGTGGGCGCAGCGGTGCGGCAAGCAGGGTGTCGGGCACGATGGCGGCCTGGGCAGTGGCTGCGGCGCAGGCGCCGCAGACGTCGGCGAGGCGCCAAATGCGGCCGCCGCGTTCGCAGGCCAGGAGCAGGCGGATGGGGCCGGCGCACCCGCGATGCCGGCGGTGCCAGCGGCATCCGCGGTCGTGGCACTGGCAGATGCGCAGGTAGGGGGCCCGAAGATCACCGCGGGCGTGCCGGGCAAGGTGGGCGAGAGCCGCCGAGCGGGCGGACTCTGCGGCGACCCGCTGGCCGTCCTGGGGACAGTGCTGGCACACGAGGAAGATCCCGCCGGTCTGGCACCTCAGTTCCACCGTCCAGGTCCGCGGCGCCTGTGGACACACGGTGTGCAGCTTCATGGGCGTATGCCCCTCCCTTCCTTGTCCGGCGCCAGCCCCACCGCGCCGTACGGCGGCGGCGGCCGACACCGTAGTGCAGACCCCTGCCCTCTTGCCCGTGGACCGCTGAGGCAAATAGGGCAGAGGTATGCACTGACAGGGCAGGGGCCTGCACCGTCGGATGGTCGGGTGACGATCTTGCCGCCCGATCCGGACCTCAACGCGCTCCGGCTGGAGCTGGGGCGCCTGCGGGCTGAACGCGGGTGGAGTTACGACGAGCTCGCCGCCCGCAGCGGCCTGGCCAGGCGCACCGTGATCGAGATCGAGCAGGGCCGCACCATCGGCACCCTCAAGACGTGGCACGCCCTCGCACACGCCCTGGACACACCGTTCGACGACCTCTTCGCCACCCTTTGCCACGAGCACGACCTGCCCGGAGCCGACGCCAGCTCCGACATCTGATCCGGGCTGCCAGCACCGGCGGCGATTCACCCAATCCGGCAACGCCGTATCGAATGCGCGAGCAGTCGTTCGCACTCCTGTCGCCCCGTTCTGCTCTACCCGGGGGACCATCCGGGCCGGGTGCTGCCGATGCGGCGTGTCGGCTGGGAGGTTCGCCCGCATGTGCTCCCCACCTTCTCCTTCTCCACGGCGCTGGGACGGCAGCCGCGCGAGCGCGCCTCGGCGGCGATCCCTGCGCATCACTCCCGACAGCGCCAGCCAGCTGCTGCGCTGCGGCCAGACCGCCTCCTGCCGCGCATGCGGCAATCCGGTCGAGTGGTACCTGCGCGCCGACGACCACCCGGTGCAGCTGCATCCGCACGAAGTGCCCGCGACCCGTGTGCCGGAGTCCTGCCGCTGGCACGTCAGCCGCGGCATCGCCCATCCGGCAGGCGACGGGAGCAGCTGGTGCCGGCTCGCGCACGCACTGCTATGCCCCGGCCGCCCGGCGCCGCCTGCCGCGCCGCAGCTGTCCGGGCTGCGCCGATCTCTCGCCCTGCGCACACGCCGTCTGCTCGACGCCGGAGTCCTCGCTCCGCCAGCCGCGCCGGCCAGCAGTCCGCCGCCGGGCCAGGCCGTCTGCCGACCGGCCCGGCCTGTCGTACAGCTCCTGTTCGTCCGTTACCTGGCCTCCCGGCCCGTCGACGAGATCCAGTGCGTCGCCCAGACGCTGCGCCGTACCCGCTGCACCGCCAAGGTTCTCGGCACCAGCGCCCTGCACGGTGTGTGGGCCCTGGTGCCAGTGAGCGCCCACCAAGGCCAACTCGCGCTGCCGTCGGATGTCATGGCCGTCTACAGCCTCTCCGCACTGCCCTACCAGGAACAGCTGCGGTGGCGTGCCCAGCGGTGTGACCAGCATGCCGCCGCCCCTGAAGCGGGTGACCTCGCCGTTGCGGACTGGGAGCCCTTCGATCCGCTCCGACACCACGAACACATCCACACCCGCCTGCCCTCGCACGGACGCCGTCCCGGCGGCCCCGCTCCACGGCAGGCTCAGTCGTGACACATCAGTACGCCGTCGAGATCGCCCTGACCCGGCCCGCCTCCGCCCGGGAGCTTCACCGAGCCCGCTGCTGCGTGGCATTCGCCGCAAACACGAACCGCACCCGGTTGATGACGGTGCAGAGCGCCAAGAGCCCGGGCCGCGCCTTGCACCGGCTGCGGCGTCGGCTGGACTCGCTCCTACCGATCGACGTGCTCAGCACGCACTACCCCGACCGCCACGGCCGCGTCCTGCTCAACGTCGTCCTCAGCCGCCGCGCCCACGCGCAGATCCGCCAGGAGGCGGCCGCCAGTGGTGCGCACGCCGGGGAGGTCCTGCGCGAGCGGATTACTGCCCGCCTTGCGCGAGAGCAGCGCGAACGGCACCAGCGTCTCGAGTCGCAGCTGCGCCGCCTGGTCACCCACCGCACCCCGGAAGAAGTACTGGCCTGCGCCGCAGGCCATCTTCTCCAGGCGCGCCCACCCGTCTGAATCAACCGTCGTTCCACCAGCATCCGCATCACCAGCTGCAGTCGGTCTGGCCATTCCCATCCTCCGGAGTCCTTGTTGCACACTCCCACCCCCGAACAGGTCCACGCGGCGGACACCTTCCGCTCCGGCCAGCACCTCGCACTGCAGGCCGGAGCCGGAACAGGGAAGACCAGCACGCTGTGCCTGCTCGCCGCCAGCACCAAACACCGAGGCCGCTATCTCGCCTTCAACAAGGACATCGCGCGCGACGCCGCGGCCCGCTTTCCATCCACGGTGCAGTGCCGCACCGCCCACGCCACCGCCTTCGCCGCACTCGGCCACCGCTACGCAGACCGGCTCAACAGCCCCCGCCAGCTGGCCTGGAAGACCGGCCAGGCCCTCGGCATCCTGCACCCCCTACGGATCGCCGATCACGAGATCAGCCAGAGAACCCTGTCCCACAACGTGCTGCGCACCGTCACCCGCTTCTGCCACTCCGCCGACGCCACTCTGGCACGCCACCACGTGCCGGGCCTGCGGGGCCTCGACCGACCCGCCGAACACAGGCAGTTCGCCGAGCACGTGCTCCCATTCGCAGCCAAGGCTTGGGCAGACCTGCAACGCCCCGACCACGGCGTCGTCCGCTTCGAGCACGATCACTACCTCAAGATGTGGGCGCTGACCGGCCCGAAGATCGAAGCCGACTTCCTCTTCCTCGACGAGGCCCAGGACACCAACCCGGTCCTGGAGCAAGTGTTCATCGCCCAGCGAGACCACGCTCAGCTCGCCATGGTCGGCGACTCGGCCCAGGCCATCTACGGCTGGCGGGGCGCAACCGACGTGATGACCGGCTTCGACGCCGAGCAGCTGACCCTCACACGCTCGTTCCGCTTCGGGCCGCAGATCGCCGACGAGGCCAACCGATGGCTCGCACTCGCCGACGCCCCTATCCGCCTGACGGGGACCACCAGCATTCCCGCAGAGGTGAGCAGCGTCGACCACCCCGACGCCGTGCTGTGCCGGACCAACATCGGTGCGATGACGGAGGTCATGTGCCTGCTCGGCGAAGGACACCGAGTCGCCCTCACCCGCGGAGGACAACAGCTGGCCCAACTCGCTTTCGCTGCCCGTGATCTCAAAGAAGGCCGCCGCACGCACCACCCCGAACTCGTACTGTTCGCGTCCTGGGGCGACCTGCAGGACTACGCCGTCTACGATCCGGCCGGCCGTGACCTGCAACCCTTCGTCGACCTCGTCGACACCCACGGCCCCGACGCCATCCTCGCGGCCGTGTCGCAACTCTCCGAGGAGGCGCACGCCGATGTCACCGTCTCCACCGCCCACAAGGCCAAAGGCCGCGAATGGCCGGCGGTCAGGATCGGCAACGACTTTCCCCAGCCGGTCACCGATCCTGGCGCACCCAAGGCCGGACAGCCCCTTGAAGTGAGTGACACGGACGCCCGTCTCGCCTACGTCGCCGTCACCCGCGCCCGCCATCGGCTCGACCTCGGCGGCCTGGCGTGGACTACACCCGCCCAGTAGGCAGAAGGCGGATGCACGCCACAAAGCGGTCGACCAGCAGCCCAGCGCCGTGGGCCGCCAGCCGGTGTCAGCCCACCCAACCGATATCGATCACCTCGATGCCACCCAGGAAGGCGGTGAACCACACCCACGAGCGAGGCCCGAAAACCAGCGCGGCGTGCCAGCCGCCAGGCGGCGGCCATTCACCCGGCCGCACGAGAGCGGCAGCGATCGTCTCCATCACCTCCTTGCGCCCCTCCGGCGCCAGTTCATCAAGCGCGTCCTCCACCCGGACCGCCAGGTCGACCTCGTACGGCACTGCGCACCCCCGTGCTCGTGATCAGGGAGGTCCACACCGTACGGCCCGGGGCCTGGTCACACGCAGGCCTGTGGATAACCACTCCGCGCACAGGTCAGAGGCGCTCTGACAGCTTGCTGGGCCCCGAAGATGTGACTTCGTACCGCCACCCAGTCGCAGCCCCGACAGTTAGAAGGAGCGGGGCTTGACGCTGAATCCCTCGACGAGGCCCTGGGCGAGGAGCCCGTGGGCGCTGAGCTGCTCGACCACCGCTTTCGGATCACCCCAGTTGTCGGCGTCGGCGAGCGCGAGCGTCGCCTTGCGCAGCGCCTCACCCAGCTTCGTCATCATGTCCTCGGTAACGATGCGGGTGCCGGGCGGAGCGACGGCATTGTTCTCCGGGGTGTTGACACGGTGCAGCAGTACCGGGGTGGCAGTACAAGTCTGATCGTAGGTCTGCTGGAACCAGCTCATGGAGTGAGCCAGCTGCGCGACGTCACTGCGCCAGATCTTGTCGGAAGTGGCCGCTGACTTGGCTTCCAGAACCAGGTACTTCAACTCCCCGATGGCCCACAGGACGTCCGGCCCGTTGCCGGTCGTGCGCTCCGGTCGCTGGGCCTCGAATCCGAGGTGATACCCAAGGCGTTCCAGGGACCGCTCGAAGACAGGGACCCGCTTCGGATTTGGGTGGTACGTGAGTTCGTCGAGCAGGACGTCGACGCCCACCAAGAGCTCGTTGCGGTCGCTGTAAGTCTCGGACAGGTAGGCGGCGGCGAGTACCGCCTGCGTGTCAGTGGCCTTGATCCGGGTGGCCTTGACGCCGTCGATCGGCCGCAGCAGCTCAGGGTTGTGTACCAGCGCCTTGACCAGGACCTGCTGAGCCTTGGGCTCGTCAGTGAAATGCTGGTAGGCAGCCAGTTGTTCCTGAAGGAACCCGCGCTCGGCCGGGTCGGTGGCCGCGGCAACAGCCTCGCTCATGTGGGTAACGGCCTGCGAGTACTGACCGAGTGCGGCCTGGTCGAAGGCCCTGCGCGCGGGCGCGGCGACCTTGGAGATGGTGCTCTGGGGATAGGTGACCTCGGCCAGGGCGGTGCGGGCGGCGGAGACCCAGCCCGGGTCACGGCCCAGGACCTGCGCGATCACGCCTTCGATCTGCTCAAGCTGCTGTCCGGCCAGATGCGCGGCGATCTTGCGGGAGAAGTCGATCTGGGCGACGGTGGCGGGGCTGAACCGGGCCCGGTACCGGGGCGAGGCGATCAACTGCGACAGGTGCGGTCCCATGAGCAGGACGACGCAGTGGTCGTTGACGGAACGCACCCCGCGGCCCATACCCTGCTCGATGCGCTGCAACTGCCGGTTCACCATCGCGTCGGAGTCGCCGACGACGATCGCCTCGCGGCGAGTGAGGCCGCCGTAAGCCTGCGGCAGACCGTCCAGAACCAGGACTTCGCAGGCCTCGCGGGGCAGGTCGATCCCGTCGTACTTGTTGACCAGCACCACCAGGCCGACATGCCGGGTGCGCAGTTTTTTGACCGCGGACCCGATCTGCTCGGAGTCCGCAGCGGTGATTTGCGCGTACGGCCCCCATGCGGCGGCCTTGCGGTGGGAGGGCACCAGGACTACGACGTTGACCCGCTCGGCGAGCTTCGCGGCCATCGCTCGCACGGCCGCGTCCGTGACCGACGGGCTGATGTCCTGGGGGGCGAGAATGAGGCGATCCCCGAGATAGCCGGCACTTGCGGGGGTAATCGGGGCCCCTACGGTGGCTGGGTCGGCCGCGAAGTCGGTGACCAGGATGCTGTCGTCGGCCAGGGTCGCGGTCAGGTGAACCCGGCGCCGCGCCCGCGCGAAACTGGCAATCTTGCCGATCGGCGGATACGGCGGCTGGACTTCCAGACCCTCCCCGGTGAAGACGGCTCGGCAGACAGGCAGTACATCCTTGACCAGGGGCCAGGGCCACTGCAGGTCCTCATCGTCCCGCAGGCCGTTCAGAATCGCACTGACGTCACTAATGCGGCGGGTCCAGGCCCAGAACGGTACCTGCGCGACCGCCGAGGGGTCCTGCGTGGTCAGGCCCAGGTAGGTGATCTCCGACTGCTGGCGCAGGTCATCGGTGAACAGCTCCAGCAGCGCCGTGAACGCCTCGGCGTGCCGGGCCCTCGACAGCGACAGGGTGAACTTCTCGCGCACGGTAGCCAGCGCCGCGTGCGCGTCGTCGACGACGATCGTGCCGACATCGGTGACAGGACGTCCGTTCCCCTGGAGCCCGAAGACGCTCTTGCCGTTGACGAACCGGTGCAGGCTGAGCACGCAGATCGCCTCACCGCTCGCGAAGCGGGTGGACCTGGGATCGGAGGTCACCTCCAGCCCGAGGTCCACGGCCTGCTCCATCGCCTGCGAGGCAAGATAGGGGTCCGGGGCCAGATACAGCACCGGGCCGGCGCTCTCGTTCAGGCTCGACTGACAGATCAAAAGCCCAACCAGGGTCTTGCCGCCGCCGGTGTTGAGCTTGACGACCAGGTCCTTCTCCGAGCGCCGGTCATACCACGCCTGGAGTACCTGTCCCTGCGGGTCACGCAGGAACTCGTACTGGGCAGCACGCCCGGGAAGCGCGTCAAAAAGCACCCGGGGGTCGGTGGGCGTCGGGGCGGAACCCGAGCCGAAGGAAGAGAAGTCGATGACCATATGAGCCCCCTGAGGACGAATCTCGCACTGATGGGCTCCCCACCCCTGGGCGCCGCCGCGACAGACAGTAGCGAAGGAAACACGGTGTTCACATCTGGATTGCACCAGGTTGCCTGACCACGACACGTGGGGATCCGATCAGGGAACGGGTCGGCGCCCCTTCCGGCCGCGGCCAACGGCAACGCGCCCCTTTTCGGCCGTACGGACCGGCGGCTAGTGGGATACGCACGCGTGTCCACCAAGGGCAATTGCTCGACCGGCAGATACACGCACTCACCGAAGCAGGATGCATCCGGATCTTCGCCGACAAGAAGTCTGCTCCCGACCCGGGCCTCGAAGTTGATCGGTTTGGGGGTCAGAGGAGGTTGGAACTGGCATAGTTGGGCCCATGGGGGAATATGTTGAGTTCACCTTCGATGACGGTCAGACGGTGCTGCTGGAGGTCTTTCCCAGTCCGCTGGCCGACTCGGGCGCGGGCGGCGCGACGCCTGGTTCCGCGCCACTCGTGCCCGTCGCGGGTGAGGGGAATGGAAGGGTGGGGCGGGCCGCTCGCGGTGCACTGCGGCAGGTCCTGAAGCCGTTGGTTCCTGTGCTGCAGTCGGTGCACGAGACAGTGTCTGCCATGGACCGGCGGCCTCAGCAGCTGACCGTCGACCTGGGCGTCAAGGTCGGCAACGACCTGACGCTCGGCATCGTCGCCAACAAGGGCGAGGCAAGTCTCACGGTGTCCGCGACGTGGAATCTCGAAGCGTCGGTGCCGACGGAGTAGTCGTGCGCTGGCAAGCCGACGACGACCCAGACGCCCGTATCCGCAAGGCGTGGGCCACCTTGCACACTCGTGGTGCGATCGGCGAGGGACTGGGTGCGGGTGTGGTCGTCGCGGACGGGTTCCTGCTGACCTGTGCCCATGTGATCAATGCTGCTCTCGGGCGGCCTAAGCTGGCCGCCACCGAGCCGACTTCGCAGGACATGCTTGAGGTCGTCGTTTCCTTTCCGAGCCAAGGCAGTGAGCGCCACGCTGTAGAGCTGGCCAGCTGGCTGGCGCCGAAGCTGGAAGGCGAACAGTGGTGGGACGGCGATCTCGCCCTGCTGAAGGTCAGCATGGGGGCATCGGACGTCACTCCGGTGCCGGTGCGGGAGACGTCCGGCCGCCGGTTGTCGACCTGGTACGCCCACGGAGCCCCACGCTCGCTCGTGGACGTCTACGTCCAGGTCAGCATGGGGCCTTGGTACATACTGGATCCTGGGTACGCCCCGCTGAAGATTCTGCCCGGCCACAGCGGCGCACCATTGTGGGATCGTGAACGCGGCTGTGTAACGGGCCTGGTGGTGTCCACTGAACCCGATAACCTCCGCTCGTACGCCATCAGGGCTTCCGAGATGATGAAGCTGCTCGCCGCTGCCGGCGTGCTCCCCACCCTGGCCGCTGAGATGTCCGACCCTCGGATGCGAGTCCGACGCGGCGAGCTGATCGCCGCCCTCGATGTTCTCTCGGAACGGAACCTTCAGCGATGCGCTGAACGGCTTGGCCGCGTTCTCAACCTCCCTTGGTTCCCGCCCACTTGTGCGGACCTCGTCGATGCAGCCTTGTGTCACACGCGGGGCATGCCGACTCTGCTCAGCACGCTCACGGCACACGGGGTGGTGGCACAACAAGTCAGGGACGTCGCGGCGAGGCTGGGGCCCGTGCGCATCCTCACCCCGGACGAATACGAGGATCTCATCGCGTTACTGGGTCCGGCCGCGCATTTGGAGGTGCGGGCGGCAGCCCGCAGAGCCGTCCCCCACTTCACGCTGCCCGTAGCCGACGTGCATGTTGGAACGCTGATCGAGGACCTGGAGGACCGCACAAGTGAACCTGGTGTTGTGCCGCCCGTGATCCAGGTAATTGAGGAAGTCGCCGCAGCGCGGCAGGAGAACGGCGACGCCCTGCGGGAATGGTCGCAACGCGCGTCCGACCGCTTGGGCGTCAGCCCTGAGGCTATGCAGCAGTGCCGCTGGTCTGCCAAGTCCCGTGCGACTGCCCGAACTTCGCAGCCGGTACTGCGGGTGTGGCTGTGGGCGACGGAGCCCAGCGCGGAGGCCCTCCAGTACGTGGTCCGCCTCTACGACGCGCACGGACACCAGGTAAGCACGTGGACCGGGGGAGACACCCCGCGCACCCGGGCGGACCTGTGCGCCGACCTGTCCGAGGCCGTAGACGACCTCGACCAATACGAGGAGTCGGCTGGCGTGGAGTTTCTGCTGCAAGAAGGCTTCTTCGGACTGGCAGTCGACCAGCTGCCCACCCACGCCGGACCGCTGGGGACGCGGCCCGTCGGGTTGGACCGGGTCGTGGTCGTACGTGGACAAAGCGTGCGGCGTTCTGGTGCCTGGAAAGCGCGCTGGGAGCATGGCCGGAGCTCCCAGGCGTCCCCCTATGTGCTGACCGACCAGCAGGCGGCGAACAGCATCCTGACCAGCCGCGGGGACATCGCCTGCGTCATCGCCTCCTGTCCGCCCGACCAGCACGACAGCGCGTTGGCTCTGTGCCGCTGGCTTGGGGTGCCCGTGGTCCTGTGGCATCGCAGCGGCAACAGTCAGGGCTTGACCGAGGCGTTGCGGGCGGTTGTCCCCGACGACTGGCCGCGCAACCTACGCGAAGTGGTCAGACGGCAGCGCGCCGAAGCGCTATATGACAACGCGCACATGGGTGCTCACCTGGCCTTGTTGTGGGAAGACCCTAGCTGGGCGCCGCCCCGACAACGGCTGACCAACCCGACGAGGATGGAAGGAGGCTCCGTGTGAACATCGAGCGCCCTCAGGAACGGCTCTTCCGCGGTGACGGCGGCACATACGATGATTCCGTACTGCTCCCCGAGCCCCCGCCGTGGCGACGGCCGCGGCTGGACGGCGAGGCCGCGCAGCGGCCGTATCTGATCGGTGAGAAGCAGGTGGAGGTGGTCAACGCCGCCCTGCGTCTACGTCGCCCTCTGTTGGTTACCGGCGCTCCCGGCACCGGCAAGTCGTCGCTCGCCCACGCCGTGGCGGCGGAACTCGGCCTCGGGCCGGTCCTGGTCTGGCCGGTCAACACCCGCGCCACGCTCACTGACGCGCTGTACCGTTATGACGCCATCGGCCGCCTGCGGGCGGAGGAGCGCGGCACCAACGACATCGGCAGCTTCATGCGTCTGGGGCCCCTGGGCACCGCGCTGGCGACACTGCACGAGGGACGACCACGCCTGTTGCTGATCGACGAGCTCGACAAGAGCGACCTGGACCTGCCCAACGACCTTCTGTTTGTGCTGGAGGAAGGCGAGTTCACCGTCCCTGAACTGGCGCGCCTGTCCGAAGGGCAAGCTGAGGTTGCCGTCCATGTGCAGGGCTCGCAGGAGAAAGTGCGGGTGCGGCACGGCACCATCCGGTGCGAAGACTTCCCCTTCGTCGTGATCACGAGCAACGGCGAACGGGAGTTCCCGGCGGCCTTTCTGCGCCGCTGTATCCGGCTGGAACTGCCAGAACCGGGCCCTGACCAGTTGGAAGGCATCGTTCGGGCGCACTTCGCCGAGGACCTGCAGCAGCTGGAGACACTGTGGCCGCGGGTGCAGGAGCTGATCCGGTCGTTTACCCAGCGGCGCAGCCTGGGCGGCCTCGCCACCGACCAGTTGCTCCACGCCGTCCATTTGCTGCAGCAGGGCGTTCAGCCCGAGGCGGAGCACCTCAGGGAGGCGGTGCTGCGTGAGCTCAGCCATGGCGGAGGCCGGTGAGCCGGACAAGCCCCTGATTACACGCTTGCATGACTGTCTGCGTGGCGCCGGCATAGAACTCTCTCCCCGGGAGCTCAGTGACGTCCTGTGGCTCGCCCTGTCCGAACCACAGCACCCTGCGGACGCTGCTGTCATCCCAGAGCCGGATACCGTGCGCCTACCCCAGTCCGCGTCCGCCGCCGCCCGACAGCCAGAGCGCTCGGAACGGGATGTGGCCCAGTCCGTGCCCCGGGAGAGCCGACGCCCTGTCTACGTACTCAATAGGGCCCGGAGCGGCGGGGCCGCTGGCGCACCGATCCGCATTCCCGGAGTTCGCGGCCTGCATCACCCACGGGGAATTGTTCGAGGCCTGCGCGCGCTGAAGCGAAGGGTGCCATCCACGCACCGGCACGAGCTGGACGAGAATGGCACCGCTGAGGCTATCGCTGACAGCGGCGTCCTCGACGCTGTGCTGCGTCCGGCCGCGGACCGCTGGCTTCGCCTCGTGCTTGTCGTCGACGACGGACCGTCCATGCGGGTTTGGCGCGACACCATCAGCGAACTCGCCGAGATCCTTACGGTCTCGGGCATCTTCCGCTCCGTGCATGTGCGCCCGCTCGCCGCATCACCACTCTTCACCAGTGACCGAACAGCCGTGCTGGTACTGACAGACGGGGTCGCCGACCACTGGTACACCGGAACCGCCCATAGGCAGTTGGCCGTGATGGCCCGCAGGGCGCCGACCGCCGTAGTCCACCTGTTCCCGACCCGGCTATGGAGTAGCACAGGGCTGGTAGCCGAGCCCATGATCGTTCGTACGACCAGCCCGGCACCACCCAGCACCCTGCTCACCGCCCACGCCCCTTGGCTCCCCGCCTCGTTCAGCTCACGGCCCCGCCTCCCCGTACCCGTGCTTGAACTGAACGAGCCGAGCTTGCGCACCTGGGCCGGACTGATGACGTCGCCAGGTGGCGTGGCCGCTCTGCGCGTCATCGACGCGGAATGTCCGCCTGACGCCTTGGCCTTCCAGGACGATGTCAACGGTGAGCCGGAGAACTCCGCCGAGCGTGTGCAGGCTTTCCGCGCGATGGCCTCGCCGCAGGCCTACGAGCTAGCCGGCCATCTGGCTGCCGTCGATCCGCTGACGCTTCCCGTGATGCGGCTGGTCCAGGCCGCTGCCCTCCCCGAAAGCAGCCCCGTCTGCCTGGCAGAGGTGATGGTGAGCGGTCTCATGCATGTAGACGACCCGCTCGAGGGGCAGGACGTATTCGCCTTCGCGCCGGAGGTTCGCAGCGTGCTCCGCACGGTGGTCAGGGCTGGCTCCGCACAGCAGACGGTTGACGCAGTCAGCGACTTCATCACGCCACGTCTCGGCCGTACGCCGGACTTCCCGGCAATCATCGCCGACCGTTCAGGAACGCTGGCCCTGCCGCGAGGCGGCGAGCCGCTCGCTGAGCTGCCGTCTGAGAAGGAGCCTATGGACGGGGCGGGAGGGCGAATGAGAACTCCGCGTGCGGGACAGTTTGCCGCGATCGAAGACCAGCGGGCCACTTTCACCGACGCCTCTGCCAGGAGGTCCGTTGCAACGCACCGCGTGCATGCCCTGATCGTCGGCATTGAGCGCTACGGCGTCGCGCCCTCCTGGGACCTACCCGGGCCCGCCCGGGACGCGGTCAGATTCTACCAATTGCTGCGAGCCGCCGGCGTGCCAGACGAGCAACTGCGACTTCATCTTGCCCCATTGCCGTCCTATGTCCCTGACGTGCACCACGAACCCGCTGACTACGCGACCCTGCGTCGCGCACTTGTCCGCGAACTACCACGGGTTACGGGTGACGTACTCTGGGTGTGGTGGGGTGGTCACGGTGTCATCGACCGTTCCGGCCACCGGCGGCTGTTTTGCGCCGACGCAACGGCCGCCGACAAAGTGACGCTCGATCTGGATTCTGCTCTCAACCGGTACGCGAGTGACGCCGTCCCAGAACTCACCGACCAACTGTGGATCGTAGACACCGCCGGGAATTTCGAGGACGACCTCGGGTTCAGGGAACCGCTGCCGCCCGAAGCCCTACCCATCGGGAAGCGGACCCAGACTCACCGCCAGACCCTGCTTCGCGCCGCTGGCGACGGCCAAGTCGCAGCCAATCTGTCCGAGCGGGCCTCCGGGCTTTTCTCCGACGTCGTGCTTGACCTGCTGGCTGAACGTGCAGACGTGCTGCCCGGGTTGCCTGATCCGGAGGAACTGTTCACTGCCGTACGGGCGCGATTCACAGACCTCAGGAAAGCGGGCCATACGCAGCAGCGGCCTGAGATCCGGCTGCAAAGCCCCGAACGCACCGTAGTGCTTCCTCCGGCAGAACCATCCACTCGAGGACGCCCCCTCTCGCCACTGCTGAGAGCCGTGGAAGTCCTCCTCGAATTTCCGCTGATGATGGATCCACACGAACGACACACGGTGGTCGCTGCTTTGGGCCCCCGAACCACGAGCGCACTGGCACGTCACAATTCCGCCCGCATGGATGTCATCAGCATTCTCACTGGGTTGGTCAACCGCCATCCCGAGGCACTTTGGGACTTGTACGAGGCCGTAGTGACTTTCGACGACGACCCTGAGCGCGGGCTGGCACTGCGCCAAGCCCTCCGTGAACTCAGCGCCTCGACAGGAAACCCGCGCCACCGGGGCTGATCTCGTTTGCCTGGCACTCCAGTGGCCTCAGAAGCGTTCCGCTTACCGCTCCACAGCACGGACATAGCGCTGCCCATGCGGGTCGAGCAGGGCATATGCGATGGTCGACAGGCTCACGCCAATGACATCGGCCTTTCTGGGTAAGCTGGCGGGATCGACGTGCGCCAGCACGATCGTGGATGGGTGCAGCTCTCCTGAGGGTCGGTCATAAGTTTGCGACCACCAAATTCGTCGTTAGTGGCTGATCACGCAGAACTCGCGCACTGTCATTTGGGCACCGGAACATCCGAGCTGTGGTGACGAGTCGCCACGACCAGCACGGACGCCGCCGACGCGAGACGCCCCACAGGACGGGGTCCCCGTAGCATCCGCCAAAAAAACAACGGATATCGCTACTAGTGACACCGGGTCAGAGCTGCCCGGGTTCGCCGTTGTCACGTTTGGCGACGGCATGAGCGAGATTGTTTCGGACAGTTCGTGTCAGTGGGTGGTCCTTGCCGAGCACGCGCACTATGTCGGGCAGGGTCTGTTCGAGCAGCGGGATGGCCCGGGCCAGGTCCCCCGCCGACCAGTAGGCGCCGGCGAGGTTGTTGCGGGAGCCCAGGGTGTCGGGGTGGTCCTCGCCCAGCACCCGCGTCCGGTCGATCAGGGTCCGCTCGAGCAGCGGGATGGCCCGGGCCAGGTCCCCCGCCGACTCGTAGGCGCCGGCGAGGCCATTGCGGGAGCCCAGGGTGTCGGGGTGGTCCTCGCCCAGCACCTGCACCATGTGGGCCAGATTTTGCTTGAACAGCGGGATGGCCCGGGCCACGTCCCCCGCCGACTGGTAGGTGCCGGCGAGGTTGTTGCGGGAGGCCAGGGTGGAGGGGTGGTCCTCGCCCAGCACCCGCACCATGTCGGCCAGGGCCTGCTCGTGCAGCGGGATGGCCCGGGCCAGGTCCCCCGCCGACTCGTAGGCCCAGGCGAGGTTGTTGCGGGAGTTCAGGGTGTCGGGGTGGTCCTCGCCCAGCACCCGCGTCCGGTCGATCAGGGTCCGTTCGTACAGCGGGATGGCCCGTGCCAGGTCCCCCGCCGACTTGTAGGCCCAGGCGAGGTTGTTGCGGGAGCCCAGGGTGTCGGGGTGGTCCTCGCCCAGCACCCGCGTCCGGTCGATCAGGGTCCGTTCGTACAGCGGGATGGCCCGTGCCAGGTCCCCCGCCGACTTGTAGGCCCAGGCGAGGTTGTTGCGGGAGTTCAGGGTGTCGGGGTGGTCCTCGCCCAGCACCCGTGTCCGGTCGATCAGGGTCTGCTCGTGCAGCGGGATGGCCCGTGCCAGGTCCCCCGCCGATCCGTAGGCGTAGGCGAGGCCATTGCGGGAGCCCAGGGTGTCGGGGTGGTCCTCGCCCAGCACCCGCACCATGTCGGTCAGAGTCCGTTCGTACAGCGGGATGGCCCGGGCCAGGTCCCCCGCCGACTCGTAGGCGTAGGCGAGGTTGTTGCGGGAGCCCAGGGTGTCGGGGTGATCCTCGCCCAGCACCTGCACCATGTGGGCCAGATTCTGCTCGAACAGCGGGATCGCCCGGGCCAGGTCCCCCGCCGACCGGTAGGCGCAGGCGAGGTTGTTGCGGGAGCTCAGGGTGGAGGGGTGATCCTCGCCCAGCACCCGCATCATGTCGGCCAGGGCACGTCGGAGGTGGTTGATGGCGCGGGTGAGCTGGCCCTGGTTGTCGAGGAAGAGCCCAGTGCGGTTGAGGAGGTCTGCGGTGGTGTCGGTGTCGGTGTCGGCGGGTGTGTGCCCGGCGAGGGCGTCGATGTGAGGGAGCAGGGTGCGCCAGGTGGGCCAGGTGGCGGGGTTGTCCCAGGTGGCGGGCAGGGCGGTGTCCAGTTGGGTGGTGGCGTGGGTGCGGGCGTGGTCGACCAGGTGGGGGGTGCGGTGGGGGTCGTCGGGGTCGGGGGTGCGGGCGAGGGTCTGGACGAGGCGGTGGACGGTCAGGGTGTTGGTGGCGGGGTCGGGGGTGATCATGCTGTAGGCGGTCAGGAGGCCGAGTGCGGCGTTCAGTGCGGGCGGGTCGAAGTGGCCGTCCAGGAGGGTCGCGGGAATCTGGTCGGGTGCGTACCAGGCCAGCAGCCGCAGCAGGTCGGCCGCTTGGGGCTGGAGAACGGTGATTCGGTCCAGGGTGACGTTCCAGATCTTGGCGATGGTGCGCTCGTCCGGGGTGCCGACGGCGCCGTCGCCGTACATCGCCGCCGGGTACTGGTCGAGCAGGGTGAGATAGACGCGCGGGGTGGTGAGCGGATTCTGCGCGAGGTAAGCGGATGCCTGTTCGATGGCCAGGGGGAGGTGGCCCAGTTCGGCGCACAGTTCGGCGGCGCCGTCCAGGTCCCGGGGGCCGGCGTGGGTGGCGATACGGATGAGCAGGTCAAGGGATTCAGCCTCATCCAGGACGTCCAGGCGCACGGTGGGGATGTGGTGCCAGACGGTGGCGAGGCGGCTGGTGATCAGGAAGCGTCCCTGCGCGTAGGTTCGAGCCAGGAGCGGGGCGATATCGGCGGGATCGTTGACGTTGTCCAGGATCAGCAGCCAGCCGGTGTGGCTGGCCAGCCACTGCAAGGCCCACTCCGCCAGCGCCTCGATGGGCAGGGCGCCGGTCATGGCCGGTTGCAGGGCGCACGCCAGGTCGGCCAGGCCCTGCTGTACGCCAGCGGGTGTGTCGGCGGTGATCCACCGTATGGGGGCGCGGCGGTGGGGGCGAGTGGCAGCCCAGTGCGCGGCCAGGGTGCTCTTGCCGATGCCGCCCAGGCCGTGCACGGCCTGGACGACGGCCCCGCCGGAGGTGGCGAGGGCTGCGTCGAGGCGGTCCAGTTCACTGGTGCGGCCGACGAACAGGCCCGGGCGCACTGCCAGGTTGTCTAGCTCTGACGGAGCCGCGACCTGGGCAGGCGGCAGCAGTGCCTCGGGCGGCAGGGACACTGCCCGCGCGTGGTCCCCGGTCAGTACCGGGGCGTAGTTGTCGCCCCCGATGGCCGCGGCCCGCTCGGCGTTTGCCCCGACCTGCTTGCCGGGTCCGGTGGCGGGTGGTTCCGGTTGCATCGCGGCCCGGCGGAACGGCCACTTCACGGGTGGGCACCGCCCGGCTGATCGCCGGTGGACAGCGGGCCGGAGTTGGTTCCACCGATGGCGATCGCACGGCTCCCGGACGCGGACACGGTGTCCGGGGCCGGTGGCGGGTCAGGGTGCGATCCGCCAGCGGGCGGGGCGGGGGCGGGGGCATCGCCGGTGGAGACGGGGGCCCGGTTGTCGCCGCCGATGGCGACGGCACGCTCGGCCGTGGCCCGGACCGAGCGGCCGGAGGTTCCAGCCGCCGGGGCTCGGGTGGCGAAGCTGTGGCCCCACAGGACGGCCAGCGAGCCCAGAACCGCGCCGAGCGCGGAGGCCAGCGACCAGCGGATCGCGGGATCCTTCAGCAGGGGTGGCAGTACGATGGCCCCGCACAGCCATGCGGGCACGGCGAAGGCCGCGGCCGTCGCCAGCCCCGCCACCGCCCACCTGACGTTCCGTCCCATGCTGCCCCCAACCGTGCTGAATGTCCGTGTCCGCCACCACGATGGCAGCAACACCCCGGCCCTGTCCCGCCCTTGCACACAGTGACCGGACCAGACCGGGCCCGTGGCGCTCAGGGCCGCTTACGACGGGAGCGCAGCGGCCGGTAGCCGGCCGGGTCGAGGCGACGTTTTCCGGCACGAAGCCGAGCCAGGGCAGCGTGCACAGCGGGACGGCCAGCCCGATCCGGTCCTTGGGACTACGGCCGCGTCCCGGGTCGATGAACCCCACATCCGCCGGGGTCAGCGTGAAGAACCGGATCAGCTCTTCCTTGTTGATCTCCGGGAAGCCCCGCAGCCGCTCAAGCTCGTCATCCGCGAACACGGGTCGCCATCCGACCTCCACCGCAACCGCCTCGTGGGCACCGTGCGCCACACCGTAGAAGCCAGGGCGGGACGCGGTCAGGTGAACAGCCACATCACGGCCGCTCCGACACCAGGCCGGTCATACCTGCTCACCTACTCAACCAATCGGGCCACCGGCACGGCGCATCCGCGCAGGGCAGGGATATCCGTTGTTTTTTCGGCGATTACTACGGGGACCCCCTGAAGGTTGTCGATTTTGCTGCAGGCGAGGCGGGAGTGGTCGTCGACGGCGGAGTGGACGTAGTCAAAGCCCATGCTATTGCGGCGGGCGCGGCCGGCCTGGAAGTCAACTGCCCACCACTCGCTACGACGTCGGCCAGACCAGCAAACGCCCCCCAGCCCTCAGAGGCCATCGGCGGGCCTGACAGATCCTGGTAGACGACGAACAAGCTCAGGCGGTGCGGCCCGCCGTGGAGAGGACGGGGTCGGTCGGCTCAAGAGCCAGGTAACTCTCTGCCGTGGCGGCTTCGAGGAGCAGAGGCTTGTCGGGGTCGTCCACGCGTACGGGAAGAAGTCGGCCCGTGAGCGAGCTGTCCTCCGGATGTTCCTCAGCCAGCCGGAAGGCCGTGCTGACCGCCTCACGAACGCGCGTCCGATAGCGCTGCTCCTGCTCGTAGTGGGCTTGGCGAGCCCAACGCGCGTACTGCTCGCGGGCCTCGTCGTCCTCCTGGTCCTGTCCGAAGCTGGGGTCGTTCAGGCGGGGGCCGTCGGCGAAGGCCACGGTGTCGGGCATGTCGGTCTGCTGGAGGTGCAGGGCCGCACACGCTGCGTAGAGGCGGCGGGAGAGACCGAGGTGGATGCCGGTGCCGGGGATGCGGGCGGCGATGAACGTAGTGGCGTCCGTGTGCGACGCCAGGCTCGCCTCGGTGTCCACCTGCTGTGCGCGCAGCCGACGGCGCAGGCCGGTGGTGGATTCGTCGTGTTCCAGCAGTGTCAGGGAACCGGTGCGGTGACGCCCGCGATCCGTACGGTCACGGCGCATCGGGACGACGCGCCGCTGCTCCGCAGCCCCGAAGGCCAAGGCCTGGTACGTCAGGAGCTGCTGCCGGGTGACGGCCATCAGGGCCTCGGGGTCATCGGCGACGTAATCCTCCGCGTCGCCTTGCGGACTGCCGGCCGGGGAGGCGCCGGTCTGCGGCCCGCCGTGGGGGTGGGCCGTATGCAGGGCCAGGAACAGGTGGTCCTGCTCCCACTTGCCGGGCCTGTTGCCGGGCAGCGACGTGCCGCAGAGGACCTGCCGGTGTGCCATGCCGGGCATGAGGGCGCTGCCCCCGTCCAGCTGGATTCTCCCGTTCTTCAGCACGCCGGCGCCGAGTGCACGGGCTGCCTTCGCCTCGATCAGCCAGGGCAGGCCGGCGGCGTGGTGGTTGCCCCACAGGTCGGGCAGCTTGGCAGCCGGGTCGGTGAAGCCGGGCAGGCCGCCCGGACCTCGGGCTTCGAGATGCCAGGTGCTTCCCAGGCCGGCCATCCCGGCGCAGAGCCAGTGCGCCATCGTCATGCCCAAGTGGTAGCCGAAGGCGGAGTGGGCGCTGCGCTCACTGCCGTACTGGTACAGGGCGTTCACGAAGAGCCTGCGGCCGGCCGCGGGCGCGGGTGCGGGCACGTCCTTGAGCTGGAGGTAGGCCTGAAGGGGGGCGGTACGGGAGATGAGCTCGTTGACGGCGAGCCAGGGGGTGCGGCGCAGCCACGGGGTCAGGTCGCGCCCGACGCCCTTGGCCGCGAGGAGAACCTGCCGCCAGGTCGTGGTGCCAGGTAGGACCCGTACGAAGGCATGTCTGCCACCCCCGGCCACGGCTGGGTGGCACCCCTCCACAGAGCTTCGGAGGGCCGCCGCAGCGAGCTGAAGTCGCGTACGACGACGGGTATGTCCAGGGCGTCGGTCGGGCTAAAGGCGAAGTCGGCCGCGTCGTGAGGGGGCTGCATGATCACGCCCGACAGCCTGTCATGGGGCACGGACATCAGTCGCAGCTTTGGCCGAGCGGTCGGTTAGGAGAGCGGGCACTGGGAGATTTTGACCACGGAGTGACGCATGCGGTGATCGTTGGCTGTCTGTACGCCCTGACTGTTGGAGTCCGCGGAAGTGCTCATTAACCGCCTTCAACTCCACAATTATCTAGGGTCCGAGGGGCTTAGGGCAGGTCACAGGGGGTGGCCTGTGGTCGGGCACGTAAGGCAACGAGGACTCGGAGACGGTTCGACCGAACGTCTCCGGACGGTTGTTCATCTGAGGCGATCCTCGGGCCCTACCTGTGCTGCGGGGGCGCGGTCAGCGTTTGATGCGGCCGCGGATGGCGAGGACGCCGAGGGCGAGGAGGATGGGTTCGAGGAGGCGGGAGGTCATCTCGATGTAGGTGCCGGAGGTGGTGAGTTTCTGGCCGCTGGAGCGGAAGATGACCGAGTTGACGGCGATGCAGGTTGCCTTCTCGGCGGGGGCCCAGGTCATGCGCGGTGGCCATCCGCCATGCAACTCAGGGTCGGGAGTGCCGGTCTTCGGACTGATCTTGGTGCCGTTGAGCAGGTAGCGATGATCACGGTAGGTGCTCTGCCGCAGTAAATCCGGTATTTACTGCGGCACCATCCTGGCGAGTCACCAGGCGCGCCGGAAGTCCGATAAATGAACCTCGAAGCTGAATGGCTGCCACCGCCGATCGCTATGCCGTCGACCCTCGCGCCCGCTCCAGCCCCGCCTCACCCTGCGCTACATGTCCGTTCGCCGTAGCTATACGAGAACAGGGCCGGAGAGGTGCAACTGGCGTGGCTGGGGCCGTTCTAGGCTCGCCGTTATTGTTCAGCGTCGGGACGTCCTGACCACGTGAGCCGAGAATGAGATGTCAGTGAAACTGCCTGAGGCGTCCTGTGTGACGAGGGCTTCGCCGTCGACCCGGACGGTGTAACCAAGCGGCCGGGTTTCCGCAGGATCCGGAGCTGGCTCCCCAACGATCACCTGGAACGTCCACTCGCCACTCACGCTGGTCAGAGTCGTGCCTTCTCCTTGACATCGCTGGCCTCTGGAGCGTTCTAGCCGCGGCGGTGTCATCGTCTCTGTGCCCAATTGCCCCAGCAGAATCGGGCCGCCAACGAGGGCGACGGCCGCGACGACAGCCTCTTGAAACTCAGGGCTGTCGGTGATCGCGGAAACGTCGGTCCATTGGGTCTGGAAGCCGAGTGTGTCCATGACGGCAATCACTGTGCGCCGAAGTAGCACGTCGGCGCCCTCCGGCACGTCCTGAAGAAGCGAGGGTGCAAGCCGGTCATCGGCTCCGCAGAACGCCCCGTCCTCGGAGAGGAGGATCGTCGGCAACACCTTCCCGTCTGGGGCCGCCTCTGGACTGCGGGATGCCCGAAGTGTCGTGAGCCAGATAGAGGCGTCACGGCCTTCCACTCCCTTGAGGCATGGAGGTGCGTGGTCCGCTTCACGAAGGAGCGCTTCGAGGGCGTCCTCGGGGATCGTTTCTAAGACGCGAAACGCCTGGTGAAGGGCCTCCTTGAAGCGTTCCACCTCTTCGTCGACGAAGCCTGTGGTGAGCTTGTCGAAAGGGCCGCCTGCGAGCTTCTTCGCAGGCGGCGCGATCTTGTTGAAGTCCCTTTGGGCCTTCGTAAGCTGGGCAATGGCAGCCGTGAGCTCGTCGTGCCGCTGGCGGGCGACTTCGCGGATGACGACATCTGTCGTGGACAGCGTGTGCCCTGACCGCTGTGCTGCAGCTTCAAGCAGCCTCAAGGCCGGCTTTCCCGGGAGCACATTTCGCAGCTGATTTGCGTCGAGCACGATCACCCCTCGGAGAGTAGTGACGTCCCCCTGCCATTGGTATGGATCCCCAGAAGCGGCCGTTGAAGTTCGCCTAGCTGGTGGAACAGCTGGTCGCCGTTGCAACGGCGACCAAGGGGACGTTGTCGGCGAACATCACGCGTACGAATGTGCGTGCTCAGCCGACTGTTCGACCCGGCTGCCACATCAGCCGTCCTGGGCCGGAACGACGGCCAGCCGCTGGCGGCTGCCGAGCTTCTTCTTCAGCGCGAGGTTCTCCGCGTAGAGGTTCGCGGTGACCGTGGCCAGGGCGTCGAACTTGCCCTGGGTCTCGGTGACCTGGCTCTTCACTTCCCGCAGTTGCTTGCGGAGGTTGGCGATCGTCTCGTCTCGCTGGACTTCGCCGGGAGTGCGGAGGACCGGGCGGGCGACCTTGGCGTCCCACTCGGCCAGGATCTCCTCGGCCCGGTGGACGGTCGCGTGGCTGACCTTCGCCTCGCGGGCGAGGTTCTCCTTGGTCAGGGCCCCGTCGGTGTGCAGGGGCTCGCCGGCCAGCAGCCGAGCCATGGCCTCCCGCAGTTTCGTCTCGGTGGCGGCAGACACTGGCATCAGAGATCGCCTCCGTTCTCCTTGAAGGTCCGGGTGATCAGCCGGACGTCCGTCAGTCGCAGTTCCAGGGACTCCCGGCGAGGAGGCGCCAGGCGCTTCTGTCCGAGGGTGGTGACCAGGTCCTTCTCCTCGGCGAGCCAGATCGGCGCGTGAGCGCGGGTGATGGTCGAGTTGCGGCACTTGGCTGGCTGGCAGGCCCCCAACAGCGGCCCCTGCCCGCGCTGGGCTTCAGGGAGTCCTTCCTGGCATTCGGCCTGCGGGGCGTCGAACAGGCAGTGGTTGAGAGTGCCCCAGTGCAGTTCGGGAAACTCCGAGTGCAGCAGGGTGGCCATCATGGTCTCGTCCGCGAGCTGGGCTCGAAGCTGCGGGTCGGCCTCGATCGTGGTGAGGACCCGATCCAGCCCAGCGTGCAGGCGAGCCGCCCCGGGACCGACCGCGATCGTCTCGCCTCGGTGCCGGTCCTTGAGCAGGCTCACCAGCTTGCGGGCGGCCGCGAACTCCAGTTCCCGGTCGAACTCCGTGGCCCAGCTGGCGTCCATCTGCCCATAGGCCGGAGTGGACCGGTTGGAGACGGCCCGGCGGGCAGCGTGCTTGAGCTGGAGCCCGAGCGCAATCTCCGCGTCCGGTTCACGGCCGGCGATCAGCGACATGGTCTTGCGGAACATGTGTGGCCTAACGTGCGCGGGTGAAATCACCTGCAGGCCCAGATCCCCGCAGGTGCTGTTGATCCGCTCGATGAAGTAGTCAAGATCAGAGGCCGCGTTGATGCCACGGCGCCCGTGCCGTCGCTTGCCCTCGGCCGCGGTCTTGGGTGGGGTGATCGAGGCGAAGATGTGGGTGGGATGCCAGGACAGGCGTTCGGCGACCGCGATGGCCAGGGCGACCGGTTCGATGATCCACCAGTGCTGGTGGGAGCGGGCCGGGTCGTTCTTGACCTTCCGGGACGTCACTGCGGGCGAGCCGAAGAAGGTGGCGATCGCGTCGCGTTCGATCTCCTGGATCTCGCTGTCGCGCATCGCGGACATGGCGACGATGAACACGTAGCAGGCCGCGCGGACCATCCGCAGTTCGGCGTCCAGTTCCTCCAGCGTGATGCCAGTCCGCCAAGGGCCCATGGTTCCGTTGGCCCGGGTGACCTCGGCGAACCCGGGGCAGGGGTGGCGGCGGGCCCGGTAGCCGCTGCCGTCGATGATCTCGACCTGGCCGCGGGCGACGGCCTCCTCGATCCACTCCCGGCGCCGCTGGCTGGCCTTCGAGGACCGGCCGTTCAGGTCGCTCCTGTCGTCCTCGCCGAGCACCTCGCGCCGCAGGGTCTCGAAGACCACCGTTCCCGCAGGTGCGTTGCGGTCGGCTTTGCCGCGGACGGGGACGAGGTTGTTCGGGTCGGCCAGCCACTGCCGCAGCTTCTGGTCGATCTCTTCGGGCCGCCGGAAGACGGACCCGGGCTTGTATGCCTGTCGGCCGACCGTATCGGTGCTGGCGACGGCGACCGTGCCGTTCGCGATGGCAGTTAGCACCTTCTCCCGGCGACGCCCGCTGTAGCGGTCGTGCGCGCGTTTGCCGGTTCCGAACATGTGCAGGTTCGTGCCCCCGGTGATGCTCAGGCTCAGCGACGACCAATTGGGCTCGCCCTTGCGGAGCGGGGCCGACCCCTGACGATCCCGAGCATGGACTGGGACGACGCTGTCGGGCCGGGCCAGCCATTCCTCGATCAGCTCGTCGATCTCCTCACCAGTGCGGAAGTTCACCTTGCTCTTCTGCTCGGGCTGCGGCGGCCCATCCTCGGCCAGGCGGTCTCGCAGGTCCAGCAGGTCCGGGGCGAAGAGGTGGATGTAGGTCCAAGCGGCCCTCAGCAATGGCCACCAGGTCGCCGGCGGGATCGACGGGGTGGCCAGACCGTCCCCTCGTTCCTCGGCGTTCTCCGCGGTCTCGTTGGCGATGTGGGTGGCCGCTTTGCCGTTCCAGGGGTCGTCGAAGGGAGTGATGCCGGTCAGGACGGCGGCGACCTTGCGCATCCGGCGGATGGCGTGGATGCAGTGCCGCAGCCCCGCTGCGGTGGCGTCGGCCGACTGGTGGTCGAGGAAGTCCTGCCAGTCCTGCGGATCCCACCTGCCGAGGTCATCGGGCAGGTTCTGTTCCTTGCCCCAGATGATGACGTCGACGATGTTCCAGATCGTTTGCCGCAGCGTGCTGATCTCCGTAGGTTCTGCGGGCAGGAACACCGACCGGTCGCGAAGGGCCTTGTGGGTGGGGTTGAGCTGGGCGAAGACCATCTCCCGCAGCCGCAGATTGGTCAGGTCTATGCCTGTGTCCTCCAAGGGGAACATCATCGTGTGCTCGGTCACCGGCCGGTTGCTGGGGCGCCGGATGCAGGCGGCTGGCCAGATCCTGCGTTCCCCGAACAGCGGGACGCGGCGGCCTTCGATCAGTTCGTGGCTGGTGCCGAAGACCGGCTCGTCGTCGGCGAAGTACTCCGAGGCCGCGCTAGCGGCGGCGGTCAGGGCGGGGGTGGTCATCGGTCAAACTCCGATCGCAGTCCCAGCGGCAGATCCAGGGTCAGGGCCTGGTCCGCGATCTCCTGGCGGGCGGCGGGGATCCTGTCGGCGCACTCGGTCAGCACCTCGGTCAGGGCCGCATGCTGGCGTCCCCAGACGGCCTGCCACCTGGGCGGATCCAGCACGGCCCGCATCCGCTCGACGTGGTCGGCGAACAGCACCACCCGCGGCAACTGACTGGTGAAGATCACCGCGTTGGGGCAGACGAAGCACATCGCCGGAGCGACATGGCAGAGGTTGCCTGCCTGAGTGAACTGCGAGTCGTATGGGTTGCGGCAGTTGGTGATGCCCATGTCGAGCTCGCCCGCGACCATCGCCTTGGCCGTCTCCGTGCTCAGGCCCAGGCCCTCGGCGATCTCCGGCTCCTGAAGGCGGGCCTCGGCCTCCGCATCGACGAGCACCGGCTTGGCCGAGGTTCGATGGAAGACCCACTGCTGAGCCCGGTTGATCGAACGGCCCGCCAGGATGTGGGCGGTGGTGCCGTGCGCGTAATGAGTGCGGAAGACCTCGACGTGGTGGTCATCGCCCGCCAGGTCCGTCACCGTGCCGCCCAGCGCGACCGCCCGGACGGTCTTGGCGGTCTTGCGCAGGCGCCGGACCTCGTGCGGCTGGGAGATCACCAGATTCGGCTTGCCCGCCTCGTCGCGGTGGGCGGCGATCCAGCTGGTGAAGCGGCGGCCGTTGCGCTGGAACGTGGCCGGTCCAGCAGCCAGGGCGCCGGCTTCCCGGTTGATCTGTGCCGAAACGAACAGCCGCGGCCCGACCTCGAACGCCTCCCGGAGACGCGCCGTCGCCGCCATCAGCCGCCTGAGCAGGCCCGCGACTCCCCAGGCCCCGTCCCCGGTGTAGGTGTGCTCGCTGACCACGACGCTGTCGTCCTCGGCCTCCTGCGGCGCTTCCTCATCGGCGGCGGGGTGGAAGTCGGCCCTCACCCGCCAGGCCCGCATCTTGCGCTGGACCACCCTCACCCCGACGGGCGTGAACTCGATCTCGTCCAGCATCAAGTCGTGCACCTCCTCCGGGGTGGCGTCGGGCATCTCCAGCAGAAGCAGGACGCGGAAGGGCATCACGTCCAGCTCGTTCGGGAAGAGCAGCCTGCCGATCGCATTGACCAGGCCGGAGCGGCCCGAGGAGTTGCGGCCGCGGTCCGGCGGCAGCAGCGCGATCAGATGCTCGGGCCACCACTTCGTGTGCTTGGGCAGGTTGTCGAACAGCTCATCCACGGTCAGCACCCCATGGCGAGACGCCCAGACCAGATCCGCGATGTTGTGCCAGTCGCCGCCGTCGCGAGGATCTCGCCCCTCCTCCAGCAGGTCAGCCCCGCGCTTGAGCCGGGCCTCCAGGGCCCTGATGTCGCCCCGGGCCGCATCCCGCAGGGCGAGCCGTTCAGCGTTGGAGAACTCGTCCAGCGGCTTGTTGCGGCCGCGCTTGAACACCGGTGGCGCCTCCGCCCGCAGCCGGAGTTTCTCCAGCACCGGCAGCCCCGCGCTCGCGCGCCGATTGATCAGCAACAGCAGCAGCCGGACCCTGGAGTAGGGGGTCGACTTCTCCCTCCCGAACTCCTGGATCATGGAGGACTCCCAGTCATGGATGAGGTCCACCAGATCGACGCGGTCCGAGTCCAGCCGGGGCAGCTTCGGATCGATGCCCTGCCCGGGCAGGCGCTCGTCGACGAACTCGCAGAACCGGCGGACCGCCGCGGCGTGCGCCTCGCCGCCACTGAGCAGACCGGCGGCCCGCGTGTGGATGAGCCACTCATCCGCGAGCTGGGCGGCCAGCGTGCTGCACTGGAACTGCGATGGGTCAACCATCACCCGGACGACCTCGCCACGCTTGTCATAGCTCAGCTCGCGCACCCCGACGTGATCCATCCGCTGCGGGACCGGCGCCGCCGACTCCACCCGCTGCCGCGGCTTGCGCTGTCCTCGCCGTGCCATCAGGCCGCCTCCCCGCCCGTGAGCATCGACGCGTAGTCGGCGTAGGTCTTGTCCTGGTCGTTCCACTGGGCGATAGCCTTGGTGACCAGGGCATTCGAGTTCCGGATATAGGTCAAGTAGCGCATCGTCGAGCGTGGTTGGCGATGTCCCAACAGCCGCTGCAGGATCAGCAGCGGATTCCGCGAGAGGTGATCAGCCAGGTAGGCCGCGTTGCCCCCGGCCTTCACCCGCGCGATCTCGTCCTCCAACACGGCCTGGGTGAGCATCTGCAGCATGTAGATCGCGAATGTGTGCCGCAGGTCGTGAATGCGAAGCCGGGCGGGCATCTCCAGCTTCAGGCCGAGGTCGGCGCATGTCCGCAGCGTGCGGGCGTGCGCGTCACCGAAGACCTGTTCCCACCGCTGCTTGGACAGCATCCGCCCACCGCGGCCGACGAACAGGCCCATCGCCTCCAGGCCCTTCTCGCCCTCGATGACGGTGATCCGGCGGAGCTCGGCGGGCATCGCCTCGACCCGGAACGTGCGGCGTCTGCCGTGCAGTTGGCCTCGCAGCTTCATCTGCTTCAGGTCCACGTCGTCGACGACGAACAGCTCCGCCCGGTGCTTCCACAGAGTTCTGGCCGACGCCGCCACCACCGCGGCCCGCTCGGTGCGACGGTAAAAGTCCAGCTCACGCAGGGTTGCATCCTGGATCGTCGACACCCTGGGCAGCCCGTACTTCGCGATCGCCTGGAGCTTCACGTCGGTGGGCGAGGCATCCCGCCGCGGCCGGCCCACCTCTATGTCCAGCAGGCAGGAGAACTCCCGAAGCCGCATGCCCGTCGTCACCGACAACTCCGCCGCCCCGCTGTTCCTCAACGGCGCCAGGCCGCGAAACGAGCGGTCCAGGCCGCCATCCGGCAGCAGCCCGCGCAGGCCCACCTGCTTGAGGAAACGCCACTGCTCGTAGGCCAGATGACGCACGTCTAGCTCGGTCGTCGCACCCCAGGCCAGCACGTCCTTGCCGTTGCGGCGCCGGTAGTACGGCCGCTTGTCCAGCAGCTTCGCGTCGTCGACGGCCCAGTCGTAGAAGTTGTTGAGCATGGCCCGGCGCCGCTGCCAGGTGCCCGGCGACACCGGCTCGTCCTGGTACTGGGTCCGGTCGTCGCGGTAGGCGACCAGGTCCTCCTCGGTCACCGACAGCAAATCCGTCGGAAACTCCAGGTCATCTAGGAAGTCGACCACGTCTAGGGCGTCATACGTATAGTCGGCCAGCGACTTCGCCTTCAGGGTCTTGGCCATCTCGAAGAAGAACGAACACAGCGGCTCCATCGGCCGCATGTCCGGCCCGAGGAAGAACGGGGTGCCCTCCTTCAAAGCACCCCGACGCCGTACGTACGCCTCAAGATCCAGATCGACACCCGGCAACAAGTCCTTGCCGTACCGCCGCACCTTGTCGTGAGACACAAAGAAGTAGTCCACACCGCTCCCAAGAGACAACAACTGCCCCTTGAATCTAACGGCATCTCCTGGCAGCCCAGTTCACCCATGAGACATGCACAAAGCCTTGTCCTAACCTGCGCCCTCCTGGTTGGCGGGTCTCGTCTCCAGCCGTACGACGTGCGGATGGTCCGGCCTGAGTTCCGCCGAATCCTCCGCGAGCACGATCCGCTCGCCCGGCCCGACGAGCCCCAGCAGCGCGCTCAGCAGCGTCGTCTTTCCGGTGCCGGTCCCGCCGCTGATGAGGAAGGACAGCCGCGCGTCGAGCAGCGCCCGCAGCACCCGGTCTCCGCCCGGCGGCACCGTGCCGGCCGCGACCAGCTCGTCCAGCGTGAACGCACGAGGGCGTACGACCCGCAGCGACAGACAGGCACAGCCGACGGCGACCGGAGGAAGCACCGCGTGCAGCCGGGTCCCGTCCGGCAGCCGCGCGTCCACCCAGGGCCGCGCGTCGTCGAGGCGCCGCCCCGCCACCGCGGCGAGCCGCTGCGCGAGTCGTCGTACGGCGGCCGCGTCCGGGAAGGAGACAGCGGTCAGTTCGAGTCCGCCGCCCCGGTCCACCCAGACCCGGTCCGGCGCCGACACCAGGACATCCGTCACCGACGGGTCGGCGAGCAACGGCTCCAAGGGGCCGCTGCCGACCAGCTCGGACCGCAACCGTTCGGCGGCCCCCAGCACTTCGGCGTCCCCGAGCACCCGTCCCTGCTCCCGCAGCGCCTGCGCCACACGGGCGGGCGTCGGTTCGGCCCCGCTCTCGGCCAGCCACTGCCGTACGCCGTCCAGCAGCCCGGGAGCCATGTCCGCGCCGGCCGTCGAGGAAGCCGTAAGACCACCCACCGGGGCGGCCCGCAGCCCGATGGCACCGACCGGCACCTCACCCGACCGCCGCCGCCGCTCCACGGAACCCGTCACCGAATCACCCGACCGCCGCCGCTCAGCGGATCCGGCTACCGGATCACCCGTCCGCCATACCTCGGCAGAACCGTCCACCGTGCCGTCCGCCCGCTCGAATCCCGAGAAGACGTTCATGCCGCTCCCGCCTCCGCCAGCGCCCGCTCCCAGAACTCCTTGCAGAAGCGCGCGAGTGGCCCTCTTACGGCCGCCCCCGGAGGTGAGTCGCTTCCTCTCGGCCGCTGGAGCGCCGACTCGACCGGCACCTCGCCCACCAGGGGCAGTCCCAGCAGGCGGGCCACCTCACGGTCGTCGAGGCCGGGTGCGTACGGGCCTCGTACCGCCACCCGCAGGTCGCGCAGGACCATGCCGACGGCGGAGGCCACGCGGCCGGCCGCGGCGACGGCGCGCAGTTCGGCGGGGACCACGAGGACCCCGAGGTCGAGCTGGGAGAGGACCTCGGCGACGCCGTCGTCGAGGCGGCGAGGCAGGTCGACGACGACGGTGCCGCCCCGGCGCCGGGCCGCGGCGAGCACCGCCCGCACGGCCTGGGGCGGGACGGCGATGCGGTCGCCGCGGTCCCAGCTCAGCACCCGCAGTGAGTGCAGCCGTGGCAGCGACTCCTCAAGGGCACCGCCGCCGACCCGCCCGCGCGAGGCGGCGAACGCGGGCCAGCGCAGCCCTTCGGCGCTCTCGCCGCCGAGGAGCACGTCGAGTCCGCCGCCCAGCGGATCGGCGTCCACGAGGAGGGTGCGCAGGCCCTCACGCGCGGAGGTGACGGCGAGGGCACACGCGAGCGTGGAGGCTCCGGCCCCGCCGCGGCCGCCGATGACACCGACGGTGAGGGCGGGCCGACCGACGCCCTCGGTGACGTCGGCGATGCGGTCGACCAGCCACTGCTCACCGTCGGGCAGCATCAGAACGTGGTCGGCGCCGATCTCGACGGCCCGCTTCCACACCCCGGAGTCGTCCTGGTCCCGGCCCACGAGCACCACTCCGCGCCGGCGTGCGGCCCCGCGCACGCGCCGTGCGGCGTCGTCGCCGACCAGGACGAGCGGGGCGGCCTCCCAGCTTCCTCTGGGCTCCGGCACTCCGTGATGCACCTCGGCCTTCGCCCCGGCCGCCGCGCACAGGCGCAGCAGGTCGTCGAGCAGGTCCTCGTCCTCCGTGACGATCAACGGCCGGCCCGGTCGCCCTCCGGCAGCGGGCTCTCCCTCGTGTGTGACGGCTGCGGTCACGGTCCCCATCCCCCTTCGCCGCGCCGCGCGGGGCCTCCACGAGGGCCCGCGCGGCGCCTCTCTCGCGCGGCCCCTTCGGCCCCGCGATTCCCAAATGTGTGAAGAACCGGCAACCGGCCTCCATATGAACGGCCGATACGAACCGGCCCAACACACCCGACTAACCAGAACCGGCCATGAAGTCGGCTGGAGCGGGACGTGTGGGAATCACGGTGCAGCGGTCCCGGAAATCGTGTGGATCTTGGTCGATAACTGTGGACAACTCAGCGGTTGTGAATATCGCCGTCACCCATACCGGTGAGCCCTTGCAGCGCCTGTGCAAAACTTCCGCAGAGCAGCGCGACGGCTACACACAGTGACAGATCATGGGCAGACGGAAGAGGCGGCCGAAGCCGCCTCGAAGTGGTCGCGGGACCGCGAACGGAAGAGGAAAAACCCACCCGGACATGCGACGACCCCCACCGGGGGGGAGAGTGGGGGTCGTCTCCACGGCCGACTCGGGGGGGGAGGAGCCGGACCGGGTTAGCACGGTCGCGAACGATCCGTGACTTCCATGGTGTACCCGAGAGCCCTCTCAGGCAAACCCACGCGCCTCACCTTACGCCGAATGGGCTGCACCTATGCTCGGGGTCGTGGAAAACCACTCCTTGCCTCGCACAGCAGCCTTCTTTGACCTGGACAAGACGGTCATTGCGAAGTCGAGCACACTCACGTTCAGCAAGTCGTTCTACCAAGGCGGGCTGATCAACCGCAGGGCCGCCTTGCGGACCGCATATGCCCAGTTCGTCTTCCTCGTCGGCGGTATGGACCACGACCAGATGGAACGCACCCGCGAGTACCTCTCCGCGCTCGTGCGCGGCTGGAACGTCCAGCACGTCAAGGAGATCGTGGCCGAAACGCTCCACGACCTGATCGACCCGATCATCTACGACGAGGCCGCCTCCCTGATCGAGGAGCACCACACCGCCGGCCGCGACGTCGTCATCGTCTCCACGTCCGGCGCCGAGGTCGTCGAGCCGATCGGCGAACTCCTGGGCGCCGACCGGGTGGTGGCGACCCGGATGGTCGTGGGCGAGGACGGCTGCTTCACCGGCGAGGTGGAGTACTACGCGTACGGCCCGACCAAGGCCGAGGCGATCAAGGAGCTGGCAGCATCCGAGGGATACGACCTGGAGCGCTGCTACGCCTACAGCGACTCGGCGACCGACCTGCCGATGCTGGAGGCCGTGGGCCACGCACACGCCGTCAATCCGGACCGGACACTGCGCCGCGAGGCTCTCGCGCGCGGGTGGCCGATTCTCGATTTCCACCGGCCGGTCCGGCTCAAGCAACGGCTGCCCGGCTTCGCCGTACCGCACCGCCCTGCGCTCGTCGCGGTCGCCGCGATAGGAGCGGCGGCAGCGACGGCAGGCCTCGTCTGGTACGCGAATCGGCGACGGGCGACAGTGGCCTGAGGCGATTCCACCTACTTGACTCCTATTTGCGGACAAAAGTAAAGAACGGCGGCCAGGGGTTCCGCTTGCTCCGGTCCAGGAGTACAAAGGGGTTAACGGCCCGCGAGACCAAGGACATCCGAGAGGATCACCTTAGAAACGCATTTGGCCCCACGGACCGAGCATGGACACCGAGCACCCACGCGACGTCGACCCGTCGATTACGGGCCAGCCGCACCAGGTGACGGGCAAAGTTCCCGACCTGATGGGCAATATCTCGAGGACGCTTGGTAACCCGGTGAACATGCCAGCGGCGGTACGAGTCCTCGTACCGCCGCAACTCTGTTCCAGGGGGTTTTACGCCGCCCCGCGCTGGAGCGCCTCGCACACCGCCGTCGACTCGCGCGCACCCAGTTCGATCGCGCTGCCGCAGTGGGCGATCCAGGCGGCCATGCCCTCGGGGGTGCCGGAGACGTATCCGTCGAGCGCCGCCAGATAGGCCGCACGGCCCAGTTCGGCGTGACCGACCTCCGCCGGGCAGACCGACTTCGGGTCGAGACCGCTGCCGACCAAAACGATCCGCGCGGCCGCGCGCGCGACCAGGCCGTTGTGGGACACGAAGGGCCTGAGGGCGAGGAGTTCTCCCTGCACGACGGCGGCCGAGACCAGGGCGGGGGCAGAGCTGCCCGCGATGATCAGCTCGGACAGGCCCTCCAGCCGTCCCGAGACCTCGGCCGCGCCCGGCAGGGGCAGCTCGATGAGCGGCTCGTCGACGGTCTCGCCGGCCTGACGGGGACGCCCGATCTCGTCCTCGTCGGTCGCCGCGGCGACCAGGTGCAGCCGGGCCAGCACCCGCAGGGGCGACTGCCGCCAGATGGACAGCAGTTGGCCGGCCTCGGCGGTCAGCCGCAGCGCCGCACCCATGATCCGCGCCTCGCCGTCGACGCCGAAGTCGGAGCGTCGGCGCACCTCTTCGAGGGCCCAGTCCGCGCCGGACAGCGCGGCCGAGCCGCGGGCGCCGCGCAGGGCCGCCTCGGAGGTGAGCTCATTGCTGCGGCGCCGCATGACACGGTGTCCGTAGACCCGGTCCACGGACTTGCGCACGGACTCCACGGACTCGGCCACACCGGGCAGCGAGCCCAGGGCCGCGAGCGGATCGGCGTTCGCGCCTGTCGTACTCATGAGTACGACCCTACGCAACCCAGCCGCGTACCCCTCGATGGAGTGGTCTTCCTCACGCACGCCTGCCACATACAGCTATCTGCTGACTACCCTTCGTGAACATGAAAATTGCTTTCGTCGGGAAGGGCGGTAGCGGCAAGACCACCCTGTCCTCCCTGTTCATCCGCCATCTCGCGGCCACCGGAGCACCGGTGATCGCCATCGACGCCGACATCAACCAGCACCTGGGGCCGGCGCTCGGCCTGGACGAGGCGGAAGCGGCCGCGCTGCCCGCCCTGGGCGAGCGGCTGCCGCTGATCAAGGAGTACTTGCGCGGCACGAACCCGCGGATCGCCTCGGCAGCGGAGATGATCAAGACCACTCCACCCGGCGAGGGTTCGCGGCTGCTGCGGGTGCGCGAGGACAACCCGGTCTACGAGGCCTGCGCACGGGCGGTGGAACTCGACGGCGACATCGTCCGTTTGATGGTCACCGGCCCCTTCACGGACGCCGACCTGGGGGTCGCCTGCTACCACTCCAAGACGGGAGCGGTGGAGCTGTGCCTGAACCACCTCGTGGACGGGCAGGGCGAGTACGTCGTGGTGGACATGACGGCGGGCTCCGACTCCTTCGCCTCCGGCATGTTCACCCGCTTCGACATCACGTTCCTCGTCGCCGAGCCGACCCGGAAGGGAGTCTCCGTCTATCGCCAGTACAAGGAATACGCCCGCGACTTCGGCGTCGTCCTGAAGGTCGTCGGCAACAAGGTGCAGGGTCGGGACGACCTCGACTTCCTCCGCGCCGAAGTCGGGGACGACCTGCTGGTGACGGTCGGGCACTCCGACTGGGTGCGTGCCCTGGAGAAGGGCCGGCCACCCCGGTTCGCACTCCTGGAAGACGTCAACCGCCGCGCCCTGCACCAGCTGCGGACGGCGGTCGACGCGACGTACGAGCTGCGTGACGGGGAGCGCTACACCCGGCAGATGGTGCACTTTCACCTGAAGAACGCCCAGTCCTGGGGCAATGAGCGCACGGGGGCCGACCTGGCCGCGCAGATCGACCCCTCATTCGTGCTCGGCGAGAGTGCGGTGGCGGCCACGACGGTCTGAAGCGGCCGCACCGCCTGAGGCGGCGGCACTGTCTGAAGTGGCGGCACTGTCTGAAGTGGCGGCACTGTCTGAATTGGCGGCAACCGACCGACGACTACTGCCGCTTGCCAGCCGGCGCCCCCGGGACTCCCTTCGGTGCCGGGGCCGGCCGGCCCGACAGGAAGGCCGGCCAGCCCTGCTTCGGTGCCTCGCCGACGCCCAGGGCGCCCAGTTTCTCCAGGATCTTCGGGTCCTGGGCGTCCAGCCAGTCGGCCAGCTGCCGGAAGGAGACACAGCGCACGTCGGGCTTGTTGCACACCTGCTCGATGGTCTCCTCGACGGCGCGCATGTAGGTGCCGCCGTTCCAGGACTCGAAGTGGTTGCCGATGATCAGAGGCGCGCGGTTGCCGTCGTAGGCCCGGTGGAAGCCCTTGAGCAGGCCGTCGCGCATCTGGTCGCCCCAGAACTCGTACTTGTTCCGGTCGCCCTGGGTCGCGGTGCCGGACTGGTTGACCATGAAGTTGTAGTCCATCGTGAGCTGCTCGTAGGAGTGCCCGGGGAAGGGCACGAGCTGCATCGACAGGTCCCACAGACCCTGCTTCTTCTTCGGCCAGACCTGGTCGTTGACACCGCTGGTGTCATAGCGGAAGCCCAGCTCGCGGGCGGCCTTCATGAAGTTCTTCTGACCCTCCAGGCAAGGGGTGCGGGCGCCGATGAGCTCCTTGTCGTAGTCGAAGGGCAGCGCGGAGGCCTTCGTCATCCCGGTGTTGGTCTTCCAGGACTTCACGAACTTCTTCGCCTGGGCGATCTCGTCCTTCCACTCCGCGACCGACCACTGGCCGACCCCGCCGCCGCTGCCACAGAAGTGGCCGTTGAAGTGGGTGCCGATCTCGTTGCCCTCCAGCCACGCGAGGCGCAGCTGCTTGACGGTGTCGGCGATGCCCTGCTCGTCGTTGAAGCCGATGTCGGAGCGGCCCGGGGAGTGCTGCGGCGGCTTGTACTCGTCGCGCTTGTCCTCCGGCAGCATGTACACGCCGCTCAGGAAGTACGTCATCGTCGCGTGATTCGCCTTGGCGACCGCACGGAAGTGGGAGAACAGTTTCTGGCTGTCCTCGCCGGCGCCGTCCCAGGAGAACACCACGAACTGCGGGGGCTTTTCGCCGGGCTTGAGGCGTTCGGCTCTGGGCAGGTGCGGCTGCGCTCCGGTGTACGCGGTGGAGCCGTCGCCGATCAGGCGGAACACCCGCTTGGGCGGGGCCAGTCCGGGCTTCACCTTCTGCGGGCCGGCGGCTCCTCCCTCGGAGACGTCGGTGCCGGTGGCGCAACCGGCGAGCGAGGCGGCGCAGACCGCGGCGACCACGGCTCCCGCGGCAATCCTGTGGGTGGCGGCCATGTTCCGCCCACCTTCTTCCTTCTCTCGGGGCCAACGACAGCGCCGCCAAGTTCGCATGGGCTCGAGAAGGAATTAGTACGACAAGCCGATGAAATTGCCACTTCACCCATCTAGGTGAGTTGTTAACCCATTTGCCCGGAAAGTCTATGCCTGTCCTTTACTCTGCATTACGATCCATTTACGAAGCGTTGAATCATCCCGCCGCTGCACGCCGTGACCCACGGCCGCGACCCGACCCCCGCCATCGACGGGGGACCACCTGTTCCGCGACCGCGCTGCCCCGGAGGAGACGGGAAAATGTCAGCCTGTGTTCCCACCCGCGCCACCGACCCGAGCGACTCGAACCCAACGAGGTGCGTCCACCCACCTCACAGCCCCCCACCGACCCCGCCCCGTCGCTTCCGCATCGCGGGCGCCGACGTGTCGGCCTCGATCGCGGTCTTCCTGATCGCCCTGCCCCTGTCCCTCGGCATCGCCCTCGCCACCGGCGCGCCCCTCCAGGCGGGCCTCGTGGCCGCCGCCGTCGGAGGGATCGCCGCCGGCCGACTCGGCGGATCCCCGCTCCAGGTCAGTGGCCCCGCCGCCGGACTCACCGTGGTCACGGCCGACCTGATCCACCGCTACGGCTGGCGTACCACCTGCGCCATCACCGTCCTTGCCGGAGTGGTCCAACTCGGCCTCGGCTGCCTGCGGGTGGCCCGGACCGCGCTCGCCGTCAGCCCGGCGATCGTGCACGGCATGCTCGCCGGCATCGGCGTGACCATCGCCGTCGCCCAACTGCACATCGTCCTCGGCGGCACCCCGCAGAGCTCCGTCCTCGACAACCTCCGCGGTCTGCCCGCACAGTTGGCGCGCCTGCAGCCCGCCGCGGTGTCGGTGAGCGTGCTGACCCTGGCGCTGCTCTTCCTCTGGCCACGCATCCCCGGCCGGGCAGGGCAACTCCTGCGCAGGATCCCGGCCGCGCTCGTGGCCGTCGCCGGAGCCACCGCCGCCGCCTCGTTCGCCGGGCTGACCCTGCCCAAGGTCGATCTGCCGTCCTGGAGCAGCCACGCCCTGGCCGGGCTGCCCGAGGGGCCCGTGCTCGGCCTCACCGCCGCCGTGCTCACCACCACGCTGGTGTGCAGTGTGCAGTCGCTGCTCGGCGCGGTCGCCGTCGACAAGCTGGCGGCCGGACGCCCCGACCTGATCTCCGGCACCCCCGGGCCCGGTCGCGGTGCCCGCGTCGGCCGCTCCGACCTGAACCGCGAACTGCTCGGGCAGGGCGCCGCCAACATCGTCTCCGGCACGCTCGGCGGACTGCCCGTCGCCGGTGTGGCGGTGCGGAGCTCGGCCAATGTCCAAGCCGGTGCCGTCAGCCGGAACTCCACCGTGCTGCACGGCGTTCTCGTAGTGATCGCCGCACTGCTGATGGTCCCGGTTCTGGAGTTCATCCCGCTCGCCTCGCTCGCCGCCCTGGTGATGGCCGTCGGCATCCAGATGGTGTCCCTGCACCACATCCGCACGGTGACCCGACACCGAGAGGTCCCGGTCTACGCCGTCACCACCCTCGGCGTGGTCCTGTTCGGCGTCCTGGAGGGTGTGACGCTGGGCGTCGCCGTCGCCGTCGGAGTCGCCCTGCACCGCCTCACCCGCACCCGCATCACGCACCACGAGAGGGACGGAGTCCATCACGTACATGTGCGAGGGCAGTTGACGTTCCTCGCGGTACCCCGGCTGAGCCGGGCCCTGCATCTCATCCCCCACGGAGCGGACGCCGTCGTGGAGCTGGACGGGTCGTTCATGGACCACGCGGCGTACGAATCGCTGCAGGACTGGCAGAAGACGCACACCGCCCAGGGCGGCTCCGTCGAGATGACCGGGCGCAGACCCGGCACGCGCATCGCCGAGCCGTCCGATTCCGCCCACTGCCGCTGCCGTCCCTGGACGCCCTGGCGCAACCACCAGTGTGAGCGCCCGTACACCGCGTCGGCCGCCGGACATCCCGGTGCGTCCGGCGAGCCCGGTGCGGCCCAGGGCACGAGCGCGGGCCGCGAGTCGAGCGGGCAGGAACTGGCCCGTGGCATCAGCGCGTTCCAGCGCAACACCGCACCGATCGTGCGGGGCGAGCTGGCCCGGCTGGCGCGCGAGGGCCAGCAGCCGGACCAGCTCTTCCTCACCTGCGCCGACTCGCGGCTGGTCACCTCGATGATCACCTCCAGTGGTCCGGGCGACCTCTTCGTGGTGCGCAACGTGGGCAACCTCGTTCCGCTGCCCGGCGAGGAGAGCGGGGACGACTCGGTGGCGGCCGCGATCGAGTACGCGGTGGACGTGCTGAAGGTGCGCTCCATCACGGTGTGCGGGCACTCCGGTTGCGGGGCCATGCAGGCGCTGCTCAACTCCGAGCCGGGCGGCGCCCGGACCCCGCTGCAGCGGTGGCTCCGGCACGGACTGCCCAGCCTGGAGCGGATGGCCGACGACACCCGGCCCTGGGCGGGACTCGCCGGGCGGGCACCCGCCGACGCGGTCGAGCAGCTGTGTCTGACCAACGTGGTGCAGCAGTTGGAGCATCTGAGCGCCCATGAATCGGTCGCCCGGGCCCGGCGGGAGGGGGAGCTGGAGCTGCACGGGATGTACTTCCACGTGGGCGAGGCGCAGGCCTATCTGCTCACCGGGACCGGCGGGGACGGGCAGTTCGACCATGTGGAGGCGGCGACGGACCTGCCGGCGTGAGCCTCAGGGGTGTGCGGCTCGTCCTGGAGGGGCCGCACACCCACGGCGGGACACCAAGAACGCTGGGGCCGGCCCGGGGTCGGCTTCACCGGGCGGGGCACAGAGCTTCCGGACCCGCCGCGGCGGGAGTGTGAAAGGCGTTACAGACCCTGAACTCCGCCTGGTCGGCGTACGTGGGTACGGATGAGCCGGGCCGCCGGACTCGACGCCCAACAGGTCTAAACCAATTTCAGGTCGACCCTTGTCATCACGCCCCCGGGGTGATGAGCTGTGGCCTGGGACACAACGGACACCCTGGGAAAGGCAGATGCCGTGAGCAACGAAAGCCTGGCCAACCTGCTCAAGGAAGAGCGCAGGTTCGCACCCCCCGCCGACCTGGCCGCAAACGCCAACGTCACGGCGGAGGCGTATGAGCAGGCCAAGGCTGACCGACTCGGTTTCTGGGCCGAGCAGGCCCGCCGACTGAGCTGGGCCAAGGAGCCGACCGAGACCCTGGACTGGTCGAACCCGCCGTTCGCCAAGTGGTTCAAGGACGGCGAGCTCAATGTGGCGTACAACTGCGTCGACCGGCATGTCGAAGCGGGGAACGGCGACCGGGTCGCCATCCACTTCGAGGGCGAGCCCGGCGACAGCCGCGCGATCACCTACGCCGAGCTCAAGGACGAGGTCTCCAGGGCCGCGAACGCCCTGCTGGAGCTGGGCGTCCAGAAGGGCGACCGGGTCGCCGTCTACATGCCGATGATCCCCGAGACCGCCGTCGCGATGCTCGCGTGCGCCCGGATCGGCGCCGCGCACTCCGTGGTCTTCGGCGGCTTCTCGGCGGACGCGCTCGCCACCCGCATCCAGGACGCCGACGCCAAGGTGGTCATCACCACCGACGGCGGCTACCGGCGCGGCAAGCCGTCCGCGCTCAAGCCCGCCGTCGACGAGGCGGTCGGCAAGGTCGACAACGTCGAGCACGTGCTGGTCGTACGCCGTACCGGCCAGGAGGTCGCCTGGGACGACAGCCGGGACGTGTGGTGGCACGAGATCGTCGATCGGCAGCCGGCCGAGCACACCCCCGAGCCCTTCAACGCCGAGCAGCCGCTCTTCATCCTCTACACGTCCGGCACGACGGGTAAGCCGAAGGGCATCCTGCACACCTCCGGCGGCTACCTCACCCAGACCGCGTACACCCACCACGCCGTCTTCGACCTCAAGCCGGAGACCGACGTCTACTGGTGCACGGCCGACGTCGGCTGGGTCACCGGGCACTCGTACATCGTCTACGGCCCGCTCGCCAACGGCGCCACCCAGGTCATGTACGAGGGCACCCCGGACACCCCGCACCAGGGTCGCTTCTGGGAGATCATCCAGAAGTACGGGGTGACGATCCTCTACACGGCGCCCACAGCCATTCGTACGTTCATGAAGTGGGGCGACGACATCCCCGCGAAGTTCGACCTCAAGAGCCTGCGGGTGCTGGGGTCCGTGGGTGAGCCGATCAACCCCGAGGCGTGGATCTGGTACCGGAAGAACATCGGTGGCGACAAGACGCCGATCGTCGACACGTGGTGGCAGACCGAGACCGGCGCGATGATGATCTCGCCGTTGCCGGGTGTGACCGCGGCCAAGCCCGGATCCGCGCAGACGCCGCTGCCCGGCATCTCCGCCACGGTCGTCGACGACGAAGCGAACGAGGTCCCGAACGGCGGGGGCGGATATCTCGTCCTGACCGAGCCGTGGCCGTCGATGCTGCGCACCATCTGGGGCGACGACCAGCGCTTCCTCGACACGTACTGGTCGCGCTTCGAGGGCAAGTACTTCGCCGGTGACGGCGCAAAGAAGGACGACGACGGCGACATCTGGCTGCTCGGCCGCGTCGACGACGTCATGCTGGTCTCCGGCCACAACATCTCCACCACCGAGGTCGAGTCGGCGCTCGTCTCCCACCCGTCGGTCGCCGAGGCGGCCGTCGTCGGTGCCGCGGACGAGACGACCGGCCAGGCCATCGTCGCGTTCGTGATCCTGCGGGGCACGGCGAACGCCGAGGACGAGAACCTCGTCGCCGACCTGCGCAACCACGTCGGCGCCGCCCTCGGCCCGATCGCCAAGCCCAAGCGGGTCCTGCCGGTGGCCGAGCTGCCCAAGACCCGTTCCGGCAAGATCATGCGCCGCCTGCTGCGGGACGTGGCCGAGAACCGCCAGCTCGGTGACGTGACCACGCTGACGGACTCGACGGTCATGGACCTCATCCAGGCCAAGCTGCCGGCAGCGCCCAGCGAGGACTGACGACTCCTTCAGGAAAGGGGGGCGCTGGGCGCGAGACCGCGCCGCGCGCCCCTTTTAGCTAAAGTAAACAAAACAGCGTGACCCTCAAGGTGTGCCGGGAAGTCTGGTCGGCGAAGAGTTCAGCCCTGCCCACCGACCGGAGGTCTCCCCCATGTCCGCGCCCCCTCGCAAGGTCCTCGGACGCCTCTCCCTCCCCGAGCGGACCTTCGTCGCGGACGCACTGCGCACCGAGACGGTCGGCGGTGTGCTGCTGCTCATCGCCGCCGTCACCGCTCTCATCTGGGCGAACGTCCCCGCGCTGCACAGCAGTTACGAGAGCGTCAGCCACTACCACCTGGGCCCCGCGGCCCTCGGACTCGACCTGTCGGTCGAGCACTGGGCCGCCGACGGTCTCCTCGCGATCTTCTTCTTCGTGGCCGGCATCGAGCTCAAGCGCGAACTGGTCGCCGGTGACCTGAAGGACCCCAAGGCGGCCGCGCTGCCCGTGGTCGCGGCCCTGTGCGGCATGGCCGTACCGGCGCTCGTCTACACGCTCACCAACCTCACCGGCGGCGGCTCCCTGGCCGGCTGGGCCGTGCCCACCGCCACCGACATCGCCTTCGCGCTCGCCGTGCTCGCCGTCATCGGCACCTGGCTGCCGAGCGCACTGCGCGCCTTCCTGCTGACCCTCGCCGTCGTGGACGACCTCTTCGCGATCCTGATCATCGCGGTCTTCTTCACCGCCGACATCGACTTCGCCGCGCTCGGCGGCGCCGCCCTCGGCCTCGCCGTCTTCTGGGTGCTGCTGCGCACGGGCGTGCGCGGGTGGTACATCTACGTCCCGCTCGCGCTGGTGATCTGGGCGCTGATGTACAACAGCGGCGTCCACGCCACCATCGCGGGCGTCGCGATGGGCCTGATGCTGCGCTGCAACACGCGGGAGGGCGAGAAGCACTCCCCGGGCGAGCACATCGAGCATCTCGTACGGCCGCTCTCGGCGGGCCTGGCCGTCCCCCTGTTCGCCCTCTTCAGCGCGGGTGTCTCCGTCTCCGGCGGTGCGCTCGGCGACGTCTTCACCGAGCCTGAGACGCTCGGCGTGGTGCTCGGGCTGGTCGTCGGCAAGGCGCTCGGCATCTTCGGCGGGACGTGGCTCACGGCTCGCTTCACCCGGGCCTCGCTGAGCGACGACCTCGCATGGGCCGACGTGTTCGCGGTGGCGACCCTGGCCGGCATCGGCTTCACCGTGTCGCTGCTCATCGGGGAGCTCGCCTTCGGCGGCGACGCCACGCTGACCGACGAGGTCAAGGCCGCCGTACTCCTCGGCTCGCTCATCGCGGCCACCCTCGCGACCGTGCTGCTCAAGCTGCGCAACGCCGAGTACCGCAGGATGTACGAGGCCGAGGAGCGCGACGAGGACCACTCCGGCATCCCGGACATCTACGAGGAGGACGACCCGGCGTACCACCTGCGCATGGCGGCCATCCACGAGCGAAAGGCCGCCGAGCACCGCCGGATCGCCGAGCTCAAGAGTGCCGAGCGGCTTGCCGAAGTAGCGGGCGGGGCAGGCGAGGAGGACGACCGTCGGGCATGATCTGACGGGACGGTACAAAAGACACGCCACACACAAGAGTCCCAGTGAATAGGGAGAGACCGCGATGAGCGCACCCGACGGCAGCCCGGTCGGCGCCGAACGCAGCATCGGCCAGCTGTTCGCCTCGGCGACGACCGAGATGTCTGCGCTGGTGCACGACGAGATCGCGCTGGCGAAGGCGCAGCTCAAGCAGGACGTCAAACGGGGCGCGATGAGCGGCGGCGCGTTCAGCGTGGCCGGCGCGGTCCTGCTGTTCTCCCTGCCGATGCTGAACTTCGCGCTGGCGTACGGCATCCGGACCTGGAGCGACTGGAACCTCGCGGTCTGCTTCCTGCTGTCCTTCGCGGCCAACGTCCTCGTCGCGCTCGTCCTCGCGCTGATCGGCGTCGTCTTCGCGAAGAAGGCGCAGAAGAGCAAGGGCCCGCAGAAGGTCGCCGCGTCGATGAAGGAGACGGCGGGCGTGCTCCAGAACGCCAAGCCCCACCCGCGGCCCGACGACACCAAGGTCCTGGAGGAGCGGGTCCGAAACACGAAGGCCATCGAGGCTGTGGCACGCTCGTCGTCATGACCGACCCCGCCACCCCTTCGGCGCAGCAGCCCGCCTCTCTCGTACGGCCAGACGGTCCCTGGACGCACCGGGACGTGGCCGCCAACGGCGCACGCTTCCACATCGCCGAACTGGGCGACGGACCGCTCGTGATGTTCCTGCACGGCTTCCCGCAGTTCTGGTGGACCTGGCGCCACCAACTGGAGGCGCTCGCCGACGCCGGCTTCCGGGCCGTGGCCATGGATCTGCGCGGCGTCGGCGGCAGCGACCGCACCCCGCGCGGCTACGACCCCGCCAACCTGGCCCTCGACGTCACCGGCGTGATCCGCTCGCTCGGCGAGTCGGACGCCGCCCTGGTCGGCCACGACCTGGGCGGCTATCTGGCGTGGACGGCGGCCGCAATGCGTCCCAAGCTCGTACGACGGCTCGCGGTCGCCTCGATGCCGCATCCCCGGCGCTGGCGCTCGGCCATGCTGTCGGACGTCAAGCAGACGCGGGCCGGCTCCTACATCTGGGGGTTCCAGCGGCCCTGGGTCCCGGAGCGGCAGCTGACCGCCGACGACGGCGCGCTGGTCGCCGAGCTGATCCGGGACTGGTCCGGCCCGCGCCAGCCGGACGACAAGGTGGTGGAGACGTACCGCAGGGCGATCTGCATCCCCTCGACGGCGCACTGTTCGATCGAGCCGTACCGCTGGATGGTGCGTTCGATGGCCCGTCCCGACGGGATCCAGTTCAACCGGCGCATGAAGCGGCCCGTCCGCGTGCCGACTCTTCACCTGCACGGCTCGCTCGACCCGGTGATGCGCACGCGCAGCGCCGCCGGGTCCGGGGAGTACGTCGAAGCGCCGTACCGCTGGCGGCTGTTCGACGGTCTGGGGCACTTCCCGCACGAAGAGGACCCGGTCGCCTTCTCGACGGAACTGATCAACTGGCTGAAGGATCCCGAACCCGATCGGTGACCGTTTCGTCGCGTCCGGTACATGGACCTGAACACCTGTCCTACGAACGGCCACTTGCCCGGCGCATAGGCCAATTGGGGGGCGTGGGGGCGGTTATCGACCTTGGGGCGGGGGCACACGTCCGGGTATGGGCTGGACGCACGACTACAGTGACGCAGCACGCAATCGACGCTCCGGCGGCGGCCTGAGCTCCCACCATCAGGGCGGTGCCCCGCAACTGCCGGGCGGCACGGACCTGAGGGTGGGCATTCCGCGCATCCTGCGTCGCCGGGCCCGCTGGGTCTCGGTACGCCTGCGTCACCCCCGAGGCTGACGCGCCCTCGTCCTGACACCCCTCACAGCGCGCAGCTGTCGCTGTCCACCTGCTGGTTCGCGGTGCGCCCGTTGACGATGTCCTCCTGGATCTCGTCCGTGGTGAGCGCGTACCCGGTGTCGGCGTCGTCGAGCGACTTGGCGAAGACCACGCCGTACACCTTGCCCTCCGGGGTCAGCAGCGGGCCGCCGGAGTTGCCCTGGCGGACGGTCGCGTAGAGGGAGTAGACATCGCGGCTGACGGTGCCACGGTGGTAGATGTCCGGTCCGTGGGCGTCGATGCGCCCGCGCACCCGCGCGGAGCGCACGTCGTACGAGCCGTTCTCCGGGAAGCCCGCGACGATCGCGCTGTCCCCGCTGGCGGCGTCCTCGGACGTGAACTGCAGCGCGGGCGCGTCCAGATCGGGGACGTCCAGTACGGCGATGTCGCGCTCCCAGTCGTAGAGGACGACCGTGGCGTCGTACTTGCGGCCCTCGCCACCTATCTGGACCGTGGGCTCGTCGACGCCCCCGACGACATGGGCGTTGGTCATGACGCGGCGGTCACCGAACACGAAGCCGGAGCCCTCCAGGACCTTGCCGCAGCTCTGCGCGGTGCCCATGACCTTGACGATGGAGCGCTGGGCGCGGGTGGCGACGGCGCTGTTGGCGAGCTTGGGGTCGGGCGGCTGGACCTCCTTGATCGGCTCGTTGGAGAACGGGCTGAAGACCTGCGGGAAGCCGTTCTGCGCGAGGACCGAGGTGAAGTCCTTGAACCAGGTGTCGGCAGCGCCCGGCAGCGCCTCCTGCACGCCCAGGAGCACCTTGGAGCTACGGACCTCCTTGCCGACCGTCGGCATGGTGGTCTGGGCGAGGGCCGAGCCGATGAGCCAGGCGACCAGGAGCATCGCGAGGACATTGACGAGGGCGCCGCCGGTCGCGTCCAGGGCGCGGGCCGGGGACCAGGTGATGTACCGGCGCAGCTTGTTGCCGAGGTGGGTGGTCAGGGCCTGGCCGATGGAGGCGCAGACGATGACGACGACCACGGCGACGACGGCGGCGACCGTGCCGACTTCCGCGTGGTCGGTCAGCGCGTCCCAGATGACCGGGAGGGTGTAGACGGCGACGAGACCGCCGCCCAGGAATCCGATCACCGACAGGATGCCGACGACGAAGCCCTGGCGATAGCCGACGATCGCGAACCACACGGCGGCGACCAGCAACAGGATGTCCAGCACGTTCACCGGTTCGAGCCTCGCCTCATCACTTCGCGTTCACCACAGGTCGGCCGGGGGTCCGGCGCGCCGCGAAGCGGCAATCGGATACAGCGCCCCCGAAAAGACACAACACGGAGTTCACCCTGTCATGCGCGCCAGTCGAGCGGGACCTGCTTCTCGCGGTCCCAGGGGCGCTCCCAGCTCGCGTAGTGCAGGAGTCGGTCGATGATTCCGGCGGTGAAGCCCCAGACAAGGGCTGATTCGACCAGGAATGCCGGACCTCGGTGGCCGCTGGGGTGCACGGTCGTCGCACGGTTGTCGGGGTCCGTGAGATCCGCCACGGGAACGGTGAAGACGCGGGCGGTTTCATTCGGATCGACGACCCCGACCGGGGTCGGCTCGCGCCACCAGCCCAGCACCGGGGTCACCACGAAGCCGCTGACCGGGATGTACAGCTTGGGCAGCACGCCGAACAGCTGGACGCCGGAGGGGTCGAGGCCGGTCTCCTCCTCGGCCTCGCGCAGGGCGGCCCGCAGCGGCCCGTCCCCGTGGGGATCGCCGTCCTCCGGGTCGAGCGCACCGCCGGGGAACGACGGCTGCCCGGCGTGCGACCTGAGCGAGCTCGCCCGCTCCATCAGCAGCAGCTCGGGGCCGCGCTCGCCCTCGCCGAACAGGATCAGCACGGCCGACTGCCGGCCCGCGCCGTTCGCCGGCGGCAGGAAGCGGCTCAGCTGCCGCGGCTCGACCGTCTCCACGGCGTGCACCACCGGGTCCAGCCAGCTCGGCAGGCCGTCCTTGCTGAGCGTCACGCCCTTCGTATGGCTCGCCCGTGTCATCGCCACCCCCGTCGTCCTGCATCGCTCAACGCCTGACGGGCCCTAGATCGTTCCGGCCGCACCGCTCGGTGGTGCCGGGCTTCTCCGACCGGCCGCACCGCACGGGCAGCCCCGGCCTCCCGATCCGGCCCGCCGACCCGTGCCGGGCCGCCTCCCGGCCGTGCCGTCCGCGTCCTCACTCGGTGGCCCCCAGCGGCGGTGCGGCCTTGCCGCCGGCGTCCAGATAAGCCTGCGGCGGATTCAGCCGCTGTCCCGGGAAGCCGCCCTTCTCGTACTTGAGGAGCTTCTTCGCCTTCTCCGGGTCCGTCTCGCCCTCGCCGTAGGCCGGGCAGAGCGGGGTGATGGGGCAGGCGCCGCAGGCGGGCTTGCGGGCGTGGCAGATGCGGCGGCCGTGCCAGATGACGTGGTGCGACAGGTCCGTCCAGTCACTCTTCGGGAAGAGCGCGGTGACGGCGGCCTCGATCTTGTCGGGGTCGGTCTCGTCGGTCCACTGCCAGCGCCTGACCAGCCGCATGAAGTGCGTGTCGACGGTGACGCCGGGCCGCCCGAAGGCGTTGCCGAGGACGACGAAGGCGGTCTTGCGGCCCACGCCGGGCAGCGTGACGAGGTCCTCGAGCCGCCCCGGGACCTCACCGCCGAAGTTCTCCACGATGGCCTTGGACAGCCCTATCACCGACTTGGTCTTGGCCCGGAAGAACCCGGTCGGCCGGAGAATCTCCTCGACCTCCTCGGGGTTGGCCGCGGCCAGATCCTCGGGGGTCGGGTATTTGGCGAACAGCGCGGGGGTCGTCTGATTGACCCTCAGGTCGGTGGTCTGCGCGGACAGGACCGTCGCCACGATCAGCTGGAAGGGGTTCTCGAAGTCCAACTCGGGGTGGGCGTACGGAAACACCTCCGCAAGCTCGCGGTTGATGCGCCGGGCGCGGCGGACGAGGGCGGTCCGCGACTCGCCCCGCGGGGACTTCACGGCGACCGTCTTCGTGGCCGAGGCCTTCTTCACCGGGGCCGCCGCCTTCTTGGGAGCCACGGTCGCCTTCTTCACGGCGGCGGCCTTCCTCACGGGAGCCACCTTCTTCGCCGAAGTCCTCTTCTCCACCGGAGCCTTCCCTGCCGCTTTTGCCGTTTTCTTTCCATCCCCGGCGTCCTGTTCGCCCACAGCGGAATCTCGACGTGCAACCACCCGTCCAGCCCCCTTGGCCTGTGCTCTCACCGGCGTTTTGGACACTCGGCCAGCCTAGGGCCCGGCACTGACATCCGCCTCGGACCTCGAAGACCGGCCCCCAATTGGACCCCTGCCGCTTACCCCGGGACATGTGTGCGGCATCCTTGTGACAGATCACACTGTTTGGACCGTCCGGCAAAATGGGCACCGGGTTCCCCTGGTACCAAGGGGGAACAAGATCCCCTGAGCAGGTCGACAAGGAGAGAACTCGTGGACGACGTTCTGCGGCGCAACCCGCTCTTCGCGGCACTCGACGACGAGCAGTCCGCGGAACTGCGCGCCTCCATGAGTGAGGTGACCCTCGCGCGAGGCGACTCCCTGTTCCACGAGGGCGACCCGGGCGACCGGCTCTACGTCGTCACCGAGGGCAAGGTCAAGCTCCACCGCACCTCCCCCGACGGCCGCGAGAACATGCTGGCCGTGGTCGGCCCCGGCGAACTCATCGGCGAACTGTCCCTGTTCGACCCGGGCCCGCGCACCGCGACCGCCACCGCGCTGACCGAGGTCAAGCTGCTGGGCCTCGGCCACGGCGACCTCCAGCCCTGGCTGAACGCCCGCCCCGAGGTGGCCACCGCGCTTCTGCGCGCCGTCGCGCGCCGTCTGCGTCGCACCAACGACGCGATGTCCGACCTGGTCTTCTCGGACGTCCCCGGCCGCGTGGCCCGCGCCCTGCTCGACCTCTCCCGCCGCTTCGGCGTGCAGTCCGAGGAGGGCATCCACGTCGTTCACGACCTCACTCAGGAGGAGCTCGCCCAACTGGTCGGCGCCTCCCGCGAGACGGTCAACAAGGCCCTCGCGGACTTCGCCCAGCGCGGCTGGCTGCGCCTTGAGGCCCGCGCGGTGATCCTCCTGGACGTCGAGAGGCTCGCCAAGCGCTCGCGCTGAGCACGGATCGTCGTACGACTTCGAAGGGCCCTGCCGCACGGCAGGGCCCTTCTCGTATCGCCAGGGGTGGGCACGCTCGGCGCGGACGTGGTCGCCGTGGCGCTGCCGACGCCCGGGGCGGGCTCCCAGGGCCTGGCCATGGGCACGGTCGCCTGAACAGGACCCAGCGATCGCCACTGCCTGCCGCTCCCACGGCGCCTCACGCCGCCTGCGCGTCTTCCACCGGCTCCCACCGGCGCTGACCACGTTCGGCCCCACACGGTCCGTCCAGGGCCGTAAATGAGCTGTCCTCGGGCCCGCCCCCGGGCACAGTGATCCCATGGCCGCCGAAACCGTTCCCCCTGTCGCCCGCAAGGGCCTCGACGCCGAGGGCTACATCGAGCGCGAGGGCTCCCTCGGACGGATCCCGCAGCCCTTCCGCCCGGTCGTCGCCGCCGCGCGCGACCGGGTGCTGGACCTGTTCGGGCCGAGGCTGCACAGCGCGTACCTCTACGGCTCGATTCCGCGCGGCACCGCGCGTGTGGGCCGCAGCGACCTCGACCTCCTGCTCGCCCTGCGGGACGAACCGACCGACGCGGACCGGGAGGGCGTACGGGAGCTCGGGGAGGCGCTCGACAAGGAGTTCCCGCAGATCGACGGCGTCGGAACGCTGCTGTACAGCCGGGATCTCCTGCTGAGCGAGCTGGAGCGGCACGACCTGGGCTGGTTCGTGGCCTGCCTGTGCACCCCGCTGCTCGGGGACGACCTGGCGGAGTACCTCCCCCGCTACCGCCCCGACGCCCTCCTGGCCCGCGAGACGAACGGCGACCTCGCCCTCCTGCTCCCCCGCTGGCGCGAACGGATCGAGGCGGCGGACTCCGACGGAACCCGGACCCGCCTCGTCCGCTTCATGTCCCGCCACCTGGTCCGCACCGCGTTCACCCTGGTCATGCCCCGCTGGAACGGCTGGACGAGCGACCTGACAGAGATGGCGGAGGTCTTCGGCGCGTACTACCCGGAGCGCGCCGAGCAGCTACGGACGGCAGCCGTCCTGGGACACACCCCGACCGCCGACGCGGCCGTACTGCGGACGTACGTCGACGATCTGGGCCCCTGGCTGGCGGACGAGTACACGCGCGTGCACGGCACGAAGGCCCCTAGATGAGCCCGTGCTCCTCCAGATACTCCAGTTGTGCCCGCACCGACAGCTCGGCGGCGGGCCAGAGCGCCCGGTTCACATCCGCGTACACATGTTCTACGACGGCACCGGGCGTGCGGTATCCGTTCTCCACGGCCGTCTCGACCTGGGCGAGCCGATGGGCCCGGTGGGCGAGATAGAACTCGACGACACCCTGGGCATCCTCCAGGACGGGCCCGTGGCCCGGCAGGACGGTGTGGACGCCGTCGTCGACCGCGAGGGACCTCAGCCGCCGCAGCGAGTCCAGATAGTCGCCCAGACGGCCGTCGGGATGGGCCACGACGGTCGTGCCGCGCCCCAGGACGGTGTCACCGGTCAGGACCGCCTGATCGGCCGGGAGATGGAAGCACAGCGAGTCGGCGGTGTGCCCGGGCGTGGGCACGACCCTGAGCTCCAGCCCACCGACGCGCACCACGTCCCCGGCGCCGAGCCCTTCGTCCCCCAGCCGCAGCGCCGGGTCGAGGGCCCGCACCTTGGTGCCGGTCAGCGCGGCGAAGCGGGCGGCACCCTCGGCGTGGTCGGGGTGGCCGTGGGTGAGCAGGGTGAGGGCTACGCGCTTTCCTGCGGCCTCGGCCGTGTCGACGACCGCGCGGAGGTGCCCCTCGTCGAGCGGACCGGGGTCGACGACGACCGCCAGCTCCGAATCCGGCTCCGACAGGATCCAGGTGTTGGTCCCGTCCAGGGTCATCGCGGAGGCGTTGGGGGCCAGGACGTTGACGGCCCGCGGGGTGGCGGGGCCCGAGAGGACCCCGCCCCGAGGCTGGCCGGGGAGGGCTGCGGCGTCGGTCATGCGGAGGCTCCACCGGTCGGGATGTGTTTGGTGAACTCGTCGTGCCCCGGCCAGGAGAGCACGATCTCGCCCTCCACCAGCCGGGCCTGCGCGAGCACAGGGGTCAGGTCACGGTCGGGCGCGGCGGCCAGCGCGTCGGCGGCGGCGCCGTACGCGGTGAGCTGCCGCAGCGTGGCGATGGTGGGCGGCATCATGAGCAGCTCGCCCTTGTCGTAGCCGTCCGCCGCTTCCTGGGGCCGGATCCACACCGTGCGGTCGGCCTCCGTGGAGGCGTTGCGGGTGCGCTGGCCCTCGGGGAGGGCGGCGACGAAGAACCAGGTGTCGTAGCGACGGGGTTCGAACTCGGGGGTGATCCAGCGGGTCCAGGCCCCGAGCAGATCCGACCGCAGGACGAGCCCCCGGCGCTCCAGGAACTCGGCGAAGGAGAGATCCCGGGCCACGAGAGCGGCACGGTCCGCCTCCCACTCGGCGCCCGTGGTGTCACCGACCACCGACTCGGGCGTCGGTCCGGCGAGCAGGACACCCGCCTCCTCGTACGTCTCCCGCACGGCCGCGCAGACGATCGCCTGGGCCGTCGTCTCGTCCACCCCGAGCCGAGCCGCCCACCACGCGCGCGTGGGGCCCGCCCAGTGGATGTGGTGCTCGTCGTCACGGGGGTCGACTCCGCCGCCGGGATAGGCGTAAGCGCCTCCCGCGAAGGCCATGGAGGCCCGTCTGCGCAACATGTGCACAACCGTTCCGGTCGGCCCGTCCTTCAGCAGCATCACCGTGGCGGCGCGTCTGGGCACGGCCGGCTGAAGCGAGCCGTCCGCGAGCGCGCGGATGCGGTCCGGCCATTCCGCTGGGTACCACTGCCCGTTTGCCATGGGCGGAGGCTAACTCTTGGGGAGCGGATGTTCGAGGGCCGGGCGCCCGGCGGGGGTGCCAGGTCAGGCGCTACGCGCACCTCCACCGACCCCCCGCCGGCCCCGCAGGCATCCGCATCAAGCGGAAACCAGCTCCACCTGCACCTCGACCTCGACCGGCGCGTCCAGCGGCAGCACAGCGACACCCACCGCGCTGCGCGCATGCACGCCCTTGTCGCCCAGCACCTCGCCCAGCAGCTCACTCGCGCCGTTGATCACACCCGGCTGACCCGTGAAGTCCGAGGCCGACGCCACGAACCCCACGACCTTCACCACGCGCGCGATCCGGTCGAGGTCACCCGCGACCGACTTCACCGCCGCCAGCGCGTTCAGCGCGCAGGTCCGGGCCAGCTCCTTCGCCTCCTCGGCCGTGACCTCCGCACCCACCTTTCCGGTGACCGGAAGCTTGCCCTCGACCATGGGCAGCTGTCCCGAGGTGTACACGTACACACCGGACTGCACGGCCGGCTGGTACGCGGCCAGCGGCGGCACGACCGCCGGCAGCGTCAGCCCCAGTTCCGCGAGCCGCGCCTCGACCGCCCCGCTCACGCCGCCTTCTCCCGCTTCAGGTACGCCACCAGCTGCTCGGGGTTGTTCGGCCCGGGCACGACCTGCACGAGCTCCCACCCGTCCTCGCCCCAGGTGTCCAGAATCTGCTTCGTGGCGTGGACGAGCAGCGGCACGGTCGCGTATTCCCACTTCTTGGTCATGCGGCCGACTTTAGCCGCTGCTCACCCCCGGCTTTCAGCCGCTGCTCACCCACAGCCGTGACCGCGTTATCCACAGCCTCCTGCTTAGCTTCGCCGCCGACTGGTTACGCTCGAATACGTGAGCAGGCTCCAGGTCGTCAGCGGCAAGGGCGGGACCGGAAAGACCACGGTCGCCGCAGCCCTCGCGCTGGCCCTCGCCACCGAGGGGAAGCGGACGCTTCTCGTCGAGGTAGAGGGCCGCCAGGGAATCGCGCAGCTCTTCGAAACAGAGGCGCTGCCCTACGAGGAGCGGAAGATCGCCGTCGCTCCGGGGGGCGGGGAGGTGTACGCACTGGCCATCGACCCCGAACTGGCCCTTCTGGACTACCTCCAGATGTTCTACAAACTCGGCGGAGCGGGGCGCGCCCTGAAGAAGCTCGGCGCCATCGACTTCGCGACCACGATCGCGCCCGGCCTCAGAGACGTCCTCCTGACGGGCAAGGCGTGCGAGGCGGTCCGCCGCAAGGACAAGTCCGGCCGCTTCGCCTACGACTACGTCGTGATGGACGCGCCCCCCACCGGCCGTATCACCCGCTTCCTGAACGTCAACGACGAGGTCGCGGGGCTCGCCAAGATCGGCCCGATACACAATCAGGCGCAGGCCGTGATGCGGGTGCTGAAGTCCAAGGAGACGGCCGTCCACCTGGTGACGCTCCTCGAGGAGATGCCGGTCCAGGAGACCGCGGACGGCATCGCGGAGTTGAGGGCCGCCCACCTTCCCGTGGGCCGGATCGTCGTGAACATGGTGCGTCCGGAGGTGTTGGACGGCACCGACCTGGAACTCGTACGGACCACCCAGCGTTCAGCCGTGGCGAAGGCGCTGTCCTCGGCCGGACTCGGCGGCGCCCGTCGCGGGGGCAACGCCGAGAAGCTGGTCGACCCGCTGATCCAGCAGGCCGAGGAGTACGCCGAGCGGTACGACCTGGAGCACGAACAGCGCTCGGCCCTCGGCGAACTGGGGCTGCCGCTGCACGAACTGCCCTTGCTGACCGAGGGCATGGACCTGGCGGGTCTGTACGAACTGGCCACCGAGCTGCGGAAGCAGGGGATGTCATGAGCCCGGACGCGGACGCGCACGACCGGCACCGCCGTCTTTCGCCCGCCCCCGTGCTCGATCTCGATCCGCTGATCGACGATCCGGGCACCCGCATCGTGGTCTGCTGCGGCTCGGGAGGCGTCGGGAAGACCACGACCGCGGCGGCTCTCGGCCTGCGGGCCGCCGAGCGGGGCCGCAAGGTCGTCGTGCTCACCATCGACCCGGCCCGCCGGCTCGCCCAGTCGATGGGCATCGACTCGCTGGACAACGTGCCGCGCCGGGTGAAGGGTCTCGACGACTCCGCGAGCGGCGAGTTGCACGCGATGATGCTCGACATGAAGCGCACCTTCGACGAGATCGTCGAGGCGCACGCGGACGCCGAGCGGGCGGCCACGATCCTGAACAACCCCTTCTACCAGTCGCTCTCGGCGGGCTTCGCGGGCACGCAGGAGTACATGGCGATGGAGAAGCTCGGGCAGCTGCGGGCCCGGGACGAGTGGGACCTGATCGTCGTCGACACACCTCCCTCCCGCTCCGCCCTCGACTTCCTGGACGCGCCCAAGCGGCTCGGTTCCTTCCTCGACGGAAGGCTCATCCGGCTGCTCACCGCCCCGGCCAAGCTCGGCGGACGGGCGGGGATGAAGTTCCTGAACGTCGGGATGTCGATGATGACCGGCACCCTCGGCAAACTGCTGGGCGGTCAACTCCTCAAGGACGTCCAGACGTTCGTGGCCGCGATGGACACGACGTTCGGCGGGTTCCGCACGCGCGCGGACGCGACGTACAAACTGCTCCAGGCCCCCGGGACGGCGTTCCTGGTGGTCGCGGCCCCGGAGCGGGACGCGCTGCGCGAGGCCGCGTACTTCGTGGAGCGGCTGGCCGCGGAGGACATGCCGCTCGCCGGTCTGGTGCTCAACCGGGTCCACGGCAGCGGCGCCGACCGGCTCTCGGCCCAGCGGGCGCTCGCCGCCGCGGAAAATCTCGAGGCCGTGGAAAATCTTGAAGAGCCCCGCATTGTCGATCAGGAGGGCGGGAAAGCTGGACTTCGTAACTCTCCCGACACGTACGGCAGTTCAGAATCTCCCGCTTCCGAGGCACCGGCTCCTGACGAAGGCTCCCCCGCCGACCCGAAGAACCCGAGCTCGGAGCGCATGGAGAAGGGGCGGTCCGCCGACCCCGCTGACCGGTCCGTCGACCAGCTCACCGCAGGCCTGCTGAGACTGCATGCCGACCGTATGCAGCTGCTCTCCCGCGAGCAGCGCACGCGTGACCGCTTCACCGCGCTCCACCCCGAGGTGGCGGTGGCCGAAGTGGCCGCGCTGCCCGGCGATGTGCACGACCTCGCGGGGCTGCGGAACATCGGAAACCGGCTCGCGGCCGGACGGCCGGAGCTGCCCGAGGCTGCCGTGGACTGACCCGGGGGGTGTCCTCAGCTCACCGCCGCGTAGTTCTCGTAGAGCTCGTCGTCCTCGAGGGGCAGGATGCCTACGCCCCTCTCGTACTCCGTGCGCGCGGTCTCCAGCAGCCTGCGCCACGAAGTGACGGTCGGCCGCCGGCGCAGCAGTGCGCGGCGCTCGCGCTCCGTCATGCCTCCCCACACGCCGAACTCGACGCGGTTGTCCAGCGCATCGGCGAGGCACTCCGTGCGCACCGGACATCCGGTGCACACCGCCTTCGCCCGGTTCTGCGCTGCTCCTTGAACGAACAGTTCATCCGGATCGGTAGTGCGGCAGGCCGCCTGCGCACTCCAGTCGACTACCCAGCCCATACCGGCGCCGTCCTCTCCCGAATCGAGGCTCCCCCACGGCGGCAGCGGCATATTCACCGCCGCCAGTTGAGGACGTTACGGAAGGGAGGCACAGCGCAACACCCCCTTCGGGCCCAATCTTGAATGGCCCGAACGGACTATGCGTAAGCGGCAGATCACCCGGGGGAGTGAGCCCGCGACATACATGACTATCCCGGCAAACCAGGACACTTGTCTTGCGTCACAACGGGCACCTGATGACACATGAGGCGGATTCGGACACGCCCCCACCAAAAAAGTTGGGGAACCTCCGGAACGATTCGGGGTCGCCGGACGTATTGATACGTGGCCCTACTGCTGTGACAGTTGAGAGCAGCTTAGGCCAAGGCCTGTGCGCGTGTCCGGCGAATGAGAAGGTAGGCGCTCCTGTCGCCATGCCCGCTCCGACGCGGTCGTGCCCGCTTCCGTCGCCATGCCGTGACATGGGCTCCCTCTGAACGCTCATGAGTACGGATTAGGCTGCCCTCTATGTCGAAGAAGCGCTCGGGCGGCGGTCTGTCGCCCACGCAGCAGGCCGCGAAGTTCCTCGGTGTCAGTGTTCTCGCGGGAGCGGTGATGGCCGGCATCGCGCTGCCCGCGGCCGGCGCGCTGGGGCTCGCGGCCAAGGGGTCGGTGGAGAGTTTCGACGAACTCCCGACGAACCTGAAGACCCCACCGCTGAGCCAGCGCACCACGATCCTCGACAGCGAGGGCGGCACCATCGCCACGGTGTACTCGCGCGACCGCACGGTGGTGGACCTCAAGAACATCTCGCCGTACATGCAGAAGGCGATCGTCGCGATCGAGGACTCGCGCTTCTACCAGCACGGCGCGGTCGATCTGAAGGGCGTCCTGCGCGCGCTCAACAAGAACGCCCAGAGCGGCGGTGTCTCCCAGGGCGCCTCCACGCTGACGCAGCAGCTCGTGAAGAACGTCGCGGTGGAGGAGGCCGGTGACGACCCGACGAAGGTCGCCGAGGCCACCCAGCAGACCATCGGCCGCAAGATCCGCGAGCTGAAGTACGCGATCCAGCTCGAAGAGGAACTCGGCAAGAAGAAGATCCTCGAGAACTACCTCAACATCACGTTCTTCGGCCAGCAGGCCTACGGCGTCGAGGCCGCCTCCCAGCGTTACTTCTCCACGCACGCCAAGAACCTCAACCTCGAGCAGTCGGCCCTGCTCGCGGGCATCGTCCAGTCCCCGAGCCGCTACGACCCCGTCAACGACGAGGCCGAGGCGACCAAGCGGCGCAACACCGTGCTCCAGCGCATGGCCGAGGTCGGTGACGTCTCCCAGGCGGACGCCGACAAGGCCAAGGAGCAGCCGCTGGGCCTCAAGGTCAGCAAGCCCAAGAACGGCTGCATCACGGCGGTCAAGGGCGCGGGCTTCTTCTGCGACTACGTCCGCGAGGTCTTCCTGACCGATCCGGTCTTCGGCAAGACCAAGGAGGCGCGGGCCAAGGTCTGGAACCAGGGCGGTCTGACGATCAAGACCACGATGGACCCGCAGGCCCAGAAGTCGGCGCAGAAGTCCATCAAGGAGCACGTCTACCAGGACGACGACGTGGCCACCGCCGCGACCATCGTCCAGCCCGGCACCGGCAAGATCCTGGCGATGGGCCAGTCGCGGCCGTACGGCATCAACAACAAGAAGAACGAGACGACGCTCAACCTCTCGGTCAACGCAGCGATGGGCGGCGGGGCCGGCTACCAGCCCGGTTCGACGTTCAAGCCGATCGTGGCCGCGGCCGCCATCGAGGGCGGCATGCCTGCGACGAAGATGTACCCCTCGCCGTACAAGATGGACTACCCGGCCCCGGTCCAGGCGTGCAACGGCAAGATCTGGAACGAGAAGGGCGTCCCGGTCACCAACGAGAACACCTCCGAGGTCGGCCCGTACGACATGAAGACCGCGACCGCGAAGTCGGTCAACACCTACTACGTGTCGATGATCAGCGACATCGGCATCTGCCCGGTGACGGAGATGGCCGCGAAGATGGGCGTGGCGCGCGCCGACGGCGGCAAGATGCAGCAGGCCCCGTCGATCGCCCTGGGCACGCAGGAGATGTCCCCGCTGACGATGGCGAACGCGTACGCGACCTTCGCCTCACGCGGTATGTACTGCACCCCGGTCGCCATCGAGTCGATCACCCAGCGGGTCGGCGAGCAGTCGAAGTCCCTCCAGGTGCCGAAGTCGACCTGCTCGCGGGCGATGTCGGAGAACACCGCGGACACGATCAACACGCTCCTCAAGGGCGTGGTCGAGGACGGCACCGGTTCGGAGGCGGGCCTCGGCGGCGGCCGTCCCAGCGCCGGCAAGACGGGTACGACCGACGAGCGCTACGCGGCCTGGTTCGTGGGCTACACGCCGAACATGGCCGGCGCGGTCTGGGTCGGCGACCCCGCGCACAAGCGCAAGATGCAGAACATCACCATCGGCGGCGTGTACAACCAAAAGGTGTTCGGTGGCAAGGTCCCCGGCCCGATCTGGCGCGACATGATGAGCGGCGCGCTGGAGGGCAAGGATGCCCCCAACTTCAACCTCGTCTACATCCCGGACCCGCCGAAGGAAAAGGACGACGGCGACGGCAACGACGACGGTGACAACCGCGGGAATGACAACGGCGGCAACGACAACGGTGGGAACAACGGCGGAGACGACGGCAACACCACCTTCCCGACGCCGACCTTCTCCATCCCGGAGAACTTCATCCAGGGCACGAGCAACGGGAACGGCAACGGGGGCGGGCGCGGCTGACGCCCGGAGGCGTACACACAGATGAGAGCCCGGTCCCGCTGAATGCGCGGGACCGGGCTCTCGTACGACTGCCAGGTGACTGCCAGGTGGCAGTCTCAGCCGGCCAGGAGCTTCTTCACGACCGCGGCGACGCGGCCACCCTCGGCCAGGCCGGCCACCTTCGGGTTCACGATCTTCATGACGGCGCCCATGGCCCGGGGCCCCTCGGCGCCCGCCGCCCTGGCCTCCTCGACCGCCTGGCCGACGATGTCGTTCAGTTCCTCGTCGCTGAGCTGCTTGGGCAGATACCCGGCGAGGACCTCGCCCTCCGCCTTCTCCCGCTCGGCGGACTCGGCGCGACCACCCTGGGCGAAGGCGTCCGCAGCCTCGCGGCGCTTCTTCGCCTCCTTGGTGATCACCTTCAGGACCTCGTCGTCGGAGAGCTCGCGCTTCGTCTTGCCCGCGACCTCCTCCTTGGTGATCGCGGCGAGCGTCAGCCGGAGCGTCGAGGAGCGGAGCTCGTCGCGCTCCTTCACGGCGGCGGTGAGGTCTTCCTGCAGCTTCGACTTGAGCGTGGTCATGCGTGTGATTGTCGCAGGTGCGGGGTGGGGGGTGCCCGCGCATTTACGGGGTGGTGGGCGCCCGGCTCTAGGGGACAGCGGGCGTCCGGTCAAGGATGCCTTCGTGATCTGACACGATGGAGGCATGCGCGCGCGATACGGAGTTCCCTTGGGGATCGCGGCGGTTGGCGCCGCCGGTCTCGTCTACTCGGCTGGTTTTGAAGCCCGTTCCTTCCGGCTGCGACGAGTGACGGTCCCCGTCCTGCCGCCCGGCATGCGCCCGTTGCGGGTGCTCCAGGTCTCCGACATCCACATGGTGAGCGGCCAGCGCAAGAAGCAGCGCTGGCTGCGCTCACTGGCGGGCCTGCGCCCGGACTTCGTGATCAACACGGGCGACAACCTGTCGGACCCGGAGGGCGTGCCCGAGGTCCTGGACGCGCTGGGCCCGCTGATGGAGTTCCCGGGCGCGTACGTCTTCGGCTCCAACGACTACTACGGCCCCAAATTCCGTAACCCCGCCCGCTACCTGTACGAGAAGGCCCAGGGCCGCCACGGCCTGAACGGCAACGCGCCCGCCGTGGGGGTCGTCCACAACCCGTGGGAGGACCTGCGGGACGGTTTCGAGGCGGCGGGCTGGCAGAACCTCACGAACACGCGCGGCATGCTGAAGGTCGAGGGCGTGTCGGTGGAGCTGACGGGCCTGGACGACCCGCACATCAAGCGGGACCGCTACGCGGAGGTGGCCGGCGGCCCGTCGGGCGCGGCCGACTTCTCCATGGGCGTCGTACACGCCCCGTATCTCCGCGCCCTGGACGCCTTCACGGCCGACAACTACCCGCTGATCCTCGCCGGCCACACTCACGGCGGCCAGATCTGCCTCCCCTTCTACGGCGCCTTCGTCACCAACTGCGACCTGGACACGGACCGCGTGAAGGGCCTGTCCACGCATGAGGCGGAGGGCCGCAGGTCGTACCTGCACGTGTCGGCGGGGTGCGGGGCGAACCGTTATACGCCGGTGCGGTTCGCGTGCCCGCCCGAGGTGACGCTGCTGACGCTGGTGGGCCGGGAGTAGGGGCCGGCCGCCGTACGACTGGGGCTGTGCCGGGAGATTAACCCGCATGGTCCGCCCGTATCGCCCCTTTTGCCGGTTTTGCCTAACGTGAGGGCATGACCGCGCCGATACCGAGGGACATGCCGGATCTCCCCGCTGTCCCGGGCATGCCCGCATTCCTGCGCTCCCCCGTCCCCGCCACGGCGGTGGTGGCTCCCGTACGCCACCCCGTGGCCGCCGTCTACCGCGTACTGGTGGCCCTGACGGCCGCGGCGGCCGTGACCATCGAGCTGCTCCTGAGCAGCCCGATCCGTACGCTGAGCCATTTCTCGGTCCAGAGCACGATCCTGTTGGCGATGGTGCTCCTGCTGTCGGCCCGCAGGGCGTGGACCGCCCGCCGCCCGCTGCCGTCATCCGTGACAGGCGCGGCCCTCCTCTACATCACGATCACGGCCTTGGTGTACCACCTGCTGCTGGCGAACGCGGCGAGCCCCTTCCTCCTGACCGGCGCGGCGGCGAACCCGACGGGCTGGCACGCGGTGACCACCCACCTCCTGAACACGGTGATCCCCGCGGCGGCACTGGCGGACTGGCTCCTGCTGACGGCCCCCGGCCGCCTGCACCTGCGCCAGGCGGCGTCGTGGCTGCTGTACCCCTTGGCGTACCTGCTCTTCTCCTTCACCCGAGGCGAACTGATCCCTCCGGGCACGGGCGGCCGCTACCTCTACCCCTTCCTGGACGTGGACCTCCACGGCTACAAGAACGTCCTCGGCAACGCCCTCCTCCTCGGCCTCTCCTTCTACGCCCTCGCGATCCTCCTGATCGCCCTCGACCACGCCCGCCCGAACCCCATCCGCCACCGCGGCAAAACCGGATTTCGTCTGAAGCCACCGGTGGGCTAAAGTAAACGACGTCGCCGCGACGAGCAGCGACGATCGGGGTGTAGCGCAGCTTGGCAGCGCGCTTCGTTCGGGACGAAGAGGTCGTGGGTTCAAATCCCGCCACCCCGACAGCTAAAACGCAGGTCAGGCCCGGTGCTGATACGTCAGCACCGGGCCTGCCTCGATCTCCAGGGGCTCTCTGGAGAAATCCTGGAGAAGATCTTGGAATCTTTCTCCGGATCGGCGCCCGTCAGCGAGCTTTCAGCAACGCATCCAGAACAGCCACGGGCGAGCCGGGACTCATGGTCCGGCGCGCGTCCAACGCTTCCTGCCACATCCCGGTGAGCGCACTCATCAGCGCCTGCCGCATCCCTGGCGTGATGTGGTCATAGCGCGACTGGACGGAGCCGTCCTCGTGCCCCATGCGTTCATCCATCAGCTTTGGCGGGGTCCCCACCTCCCTCATCAGGGTCTTGTGCGTGTGGCGCAAGCCGTGCGGAGTAAGCCCCGGAGCGATCGGCACCCAGCACACCTCCGCCCGCTTCGTGGCTCCTCGCCCGCGCGCCGGAATGCCAGGCCACGGCTCAGCAACCGCAGGCACTGGCCGCTCTTCCTGACTGCCTCGCCCGGGATACCGCCCTGTCGCGGCCGGTCGAAGGAGCCACGTGGCGAAACCGGAACGCCGCCAGTGAGCAGCCAACTCCCCCGATGCGGCGTTGCGGATGTACCCGAGATCACGGACGGCATCCAGCACCTTCAGGCGAGTCGACTCCGCCACGGCATCCGGTCGGTTGAGGACATTGGAAACGGTGCCGGTCGATACACCGGAACGACGCGCCACGTCGACTAGCTTCGCCCCCGGGCGGCTTACGGACCCGTTGGCGGTTCCATGGCCACGGAAGACGTAGGCCAGTCCGTGGCACTCGCAGGGCTTCGGTCTCGTCCGGGCGATGTGCCTGGCAAGCAGCGCGGCGAGGAAATCCGGAGTGTCGATGTCGCGGTAGGAGTCGTCCTTTGGCGGGCAACGGTGCAGTTCGCCTGTATCCAGTTCGTAGAGCTGCCACTCCACGCGGATGCTCTTCGGTCGGACGAACTCGGGCTCAAGGCCAACGATCTCGCCCCAGCGCATGCCGGTGTAGCCCGTGACGATGCCGGCGACGAACTCGTCGTCACGGCCGGACAGGAGTGCCATTCTCTCGGCGAGCAGCAGGATGCCGAGTGCGGTCGTTACAGCCTTCTCCGGGCCACGGTTACGTGAGCGGCCAGCGCGCTTTCCTCGTCCACGGCGCTTTGTTGCCGGGTTGGAGTCGCGCAGCCCCTCGTCAACAGCGTCGGCCAGGATCAGGTGCAGCGTCGCCCGCCATGTCTTGACGCTGGATGCCGCGTAGGGCACTGCGCGTTCCTGCTTCTCCCAAGCGGCAATGTCGGTGCTCAGGATGTCGGCAACGGCGGAGTCCTCGAATGCTGGAAGCAAATGCTCTTCGATGTGCCGCCGGTAGTTCTGCATGGTGGATGCTGCCAAGTCTTGTGCCGCATACCAGCGGTTGACGTACTCACCGAAGGTGATCCGTTCGCGTGGTGCCTTCTTCGTTCCAGCCAGAAGCTTCGCTTCTTCGGCGTCAGCCGCCTTTTTTGCCGCAGCCTTGGTCCGGAAGCGGATGGCATCGCCATTGGCATCGCGGACAGTGGCGTACTTGCCCGGCGCGAGCTTGTAGCGACCGCGCCAGTAGCTGCCGAGACTCTCGGCATAACCCACCTTGTTCTCCGGGCCATCTGGCGAGCCATCGCCAGCGACGCTGGCGCCACCCCTGTGCTCGTCTACCTCGCAGCCAGTCACGAGGAGCTATGGGCAAGGATCAGCAAGCGCAACGACTTCCACGCGAACGATCCCAACTCGATCTACTTCTCTGAGAGCGACCTCCAGCGGTACCGCACCCGGTTCATCCCCCCTCAGGAGGACGAACCACACCTGTTGTACCGCGGCGACCCTGCGGGTCTGTTCGCGCTCTTGGATGCCTCCCGCTCCTGACGAAGGCTGGTCGCAGGCGGCTGGCTCGCGCAAAGGCGCCAATGGTGATAGTGCCGGTCCGCGACTGTGCACAGCCGCACCACCTGCAGTCATGAACCGGCCATCATGGTGGTCATGGATGAGGGACTGGCGGCGCTGTTGGCAGGTGCTGGAGCGCTAATCGGCGCGCTAGTGGGGGCTGTGGCCTCGTTTCGAGGCGCGAGGATCGGAGCAGAGAGAGCACTTGAGGCAGTGCTGGCTCAGGTTCAGCAACAGGCGCTCGCCGAACATGCACATTGGGCCCGAGAGCACCGAAAGACTGCCTGGATACAAGCCTTGGATGAGGCTGCTAATGCGGTCGGAGCGCTCGAAGAGATGGCAAGTCGCTGTCGCCGTGGCGAGGGCATACCGGGGGACCTTGTGGAGCGGGTGCGCAACGCAAACACTGTGCTGTCGCGTGGCGCCATCCATCTAAACGTCTGGGGCCCGGAAGCAGGCGCGGCAGCTTGCGTCACGCTGCACTCGAAGACCCAGCACCAGTTCAGGGCTGTCCTTGACTGGGCACGCGCCGTCGCGTCATCTGGTGACACCGAAGCCGCAGCACGCGCCTACGAAGATGCCAACGCTGCGCGACTCGACGCGTACACGACTCTTCTGTACCTCGCCAGGGCAGCGCTGCGAGATGGCATGGCAACCAGCACCTAGCTGCGCGCATCCAGGGCGGCGGCCGTGGTGGAGGTGGCTTGTTCGCAGCATATGGACGTTGTGGCACCGATCAACAGTCGCCAGTCGAACCATACTTGTGCGGTACCGGAGGTGTAGTCCGGAGGAGCGCAATTTCCACACGTCATTCTCAGGTCAGTCATGGATCTGCAACCGTGCAGCATCAAATTGCTCTGCCCCCCGCACTTCGTGGGCACCCCACAAACTGAGTTGCAAGTCCGGCCTTGCATTGGCCAAGTAGGAAATATCGACGAAGGCAAGTTGTCCAGGCGCCCAACTCAAGGTCAGCTTCTCCAGTTGAGGGAGAGGAGTGACAATTTCTTTCAACTGTTCCGTACCGAAGAAGGCGGGGAGAATGAAGCCAAGCGTGAGTTCTTTCAAGCTATTGAAATTCGCGAGTCCTCTGATCACACCTTCTGCCTGGTCGCGCGCTGTAACGCGAAGTGATTCGATGGACGGCCATTCTCCGAGGCGTTCCAGCGAACCTATGGGGGAGTCGAGTGAAATGTCCAGCCTCCTCAGCCCCGTGAACCTCGACCTGATAGATTCCACTCCGAAGTACCCCTTCAAGCTAAGCTCAAGGACATTTGGGAGCGGAGGGAACCGCTCTAGTGATAGTGGTTCCAAATTGTTCCTGATGCTCAGATAGTGCAGTTTCCGGAGACTGAAAAGATCGCGGAAATCGGAGAGAGGGAGAGCGTCGAGGTACAACGCCGATAGGTCGGGACATGCATCAACGATTGACCCGAGGTCCGTGACCTCGGGACATTGCGCGACCGACAATATCTGCAACGCCTCAAAGTGTGACAGTGTGTCACATTCTGCCGGGTCTTCGTCTCGAAGAATGTTGACGGCAATGAGGTCCCGAGGCAGCTCCGGTATCATTTCATTGATCGCGCCGTTGCCAACGCACGTCACTGTACGAAGCGACGGAATTTTCCGGCAGGCGCCTGCCTGTTCGACAGTTGTCACGACCGGGAGAATTGTGCTCCGTGCTAGTACGAGTTCCGCGAAGTCGGATGCGTCGAACCGTGCCCATGCGCCAACGACCTCTTGCCTAACTGTATGCCGATCGTCTGATGCATACTTGGCGATGGTTCTTAGTGCAGTGCTCCCGCCAACTAGTGAGACAGCGCGAACAGTGGCGCAAGCCTGTTCTTCAGTCAATCCCGTCGGGTCAGGCAACAATTCGAGCAGCACTGGCCCTACTTGGGCAAGCCTTTCGGCTTCATCGAAAGTTCTTGGGGGCAGAAGTCTGCCCGCTTTCTCTTCGACCAGCTTCTCCAAGCTTGGGTCCAGCTCTGGAGAATGTTCAAGGCATACAAAGGCGAGAATGTAAAGCCGGTGTCGCGATTCAGGCTCCCTGTCGCCACGCTCGATGAGGCCTGTGAGCAGGCGAGCCCGCTCCTTGGGTCTGCAATGAGCGACCGCCATCCGGATGACGTCCTCCCATTGGTCATTGTGCGCCTGCTGAACCAAGTACGGGATGTCCTCATTCTCCACCGCGGCGCGTGCTCCAAGATAGTCCTGAAATGTGCGATGAAGAAATTCAATGGTCTCAGTGGTTGGCTCGCGGAGCATCCCAGATCGCGTGACAAGGTGATCGAATACCTGTTTCGGGGTCCAGCTTGCGCCCGCCCCTTGCCGAACGGCGGGCATGTGTGAGACGGCATCCTGAACCATCCGCATGGCGGTTTCTTTTTCGACCTCAGCAAGCCCGTTCCTGATGAGCCAGTATGCAAGTTTCTGTAGCAGTAGTATCTGATCGTCTTCATCAAGCGCGACGCCTTCCGGTGACCCAATCAGCCTCTGATCATCCCGCTCCACGAGGAGCATTCTGAGTGCGGCGTCATAGAGCGCCTTCCGTCCGCGAGGTAGCCTGCCCCGCTTGTCACGGTGGAGAGCACAAACAAGTGCACACATCAACGGGTTGGTTGTCAGGCGCGCAATATCTTGTTTCGTATCGATCGTCTCAAGTAGTTTTACCGAAAAAGTCTCAAGTTCTTCCCTAGCCTCATCGGTCTCGCACTGGCTTTTAGCGGCTTCATGCCAACGTTGGACGAATACATGCACGTCCTGGGGGCGCATGGGGCTGAGCGCAAGCTCGATGAATCCGGAACCATCCAACCATCCCTCCGGAATAGAGGATGGGCGGGCAGTTACTATGCATCGAGTCTGCGGGAATGCTTTAAGTAGATTCTGCAGCCAATCTCTCGTACGGATGCGGAAGCTCTCATTTACCTCATCCACTCCATCGATGAGCAGCAGACCGCGACCCTGTTCCAACACTCGATTTGCCCAGCCTGCTGGTTGTGCGCCAGCCTGCATATTGTCGACTGCGTGTAGGAAATGGTCAGGAGTTGGCAGGCGGTTAGCTCCATCCCGGGCCAGGGTCCTCAGAGGCAATACGAAAGGAACAAAGATGTTGAGTTCGGCAAGTTCGTCCGTGAAGGTCTGGCGGGATGCAGTTGATGCCATCCAGTGAATCAGGGTGGTCTTCCCTGACCCTGCCACCCCACGCATTAGGACCCTTTGGCGGCCGGCTAGGGCACGTTCAACTCGTTCCGGAAGGCCGGTGGATCCCTCCCCCTCCGCAATCTGCGATGCGACATCTTCTGCATGAACGCGATAATAGCGGCCAGCTCGAATGGTTTCCAGGCTGAGATATGCGGTATCGAGTGGCCACGCGGCACGTGAATTGGCGAGGTCGATACCGAAGATGGTGAGTTCGTCATAGCGGCGAACTATTTCTTCCGCGTATTGTTTCTCGAATGATCTATCGACGGATTTCGGGTCGGGTAGGCGTTCGAGCAGCGACAAGAGCGCCTTGTCTTGCGCTTGCAGCATGCCTACGGTTTCTATCTGTGTGCGCGCGGCAAATTCTGGACGACTTGAGAAGAAATCCAAGATGTGGAGGCAGCAGATATCGACGACTGTGTCGTATAGATGGGTGAAGTTTTCTGATAGTTCGCGTCGCGCTCCGGGCTTTGCTTCTTTCAGTTTGCGGGCGAGTCCATCATGTCGCAGGCTCACCGCTTGAATGTCATTCATATCCAGCTCCCCCAAGCTGAGGAGCGTATCGAAGACCGCCTCAGCTAGCGGCTCAGGATTGGCCTTAAGGGAATATAGCTCTGGATCAGAGTCGAGGATTTCCTCGATTAGCTTGTCGACTAGTCTTCTGACGTCCGCAGGGGTGATTTTTGCTTGTCTCCCACCCCAAGCGACTCTTCGGGCAAGCGGTGTGCCACCGGATGTCAGCGCAGCGCCGGGAGTATGTGAAACAAGGATTTTTCGCACGAGCGGGGCTGCTGCTAACGAGGCGGCTCTAGCTCCCAGCGAAGTGAAGACAGGCTCCATGGCGTCCCCCTACACGACGAAAGTGTCTCCTGGTACCAGTACAGCAGCGCCACTGAGGTCGCGCACCCACTTGGTGAATTCCCGAGCGCGTCTGATGTCCGGCGAGCGTGCTTGCAGTCCTGCACTGCCACGGCAGGGTGGGCACACCGACGACTGCCGGTCCGCGAGCGTGCCTGCATCACTGGGTCGCCGGCCTGGCACACCCTCGGCGGGCATTTCAGCGACGCGCAAGTCTTCTGGAGCTCAGTGAGCGCCGGCGTTCTCGGCGGCTACGAACAGCGCGGTCTCTGCCCGCACGTTGAGCGGCACGCGTGAGCGAGCCTTGGAGAATTTCTGGAGATGATCTTGCGTCGGGATCCCTGAAGCTCCAAACGAGACCGATGCTCCCCGATGCCCTGACCTGCACATTTGACCTAGAGCACAGATAGACGATCTTCCAGGGCCTAATTCGGGACGAAGAGGTCGTGGGTTCAAATCCCGCCACCCCGACGCTGGTCAGAGGCCCATTCGCTTGATCGCGAATGGGCCTCTTTCATGCCCGGGGGCCCCAAACAGGGGGCCAAACGAATCCGGTCAGGCCACCGCGTCGCCCTCTCCTTCCTCCCCCGCATCCTCCTCTTCCTGATCTTCGGCGAAGATGTCATCCATCGCTTCGGCGCCCTCCGTGATGACCGGCCGGAGCTGCTTGCGGTAGACCGCTTCTGTGGTCGCCTGACTGCTGTGACCGACCAAGAGCGCGATGCGTTCCAGCGGATGCCATGGTCGGAGAGCAGGGACACGAAGCTGTGCCGGAGCTCCCGCGGGGTCCACTCAGGCTTCAGCCCGGCCTACTTCACGATGGCCTTGAAGTCTCGCCGGACGTTGGCCGCGTCGAGCGGTTCGCCGCTCCTGGTCGTGAAGACACGGCCGGTCGGGCTCCACTCCATCCCCCGCGATGCCCGCTCCTGCTTCTGCCATCGCATGTGCTCTTCGAGGACGTCGACCACCTGCTTCGGTAGAGCAATGGTCCGGCGGCTCTTTCTGGTCTTGGTCTCACCGTGCTTACGGACCGAGCGCCACACCGCGACGTGTGGCGGGGCCGTGATGGAGGCGATACGGGTGCCCCGCGTCGGTCCTGGCCGGCCGCCGCGTGCGGCCCGATCACGTCCTGGGCGACAAGGGCTACGGCTCAAAAGCGATCCGGGCCTGGCTGCGGCGCCGGGGCATCACGCACACCATCCCGGAACGGGCCGACCAGATCCGAAACCGGACCCGGCGCGGCAGCCTCGGTGGACGTCCTCCAACAGTCGATCGCGAAATCTACGAGCAGCGCAACGTCGTGGAAGGTTGCTTCAACCGTTTGAAGCAATGGCGCGGCATCGCGACCCGCTACGACGAAACCGCTGATTCCTACCAGGCGGCCGTCACCCTCGCCTCGCTACTGATGTGGGCGTGACTCTTCGACGACAACTCCTAACAGCCCGCCTCAATACCGCTGTTCACGTACGAGTCGATGCTGATCGAATAACCGGCACCGGTGGTGAGGTCCGGGCGGCTCCCATGGCCGTCTTCCGCGAGAAGTTCGGCGGTGAGGAAGACGATCCGCAGGCTCATTGCCTCTCTGACAAAGCACAGGTCGTCGGGCGAGGCTTCAGGGTCTGGGCTCCATCCGCCCTGTAGCGTCGCCGTCCGGTAATGCGCGGCCACTTCGGCCCGTGTGCCGGGAAAGGCGTATGTCCGCTCGGCGTACACGATGACATCGCCGCTGTCCGCCCAGCAGCCGGCGTCGACCTTTTCGAAGCCCCGGGCGACGGTGGCCTCGTCGGGCCGGGAGTCAAGGATGTCGAGCGCCGCCATCTCCTCCACCCGGGGGGCGGTCCCCTCGCAGTCCTGGGCGAGATCCAGCAGCGCGCAACCGGTGAGCGTCGCGGCCATAAACGCGGTCGCCAGGAGAAGGGATATCGGGCGGGTGATACCTGTTCGTAAGGACAAAGGGGGCTCCAGGGTGTGGGCCAGAGCAGCGGGCGGGCGACTGCCAGACAAAAGAGTTAGCTGTGCTGGCTCCGGAGCGGTCACGGCCCGGTTCTACCAGAAGCCGCCACCCTCGCATCACTTCTGACGTGAGCGGCACTTTGACGACACTCCCTAGCGGCCCCGCCGCACGACAGCCTCGGTCTTCTCAACCCAGTCGAGGTACCAGTCAGCGAATCCGACCTGCTCGAGGGGACTGAACCGCCCGTCGCCTGGACGCTCGTCGAGCCACACTTGGCCGCGCTGTGGGCCAGACACGATCAACCAGTGGAAGTAGCCGCACCCTTCGTGGCTGAGGCACACAGCGCCGGACAAGAACCAGTCGGACAGCTTCTCGTCCTCCGCAAGCCAGGCCCGGTACGCCGCGTCGAAGGCTGCTTCGTCCTCGAAGTGGGACTCGACGGGCTCCTTGCGCTCATGCTCGGCCTGCGCACGCACGGTCTCTTCCACATCCGGGAAGGGGAAGCGCAGTCGCTCGTGGACGGTCCCGCCGCCGGGGTCACTCCACAGCCACCCGGCATCTGTGCGGGACAGGGTCGTGAGTCCATAGAAGGGTCCGGCACCGCCGGCGCCGACTTCGAGGAGGAAGGCCCGGTAGTCCTCAGGCAGCGAGACACCCCACTGAGCCTCTGCCTCGGCGACACTCGCCTCCGAGAGCGGATCAGCAAGCCGGAAGTGGTGCCCCGTTCCCACGGACTTGCCCCACGCTCCAAAGACCTCCCGCGCCTTGTCAGCACGGGCCAGAATCTCCACCCGCTCTCGGACACCGCGCCAAATCATCGCCCCCATGAACCGAAGCGTAGGCCAACGGATCTACGCCAGGCGGGCGCACAGCCAAGCCGAGACAAGCGCGGTGTTCAAGCAGCAACCGGTTACAACTTTCTCTACTGGTTCAGATGCCCGGGCAAGCGCGGGCTGGCCCTGAGTGGAAACCTAGACGGGCAAGCCACGGTCAGACAGCCTCCGGCGGGGGATCGGCCGGGACCGGGGCGGAGGGGCGCCGTTCGATGCTGCGAGTCCGTAGTGGCGTGCGCAGGGAGCTTCCGCCCCGACCGCCATCGACCCAGTGGTGGGTGAAGGCGGGTGGCGAAGCTACGGCGGAGACGGGGAACCGTCATGGGAGCTTCTTCATCGCCCTCAGTCCGACCGAGTGAGCAAGGACCGCCACCGCGAAGCTGACAAGCACCGCGACCGTGTGTGCGTGGCGTGGGATCAGCTGCGTCGTCATTTCAAGAGCTGGCGGGTTGGCGAAGAAGAAGCCGGTGGTGGCGGCCAGGATGGCTCCAGCCTCGTCCTTGGTCCACCGCATGTTCGGCTTGTAGGCACTTGTCACCAGATGGTTGTATCGGGCGCCGGTAGGCTGTGCAAGACCGGTCCGACGCGCCGGAGCCCTACTTCTGGTCGAGAGAAACGTCAAGCAGTCCATTGATGTCTGACATCACCGCCGTACCGGCGGTTGACGCAGGTGATCAGGCACCCATGATCGACCTGGTAAAGATGAGGCCGGAGTTCAAAGTCGAGAGCCTGCCGGCAGCCACAATCACACGCATGGATCTGCTTTCTCTGATCATCACGCTTGTAGTCGGGTTGACGGCCTCTTTCGTTGCCATCGGGCAGGCCCGCACTCAGAGGGTCCGTCAGGTGGAGGATGTCTACGTGGCTCGCTACTGGTCATTGCTGGACAGGCTGGGTCCCCGTACCCTCCGCGGCTTGGACGGGCACGATCTCAGCAAGGAGGAAGAGCTGGCCATCCGGCTGTACTTTCGCCTCAGCGAGGACCAAGCGGACCTGCGTGCCCAAAGCTGGGTTTCCGATGACACTTGGCGGGAGTGGAAGGGCGCCATCTCTTCCCAGATGAGCCGCTCGCCGTTCAACCGTCTATGGGAGGAGACCTGCGAAGACTCCGATGCGGGACGAGACTACTCGTTCGAGCACCTGCGCCAACTCTCCCGAAACGCCGACTACGACCCCAGGCCCACGAGCCCATGGCGCAGGTGGCTGCATAGGGCGTAATGGCCGGAGCCAGCGCGGTACCGCAACGGAGTACCGCGCTCACAACAACCGCCTTCGCCCGCTACCGTCTCCCCGGGGCCTTGTGGCGGCCGGTATGGCCCTCCCTGACCGATCCGGTTAGAGCTACGGATCAGAAGGGGTGTCGCTCTCCGTGGGCGTCGAGAGCATCGGTGTAGCGCTGTAGCTTCGCCCCGAGTTCCTCCTGGAGGAGGCTTGCCGCTTGGCGGGCCTCCTCCAGATCGCCGGCCGCGCAGAGTTCGACGAGTTCGGCTACGTCGGCCGAGAGGATCCTGAGGGTGTCACCCTGGACCAGGACTCCAGGAAAGCGACGGCCAGGCAGGCGCACCACAGCGTCGTTGCCGGCATCGGTGAACAGCTCGGCTTCCACTCGTTCCATCGGGTCCCCGTCTCAGTTTCTGTCTCATTCAGCTTGGTTCAGGGCCGTTCGCAGCGGACCCGAGGCCGATGCCGGTAGCACTCTCGGGCAGCTGGTGAACGCAACTGAACGACCCTGAATGACGCCACCATCCCACCACCACAGTTGGAAAGCGTGCACTCAGCGGAGTGCTCCCAACGTACTTACCGCGTGCGCCCGCATCGCTCGACTCCGCCGCCCGTGCGCCCTGCTCGGCGTCCGCTACGTGCCAGACGCTGGATGCCCGGACACGAGACGAACCAACGGGAGGGGGCCACACCGTGGGTGAGTGGAAGCAGGGGAAGTGCGGTTGGCCAACGGCGGCAGCGTCCGGTCCTCAGTGCCTTGGCCGCTTCTTCGGGGCGGTAGAGCAGCTGTTCGGCAGGTCAGGAAACCTCCTTGGCAGGGTTCCGGGGTCGGTGGCCCTCTTCGTGTCAGGTCCGCTCCTTCCGCTACAGCTCTGGTCAGAGGCATGAGCGGTGCGGTAGCGGGTGGATGCGTTTGGATGAGGGTGTGTCGAAGAGCGATGACTATGAGAGAGCCAGCACCCGTCTGACCATGTGGGGGTGTCTGGCGGGGCTGGCTCTCGCGCTGATCTGCACTCTCGGCTTCCCTCTGTTGGTTGCCGTGTCGATCTACTTCGATGGCCGCTAGACCACCCCGGGTGGCGTGCCACGAGGCGGATAGCGGATAGCCGTCCGTGAAGTGGAGTTGTCGCAACGCCTCTTGGAGCACATCGTCCGGGGAAAGACGTCTCCGGCGGTTCTCACTGAGTGGCTGAGGACTTCGCCCAGGTCGCGTCCCCCGCGCCCGGCCGAACGAGAGGCACTGTTGAACCACTGGACGGAGAACTCGTGACCAGAACCGGTGTCACCTCCTCGCCGCCGGTCCTCGCGTATGACGGGGATTGCGGTTTCTGCCAAGCAGCCGTCGACCGTATTCGAGCAGCCGCTGCACCGGCCATGGAGGCGGTGCCGTGGCAGTTCCTGCCCGAAGAATCGACCGCGCCCCATGTCGAGCGGCTGGACAGGGAAGTTCTGCTTCTGCGGGGCAGCTTGGCCGTCGCGGGCGGAGCGGAGGCGCTGGCCGGCTTCGTCGGCTCCTCGCCGTCCCGTACGTACCGCACGGCCGCAGCCGTCCTCGGTCTCCCCGGCGTCCGGACCTGCGCTCGCGCGGTGTACCGCTGGGTGTCCCGCAACCGTCACCGCATGCCCGGAAGCACGACTGCGTGTGCCGTACCGCCGCGCCCCAGTTGAAGGATCCGGCTCGTCCTCGTCGAAAGGCTCCGTTGTGCGCCGTACCCCGACCTGCGTCTTGAGCGACGCTGCTCCTCCCGACGTCAGCGACGGTCACGCCGTGGACCGCTTCGTGGAGATCGGCTCGCTCACCAAGGTCGTCACCGGCACCGCGCTGGCCCGCATGGCCACATCCGGGGTGGTCGGGCTCGACGATCCCCTCGAGCGGTGGCTTCCCGCGACTCCGAGAACCGGGATCACGCTTCTGCACCTCGCCCAGCACACGTCCGGCCTCCCACGCCTGCCACCCCGCGTCTCGCGGCGGGACCCGTACGCGACGTTCGATCGTCGTGCGGTGCACCGGTTGCTGAGCCGGCTGGACGCGATCGCCGCACGACCTCCCGGTCGACAGGAGGAGTACTCCAACCTCGGCTACGCCATCCTGGGCGAGGCACTGGCCACCGCGGCCGGCACCACCTATGAGGAGTTGGTGACCGAGTACGTCCTGCGTCCGCTGGACATAGCCGAGGTGACCGCGAACCCTGACCCGAGCAGGCGCCTGCCGGCCACGGGGCGCTTCGGGAGGTCCCGCAGGCCGTGGACCATGCACGGTGCGATCCTGCCCGCAGGGGGGCTGTGGGCCACCCCCCGCGCGGCAGCCGATCTGGTCGTACGCCTCCTGGTGGAACGCCGATTGGGGGATCCCGCGCCGTCCTGGCAGACCGCAGACACCCTGCGCTGGCACAACGGCGCGACGCGCGACGCCTCGGTCTTCGCCGGGGCGACGGACGACGGCCGATGGGTACTGATCCACCGACTCAACGGAGCACCAGAGGAAACGGACCAGGCCGGCGTCGCGCTGCTCAAGCGACGCCGAACCGCTTCCTGATGCAACGCCCATCCCGGTGGAAACTGAGGCAGCCGGGCGCCGCACGGGTCGATGTCGGGGTGCACAGGGAGGGCCGCCCGGGAGGGCCGTCTACGACCTCCCGCACGGGCCGGACCCTGCGCCGGAGCCGAACCGAAGACAGCTACTGGGGCCCTCGTTCCCGGGGCTCGTGGCCTTCCTCGTCCGTCCGAGGGGCCTCCGCGGGGATCGGGTGTGCCTGGTGGGTGCCGGTGTCGATGAGGATCTGTGCGGCAGGGGAGATGTTGTCGGGCCGGACGGCTCTGGCCATGGCGGCATGGGCGGCATCGGGTGTCGCGTGCGGTGGGATCACGAGAAGGGAGAAGTGGTCCTGGTCGCCCCGGGTGATCAGGACGGTGTTGTCACCGACCGGGAAGGAGTCGATATGGACCACCCGGCCGTCGATGACCAGACGCGTGGGAAGTTCGTCCCATGCGGTGGCGTCCAGTCCGACGCGTGTGATGGGGCCGAGGTGCCCGGTCAGCACGTGGATGAGGTCGGGCAGCTCCGCGCCGATGTCGCGGGAACGCGGCCACCACGCGCCGTCGAGATTGCCTTCCCGGGATGGTGTCGTCTCCAGGCGCAGAAGAACTGTTCCGGGTTTCGCGGCCCTGTGGATCGCGTCCGGCAGGAGCCCGGGCGCACGAGAGTGGTCGGATTCGGTCATGGTGTGTCCGCCTGTCTGCGGGATTCGGTGTCGCCACCGAACGCGGGACCTCGTCCTCTCGGTCGTCCTCTCACCGTAAGTCGTGCGGCACGCACCGGCCAGGCTCGCCGATGGTGCCGGACTCGTGTCTCTCGGCAAAAGGCCTGCTCACGAGCACGTTCCGGCTCCCGGGGCCGCCGAGCGGCGTAGAGTGAAACGAACCGGGAGTACTTCGCATACCGGCCGGCCACGTCGGGACAGGTCCGCGCCACCTGCCATCGGCCTCGGCCCGGCTGCCCATGGTCCACAGAGCTGCAAGGGGTCACCATGAAGTCACCGGAACTGCCGTCGGCCGGTCACGCGGAGGTTCGTATCGTCGCCGCGGATCCTGAGGCGGCTCGTCATGTCGCGGAGGTTCTCCGCGGTTGTTTCGCCACCACCGAGGCGCGCAGCTACCCCGCGGGCGCTGACGGCGGAACACGTCTCCAGCTCACCGTGGACACCACGCGCATCGCGGACCCGGTGCGCTCCTGGTTGTTGACCAGCCAGTCCTCCCGGGACGATCAGACACCAACGGACGACATGTGAGGCGATGCCCCTGACACTGCGCGAGCAGCAGCACTACCGTGAGGCGAACTCCAACAGTGAGGCCAGGCGCAGACGATGACGAGCGGGATCACGGAAGTCTCGGGAAGCCTGAAACAGGCTGTCCAGAGGACCACGGACACCTTCAGGCGGAACGGAAGCAGCCCTCGATGATGTACGACCAGACACGCGCCCAGCAGCCCGCGGGCCAACCCCGGGGCCGCGACGAACGCCGCGCTGCGGGTCCGGAGTCGCTGCTCCCGTCGACCGAACGGGACGCGATCGCCGTACGCCTCGGGCACGCCCTCAACACGTTCGCCGACACCCCGCTCGAGGCGCTGGAAGAGGCCGAGAGCGCCTTCGACGAAGCCACCGCCCAGCTCGTGAACGCCCTCGCGGAACGGCGGCGTGTCCTGCGCGCCGGCTGGCAGGACCAGGACCCCGACACGCAGTCCGACGAACTCCGGCACGCGCTGAGGCAGTACCGGGAGATCACCCAGCGACTGCTCCACCTCTAGGCAGCCACCACTCCGCGTCGCGGCGGGGCGCGGAGTACTGTGGAGATACCGAGGGCATGCCGCACACCGGCTTTCACGCCGGGTCGTTCTCGGCGAGAGATGAAACCCGGGCCGCCGCAGAGGCGGCCCGGAGACGGGTCCGCATCATGTCGGCGACCTTGTATCCAACCGTGCCGCATCCCGAGCCCGTCGCAGCTCCGGCCGCGCGTCTCGCCCTGAAGACCGACGGCGCATCGCGAGGGCTCCTGGACGGTGCCTGGTGGCCCCGCTCCCGGGATCTGCTGAGTGAACTGCCCCTTCTGACCGACGTGTTGGATCCCTTGTGGGGGCGCATCACGCGCGTCGCCGTCAATCCGAAGTACTGGCCGGTCATCCCCCGCCACGTTCCCGTGGACGGGCATGTCGTCAGGGTCGGCTGGTTCACCCCGGAAATCGACCCGCACAAGCTGCTGCTGCTCTCCTACGGCACCGGCCGCTGGGACCTGCTGATCATCCCGCCGGAGACCGGGGCGGAGTCGGCGGCTCGGCTGATGGCTGCCGCGTCCGACCCCGACGGCCCGCCTCTGACGGCGAGCGCGCTCATCGCCGCGGACGAGGCCCGGCACGGCGTCGCCTCGACCGAGGAACCACTGGACCCGGACGAGGCATGGGAGTACGAGGGCGGCGCCCCCGCCATCGTCACAGCCGTCCCGCGACAGCCAGGTCGGGCCGGTCTGCCCAGCCGCCTGATCGTCGGTCTGTGAGGCCGCCGCCATGAACGCCTTCCTGACGGTCGCCGCCTTCATCGTCCTCATCGCGGCTGCGGCATACGTGATCCACCGGCTCAACATCGAGCACGCCGACAGAATCGCCGTGCACCGGTACAGCGCCCCTCTGCTCCGCCGCAGCGGACGCGCCACACCGCAGCCCCCCGTGGGGCCTCGGTCCGAGTCGCCGACCGCCGGCGAACGGCGGGACCACCGCGACGGGGGGCGTGGCCGCTTCCCGCCGCGTCGCCACCGCAGCCGTACTGCTCACCACAGGTGAGCGGCAGACGACCTGCTGCGCTAGCCGAAAACCGACGTCGCCGGAGACGTCCAGAACGTCACCGTCGGCCCGTAGGAGCCGTCCTCCTCGTCGCTCACCCCGACCGTGATCTCGCGGTCGGGATAGCGCGTGGAGAGGACGCCCTGCCAGGACTCCCCCAGGGCCAGGGCGAGTTGTGGGAGTTCTTCGCCCAGGTGGTCGTCGGCTGTGAGGGGGGTGTTGCCGAACAGGGCCCAGAGTTCGACGTGGTTGGCCACCGCCTCGATGCGTTCCCGGTCGCCGTCCAGGGTCGTGAACCAGTTGTCGATGGTGTCCTGGCCGAAGCGGTCCTTGAGGAACACACAGTCCCGGTACTCGACCGTCTCGGGGCAGAACAGCCAGGCCGCGGCCAGGACGAAGCGCAGGCCGCCCTCGAAGTCGAGGTAGTTGGCCGGGGTGAGTTCCTCGTCCTTCCATTCCGCACGCCACTGGGTGAAGAACGCCGGCAGCTTCCGGTCGGACCACGACGGCCTGCTGCTGCTCATGGGATCTCCCAGGGGAACGCGGCGCGGACGTCGTTCGATGGGCGCACGAAGACTTCACCGGTCTTCGGGTTGCTCACCTTCTGTTTGGAGCGTAGCAACGGGCCCCGTGACGCAAAGAGGCACGGATCGGATGATTGCGCAAGCTTTAAACTGTCGGCGTGGAAGCAACGGAGACAGTGGAGACCGCTGACGTGACCGGATGGGAAGTCGCCGTTCTCGAGGGCGGGCCGGCGGACGGCATGCGGGTCAAGGTTGCCGATCGGCCGCGGGTGGTGCAGGTGACGTACCCCTGCCAGGCCGACGGCGCGCCGCCCGGAGTGCGGGTGGAGGGGGTCTACGTCTACCGGCTCGATCACGGGGTGCCGGACGAACCCCTGCGGTACGGATTCGACATCGCCTGCCCCTGAGGCCCGTCAGTCGCCGGGTTGCGCAACTGTGGCTGCCGAGACGCGCCCGTGGCGCGTCCTCGCCGCCGTCAGGGCTACGGCGTACAGGGCCAGGACGGCAGCGAGCAGTACGTAGTACACGCCGGGCAGGGGACTCAGGCCCAGGGCCGCGCCCGCAGGGGACGCGGGGAGCAGCAGACCGACTCCGGCCAGTCCGGCGGCCGACCACGTCACCGGGCCCGGCCGCCTGCCACCCCTGCCGAAGGACAGCAGCACCATCACCACGGCCTGCGTCAGCAGGTTCTCCGTGAACCAGCCCGAGTGGAACAGCGCCTCGTCGTCGCCCGGGCCCCGCAGCGCGAACGCCAGGACACCGAAGGTCGCCAGGTCCGCCACGGCGTTCAGCACGCCGAATCCGACGATGAACCGGAGCAGCGCCCGGGGATCCAGGACGCTCGGCCGGCGCAGGGCGGACGGGGCGGGACGGTCGTGGGCGAAGGCCAGTTGGGCCGCGTCGAAGCACAGGTTCTGGACGAGGACCTGGGCCGGGAGCATCGGCAGGAAGGGCAGGAGAAGGCCCGCGGAGAGCATCGCGATCACGTTGCCGAGGTTGGAGGAGAGCGTGATGCGCAGGTACGTGGCGATGTTGCCGCCCGCGTGACGGCCGGCGGCGACCGCGTGGCCGATCGCGGTGAGGTCCTTCTCGGCAAGGACCAGGTCCGCGTTCTCCCTGCTCACTCCGGCCGCGTCGCGTGGGGCGATGCCTACGTCGGCGGTGCGCAGGGCGGGCAGGTCGTTGACGCCGTCGCCGAGGAAGCCGACCGTGTGGCCGCCGGCCTGGAGGGCTCGGATGATCCGGGCCTTGTGTTCGGGGGTGCAACGGGCGAAGACGGTCGTACGCCGGGCCAGTTCGGTGAGTTCCGGGTCGGTGAGGGTGTCGAGGCGGTCGGCGGTGAGGACACCGGCCACCGGGACGCCCAGATCACGGCAGGCCCGGACCGTGGTGCCCGGGTGGTCGCCGGTGAGGACCTTGACGGTGACGCCCCGTGCGGCGAGCCCGGCGAGGGCCTCGGCGGCGGTGGGGGCGAGGTCGTCCCGGAGGGTGACCAGGCCGCGGAAGGTGAGGCCGCGTTCTTGGGGGCGGGCCCCTGCCGGGCGGGCGGTGGTGGCGACCGCGAGGACGCGCAGCCCGTCCGCGGCTTGCGTGTCGGCGAGGTCGCGCAGGCGGGAGCGCTCGTCGTCGGACAGGGCACAGCGTTGCAGTACGGCGTCCACGGCGCCCTTGGTGATCTGGGTGTGCGTGCCGAGCCGGCCGGGGGTGCGGACGATCACGGTGGCCAGGCGGCGGGCCGGGTCGAAGGGGCGGGCCGTGATGCCGTCGTACGACATGAGGGCGTCCTCGTCGGCGGCCGCGAGCAGGGCCTCGTCCAGGGCGTCGGGGGCCGGGAGGTCGGCGAGCTGGAGCGACCACCAGGCGGCGGCCGCCGCCCAGCGCAGTACCTCGGGGTCGTCGTGCCCCTCGGCGTCCAGCGCGCGGTGCACGACCGGGCGGTCCTGGGTGAGGGTGCCGGTCTTGTCCACGCACAGGACGTCCATGGCGCCGATGTCGTGCAGGGCGGGGAGCCGTCGCACGATGACGCCGTGGGTGCGGGCGAGGAGCGCGGCGCCACGGGCCAGGCAGGTGGTGACGAGGACCGGCAGCATCTCCGGGGTCAGGCCGACCGCCACGGCGACGGCGAAGGGGAGGGTCTCCAGACCGCGGCCGCGGAGGGCGGCGTTGGCCATGAGCACCAGGGGCGGGGTCAGCAGGGCGAAGCGGATCAGGATCCAGGAGACGCCCTGGACGGAGCGTTCGAAGGTGGTCGCCGGGGGTTTTCCGGTACGGCGGTGGGCGGCGGCGAAACGGGTGTCGCCGCCGGTCGCGGTGACCACGGCGGTGGCGCTGCCGGACGCGACACTGCTGCCTTGGAAGCAGAGCCGGGGGTCCTGGAAGACGCCGTCGTCCCCCGGGTCCTCGACCGTGGACTTCTCCACCGGCGCGGACTCTCCGGTGAGTGCGGCCTGGTGGACCGTGAGTCCGGTCGACCGCAGCAGTCGTACGTCCGCGGGGATCAGGTCGCCGGGGCCGAGCCGTACGACGTCGCCGGGGACGAGTTCCTCGACCGGGATCTCACGGGTGACCGGGGCCGTGTCCTCGTGCAACCGGCGCTGGGCCGTGACGGTGGTCGCCACCAGGCGGCGGAGTCCTGCCGTGGAGCGCGCGGCCCGGTGTTCGCCGGAGGCGCGCAGGACGCAGCTCACGACGACCAGCAGGAGGATCACCGACGCGGTGCCCCAGGCGAAGACGGCGGCCGACACCAGTCCCAGACAGAGCAGCACCGCGGTGAACGGGTCACGCACACTGCGGACGAACAGGCGGGGCCAGGAGGGATCCCGGGCATCCGGAATCGCGTTCTCCCCGAACCGCGCCAGCCGCTCCTCCGCCTGCGCCTCGGTCAGCCCTCGCGGGCCGGCGTCGAGCCGGCGGAACACTTCGAGGAGGCCGGCGGCGGGAGCGGCGGGGCCGGGACCGGGGTCGGGGTCGGCCGGGCCGCCGTCCTCGTCCGTGCCGACGGCGGAAGGGAGAGCGCGCAGGAGGGGAGGGGCGGGCGAGGGGGAAGCGGCAGGAGCGCCGGGGGCGACCGGAAGTACGGGGGTCGCGGGCGCGGGGGGCAAACGGTCGGGAGAGGCGGGGTCACCCGTCGATCCGCCCCCAAGATCAGGCGCGGGCGTCGGAGGGTCAGCAGCGGCAGGACCACCCGACGGCCCGACCCGAAGAACAGGCGCGGCAGGCGAAGGGTCGGGAGCAACAGGGCCACCCGACGGCCCGACCCCAAGAACAGACGCGGCAGGCGAAGGGTCGGGAGCAACAGGGCCACCCGACGGCCCGACCCCAACAACACGCGCAGCAGGCGAAGGCTCGGCAGCAACAGGGCCACCCGACAGCCCGCCACCAAAAACACGCGCAGGCGTCGGAGCGTCGGCAGCAGCAGAACCACCCGTCAGCCCGCCCCGAAGAACACGCGCAGGCGTAGGCGGAGCTGGAGCGAAGGCCCCGGGCGTCGGCCTGACCGGACCCGCAGGCACAGCCGGGTCAGTCGGCCCAGTCGTCGCCCGACCCGGAGCAGCAGACGCAGGCACCGGCCCGTCATCCGCACCGGACACAGACGCCCGCCCGGCGGAACCTTCGGCCCCGGACGACGACCGCCCCCCACCAAAAGCCGCCCCGCCCACCCCACCACTCGCAGCCACCCGCCCGGCGGAACCAGCGGCCCCGGACGACGACCGCCCCTCAACAACGGACGTCGACCCGCCCAGCCCACCACGCCCAGCCGAATCAACAGGCCCGGACGACGACCGCCCCCCACCAACAGACGCCGACCCAGACGCCCGCCCAGCGCAACCAACAGACCCGGACGACGACCGCCCGTCACCAACAGAGGCCGCCCCACCTCGCCCAGACCTCGAGCGACCCGGAACAACAGACGCACACGCACACGCAGAAGAACCGTCGGCTTCAGATATCGGGCCACCCGGAACGGCACCCCCAGACACTGCCCCATCCGACGCAGCAGGCGCGGCAGACGGTGCTCCGTCCTCCCCCCGCGCCCCCGGCTCCTCAGACACCGGCCTCGCGCAGTCGGTCCGAGGTTCCGGTTACGGAGGAGGTTTCCCGGGCTGTGAGTTGGCCGACCATGACGCGGACCACGGTCACGATGTCGGGGTCGTCGACGTAATAGACCTGTCGGCGGCCCTCACGGCGGGAGCGGACGAGCCCGGCGAGTTTCAGTTTCGCCAGGTGCTGGCTGACCGCGGGCAACGCGCCGCCGACCCGGTCCGCGAGATGGGTGACGTCGCTCTCGCCCTGGGACAGCGCCCACATGATGTGCAGCCGGGCGGCGGAGGCGAGGAGTCCGAAGGCGGCGGCCGCCTCGGCGAGCACCTCCGACGACGGGTCCTGGAAACCGCCGACGATCTTCGCCACAGCCCTCTCGTCCTCCCGGGTCGAACCGAATCGATCACACCGAACCGCCCGACCAAGTGTAGGGGCGGCGCAGTGATCGTCCCGCTTCGTCCGGTACCGGTCCCTCCCCTCGTGGGGACCGGGACCGGAGGAAGCGGGTGACCGTGGACGGAAATTGACCGAGAACATGCGGCGCGCTGGGTGGAATGCGGAGCGCCGGACTGGTGGCCTGTTCTGGCGTCGCCCGACGGCTGAGCCGCAGGTCATGATCCTGCCAGCCAAGGGGCCCACAGAGGAGGTTCCGGTGCCTGGAGCAGTGCGTTACCGCAGGTCAGCCGTATAAAGTGACTTTTCCGGTCTGGATTCAACCGCGAGGGAAGTAAGGGGTGGAACCTTGAGTTCCGACTCAGGGGCACGCACGGCCTTCGCGGAACGTCTCGCCCTGTTGTACAGAGAGGCGGGAAATCCACCCCTCAAGCGGGTGTCCGAAGGCGTCGGCCGGCTCCAGCGTGTCGACGAGCGGGGTCGCCCCGTCCGGGTGTCCGCGCAGCGGATCAGCGACTGGCGGCGGGCCCGGAACGTGCCCGCTCAGTTCACCGCTCTCGCGGCCGTGCTGCACATCCTCATTCCCGAAGCACGGCGGATCAGTCCCACCCCCGTCTCGGCCGGACTGTACGACCTCGGCCAGTGGCAGCGGCTGTGGGAGCGCGCGCTGGCTCCGGACGAGGACGAGGGGCCCCAGCCGGAGGCCCCCGCCGGGGTCTGCCCGTACCGGGGCCTGGCCTCCTATCGGCAGGAGGACGCCCGCTGGTTCTTCGGCCGGGAGCGGAGCACGGAGGCACTCGTCAAGCTGCTGCGCTCGGCGGCCGGGACCGGCACGGGCGGTCTGGTGATGCTCGTGGGCGCCTCGGGCGCGGGCAAGTCCTCGCTGCTCAACGCCGGTCTGGTGACGGCCCTGGAGGAGGGCGCGCTCGACGGTGACGGCGAGGCCGGCGGCCGCCCGATCCTTCAGCTCGTGCCGGGTGCCGATCCGCTCGCGGAACTGACCCGTCGAATACCCGGGCTGGAATCCGTTGTGGCCGGCACAGACGGCACAGATACCCATGAATCCGACCATCCTCCTGAATTCGCGCACGCCGTCCGGGTAGCGGTCGCCTCGTGGGCTCAGCGCGAGGCCGCCACCGCCCGGCCGGTGGTGATCGTGGATCAGTTCGAGGAGGCGTTCACGCTCTGCTCGGACGAGACGGCCAGGCGTACGTTCGTCCAGGTGCTGCACGCCGCCTGCACGCCCGCCGGCCCGGACACGGCCGCGCCCGCCCTCGTTCTCCTCGGCATCCGCGCCGACTTCTACGAGCGCTGCCTCGACCACCCCGAACTGGCCGACGCGCTCCAGCACCGGCACATGGTGCTCGGGCCGCTGACCAGCGGGGAGCTGCGCGAGGCCGTGACCGGTCCGGCCCGGGCCGTGGGCCTGGAGCTGGAACCGGGGCTCGCGGAGCTGATCATCCGCGAGGTGAGCGCCGACGGTCCGCGCGGTGGGGGCACCTCCCACGCCTTTCGGGCCGTGGGCGAGCACGGCGCGGGCGTACTGCCGCTGCTCTCGCACGCCCTGCTCGCGACCTGGCAGCGCCGCAAGGCGGGCCGACTGACCCTGGCCGGCTATCGCGCGGCCGGTGGTATCCAGGGCGCGGTCGCGGCGACCGCCGAGCGGGCCTGGTCCGCTCTGGACCCGGCGGCGCGTACGGCCGCCCGGCTGCTGCTGCTCCGCCTGGTACGCCTGGGCGAGGACACCCAGGCCACTCGCAGGCGCGGCACCCGGCGCCAGCTGGCCGCGGAGTCGACGGACCCCGGCAAGACGGAGGAGTCCCTCGAAGCGCTGGTACGCGCCCGGCTGGTGACGCTGGACGCGGAGACCGTGGAGATCACCCACGAGGCCCTGCTGACGGCCTGGCCGCGGCTGCGCGAGTGGATCGACGAGGACCGCAGCGACCATCTGCTGCGCCAGCGCATCGAGGAGGACGGCCGCTCCTGGGAGGGCTCGAACCGCGACTCGTCGCTGCTGTACCGGGGGTCGCGGCTCGAACAGGCGCGCACGTGGGCGAAGTCCGCGGGGGACACCTACCTGACCCGCAGTGCGGTGGAGTTCCTGGCCGCCTCGGTCCGGCTGCGCCGGCGTACGGTCCTGATCGCCCGGGGCGCGGTGTCGGCCCTGGTGGTCCTCGCGATGGTGGCCGTCGGTTCGGCGGTGGTCGCCTGGCAGCAGCGCAACGACGCCGTGTTCGAGCAGGTCGTCGCGGAGGCGGACCGCGTCCAGTACACGGATCCGTCGCTGTCCGCCCGGATCGACCTGGTCGCGCACGGCCTCAGGCCGGACGACGAGGGCACCAACACCCGGCTCATCTCGATCGTCAACGCGCCGCTGGCCACCCCGCTCACCGGCCACACCGGGGCCGTCTACCTCACCTCGTTCAGCCCGGACGGCAAGCTCCTCGCCACCGCCAGTTACGACCGGACCGTACGGCTGTGGGACGTCAGCGACCGGTCCCGTCCCAAGGCGCTGGGCAAGCCCCTCGCGGGTGGCACGAGCTGGGTCAGCAGCGCGGTGTTCAGCCCCGACGGAAGGACTCTGGCGAGCGCCGGGGACGACGGGAGGATCCGGCGGTGGGACGTGAGCGACCCCGGCCGTCCGAGGCCCCTCGGCGCTCCCCTGACAGGCCATCGCGGCACGATCTATCTGATCGCCTTCAGCCCCGACGGCAGGACCCTGGCCTCCGCCGGTGAGGACAAGACCGTACGGCTCTGGAACATGCGCGGCTCGAAGAGGCCGCCCACCACACTGACGGGCGCCGACGCCGCCGTGCGGTCCGTGGCGTGGAGCCCGGACGGGCACACGCTGGCGGCCGGGGGTGACGACAACACGATCCGGCTGTGGAACACGACCGATCCACGGCGGCCCCAGGCGTACGACCGGGTCCTGGCCGGTCACACGGGTCTGGTGCACTCGGTCGCCTTCAGCCCGGACGGGACCGTGCTCGCGAGCGGCAGCGCGGACGACAGCGTCCGGCTGTGGGACGTGCGCGACCCGCTCGATCCACAGCCTGTGGGCTCGCCGCTGACCGGCCACACCGGTCCCATCTGGTCCGTGGCCTTCAGCCCGGACGGGAGCATGCTCGCCGCCGCCAGCGCGGACAGCACGGCGAGCCTGTGGAACGTGACCGATCCGGCGTACCCCTCGCAGATCGGCGAGCCCCTCGCCGGCAGCAGCGGTGAGATGTACGCGCTGGGCTTCAGCCCCGACAGCCGGACCCTCGCCACCGGCAGCGGCGACAGCAAGGTGCGCCTGTGGTCGATCCCGGCGGGAGACCTGGTGGGCAGCAGCGGGGCGTTCCGGCGGGACGGCGAGGTGCTCGCCACGGCCGGGCGGGACGGGCGGATCCGGCTGTGGAACGTGACGGACCCGGACCGGCCCGTGGCTCTGGGCGAGCCGTTCACACCCGTGGCGCGCGACCCGGACTCCCAGGTGCTCTTCTCCCCGGACGGCCGCACCCTCGCGGTGCTCACCACCGGCCGGGTCCACCTGTGGAACGTCACCGACCCGGCCCACCCCGTCCCCTACGGTCCGGCGCTCGTCCTGCGCTCCCGGTTCATGGGTCCGGACGCACTGGCGTTCAGCCCGGACGGACGCACCCTGGCCACCGCTTACGACAGCCGCAAGCTTCAGCTGTGGGACGTCACCGACCCGGCCCACCCGGTCTCCCACGGCCCGATCGCCGGCCACAAGGGGTACATCGACGGCCTTGCCTTCAGCCCGGACGGCCAAACCCTGGCCAGCGGCAGCGCGGACGGCACGATCCGGTTGTGGAAGGTGACGGACCCGGCCCGGCCGACCCTGCTCCGCAAGCCGCTCACCGGGCACACCGGGCCCGTCAATGTGCTCGTCTTCAGCCCGGACGGGCACACCCTGGCCAGCGGCGGCGACGACTCCGCGGTCCGGCTCTGGGACGTGACCGACCCCACGCACGCCGAGCAGACGGGCGCGGCGCTCACCGGCCACACCGAGGCGGTCGTGTCGCTGACGTACAGCCGTGACGGCTCCACGCTGGCCAGCGGCGGCAACGACAACACGGTCCGGCTCTGGGACGTGGCCGACCCGTCCGCGGCCGGCCCCATCGGGCAGTCGATGAGCCCCAGTGCCAAGACCGGCAGCTTCCTCTCCTTCAGCCCCGACAGCCGCATGCTCGGGGTCTCCAGCGGCGCGGACACGATCCGGCTGTGGGACCTGGACGTCGACAACGCGATCAGCCGCATCTGCGCCACGACTTCGAACGTTCTGACCCGCCGGGCCTGGGAGGAGTACCTGCCGCGGCTCTCGTACGATCCTCCGTGCGACTGAAGCGCATTAGGTGATCCCGATCACAACTTCTCCCCGCAGCCGAGCAGTCCGCTCCCGCTGTTCCTGCGGCCTTGTTAGTGTTGGCCACAGCCCGACCGCTGGTGCATCCCCCGTCGCCAGCGGTCGGGTCTTTTCGTATGTCACTTGTCGAACCCGAGCTCCAGCATCCTGATCGCGTTCCCCCGCAGCAGCTTGTAGGTCACGTCCTCGGACAGCCCGGCCACGTGCTCCCACGCGACCTGCTTGGTGTGCGGCCAGGTCGAGTCGACGTGCGGGTAGTCGGTCTCGAAGGTCGCGTTGTCCACGCCGACGGTCTCGATGGCCTCGATGCCGTGCTTGTCGCGGAAGAAGCAGCAGAAGATCTGCCGGTAGTAGTACGTCGACGGCGGCTCCGGGATCAGGTCCTTGACGCCGCCCCAGGCCCGGTGCTCCTCCCAGACGTCGTCGGCGCGTTCCAGGGCGTACGGGATCCAGCCCATCTGGCCCTCGCTGTACGCCAGTTTGAGCCGCGGGAACTTCACCAGAACCCCGGAGAAGAGGAAGTCCATCATCGAGGCCATGGCGTTGTTGAAGGAGAGGGAGGCCTGCACGGCCGGCGGGGCGTCGGGGGACGCGGCCGGCATCTGGGAGCTGCTGCCGATGTGCATGTTGACGACCGTCCCGGTCTCCTCGCAGGCCGCGAAGAACGGGTCCCAGTAGCCGGAGTGGATCGACGGCAGCCCCAGGTGGGTCGGGATCTCGCTGAAGGTGACGGCCCGTACGCCCCGTGCGGCGTTGCGGTGGATCTCGGCGACCGCGAGTTCGATGTCCCACAGCGGGATGAGGCACAGCGGGATCAGCCGGCCCCCGCTGTCCCCGCACCACTCCTCGACCATCCAGTCGTTGTAGGCGCGCACACAGGCGAGCCCGACCTCCTTGTCCTTGGCCTCGGCGAAGGTCTGCCCGCAGAAGCGGGGGAAGGTGGGGAAGCAGAGGGAGGCCTCGACGTGGTTCATCTCCATGTCCTCCACACGGGCCTTCGGATCCCAGCAGCCCCGCCGCATCTGCTCGCGGGTGATCCCGTCGAGGGTCATCTCGTCCCTCGAGAATCCGACGGCGGCGATGATCCGCTTGTACGGGAACAGGTCGCCCTCGTACTCCCACCAGTCCGTCATCTGGCCTTCGGGATCGGTGGTGAACCGGTACTTCCCGCCGACGTACGCGAGGTCCCCGATGCCGGCGGTGAGCGGCTTCGGCCCCCTGTCCCGGTACCTCGCCGGAAGCCAGGTCTCGAAGAGGTGCGCGGGCTCGATCACGTGATCGTCCACGCTGATGACTTTGGGGATGTCCCGGGTTCCGCTCTCGGTGGTGACGGCCATTGCCTGCCCCCTAGCCGGTATCTGATGGGTCGTCAGATTGCAGGCTAGGGGGAGGCCCCCGCAGGGGCAAGGGCCAGGCGGGTCGGCGTGACGCCGCCGCGACCGCGCCCCGGGCCCGGGCCCGAAGGGATCAGCCGGAGAGCCTGCGGGCGAAGAGGTCGAGCAGCGCGGTCCAGTGACGGTCCGTCGGCTCCGCGCCGTACATCGCCGTGTCGGCCTGGGTGAAGCCGTGGCGGGCCCCTTCGTAGACCTCGCTGCGGTACTCGACGCCCGCCTCGGTGAGGGCCTTCTCCAGGCGGGCGATCTGGTCGGCGGGGTTGGTGGAGTCCTGGTCGGCGTGGCCGAAGTAGAGCTCGGCGCTGATGTGTCCGGCGAGGAGGTGCGGGCTGTCGGGGGCTTCCGTGGCGAGGCGGGCCCCGTGGAACCCGGCCGCCGCGGCGATCCGCCCGGGGTGGGTGCCCGCGGTGCGCAGGGCGAGGCCGGCGCCCATGCAGTAGCCGGTGACACCGACGGGACCTTCAGTGGTCAGGGGCGATGCGGCCAGCCAGTCGAGGTAGACGGCGGCGTCCCGCATGGCGCCCTCGGGGGTGAGGGTGCGCGCGGCGGGACCGAGGTTCTGGATGATCTCCGGCCGCTCGGCGGGATTGATGAACTCGGGGAGTTCGACGACCGGGGCGGGGCCGTACCGGTAGAAGACATTGGGGACGAGGACGGTGTATCCGGCCCCGGCCAGCCGGTCCGCCATCGACTTCAGGTGCGGTCGCAGGCCGAAGGCGTCCATGTAGAGGAGGACGGCGGGGTGCGGGCGGCCGTCGTCGGGGAGGGCGAGGTAGGCGTCGGCGGTGCCGTCCTGGGTCGGGATCTCGATCATCGTCATCCGGGGTCTCTCCTCGACGGTTCAGCCAGATGTGAAATTGAGTGTCACATTAGTGACCGAGGCCCACAGCTGCCAGTGCGGTCCGGCACGGGCGATACGATCGGCGGGTGACCGGAGCCGCGCGTACCACCACGAGAGACATCGCCCGGGCTGCCGTACGGGCCGAACTCGCCCAGGTGGCCTTCGAGTTGTTCCGCCGCGAGGGCTTCGACAAGGTCACGCTCGACGACCTGGCGGCAGCGGCCGGGGTCTCCCGCAGCACCTTTCTCCGGTACTTCGGCACCAAGGAGGACGCCGTGCTCGGCGCCTTCGAGGGCCAGGACCGGAAGGTCGCCGACGCGCTGCGGGCCCGGCCGGCCGACGAGGACGACTGGACGGCGCTGCGGCGCGCCCTGGACGCGGTCATCGGGCGCTACCACGAGGACCCGGCCGGCGCCCTGGCCACCACCCGGCTCGTCTACGACACGCCGTCCCTGTGCGCCCGCCATCTGGAGAAACAGCACAGCTGGCGGCCCGCGCTGGCCGAGGCCCTGGCCGACCGCGCCGGTTCCGACGGGCCGCCGACCATCGCCCTCACCACTCGCGCGGGCGCCGCGCTGGACTGCCTGAACATCGCCCTGGAGTACTGGACGGCCTCCGACGGGCGCCTCGACCTCGTCACGCTGCTGGACGAGGCGTTCGCCTCGCTGAAGGGCTGAACGTCAGTTGTTCCAGGTCTCGTCGTACGGGTCGTGCGGCGTCGGGACCGGCTTCGCCTGCGTGATCTCGAGGTACGGGATCGGGCCGCCGTTCACCGTGTCCTTGGTCCGCTTGGCCGTGTAGGTCCCGGTGACCTGGAGCCAGCCGTCCGGCTTGAGGACCGGCGGGATCTGTCCGGTCAGCCCGACCTTGACCGGCTGGGCGTCCGCCGCACAGCAGTTGAGGGCCATGCGGACCAGGTAGGGCGCGCCGGAGTGGTCCAGGGCGACGAACCCGGTGATGACGATCTGCCGTCCCTCGAGTCCCCGGCCGTGCTCGTAGACGGCGCGGCCCGCGTAGTCGGCGAGGCCGAGCCGCAGAGGCCCGCTCTGCGGGAGCTTGGCGTAGCCGTACGACTGCTGCAGGGCGGTACCCGTGCGCATCGCGCTGTAGGAGCCGAGGGCGGGCGGGGCGACGAGGATCAGGGCGAAGAGGGGGAGGACCAGCAGCCAGGAGACCCGGGGTTCGCGGTGGGCGTGTTCCTCCTCCTTGGCCCTGGCCCGCCACTCGTACCAGGCCGTCGCCAGCGCCGTCGCGATGAGGACGACACCGGCCGCGAGGACCAGCGGGCGCAGGCCCGCCTTGACGTAGCGGAGGTAGAGATCGGTGAGGCCCGCATGCAGGAGGGCCGCGCCGAGGACGAACAGGACCGCCGACTGTGCCTGCCGGTTCACAGCATCACCAGCCCGGTCAGGACCGAGACCACGATCGCCAGCGCGAGGGTGGCGGGCGCGAACCGCAGGGCGAAGGCGCGGCCGAAGGTGCCCGTCTGCATGGCGAACAGCTTGAGGTCGATCATCGGGCCGACGACCAGGAAGGTCAGCCGCGCGGTGAGCGAGAACTGGGTCAGCGAGGCCGCCACGAACGCGTCCGCCTCCGAGCAGATCGACAGCACCACGGCGAGGGCCGCGAGGGCCAGCACGGCGATCACCGGGTTCTCCGCCGCCGTACGCAGCCACGTCTGCGGGACCACGGCCTTCAGGGTCGCCGCCGCCATCGCGCCGACGACCAGGAAGCCGCCCGCGTGCATCACGTCGTGCCGCACCGAGCCCCAGAAGGCGGCGCCCCTGCCCTGACCCTCGTACTCATGACGGGCCGGCGACTTCAGCAGGTCGGTGCGGCCGAGGCGCAGCCAGAGCCAGCCCATCACGCAGGCCACCAGCAGGCTCGCGACGAGCCGGGCCACGACCATCTCCGGGTTGCGCGGGAAGGCGACGGCGGTCGCCGTCAGCACGATCGGGTTGATCGCCGGTGCGGAGAGCAGGAAGGCGAGCGCCGCGGCCGGGGTGACGCCCCTGCGCACCAGCGCTCCGGCCACCGGCACGGACGCGCACTCGCACCCCGGCAGCACCACGCCCGCCACTCCGGCCACCGGCACCGCGAGGGTGGGGTTCTTCGGCAGGGCGCGGGCGAAGAACGACGGCGGCACGAACACCGCGATCGCCGCCGACAGCAGCACCCCGAGCACCAGGAAGGGCAGCGCCTGGACGAGCACGGCGACGAACACCGTCATCCAGCTCTGCATGACCGGCGCGCCCAGCGCCCCGCGGATCGGACCCTGGCACAGCACCACCAGCAGCATCAGCAGGGTCAGCGTGAGGGGGGAGTTGAGGCGCCGCGCCTCCGGGTCCGGTGCCGGGCGCGGGTCCTCGCCGGTGTCCCGCGTGCGCGGGGGTGCTTTGGTGACGGCCACGGCCGGGATCCCTCCGGTGGTGAGGTGCTGGTTTCCCCGCTGGTGCGTACGGCGGTGCAGGTCCGTTTGTTCAGTGTGCGCGGGGGTTTGGGGATTCCTTGGGGAAGGTTGGCCATCACATGACACCACCCGGGACCCCGGCCGTGGCACCACCCGTCGCGGTGGGGCACTCTTCTCCCTTGTGGGGAGCGTTCCGAACCAGAGTCCAGGGCTGCCGGGCGACGCGGCCGCGCACATGGTGGTGTGCGGGGACGACGGGCTCGCGCACCGGCTGGCGGCCGAGCTCAGAGGGGTCTACGGCGAGCAGGTCACGCTCGTCGTGCCGGCCTCCGAACGGTCCGTGCGGCCACCGGTGGTCGTGCGGGCCCGAGCCGCGTCCGCGCTGCTCGACCGGGTGGTGACGGCGGCCGCCGGCCTGACCGGCAACGGGGGCGGCGCCAACAGCGGTACCGCCCCTGCTGCCGAACCCCCGGGCGGGATACGGCTGATGGAAGCCGCCGAGCCGAACGAGGCCGCGCTCGCCGAGGCGGGCGTGGAGCGGGCGCACGCGCTCGCGCTCGTGTACGACGACGACGAGACCAACATCCGTGCCGCCCTCACCGCCCGCCGCCTCAACCCCCGGCTGCGGCTCGTGCTGCGGCTCTACAACCGGCGCCTCGGCCAGCACATCGAGGAACTCCTCGACCAGGCTGCCGCGTTGGCCTACGGCGAGGGGGCGGGCGGCGCGGCCGACGGTTCCGGGTTCGACGCCTCCACGACCGTGCTCTCCGACGCCGACACGGCCGCGCCCGCACTGGCCGCCACCGCCCTGACCGGCACCAGCAAGGTGCTCCAGACCGGCGGGCTGCTGCTGCGGGCGGTCGAACGGCCGCCGTCCGGGGCCGGGACGAGCGCCGACCCGGGTCTGGCCACGCTCGCCCTGCTCTCACCGACCGACAGTGCCGGGCCCGGCGGCGACCAGGGGCCGACACTGCTGCCGGACGCGGCGGCGGTACGGGACGGCGGCGGGCGCGCGACCGTCGTGCTGGAGCAGGTGTCGTACGCCGGGCCCTCCTTGCCCGACGGGCGGGGTGTGATGCCGTGGTTCGCCTCGCTGTTCTCGCGGCGGCTGCGGTGGTCGCTGGCGGGGATGGTGGGATGCGTGCTCGCGCTCGCCGTCGCGCTCTGGCTGGTGACCGGGATCCACCCCCTGCGCGCCTTCTATCTGACGCTGCTCGATCTGTTCGCGATCGACGACCCCGCGATCGGGGAGTCCGTCGGGCGGCAGATCCTCCAACTGCTGTCCGGGCTCGCCGGGTTGCTGCTCCTTCCGGTGCTCCTCGCGGCGGTCCTGGAAGCGCTCGGCACCTTCCGCACCGCGTCCTCCCTGCGCAAACCGCCCCGTGGCCTCGGCGGACACGTCGTGCTGCTCGGACTCGGCAAGATCGGCACCAGGGTGCTGACGCGGCTGCGGGAGCTGAACATCCCCGTGGTCTGCGTCGAGTCCGACCCCGAGGCCCGCGGACTCGCCACGGCCCGACGGCTGCGGGTACCGGTGGTGCTCGGTGACGTCACCCAGGAAGGGGTCCTGGAGGCCGCCAAGATCCACCGCGCCCATGCGCTGCTCGCGGTGACCAGCGCGGACACCACGAATCTCGAGGCCGTGCTGTACGCGCGGGCCGTTCGGCCCGATCTGCGGGTGGTGCTGCGGCTGTACGACGACGACTTCGCGACGGCGGTGTACCGGACCCTGCGGGCCGCCCACCCCCGGGCATCCACCCGGAGCCGGAGTGTCTCCCATCTGGCGGCTCCCGCCTTCGCCGGGGCGATGATGGGGCGGCAGATCCTGGGGGCGTTTCCGGTCGAGCGGCGGGTGCTGCTGTTCGCGGCGGTGGATGTGGGCGGGCATCCACAGCTGGAGGGGCGGACGGTCGGCGAGGCGTTTCGGGCGGGGTCCTGGCGGGTGCTGGCGCGGGAGGAGTCCGGGGACTCTCCGGGACTGGCGTGGGACCTGCCGGACACGTATGTCCTTCAGGCCTCGGACCGTGTGGTGCTGGCGGCGACTCGGCGGGGGCTCGCGGAGTTGCTGGGGCGCAGGGGACGGGAGCGGGCGGGGACATAGCCGTTCGTCGCGGGCCGCAGCTCGGTGGGGGCTGGGCGCGCAGTTCCCCGCGCCCCCAACTGGGTGCACCTGAAGTCGGCCGAGCTGTACTCGCCCGAGGGGCGCGGGGCTGTATCGATGTGCGGCTCCGCCGCGCGGGCGCGCCCAGCCCCCACGCACCCGCGGCCGGAAGTCCGCCCCCGCTACCCCAAATGCCTCTCGGCGAAGTCCAGTTCCAGCCTCACCTGCTTGATCCGCTCGTCCACCACCAGCGACCCGTGACCCGCGTCGTACCGGTACACCTCGTGCACCGCACCCCTCGACTCCAGCCGCTTCACATAGTTGTCGACCTGACGGATCGGGCACCGCGGGTCGTTGACGCCCGCCGAGATGTACACCGGAGCCTTGACCTGGTCCACGTACGTCAAGGGAGACGACGCCTCGAAGCGCTCCGGCACCTCCTCCGGCGTACCGCCCAGCAACGTACGGTCCATCGCCTTCAGCGCTTCCATCTCGTCGTGGAACGCCGTGACATAGTCCGCGACCGGCACGGCCGCGATCCCGAGGGCCCACGCCTCCGGCTGGGTGCCCAGGCCGAGGAGCGTGAGGTAGCCGCCCCAGGAACCCCCGGTGAGGATCAGCCGCTCGGGGTCGGCGAGGCCGGAGCCGATCGCCCACTCCCTGACCGCCGCGATGTCCTCCAGCTCGATCAGACCGACCCGGTGCTTGAGCGCGTCGGTCCACGCACGCCCGTACCCCGTGGAGCCGCGGTAGTTGACCCGGACGACCGCGTACCCGTGGTCCACCCACGCCGCCGGGCCCGCCGCGAACGAGTCGCTGTCGTGCCAGGTCGGACCGCCGTGGATGTCGAAGACCGTCGGCAGCGGCCCCGTGGTGCCGGCCGGCTTCTGGACCAGGGCGTGGATCCGGCCGCCCGGGCCGTCCACCCACACGTCCTCCACCGGCACCGAACCGGGGGACTTCAGACCCGGCGGGTCCAGAACCACCTCACCCGTCGTCGAGCGCACCGCCGACGGCTCGGCGGCCGAGGACCACAGATACTCCACGCTGCCGTCGGGGCGGGCCGTCGCCCCGGAGACCGAACCGGGCGGGGTCGGGACCTTCTCGAGCTTGCCGCTCGCCAGGTCGTACCGGAAGAGCTCGCTGCGCGCCTCGAAGCTGTGCGCGATGAGCAGGCCCGTGCCGTCCGGATACCACTCGGCGCCCACGTCACCGGGCAGGTCCAGGTCGAGGTCGGTCTCCTCGCACGTGGCCACATCCCACACCAGCGGCTCCCAGCGGCCGCGCCGCTGATGGCCGATGAGCAGCCGGGTGTCGCCGACGACCGGGGCGAAGCCCAGGACCTCCAGGCCCAGTTCCTCGGTGCCGCCCTTGGTGTCGTCGAGCTCGGCGACCTTCGTGCCGTCGGGGCGCAGCACGCGCAGCGCCGAGTGCATCGCGTCGCCGTGTTCGGTGTGCTCGACCGCGATCAGCGAGCCGTCGTGGGAGAGGTCGCCGACGCCCGCCGACTCGCGGTGCCGGTAGATCTCCACCGGGTCCTCGCCGGTGCGCACGAGGTGGATGGAGGTGCCCTCGTCGTCGGTCGAACAGCCCACGACCGCCGTACGGCCGTCCCGGCCCAGGGCCACGCCCGCCGGGTAGGAGGCATCGAGACCGGGCGCGGCGAGCTCGTCCGCGCCGCCCTCGAAGGGCTGGCGGCGCCAGACGCCGAACTCGTCGCCGTCCTTGTCGTCGAACCACCAGATCCAGGCGCCGTCCGGGGAGAGCACGCCGTCCGTGGTGCCGTTCGGCCGGTCCGTCACCTGGCGCTGTCCGCCCGTCGCTCTGTCCCAGGCGTACAGCTCGTACGTCCCCGTGGCGTTGGAGACGAACAAGGAGCGGTCGGGGGCGTCCTCCGCCCAGTCGGGCAGGGAGACCCGGGGCGCCCGGAAGCGCTTCTCCCAGTCCGGCACGTCGTTCTTCCGCCCGGCCGCGGCGGACCCGTTGCTCTCAGTCATGACCCCATACTGCCTGCCTTCACAGACAATGCGCAGACGAGGCCCCCAGCCTGTGGAAAACTTCACCAGCCGCTTACCCGAACCTCCTCCGACCAGGTCGAAAAGGCCGGCCCGGGCCCGTTGTCAGTGGCGGGGTGCAGACTCGTCCCCATGACTGATCTGCGCAAGAGCGTCGAGAGTTTCTGGGCCTTCGCCGAGGCCCGCGACTGGACCGCGTTCGCGGACACCCTGGCCGAGGACGTCGTCTACACCCTGCCGCAGACCCGCGAACGCATCAGCGGACGGGAGCGGTTCGTCGAGTTCAACCGTGAGTATCCGGGCGACTGGCATCTGCGGGTCGAGCGGATCGTCGCCGAACCGGGCCAGGTCGTCACCTGGGCCCACTTCACGGTGGGTCTGGAGGAGATGTACGCCATCACGTTCTTCACCGGGGACGAGAGCGGCCGTATATCCGTCATCACCGACTTCTGGCCGGAGCCGTACGAGCCCCCGGCGGGCCGGGAGCACCTGACGGAGAGGTTGTGACCGTTCCTAAAGACTGAGCGGGAGTGAGTCCTGTTGCCAGGATTCATGCTCAGCCGAACGCCCCGAACGGTGTTGGGCGTTCTGGTTGCCCGCATTCACTCCGCGGTCCGGCGGCACGGATCGTGTCCGTGGTCCGGGGATACGGGGGCGGGGTCCCTCACGCCCGGGGACGTCCGGTCGGGCCTGGACGGTCCGATGCCCCACACGATCACTCCGGTCGTGTGGGGGCGGTGTCGTCCGTCGCCGGATCGGGTGTCCCTGGGCGCGCCGTCCGATCGCCACGGCGGCAGCCTCGTGGCGGGTGGCCTTCCTGTTTTCGTGGGTGAGGGGCTTTTGCCAGTGCTGGGCGCCCCATCTGGAGGTGTAGGCCGGGTCCACGGCGATGATCGTGATGCCGGTCTGGTCGGCCATCGAGGTCAGCCGGGCGCGGAGCCGGCCGGTGGACATGCCGGAGATCAACTGCCTGAACCGCTTGCGGCGGCCGTGCTTCTCACGGGTCTTCTCGGCACCGAAGTCCAGGTCCTCCACCGCGATGGCCTGCACCCCGCAGGATCGGGCCCAGTGCAGCAGCCGGGTGAGGGCGTGGCGGACCTGGGCATCCCGGTGCCCGGCGGTGCCCGTGAGGTCGTAGCAGAAGCGGCGGGGATGGCCGGTCGGGTTGCCGTGGGCGTCCAGGCGCCAGGCGGCGAGGTGGTCGGCGTTCATATCGACGCCGATCACGCCGTGCGCGAGGGCTGCGGTGATCGGGACGTTCGTCGCCACCGGGATCTGCCAGGCGGCCGTCACGTACCAGCGCACCCGGCCGGTGTCGTAATGGATGCGGTAGGCGACCGCGCGGTTCGCCGCCACCCGGTCCGCCCACTCGGTGCCGCGGTGCGGGAAGTGGACCCGGCACGCGAGGACGTACCGGCCGTGCGGGGCGTTGGCCAGATGCGCGAGTGGGGCCGGGAGCTTGATGCTCACCTCGCCGTCCGGGCTGACGCGGATCGTCTCGTTGCCGTGCCGCTTGCCGGACTCGCCGTCCGCCTGCAGGAACCAGCGCGACGCCTCCCATCGGCGGCGCCAGTCGGCCTCGGTCAGCTGCGCGTCAGACAGGTGATGGCGGGTGCGGGCCAGGTGCTTGCCGCCGCGTACGACGTGCACGATGCCGGCCTTCCAGTCGGTGCGCTCACGTTCCAGCCGGTCTTCGAGGACGCGCAGGCGGCGGGCCTTGGCGTGCCACTCCCGCTTGCTCCGATAGCCGCCGGGCGTTTGCTTGGAGCCCTTTTCGCCGACCGGCAGCGACAGCCGGTGCGCGATCGTCCGGATGCCCGCCTCAAGGCACTGGATGTGGTCGAGCTGGCCGCGCCGGGCGAGTGCCCACTGATCGTGGGTGGCCTTGGTGAGCGACCCGGCCCACCGGGAGGACGACTCGGGTGTCAGGCCCCGCTTGCGGGCCGCCCACGTCTGCGCGCCGTGCCCCAGACCGTCCGCGCACCGCACCCTCAGATCCCGGGAAGCAAGCGAACCAAGGTGCGCGCCCACCAGCGCGAGGACCTTCTCATCGGCGGGCGTGAGCTGCTTGAGCCGGGTCCGGACGGCCACCCCCGAAGGACCGGGCACGACAAACGACGCTGCAAGCTCCCGCAACCCTCCCACCCCCACCCTCCAAACGGCCCCTCGAAAACCCGCTCATCACACCCAACGAGCCCCACTTGGAAAGGTCACACATTCGACGAACGAACGCCGATTCCCCTCCCGGGACGACAACACCCAGCCACCCACCAAGACCCTCCGCCCTCACTCACACTCGCCAGAACGCACTCATACCCAGTCACACCCCAGCAGTTCCCAACCCCGCGCCCCGGCGCCCCTGCGCGGCCCCGTACCGTGGGAGTGTGTACCGGTTTCTGCTGACACCCCGCTGGTTTGGCATCAACGTCTTCGTGCTGCTCGCCATCCCGTTCTGCATCTTCATGGGGTCGTGGCAGCTGAGCCGGTTCGAGGACCGGATGACGGCGAGCCGGGACGCCGAGCAGCAGGTCACCACGGACGCGCGGGAGGCCGCGCGACCGCTGGCCGAGCTGCTGCCGGTGGACCAGGTGACCTCCGGCAAGCAGGCCACCGCGACCGGGCGCTATGACAAGCAGTTGCTCGTCCCCGACCGGCAACTGGGCGACCGCGAGGGCTACTACGTCCTGACGCTGCTGCGCACGGACAGCGGCAAGGCCCTGCCCGTGGTCCGGGGCTGGCTGCCGGGCACCCCCGATCCGGCGAAGGCCCCGGCCGCGCCGAAGGGCGAGGTCACCGTCACCGGTGCGCTGCAGGCGTCGGAGACCCCCGGCGACAACGGCGTCAGTGCCCAGGGCGGTCTTCCGGCCGGGCAGACCGCGGCGATCAGCGCGGCCTCGCTGATCAACCTCGTGCCGTACGGCGTGTACGACGCGTGGGTCACCCTCAACACCGGTGACTCCGGGATGAAGGCCGTACCGGCGACCGCGCCCGCCGACAGCGGGCTGGACCTCAAGGCCTTCCAGAACCTCGGCTACACCGGCGAGTGGTTCGTCTTCGCCGGCTTCGTGGTCTTCATGTGGTTCCGCCTGCTGCGCCGCGAGGTGGAGTTCATCCGGGACGCGGAACTGGGGATCCTCCCGGACGACGAACAGCAGGAGCGGGACCAGGAGCAGCCCCAGGAGAAGGCGAGCGCCTGAATCCGAGCGTCCCCCGACGCCCGTTCACCCGCCCCGTCGAAGCCCGTTCAGGCCGTCACGACGACGTGAGCAGGCCCGTCCAGTACACGACCCCCGCGCACGCGTTGGACACCGTCGTCGACACCGACGGTCCGCCGCCCTCCGCCGTGTTCGTCACCAGGACGCTCCCGTCGGTCGTGCCGTCCTCCGTGAGGAGCTGGGTGGAGGTGCCGGTGTCGCCGCCGGTGGAGGAGCCCTCGCTGGAGGAGGCGTCCGGGGAGGTCGTGGGATCGGGGCTGGGGTCGGTCGAGGGTTCCGAGGTGGGGCACGTCTCGGTCGGCACCCAGGCGAACTTCACGTCGTAGGAGGAACCCGGCTGCAGCAGCAGCTGGGCGACCTCCTGGGACGGGTCGGGCAGCCCGGCCGACGCCACGTCGCCGGAGACATGCCGCAAAGCGCTGATCTTGCTCGCGTCGGCCGCGCCCTGAGCGGCCGGAGTCACGATGCCGGGACCGGAGACCGTACAGGCGGCGGTGGAACCGTTGGTGATGTGGAACGTGCCGTAGACCGTCCCGGAGGCGTCGGGCACCGCGGTGGTCGCCGTCGGTGTGCCGAGCTGTACGGCCGTACAGACCGCGGCGCTCGCGGCGGTCGAGGTGGAGGGGTCGGTGCCGCTGCTCGCTCCGGTGCTCGCGCCCGCGGACTTGCCCTTGTCGGCGTCCTTGGACTCGCCCTTGCCCTTGTCCTCGGGCTTGCCCGCGGAACCGCCGGAGGTGGACTCGCCGCCCTCCTCCTCCTTGCCCTGGCCGGCGCCGCCCTGCGTCTGGGAGGCGTGCCCGGCGTTGGAGGTGTTGGCACTGGTGCCGGTGGAGGAGACGTGCACGACGGCGGGGATCGCGGTGCCGAAGAAGAGGGCGGCGGCCGCCATGCCGACGACGGCCTGTCGCTTGCGCGCCCGCCGGGCGGGTACCGCCTTGCGCAGATGGTCCAGGGTGCCGTCACGCGGCTCCATCTCCTGGACCGCCTGCTGCAGCATCCGTCGCAGTGCCAGCTCGTCCGAGTCGAACTCCCCCGTGGAGCTCAGATCGTCGGGGCCGTGATTCACAGTTCCGTTCCCAGCGTGCGATTGCTTGTGCTCTTGCTGCGCCGCCCAGGTCGGCTCGTGGCGGCCGTCCCGTGTCGGCTCATGGCGCCGCTCCTCAGGATCCGAACTCACACCGGCTCCTCCATCGCGATCCGAAGCGCGGCGATCCCGCGGGAGCCGTACGCCTTCACGGAGCCCAGGGAGATACCGAGAGTGTCGGCGACCTGGGCCTCGGTCATGTCCGCGAAGTAGCGCAGGACCAGGACCTCGCGCTGGCGGCGCTGCAGGCCCTTCATCGCCTTGATGAGCGAGTCGCGCTCCAGCTGGTCGTACGCCCCCTCCTCCGCGCTCGCCATGTCGGGCATCGGCTTGGACAGCAGCTTGAGTCCGAGGATGCGCCGACGCAGGGCCGAGCGGGAGAGGTTGACGACCGTCTGGCGCAGGTACGCAAGGGTCTTCTCCGGGTCGCGGACGCGTTTGCGTGCCGAGTGGACGCGGATGAAGGCTTCCTGGACGACGTCCTCGCAGGAGGCGGTGTCGTCGAGCAGGAGAGCGGCGAGACCCAGCAGCGAGCGGTAGTGCGCCCGGTAGGTCTCGGTGAGGTGGTCGACGGTGGTACCGGCTGCCGCCGCTTCCTCGGCGCCGTCACGCTGACTGGGTACGCGGGCGGGCCGCGCTGCGGGCATCGGCGCGATCACCGGCATGCCACCGGGCGCCCCGGGCCTGCGGGGCCGGAGGACAGCCGCGCCGCTCGGCGCGGCAGGGAAGTCGAGTACCTGAGCCACGACAGTTGGACACGCTCACCCCGGTGAGGGTTGTACGCAACCGTCCATCTTCTCTCAGGCAGCACAACTGACCGTGCGTCGAACGCGCTCATGCCCTACCCGCTCTTCCCCTGTGTCCTGAATGGCCGAGGCGTCCCCACGCCTCGCATGCATCCCCGCGCCCCCTGAAAGGGCGTTCGCAAAGACGCTCCCCGCCCTTCGCACGGTTGCGGAGAGCGGGGAGGAAAATCTTCGGACGCCAAGGCGCCGGGATCAAGTGGTACGGACCATTAGTCGCACCACATGTCGCACACAGATTCTACAAAGCGTTCCGGCCACGGCCAGGACTTTTCCCGTAGGCACAACTGCGTACGACAGATCCGCCACCGGACGAAGGTCACCTCAGCTCGGCCGCCACGAGCTCCGCGATCTGCGCGGTGTTGAGCGCGGCGCCCTTGCGCAAATTGTCTCCGCACACGAAGAGCTCGAGCGCGGTGGGGTCGTCGAGCGCCCGCCGCACCCGCCCCACCCAGGTGGGATCGGTGCCGACGACATCGGCGGGGGTGGGGAACTCTCCGGCCGCCGGATCGTCGAAGAGGACGACCCCGGGGGCGGTCGCGAGGATCTCGCGCGCCTTGCGGACGGTGACCTCGCCCTCGAAGCGGGCGTGGACAGTAAGGGAGTGCACGGTGACCACCGGGACCCGCACACAGGTCACGGCGACCGGCAGCGCGGGCAGGCCCAGGATCTTGCGGGACTCGTCCCGCACCTTCATCTCCTCCGAGGACCAGCCGTCCTCGCGCAGGGAACCGGCCCACGGTACGACGTTGAGGGCGACCGGCTCCGGGAACGGCCCGGTGTGGTCGCCGATGGCCCGCCGTACGTCACCTGGGTGCGTCCCGAGTTCGGTGCCCGCGACCATGGACAGCTGCCGCCTCAGGGTCTCGACACCCGCCCGGCCCGCACCGCTCACCGCCTGGTACGAGGACACCACCAGCTCCCGCAGCCCGAACTCGGCGTGCAGCGCGCCCAGGGCCACGATCATGGAGAGGGTCGTGCAGTTGGGGTTGGCGATGATCCCGCGCGGCCGCATCCGGGCCGCGTGCGGATTTACCTCGGGGACGACCAGGGGCACGTCCGGGTCCATCCGGAAGGCGCCGGAGTTGTCCACGACGACGGCACCGCGGGCGGCGGCGACCGGCGCCCACTGCGCGGCCACCTCGTCGGGTACGTCGAACATGGCGACGTCGACCCCGTCGAAGGCCTCCTCCGACAGGGCCACGACCTCGACCTGCTCCCCGCGCACGGCCAGCTTGCGGCCGGCCGAGCGCGGAGAGGCGATCAGTCGGATCTCGCCCCAGATGTCCGCGTGCTGGGACAGGATCTGGAGCATGACCGTGCCGACGGCTCCGGTCGCGCCCACGACCGCGAGCGTCGGACGAAGGGTCATCGCCCGGTGCCTCCGTAGACCACGGCCTCGTCGCTGTCGGAGTCGAGACCGAAGGCGCTGTGCACGGCGCGGACCGCCTCGGGCACGTCGTCGGCGCGGGTGACGACCGAGATACGGATCTCGGAGGTCGAGATCAGCTCGATGTTGACGCCGGCGTCGGACAGGGCGGTGAAGAAGTCGGCCGTGACACCGGGGTTGGTCTTCATGCCCGCGCCCACGAGCGAGATCTTGCCGATCTGGTCGTCGTAGCGCAGCGAGTCGAAGCCGATGCCGGCCTTGTTCTTCTCCAGGGCGTCGATGGCCTTGCGGCCCTCTGCCTTGGGGAGCGTGAAGGAGATGTCCGTCAGCCCGGTGGAGGCGGCGGAGACGTTCTGCACGATCATGTCGATGTTGATCTCGGCGTCCGCGATCGTGCGGAAGATGACCGCGGCCTCACCCGGCTTGTCCGGCACGCCGACGACCGTGACCTTGGCCTCGGAGGTGTCGTGCGCGACACCGGAGATGATGGCCTGCTCCACCGGCTTGTCCCCTTGCTCGATCGGCTCACTGCTGACCCACGTGCCCTGCAGCCCGCTGAAGGACGACCGGACGTGGATCGGGATGTTGTAGCGGCGGGCGTACTCCACACAGCGGTGGAGCAGCACCTTGGAGCCGGAGGCCGCGAGCTCCAGCATGTCCTCGAAGGAGATCCAGTCGATCTTCTTCGCCTTCGTCACCACGCGCGGGTCGGCGGTGAACACGCCGTCGACGTCGGTGTAGATCTCGCACACCTCGGCGTCGAGCGCGGCGGCGAGCGCGACGGCCGTGGTGTCGGAGCCACCGCGCCCGAGGGTGGTGATGTCCTTCTTGTCCTGGCTGACGCCCTGGAAGCCGGCGACGATGGCGATGTTGCCCTCGTCGAGGGCCGTGCGGATCCGGCCCGGCGTGACGTCGATGATCCGGGCTTTGTTGTGGACCGAGTCGGTGATGACGCCTGCCTGGCTGCCGGTGAAGGACTGGGCCTCGTGGCCCAGGTTTTTGATCGCCATGGCCAGCAGCGCCATGGAGATACGCTCTCCGGCGGTCAGCAGCATGTCGAACTCACGCCCGGCAGGCATAGGAGATACCTGCTCGGCGAGATCGATCAGCTCGTCCGTCGTGTCGCCCATCGCGGAAACGACGACGACCACCTGGTGGCCGTTCTTCTTCGCTTCGACGATTCGCTTGGCGACGCGCTTGATGCCTTCGGCATCGGCTACGGAGGAGCCTCCGTACTTCTGCACGACAAGGCCCACGTGCGCTCCTCGCTCAGTCCGTGTGTGTCGGCTCAGTTTAACGAGCACCCGATTTTCACCTCTGCGGTATCGCATCGTGAGACATCGCGAGGTTCGGACACCCAGGTCAGCGCATGCCCATCCGGAGACCTCGGGAAAAGTGCACCGCGTCACACGACGATGTGGGGTCCATGTGACAGCTGTGAATTAAGTTTCAAGCATTAGGGTGCGACTGTGCGCGTACTCCTGGTGGAAGACGATGAACCGGTCGCCCAGTCCCTGAGACGTGGTCTGGTCCGGTACGGGTTCGAGGTCGAGTGGGTCTCCACCGGCGGTGCCGCGCTGAGCCACGAGGGCCCCTACGACGTCGTACTCCTGGATCTCGGTCTGCCCGACACCGACGGCCTCGATGTGTGCAAGGCACTGCGCGAGCGCGGTGACGTGCCGATCATCGTGATCAGCGCGCGCAGCGACGAGACGGACCGGGTGGTCGGCCTGGAGCTCGGCGCCGACGACTACGTGTCCAAGCCGTTCGGGGTCCGTGAGGTCATCGCACGGATACGAGCCGTGATGCGGCGCGCCCAGCCCCGTGGCGAGGCGGCCGCGGCGGGCCCCGACACATACGGCTCCCGCCTCACCATCGACCGCAAGGCCGCCCGGGTCCGCCTCGACGGCGAGGAGGTGTCCCTGGCGCCCAAGGAGTACGGCCTGCTGTCCTTCCTCACCGAGGAGCCGGGTGCGCTGATGTCGCGCGAGCAGATCATGGAGGCGGTCTGGGACGCGAACTGGTTCGGGCCGACCAAGACACTGGACGTGCATGTGGCGGCGCTGCGGCGCAAGCTCGCAGGGGCGGTCGTCATCGAGGCGGTCCGGGGAGTGGGCTTCCGGCTGGAGATCGCCGCGGACGACGGGGTTTCATGAACCGGCAGCTCATCCGGAGCTACATCCTGCTGGTCGCGGTGGCCATCTTCCTGTTCACCGTCCCGGTCGCCTTCACGCTCACCAAGCAGTTGCGGGACGACACCAGGCAGTCGGTCCTGCGCGAGGCGAACACCATGGCGCTGCTGCTCGGCAACGGTGACAGGGCCTCGTGCGAGGCGCTGACCAAGGTGGCCAAGGCGTACCGCGACGTCGAGGTGACCCCCACCGCCGACTGTGACCCGAAGCTGCCGACCCCCACCCCGGACGCGGCGCTGACCCGGGCCCTGGAGAAGAACGAGCCGACGACCGACTGGGGTTCGGACTTCGTGTGGGGCAAGCATCTGAAGGTCACCGTGCCCGCCGAGGGCGACGCCGCCGTACGGATCGTCTACTCGACCTCGGACATGACCAGGCGGCTGTGGCAGATCTGGGGCTTCCGGGCCGCTCTCGCCGTGCTGGTGCTGGCCGCGGCCGCCGCGATCGGGGCGTACGCCGCCCGCCGTATCACCGCCCCTCTGCGCGAACTCAACGCGATGGCCAGCAAGTTCAGCGACGGCGACCTGACCGCGCGGTCCCCGGTGACGGGCCCGCCGGAGACGCAGACGCTCGCCCGCACCCTGAACCAGGGCGCGGAACGCCTGGACACACTGGTGGCCTCGCAGCGGATCTTCGTGGCGGACGCGTCGCATCAACTGCGGACGCCCTTGACCGCGTTGCGGCTGTCGCTGGACAACATCGCGGACGGCGTGGACGACGAGTTCGTACGGGAGGACGTGGAGCAGGCGACAGCGGAAGTGGTCCGTATGAGCCGTCTGGTCAACGGCCTTCTCGTGCTCGCCCGTGCCGAGGCGAAGGTGACCGCCGCGGAGCCGCTGCCGCTCAGGGAGATCGTGGACGAACGGCTGACGGTGTGGAGGCCGGCCGCCGACGAGCGCGGAGTCACCATCGCGCTCAGGGGGAGTGTTGTCGACGACCGGCCGTCTGTGCTGGCCAGCCCCGGTCATCTCGACCAGGTGCTGGACAACGTGCTCTCGAACGCCCTGGAGGTCTCGCCGGACGGCGGGCGGATCACCGTCGAGGTCGAGTCCCGGGCGGACACCGTGGTGCTGTCCGTGCTCGACGAGGGACCCGGCATGTCCGACGCCGACAAGTCCCGCGCCTTCGACCGCTTCTGGCGCGGTCAGGGCCTGACCGGACGCTCCGGCTCGGGTCTTGGCCTCGCCGTCGTCAAACAGCTGGTGACCGACGACGGCGGGACCGTGGCGCTGGCGGACGCACCGGGGGGCGGGCTGAAGGTGGAGATCAGCCTTCGGGCATCGCCGAGGAGTGGTGGTTGACGATCTTCCACTGGCCGCCCCGCTTCTCGTACTCGTACGTGTAGCGGGCCTCGACGACGCGCTTGGCGCCGGTGTCCGGGTCGGTGAGCGTGAACTCGTAGACGCCGGTGTCGATCGCGGAGTCGCTGTCGAGGACCTTGACGATCGTCTGGACCTTCTTGCCGGCCGGCTTGTTCTCCAGGAAGTGCTGGAAGTAGTCGACGATGCCGGCGCGGTCGGTGCGGACCTTGTTGGAGACGGTGGGCAGGAGGACCGCGTCCTCGGCGTACAGGTCCGCCACCTTCTCGGAGTCACCGGTCTGCAGGGCCGCGTTCCAGGTGGTGAACAGGCCCGCGATCGCCGTCTTGGTGGGCTTCTTCGGGGCGTCCGTCCCGGCGGTGGCGGCGACGGTACCGACGGTTCCCACAGCGACGATCGCGGTCGCGGTGACTATGGCTGCGCGCTTGGTCATGGAACGACGGGTCATCGCTGTCTCCAGTGCGGTGAGAGGCTGTGCTCTGAACTGACTCCAGACTCTCTTTGCGCTGGTTAGGGCCCGTGCAGCCGAGATACAGGGGAGAGACAGGGACTCCCCAATTCACGCACCGTGCCCGCTCGGTCGCTGTCCGCGCAGAAGGCTGACCCCGGCACCGAGCGACACCACACCCATTCCGACGGCGGTCATGACGCCCTGCGCTCCGTCCACGACGAACGGCGCGGCCGCGGCGACGACCAGGTTGAAGAGGAAGAGGAACCAGAGGACGGGGGTCGAGGAGAGCAGGGCCTTCATGGCATTTTCCTTCGGTACGGAGTGGTTGACCTGGTGAGATCAACGATCCCGTTTCCGGCGGTCGGTCACGAGGGAGTGTTCTCCCGAACCTGGGGTGGAGTGAGGTACACCATGACCGTGACGGAAGATGTGCTTCTGACGGGCATCGTGCTGCTCGGCTCCTCGGTGCAGTGGCTCACGGGAATGGGCTTCGCCCTGGTCGCCGTGCCCGCGCTCATCCTGCTGCTCGGCCCGGCACAAGGAGTCGCCCTGGCCAACTGCGCCGCCGGGGCGATCTGTCTCGTGGGATTGGCCGGCGGGTGGCGGCTGGTACGGCCGCGGGCGATGCTGCCCCTGTGTGCGGCGGCGGCCTGCACGGTCCCGGCGGGCACCTGGGTGACCCACCGACTCCCCCAGCCCTGGCTCCTGTTGGTCATGGGCGGGCTGGTGACAGCGGCGGTGCTCCTCGTCATGCGGGGTGCCCGGGTGGCCGCTCTGCGCGGCACCCGAGGCGCCGTGTTCGCGGGTGCGGCGGGCGGGTTCATGAACTCCGCGGCGGGGGTGGGCGGTCCGCCGTTCTCGCTCTACGCCGTCAACGCGGGCTGGACGGTACGGGAGTTCGTCCCGAACGCGATGTTCTACGGCGTGATCGTGAACGCGTTCTCGGTGGCGTCGAACGGGGTGCCGGGGCTCCGTGGAGTGCAGTGGGTTCTGGTGATCGGGGCGATGGGGGCGGGCGGGCTGGTCGGCAGGTGGCTCGCTTCCCGGATACCGGAGAGGCGGGCCCGCCTGCTGGTGCTGTTGCTGGCCCTGACGGGCGGGATCACGGCCGTGGGAAAGGGACTGTGGGGCCTGTGAAGCCTCTCCTGGCCCCGCAGCCGATGCGGATCACAGCCGCCCCCCGAACAGCGCCACCAGCCCATGGTCCGGTTCCGCGCTCACGGTCTCCTCGCCTGCGGCGACGATCGTGTACGTGCGGGCCAGGAAGCGCGTCAGGTCCGGCGTGGCGAATCTGAGGACGGCCATGCCCTGAGATGCGTGGAACTCGACGTACGTGTGGGCCGAACCGGCCGGGCGGACGCGGACGTTGCCGATGCCCGCCGGGGCGCGCAGCCCCTCGCCCAGCAGCACTCTCGCGAAGGTCCACGTCGTGGCCTCGCCGTCGACCGTGACGTGGGGCGGGAAGTCGATGTGCACGGCCGGCGGGTCGGCGGAGGTGTAGCGCAGGGTCGCGGGGATCGCGAGTTCCTGGTCCGTGGCCGTGATCAGGCGGGCGCCTGTGGGTTGCTGGAGGGTGACGTGCACGAGGGGCTCCAAGTCGGCGGGGGCACGGACCGGGGATGGCCGTTGTGCAGTGAGACCACCCCAGGTGCCCGCGCATTACGCCGTTCCAGACGCCTTCTCGTATGACCCGCGTCACATGGAGGCTACTTCGGGGATCGCAGCCCCAACGGAGCCGCGATCTCCTCCACCATCACCTTGCCCGCCTCGAACTCCAGCGTCTCGTCACCGATCGCCTGGTCGGTGTCGAGGCCGTCCAGTTCCTCCAGGGGCTGGTTCAGGCGCACATGGGCCACGACCGACTGGAGCGCGCGCAGCGTCGCCGACGCCGTGGAGCCCCAGTTGGAGAAGTACGAGAACTGCCACCACCACAGCGCCTCCGAGGTGCGGCCCGCGCGGTAGTGGGCCATGCCGTGGCGCAGGTCGGTGATGACGTCGGTCAGGTCGTCGGAGATACGGGCCGGGACCGGGGCCTTGCGGGGCTCGTAGGGGTCGAAGACCTCGGAGTAGACGTCGATCGGGTCCAGCAGCCGGGCGAGGTTCTCGCGGAGTTCGTCCACGTCGGCGTCCGGGCCCGTGTCGGGCTCGTAGCGCTCGTCGGGGACGATGTCCTCGTGGGCGCCCAGACGTCCGCCGGCCAGCAGGATCTGGGAGACCTCCAGGAGGAGGAAGGGGACGGCCGAGTCGGGTTCGTCGCCCTTCGCCACCTCCATGACGGCCACCAGGAAGCTCTCGACCTGGTCGGCGATCTGGACCGCGAAGTCGTCGGGGTCCTGGGCAGTCGCGTGCAGTGTGGCGTCAGACATCTAGGAGTCGTCTCCCCTCGAAGGCGCGGCCGAGGGTCACCTCGTCCGCGTATTCCAGGTCGCCACCCACCGGGAGGCCGCTGGCCAGGCGGGTGACCTTGAGGCCCATGGGCTTGATCATGCGGGCGAGGTACGTCGCTGTGGCCTCGCCCTCCAGGTTCGGGTCGGTGGCCAGAATCAGCTCCGTGACCGTCCCGTCGGCCAACCGCGCGAGAAGTTCTCGTATCCGCAGGTCGTCCGGACCGACACCTTCGATCGGGCTGATCGCGCCGCCCAGGACGTGGTACTTGCCACGGAACTCACGGGTGCGCTCGATGGCGACCACGTCCTTCGGCTCCTCCACCACACAGATGACGGAGAGGTCGCGGCGGGTGTCGCGGCAGATGTTGCACAGCTCTTCCTGGGCCACGTTGCCGCAGGTCGCGCAGAAGCGGACCTTCGCCTTGACCTCCATCAGGCACTGCGCGAGGCGCCGTACGTCCGTCGGCTCCGCCTGGAGGATGTGGAAGGCGATCCGCTGGGCGCTCTTGGGACCGACGCCGGGGAGCCGCCCCAGTTCGTCGATGAGGTCCTGAACAACGCCTTCGTACAACGGACTGCCGTCCTTCCTGGGGTTCCTTGCAGTACGTACGCTAGTTGGCCGATGCCCGCCAAAGAAAGACGGGCACGGTGAAAGACCCGCCCCTCGCCTAGAAAGGCAGCCCGGGGATACCGCTGCCGCCGCCGAGGCCCTGGGCGAGCGGGCCGAGCTTCTGCTGCTGGAGGGTCTGGGCGTTCTCGTTGGCCGCCTGGACCGCCGCCACGATCAGGTCGGCGAGGGTCTCGGTGTCCTCGGGGTCCACCGCCTTCGGGTCGATCTTCAGCGCGCGCAGTTCTCCGGCGCCGGTGACGGTGGCCTTCACCAGACCGCCGCCCGCCTGGCCGTCGACCTCGGTCCTGCCGAGTTCCTCCTGCGCGTTCGCCAGGTCCTGCTGCATCTTCTGGGCCTGCTGGAGCAGCTGCTGCATGTTGGGCTGGCCACCACCGGGGATCACGATCAGCTCCTGTGCTTTTCGCCTTGGTCTTCCGTCTGTGACGAGCCTACGTGTTCCACGTGGCCGTCGCCCCAGCACTCTTTCGAGTGAGTTGACGTAGTGGCCTATACCTGATCAAGGCCCTCTTCCGAGCGGAAAAGTCACCAAAGAACCCCCTTCGCCACCCATTGGGCGGTAGGAAGGGTCCGGCACATCAGCATCAGGCGTCACGCAGGGTGACCGATCAGTAGGGAGCGCCGGGTGGGTCAGCCGGAGATGCAGCCCGAGGGCCTGCCCCAGGACGGGCGGGCCGATCTGGCCGGGCGGACGTTTCCGCTCGGGGACTGGGGCGAGCCCGCCGTGCGGCTGGACGAGCTGTACCGGTGGGTGGAACACGGGGCGCTGGAGACGGCGGCCTGGTATCTCGCGGACCGGGTGTGGAAGCGACGGGGCGCGCGGGCCCTGCGGAGCGGGGCCGCGGCGGGGGCGGTGACCGGGGCCGTGCTGCCCTTGTTGGATCTGACGGGGGTGGCGGGAGCCGGGGTCGCGGCCTGGGGTTATCTCGGACTGCTGCTCGGTGTGGCCTGCGTCGCCGTCGACCGGTACTTCGGGGTGACCTCCGGCTGGATAAGGGACGTGGCCACCGCGCAGGCCGTCCAGCGCCGTCTCCTGGCATTGCAGTTCGACTGGGCCTCGGAGAGTGTGCGGGAGGTGCTCGGGCCGACGGAGGGCACGGCGGCGGAGGCGACCGAGCGCTGCCTGGGGGTTCTGCGCCGCTTCTCGGAGGACGTGACGGAGCTGATCCGGGTGGAGACCGCCGACTGGATCGTGGAGTTCCGGAACGGGTCGACTCCCATGGGGATCCAGGGGGCGGTGACGTCCGGGGGACGGCAGGACCCGGGTGCCGCCCAGGGCCGGTTTCCCCTGCCCCCGGGCCCGCCCGCCCGCCCGAACATGCCCAGGCAGCGGCCGCCCGAGCCCAGGTGACCCTCACGCGGGAGGGGACTTCAGGGCGAGGGCGGAGCCGAGGGAGCCGTCGGCGCCGCTTGGGGGCCGTCGCCCAGGACGGCGTAGACCGTGCCGCCGGCACCCACGGCGACCACCAGTGCGACGGCGACGAGGGCCGCCGTCACGGAACGACTGCGGTGCGTCGCTTCCTCCTCCGGCTCCGGCACGTACGGGGTCAGGTACGTGCGGGGCGAATGGCGTTCCCGCGAGTGGTGGTGTTCAGGTTCGGCAGAGGCGTGTTCCTCCGGCTCCTCCATCGCAGGCCCTCCCCCGAGACCGCACACCTGCCCGACAAAGACCAGTGTCTACATCTGTCCGTCCCCCGTCGAGATCTGATCGAGCACCTTGGACAGCCGCTCCAACATCCCTACGGCTTCGGCGAGTTCGGACTCCCCGAAGGCCTCCGCGAGCCGGTCGGCGAAGGCCGCGTGGCCCGGGCCGATCCGCCGCACGGCGGCCAGTCCCTCCTCCGTCGGCGCGAGGAGCTTGGCGCGCCGGTGGGCGGGGTTGGGCCGGTACTCGGCCAGCCCCCGCTCCACCAGCAGATCGGCGATCCGCTGCACGCTCTGCCGGGTGATGCCCATCTCCCGGGCGATCCCGGCGACCGGCAGCGGCTGCCCGAGCACCGCGCCGAGCACCTGCCACCAGGCGGCGGTGAGCCCGGACGGCCCGGCCAACTCCTCGGCGACGGTGAGGAACTGACCGTTGAGCCGGAACACCCCGAGCGCGCTGCGGCTGAGCAGTTCCTGCCGCTCCCGGCTCACCCGGACGCCTGCGCCTTCTCCAGCACGGCGTACGCCTCGGCGTCGGAGTCGTGGAACAGCCGGTACCAGGCGTCCAGCACCTCGCCGTCGTACACCCCGAGCAACCGGAAGATCTCCCGGGCGAACGCCACCGGCTCGGTGGGTCCGGCGGTGATCAGCCCGCGGTCGGTCACGGCGTCCGCGTCGACGTACCGCTCGCCGCCGCCGTACCCCGTGGCCGCCAGGTAGAAGGACACGGCACTGGTGTGCTCCCGGTCGTCCAGCAGCCCCTCTCGCGCGAGCCCCACGGTGGCCCCGCAGATCGCGGCGACGGGAACCCCGGCGTCGACGAACTCCCGCGCCTTGCGGGCGAAGGGGGCGAGGTCGTCGCCTGCGTCCCAGAGATCGGCGCCCGGCAGGATCAGCAGGGAGCTCTCGGACGGCCGTACGTCGTCCAGGGCGCACGCGGGCTGCACCCGCAGGCCACCGATGGAGGTCACCGGCTCACGCGAGGGTCCGGCGGTCCGGATCTCGTACCCGGCGCGGGCGAGATAGGCGGTGGCGTGTCCTGTCTCCCAGTCGGCGTAGGTGTCGTACACGGCGAGATGCACGGGCTTGCGGCTCATGGCTGCCTCCTCGGGCCCTGGGGCCTTGCGTTCCGGCCAGATGACAACATGCTGTCATTTCGACAGCAAACTGTCAATGGCGGAGCCCTGGACAACCTGTCGTGGAAAGCCGCCGTCCACAGACAGGACGCCCATACCGCTTCCGCATCGCGGACATTTACGCTCACCGGCATGACCCCTCAGCCACACCCCGAGGTCGGCGCCGCCGTGAAGGCCGCGGACCGTGCTCATGTGTTCCACTCCTGGTCCGCGCAGGAGCTCATCGACCCGCTCGCCGTCGCCGGCGCGGAGGGGTCGTACTTCTGGGACTACGACGGGAACCGCTATCTCGACTTCACCAGCGGGCTCGTCTACACCAACATCGGCTACCAGCATCCGAAGGTCGTCGCCGCGATACAGGAGCAGGCGGCCACGCTGACGACGTTCGCGCCCGCCTTCGCCATCGAGGCGCGCTCGGAGGCGGCCCGGCTGATCGCCGAGCGGACGCCCGGGGACCTGGACAAGATCTTCTTCACCAACGCCGGTGCCGACGCCGTCGAGCACGCCGTCCGGATGGCCCGGCTGCACACCGGGCGGGCCAAGGTGCTGTCCGCCTACCGGTCGTACCACGGTGGCACCCAGCAGGCCGTCAACCTCACCGGGGATCCGCGGCGCTGGGCCTCCGACAGCGCCTCCGCCGGGGTCGTGCACTTCTGGGCGCCCTTCCTGTACCGGTCCCGCTTCTACGCCGAGACGGAGGAGCAGGAGACCGCGCGGGCGCTGGAGCACCTGGAGACGACCATCGCCTTCGAGGGCCCGGCCGCCGTCGCCGCGATCATCCTGGAGACCATCCCGGGCACCGCGGGGATCATGGTCCCGCCACCCGGCTACCTCGCCGGTGTCCGCGAGATCTGCGACAAGTACGGGATCGTCTTCATCCTGGACGAGGTCATGGCCGGGTTCGGGCGCACCGGCGAGTGGTTCGCCGCCGACCTGTTCGACGTCACCCCGGACCTGATGACCTTCGCCAAGGGCGTCAACAGCGGATACGTGCCGCTCGGCGGGGTCGCCATCTCCGGCGCCGTCGCGGAGACCTTCGGCAAGCGGCCGTACCCCGGTGGCCTCACCTACTCCGGGCACCCCCTCGCCTGTGCCGCCGCCGTCGCGACGATCAACGTCATGGCGGAGGAGGGCGTCATCGACAACGCCAAGCACCTCGGTACGGCCGTCCTGGAGCCCGCGCTCCGGGAGCTCGCCGAGCGGCACCCGAGCGTCGGCGAGGTGCGCGGTGTCGGCATGTTCTGGGCGCTGGAGCTCGTGAAGAACAGGGAGACCCGCGAGCCGCTCGTGCCGTACAACGCGGCGGGTGAGGCGAACGCGCCGATGGCCGCGTTCGGGGCCGCCGCGAAGAAGCAGGGCATCTGGCCCTTCGTCAACATGAACCGGACGCATGTGGTGCCGCCGTGCAACGTCAGCGAGGCGGAGCTCAAGGAGGGGCTGGCCGCGCTGGACAGCGCGCTCTCCGTGGCGGACGAGTACACGGAGTAAGCACTCCCCGCCTTCGAACGCGTAAGGTGGCGTGCTCGTAGACATATGTACGAGCACGCCATCTGCACCTGCGCGAGGGAGGCGCCCGACGATGCCCGGCAGCAGCAACGGTTCCGTCACCCGCAGTACGCTGCGGCAGCAGATCGCGGACGCGCTGCGGGACGAGGTGCTGGCCGGGCGGCTCCAGCCGGGCCAGGAGTTCACGGTGAAGGAGATCGCCGAGCAGTACGGCGTCTCCGCCACCCCGGTCCGCGAGGCGCTCGTCGATCTGTCGGCGCAGGGGCTCCTGGAGGCCGACCAGCACCGCGGCTTCCATGTGCACGAGTACTCCCTCGACGACTTCCGCGGCATGATCGAAGCCCGCAGCCTGGTCACGGACGGCATGTTCCAGGCGCTCGACGCCGGCCACCGCATCTTCCAGGAGCTCGACGAGCCCCGGACCGCCGCGGCCGTGGCGGGCGTCCGGCGGCGCGGCGAGGAGGCCCAGCGGGCCGCCGTCGCGGGCGACCTGACCGTACTGATCGGCTACGACCTGCGCTTCTGGCGCGAGCTGAGCGTCCTGTTCGGCAACCCCTACCTCGCCGACTTCCTGCACCGGCTGCGTGTGCAGACCTGGGTGTGCACGGTCCAGCACCTGCGCCGGCTCACCGATCTGCGCGGCAGCCTGTGGTCCGGGCACCCCGAGGTCGCCGACGCCCTGTACCGGCGGGACACCGCGACCGCCCGCAAGCTCCTCACCGCCTACAACGGCCACTATCTGACCCTCATCGAGGGCCTCACCGCCGACTGAGCGCTTCCGGCACGGGTAAGGGACCAGCACAACCCGCACGAAGGGCCCCGACCCGGCACTTCAGCGACTACCCTTCCCTGACCACTGTGTGAAGACATCCGCGCACCGCGAGTATCCGAGGAGCTGTCTTTTGGCCTGTGACCTGTGGCTGGTCCCGCTCGTCGACGTGTTGTGCCACACCCCGGACAACCCGTTCGCCGAGGAACTCGCGCAATACAACAAGGTGCTCGCCGAGGCCGGGTTGCCGCCGGTGCCGGTGTACCAATACATGCCGGGCCTGTCCGGCGAGGTCGCCCCGGTGGCCGGGTTCGACTACGACGCCCTGCATTTCCTGCGCCGCGCCTATCTGCTCCAGGTCTGCGGGCTCCCGGTCACCCCGGTCGACGAACTCGGCGGTGACTACGAGCAGTTGCTGGAGATGTTCGAGTCGACGGCTCAGCAGTCCCATCTGGTCTGGCACTACGACCACGCGGGCGCGTACGTCCCCGTCGACTTCCCGCACCCGTTGGCGAGCGAGGAACTCCTCGCGGGCGGCGGCCCGTTGGGCTCCTCGCAGACCCTGCTGCGGGAGCTGGAGTTCGTGGCCCCGGTGATCGGCATCGACCCGGCCAACCCCCCGGCGCCCCCCGAGCCGCCGCGCGCTCCCACGGAACTGGAGGAGCCGGCCGTCCCCGCGCCGTACGACCCCAGCCCCTTCTCCCGTGAACGCCACGTCTGGCTGGGCCTGCACGCGGCGGCGACCCGGAGTCTCGCCCAGGGCTCGATGATCATCTTCAGCTGATGGTCAGCGCCCCAGCTGGGAGAGCCCCTTCTGCACGTCCTCGTAGTTCATCACCGGGGTGTAGGTGATCTTGGCTCCCAGGTTCATGAAGAACGGCTCACTGATCACCGGCATCTGTGAGCTGTCCTGCATGTCGAAGACCAGGTAGGCGGTGCGCTGACCGTTCTCGGAGGTGAAGTAGGCCGCTTCGGGCTTGATCTGTTCCATCGACTGCTCGATCAGCTTCGGCAGGGTGCCGTGGCTGATGGCCTCGTTCGCCTTCTCCGTGTCCATGGACACCTTGAGCAGTACGCGCATCGCACTCACCTTCTCCAGATCGACGCACAGAGATGCACGATTCCAGAATATGCCCGTATGCGGCATTTCTTCCTGGCTACTCCCGCGGGAGCAGCCGCACGGCCTCCCCCGGTGCGACGCCGGCCGCCGCCTCCGCGCCCAGGCTGGGGTCATCCACGAGTCATCCATGAGGGGAGACCGCGATGATCCTGGTGACCGGGGCGACGGGCCATGTGGGGAGCGAGCTGGTACGGCGGCTCGCGGCGGCCGGGGAGCCGGTGCGCGCGATGACCCGGCGGCCGGCGGAGGCCCGGTTCCCCGCCGGCGCCGAGGCGGTGTACGGCGACGCGGCGGACCCGGAGAGCCTTGCCGCGGCCTTCGCGGGCGTGGACGGGGTCTTCCTGATGTCGGCGCAGGCGGTGGGTACGGCCCCCGAGCCCACCCATGACCTCGCACTCGCCGAGGCGGCGGCACGGGCGGGAGTACGGCGGGTCGTGAAGCTGTCCACGCTGGACGGCGGGACGGGCGACGACCCGATCGCCCGCTGGCAGCGCACGGCGGAGGCGGCGGTGACCGACCCGGCCCGCGGTTTCGCCTGGACCCTGCTGCGCCCGGGCCGTTTCATGTCCAACGCCCTTCAGTGGGCCGGGCAGTTGCGGACCGGCGACGAGGTGGCGATCCCCTTCGCGGACCGCCCGGCGGCGAGCATCGACCCGGCGGACCTGGCGGAGATCGCGGCACTGGCACTCAGCACCGGCGAACACACGGGTGCCGTCCACGAGTTGAGCGGCCCGCAGTCCCTCACCCCCACGGAGGAGCTGGCGGTTCTCGGCGAGATCCTGGGCCGCGGCCTGCGCGTACGCTCCGTCCCGGTCGAAGCCGCCCGTGCCGGGATGTCGCGCTACGGCTTCCCTCCAGAGGTCGTCGACGCCATCATGCGGCGCACCCTGGACGGCGACCGGGGTTCGGAGGTGCTGCCGACGGTCGAGAAGGTACTGGGGCGCCCGGCACGGACGTTCGCCCAGTGGGCGCGAGCGCACGCGGGGGAGTTCCCGAGGCCCTAGGTACCTCCCGCGAAGAGGATGAGTACCGCGACTCAGGCGGCGGTCGCGGGGGCCGGGCATCGTGGGCATCACCGACGCACCGACCGACCACCTGGGGGTCCACATGAACGGCTCGCGCTACTTCCTCAACCCGCTCGCTCTCGGCTACCTGCTCGTCGTGGCCGCCGTCGTCGGCTGGGTCGGTGTGGACGCGCTGTTCGTCGAGCACGCCGACGCGAGCCTCGCGGGGGTCTGGGCGTTCCTGGTCACGGCCCCGGCCTCGCTGCTGTTCGTGATGCTGCCGGGCGCACTCGCGTGGGCCGGGATCGTCGTCGGGGCCCTGGTGAACGCGGCGGTGCTCGGGGCGGCGTACCAGAAGGCCTCCGGCCGCCTGCGTCCTACCGCCTGAACTACCCTTCCGCGACCGCCACTTGGGCCTTCCGCAGCCGCTCCGGCTCCGCCACGACGTCGATCTCCCGGATGAGGTCGCCGTCGAAGGTGAACCGGAGCAGTACGCGCAGCCGGCCCTCCTCCAGCATCGCCATCCCGACCTCGCCGTCGACGAGGACGAGCGCGGCGGACCGGGCCCGGCCCAGGGAGGCCATCGCGCCCTCGGCGACCGGGCGGGCACCCCGGACGAGAACGGGCTCGGGGGTCGGTACGACGGCCCGGTCGGCGTGCAGCACCACGTCCGGGTGGAGCAGGGCGAGCAGGGCGTCGAAGTCGCCGCCGCGGGTGGCGGCGAGGTAGGCGTGCACGACCCGGTGCCGTCGTGAGGCGTCTCCGGTGGGCGCGGGGGCGCCCTTGACCCGGCGACGGGCCCGGCTGGCCAACTGCCGGGTGGTCGCCGGGGTTTTGTCGATCATCGGGGCGATCTCGTCGAACGGCACCTGGAACATGTCGTGCAGCACGAACGCGAGCCGTTCGGCGGGCGCGAGCGTGTCGAGGACGATCAGCAGGGCGAGGCCCACGGAGTCCGCGAGAAGCGCCTCCTCCTCGGGGTCCACGGCACGCACCGAGGCCGCCGGGATCCGGTCCGCCGCCAACTCCTCCTCGCGGCGGGCCTCCCGCGCCCGCAGCAGGTTGAGGCAGACCCGGGCCACGACCGTGGTCAGCCACCCGCCCGGGTTCTCCACGCCGGAGGTGTCGGCGCGGTCGATACGCAGCCAGGCGTCCTGGAGGGCGTCGTCGGCCTCGCCGAGCGAGCCCAGCATGCGGTGCGCGACGGCCCGCAGCCGGGGCCGGTGCTCCTCGAACTGCGCGGCCATCCAGTCCCGTTCGAGCACGACGCCGACCCTCCCCCGGTTCCCCCTGAACACCCTGGACGCACCCTAGAGCACCGGTCGACCTTGATCTACTGAACGGGTGAATGCCCGCATACCCGGCGGGACAGGGGACTCCGGCCCACCGGCCGGAGTCCCCGTCCGCTCAGAACGTGCCCGCGTTCAGGGCCGTCTGGAGGTGCCGGGTGGTGTCCGCGCCCCACTTGCCGTCGACGCCCGAACCAACCTTCTTCTGAAGAGCCTTGACCGTGTTGGGCCCGACCACACCGTCCGCGGTGACCTTCAGATAGCCCTGGAGGGCCTTCTTCGTCAGCGGGCCGAAGGAACCGTCCACGCTCAGCTTGGCGCCGTGCTTGTTCAGGGCGCGCTGCATCGCCGCGCAGGTCGCGGGCCCGAACTCACCGTCCACCGTGAGCTTCCCGGCGGCCGGCGGGCGCGGGGCGGGCGGTGTCGGCTTGGTGCCGCCCTTGAGCGCGGACTTCATCACCGCGGCCGACGCCGGCCCGTACTGGCCGTCGACCGTCAGGCCGTACTTCTTCTGGAAGGCCCGTACGGCGGTGTCGGTGGCCGCTCCGAAGTCGCCGTCGACGACCAGGCCGGACTTCATGACGGTGTTCAGGTTCTTCTGGAGCGTCTTGACGGCGGCGCCCTTGGAGCCCTTTCGCAGGATGCCGTCGGTGGGCGGCAGCGGGCTCGCATCACCGTAGCTGGGCCGGCCGTAGCCCACCACACAGGCGGAGTTGCGGCTGCGGCGCTGGCACTTGTCGCTGGTGTTGCCCTCGATGGTGGTGATGGTGCCGTTGGAGTGCACCGCCTCGACGACGCCGACATGGTCGATGCGGCCGATGGTCCGGCTGCCGTCCCAGTCGAAGAAGACGATGTCACCCGGGCGGATCCCGCCCAGCCCGTAGTGCCAACGCCCCTTCGCCTTGAAGGCGTTGGCGTGCGCGACCGTGTACGCGAACTTTCCGCACACCGCGCCGAGGTTGTCCGAGTGGGCGGCCGCGTAGCTGACGGTCATGTCGCACCACGCGTCGTCGAAGCCGTACCAGTCGGTGACCTTGTTGCTGTTCGAGCCGGGCGGGTACTCACCGGTGCCGATGAGGGCGCGCATCTGCGCGAGCATCCCCGAGACGGATCCCATGTCAGACCTCCGCGTTCTCGGGAAAGACGGAGATGTCCCCCTTGACGACCTTCTTCGGGTCCTGGCTCACCCCGGCCTGGTCCGGGTCGACGTCGAACAGCCCGGCGCCGCCTCGCGGTTCCACCGGCTTCTGCTCGCTCGCTGCAGCGGCAGCGGCTTGGTTCTCGGCCATACGGCTCCCCCATGGATGTGGTTCCAGTACTTATCCGTGAGTCTGCTGAGCCGTGAGGCGACTGTCGTTGGCAGCGCGCGCACTGTTTGTTGGCAGGGAGCGCCCTCGGAAGCACGAGGGGGAGATCCCGTAGGCGGTGCGGAACGCCCTGCTGAAGTCGGCGGGTTGGGCGAAACCCCAGCGGGCCGCGATGACGTGCACGGGGAGGTGTGCCAGCCGTGGATCGGCCAGGTCACGGCGGCACCGCTCCAGGCGCTGCGCCTTGATCCAGGCGGCCACGGTCAGGCCCTGGCGCTGGAAGAGGCGGTGCAGATAGCGGGTGGAGATGTGGTGCGCGGCGGCCACGTCGTCGGGCGTGAGGCGGCCGTCGCCGAGGTGCTGAAGGACGTACGCCTGGACGCGCGGGAGGAGCGGCGCAGGGGCGGGTTCCGAGTGCCCCGAGTCCAGGAGCGCACCGCTGAGTTCGAGTACGGCCACGCCCAGCCGTCGTTCCTCGGCGGACCGGTAGGGGGTGGTGTCCCGGGCCAGTCCCGTCAGTAACCCGGCGACCAGTGCGCCCAGCCCCTCCCGGCCGCTGAGCGTGCGTGCCACGCACTGCCCCGGATCACCGGGGACGACGGGGAGATGGGCGGTGACGACCGTGTTCCGGGGCGCGGTGAACGCCAGCCGGAACGGCCGGCCCCCGTCCAGCAGCACCAGGTCCTCGCGGCCGGCCCGTGCACTGCGGCCCTCCTGGTCGAGGACGAGCTCACCGGCCAGCAACAGCGCCAGATGGTACGGTCCCGCGCTGCCTCCGGTCAGCGACAGGGCCGGGCAGCGCACCGCGGACACCCGCACCCCGCCCAGCTCCCGCACGCTCCCCGGTCTGCCCAGCTCCCTCGTCCAGCCTTCCGCATCCATCGGTCCCCCCGAGGTGAATGAGTACGCCTGACACCAGAGTTACCAAGTCCGCGTAAACATCCGATGGACGTCGCGCCCCCGTCAGAACACGGGCGTACCGCCCTGCGTCAGCTGCCAGTTGGTGACCGCGAAGTCCTTCGGGTCCAGCGTGGCCTTCGAGGTCACGTAGTCGATCATCAGCTGGCGGATCTCGTTGGTGGAGCTGTAGGCGATGTCCGCGGCGGCGATGTGCGGGTAGCCGGAGCCGCCGTTGGCGCGGTAGTTGTTGACGGCGACGACGAAGACCTGGTCGTCGGTGACCGGAGTGCCGTTGTAGGACAGGTTCTTGATCCGCGAACCCTCCGCCTGCGCGATGTCGATGTCGTACGAGACGCCCGCGGCGGTGTCGTACATGTAGTCCCAGAAGCTGTTGGCGTTGGTGAGGGTCGCGGTGTCGACCTTCGTGCCGGCGGCCACCTGGTAGTAGTACTTCGCCGCGTACTCCAGGTAGTCCTTGAGCTGGGCGCCGGTGAGCTTCTTGCCGTACAGGGTGTTGTCGTAGATGTAGAGCCCGGCGATGTCCTTGATGGTGACGCTGCCCGCGGGGATGTCGGCGGTGCGGGAGAAGGGCGCGGCGACCGAGATCAACGGGAGGGCGGCGTCGGCGGTCGACAGGCCGGCCTTGACGGTGTCCATCTGGACCTGGTGGATGAAGTCCATGATCGGGACGTCCTTCCAGCAGGAGTCCGCCGCCGAGAGGTCCTCGGTACAGGTGCCGACGGGCGTGTTGACGTACTTCACGACCAGCTCGTGGTCGGCCTCCAGGAGCTTCTTGATCTCCGGGTCCTCGTCGACCGTGTTGGGGTTCAGGGTCTGGGCGGTCTTGCTGGTCACCTTCCACTGCCCGCGCACGAGTTCCAGCTCGAAGTCGAAGACGCTGAGCCGGTAGCCCCAGCAGTACGGCTCGGAGAGGAGGACGTCCTCGCCGGTCTCCTCGTTCTTCACGGTGTACGACGGCACCTCGACGTGGGTGTGACCGACGAGGATCGCGTCGATGCCGGGAACCTGCTGGGCGACGAGGTTCGAGGCGTTCTCGACGTACGGCAGTTCGTCGCCGTACGACGAGGAACCGTCGAGCCCCGAGTGGTCGGTCAGGAAGACGACGTCACAGCCGAGCGCGCGCAGCCGGGGCACGTACTTCTTCGCCTGCTCGACCAGGCCGGGGAAGACCATCTTCCCGCTGACGTTGTCCTTGTCCCACAGGGCGATGCCGGGGTTGGTGAGGCCGAGGATGCCGACCTTGATGTCGGGGGCGCCCGGCACACAGATCCGCTTCACGGTGTACGGCTGGAAGGCGGGCTTCAGCGTCTTCGCGTCCAGGGCGTTGGCGGCAAGGAGCGGGAAGCGGCACTGGCTCTCGAACTTCCTGAGCACCTCGATGCCGTAGTTGAACTCGTGGTTGCCGAGGGCGGCGGCGTCGTAGCGCATGTAGTTCATGGCGACGGCCATCGGGTGCTTCGGCGCGCCCTTGTCGGTGATGGGCTGCACGCGCGCGAAGTAGTACGCCAGTGAGGTGCCCTGGATGATGTCGCCGGCGTCGACGAGCAGCACATGCTCCTCGCCCTTGGCCGCGCGCTGCTGCTTGATGAGCGTGGCGACCCGGGCGACCCCGACGGAGTTGCCCTTGCTGTCGGAGTAGGCCTTGTCCAGGTAGTAGTCCCAGTCGAAGACGTGGCTGTGCAGGTCGGTGGTGCCGAGGACGGAGAACGACCAGGTGCGGTTCTTCTTCACCGGCTGGTGCTCGGCGGCCTGGGCGGCGGGAGCTCCCGCCGTCCCCGCGACGGCCACGGCCGCACCGGTGACGGCTGACTTCTTCACGAAAGCGCGACGGTTCAGGGGACTGACGGGCATGGAAGGGCTCCTGGAAGGGGGAGGGAGGAGAGACGGAACTACCCGCGTAGATAGTCCCGTCCCGCCGGTTGCGCGCGGAACCAGGAGCAAGCCATGGGCCGGTCAAGGAAGTCCATGACCGGCCCAACAGCCTTCGAACAAAAGGGATTTACAGGAACGAGTTGATCTCGATCGTCTCGTCCCGGCCCGGGCCCACGCCGATCGCGGAGATCGGGGCGCCGGACATCTCCTCCAGCGCCCTCACGTAGTCCTGGGCGTTCTTCGGCAGGTCGGAGAAGGACTTCGCCTTGGTGATGTCCTCGCTCCAGCCCGGGAGGTACTCGTAGACCGGCTTCGCGTGGTGGAAGTCGGTCTGGGAGTACGGGAGCTCCTCGACGCGGCGGCCGTCGATCTCGTACGCGACACAGACCGGGATCTGCTCCCAGCCGGTGAGGACGTCGAGCTTGGTGAGGAAGAAGTCGGTGAGGCCGTTGACGCGGGTCGCGTACCGGGCGATCACCGCGTCGAACCAGCCGCAGCGACGGTCACGGCCGGTGGTGACACCCCGCTCACCGCCGATGCGGCGCAGCGCGTCGCCGTCCTCGTCGAACAGCTCGGTCGGGAACGGGCCCGAGCCGACCCGGGTCGTGTAGGCCTTGAGGATGCCGATGACCCGGCTGATCTTCGTGGGGCCGACGCCCGCACCCGTGCAGGCACCGCCCGCGGTGGGGTTGCTGGAGGTGACGAAGGGGTACGTGCCGTGATCGATGTCCAGGAGCGTGCCCTGGCCACCCTCGAACAGGACGACCTTGTCCTGCTCCAGGGCCTGGTTGAGCACCAGGACCGTGTCGGCGACGTAGGGCTTGAGCCGGTCCGCGTAGCCCAGCAGCTCCTCGACGACCTGCCCGACCTCTATGGCGCGGCGGTTGAAGACCTTGGTCAGGAGCTGGTTCTTGCCGTCGAGGGCCGCCTCGACCTTCTGGGTCAGGATCGACTCGTCGTACAGATCCTGGATGCGGATGCCCACGCGGTTGATCTTGTCGGCGTAGGTCGGTCCGATGCCGCGCCCCGTCGTGCCGATCTTGCGCTTTCCGAGGAAGCGTTCCGTCACCTTGTCGACGGTGACGTTGTAGGGCGTGATGATGTGGGCGTTACCACTGATCAGGAGCTTGGAGGTGTCGACGCCGCGGTCGTTCAGTCCGTTCAGCTCGGAGAACAGGACCGACGGATCGACGACGACACCGTTGCCGATGACCGGGGTACACCCCGGAGACAGGATTCCGGAAGGGAGGAGGTGGAGGGCGTACTTCTGATCGCCCACGACTACCGTGTGGCCGGCGTTGTTGCCGCCCTGGTAGCGCACCACATAGTCCACCGAGCCACCGAGCAGGTCGGTCGCCTTTCCCTTGCCTTCGTCACCCCACTGAGCACCGAGCAGCACAAGTGCGGGCACGCGCGTACACCCCTTCCGGGCGGGGCATGTCCAAGGTCGGGGGCGTACGCGTACGGTTCCTCCGTCGCGTGCACCACGGCCGTCGTCGGCCGCTGCCCGTCGGACCCGGGTGCCCCGGAATAGACGAAGCCCCTGGCGCAATAGCGCAAGGGGCTCTTGCACAAAGATGCTACCCGAGGAAGCGAGGCATGGCCGAGGTGGCGACTTCCGCGACTTTTGATCACCTGCTGGTGGTGATCGACCCGGTCGCCCGGCAGACGGACGGCGAGTCCGTACGGATCGTGAAAGACGTGCTCAGCGCGGGTGCGGCGACGAAGGTGTGTCTGCCGGAGGGGCCCGAGGAGTTCGCCCGGGCGCTGGCACGGCGCGGCTCGCGTCGGCCGGTGGTCGTCGGCGACGACCGTGCGCTGATGCGGGCGGTGGTGCTGCTGCACCGGCAGCGGGAGCTGGCCGAATGTGTGCTGTCGGTGGTGCCGGTGGGGCCGATGCTCGGAGTCGCCCACGCCCTCGGGGTGCCTACGGGGGCGGTGGCGGCCGCGCGGGCGGTCCTGGACGGGGCCGAGCGGCGGCTGGACATGCTGGTGGACGACAGCGACGGGGTGGTCCTCGGCGCACTGCGGATTCCCGCGCTGGTCGCGCGGGAGGAGTCCGTGGAGGCCGCGCGGCCCTGGCTGCGGACCTGCCAGTCCCTCGTACGGACCCTGGTGCCGGCCCGTCCCGCCCGGGAGACCGCGCCTGCCCTTCCGGGGCCCTCGCGGCTGCGGGTGGAGGTCGACGGGGTCACGCTGGTGGGCCTGGACCAGCCCTTGGAGTCGGTCTCGGTGACCCCCGGCTCCGGCGGCGGCCTGGCCTCGGTGGAGGTACGCCCGCTGTCGGTGGGCGCGGAGGCGTCCCCGCTGCTGGCCACCGGCAGGACGGTGACCGTCACCGGGGCGGATTTCCGGTACCGGGCGGACGCGGGGGTGGCGGGACCGGTACGGAGACGGACGTGGACGGTGCGGGAGGGGGCGTTGGGGTTGGTGCTGCCGGGGCGGTGAGGGGGGGACCGGGGGGAGCCTTGTGGTCGGGGCTACCCCGGCAGTGCGTCCGTCTCGTCCTTCAGGTTCACCCCGGTCAGGCCCAACTCCCGTGCCCTGGTCATCAGCCCCGCCAGCTTTTCCGCCGCCCCCGCGTAATTCAGGCCCAGCGGGGGGCGGATGTTGGACAGGCAGTTGCGGTCGGCGTCCGTCGTCACGACCGGGGTGGGCCGGTACGTGAGATACGCGCCCAGGGAGTCCGCCGCCGACATACCGGGCCGTTCACCGACCAGGACGACGACCATCGCGGCACCCATCGCCTGCGCGACGTCGTCGCCGAGGGCCACGCGGGCCTGTTCGGCGAGGACGACGGGAGCGAGGTGCCAGTCCTCGAGGCGGGCCGCCGTCTCCCGTACCACCGCCGCCGCGTGCTCGTGCACCGCCCGGCTGGACAGCCCGTCGGCGACCACGAAGACCGCGTCCCACTCCCCCGTGGGCAGATGGGCCCGGTCCGTGGGGTCGAGGCGGCGGCCCAGGTCCGGTCGCTGGAGGTAGGTGAGCCGGTCCGGAGCCGAGCTGCGCACCCGTACCGTCGGCGTCCCGGCCAGCCCCGCCGCGATCACGTCGGGCTCGAACGGCGAGTGCACGGCGTCCCGGGCGGCCGCGTGCGCCGCCTGAAGTTCCAGGCGGTGCCGGGTGGGGAGGGCGGAACCGGCGCGGCCGAGGCCGATGCGGGCCTGGGTGCGCTGCCGCAGCGACGACCACAACTCACTTGTCTGTACGGCCACTTCGCTCATGCCGCCAGTTCCTTCCCGATAGCCGTCAGCGGGTGGGCCGCTCCGGTCGTCTCGCGGATCCCGCCCTTCTCGTCCAGCAGCCCGATCGAGTCGAGCCAGGTCTCGAACTCCGGTGCCGGACGCAGCCCCAAAACCTCCCTGAGGTACAACGCGTCGTGGTACGAGGCGGACTGGTAGTTGAGCATGATGTCGTCGCCGCCCGGCGTGCAGATCACGAAGGACGCCCCGGCCACGCCGAGCATCGTGAGCATCGTGGCGATGTCGTCGTCGTCCGCGTCGGCGTGGTTGGTGTAGCAGATGTCCAGCCCCATGGGCAGGCCGAGGAGTTTGCCGCAGAAGTGGTCCTCCAGGGCGGCGCGCAGGATCTGCCGGCCGTCGTAGAGGTACTCCGGGCCGATGAAGCCGACGACCGTGTTCACGAGCAGCGGGTCGTAGCGCCGCGCCACCGCGTACGCCCGGGCCTCCACCGTCTGCTGGTCCACCCCGTGGTGCGCGCCCGCCGACAGGGCGCTGCCCTGCCCGGTCTCGAAGTACATGACGTTCCGGCCGACCGTGCCCCGCTCCAGGGCGAGGGCGGCCTCGTACGCCTCGTCGAGCAGCCCCAGCGTCACCCCGAAGGACGCGTTCGCCGCCTGTGTCCCCGCGATCGACTGGAAGACCAGGTCCACCGGGGCGCCCCGGGACATCAGGTCCACGCTCGTCGTGACATGGCACAGCACACAGGACTGGGTGGGGATCGCGTACCTCTGGATCACCCCGTCGAGCAGTTCCAGCAGGTCCCGTACGGCCTTGGGGCTGTCGGTGGCCGGGTTGATGCCGATCACCGCGTCGCCGGAGCCCAGCAGCAGTCCGTCGAGGAGGGCCGCCGCCACGCCCGCCGGGTCGTCGGTCGGATGGTTGGGCTGGAGCCGGGTCGCCAGCCGTCCCGGCAGCCCGATCGTCGAGCGGAACGCGGTGACCACGCGCACCTTGCGGGCCACCGCGACCAGGTCCGCGTTGCCCATCAGCTTGGAGACCGCGGCGACCATCTCGGGCGTGAGCCCGGGCGCGAGGGCGGCCAGCGCCCCCGCATCGGCTCCGGGAGACAGCAGCCACTCCCGGAACTCGCCCACCGTCAGCCCCGCCACCGGCGCGAAGGCAGCCGTGTCGTGCGTGTCGAGGATCAGCCGGGTCACGTCGTCCGTCTCGTACGGGATCAGCGGCTCGGTCAGAAACTCCGTGAGCGGCACGTCCGCGAGCGCCCAGCGCGCGGCCACCCGCTCCTGTTCGGATGCGGCGGCGAGTCCGGCCAGCCGGTCGCCGGAGCGTTCGGGACTCGCGGCGGCGAGCAGACGGGCGAGGGTGTCGAAGCGGTGGTGTCGACCGCCGAGAACGGACGTGTAGCTCATGCCGACGACGCTACGAGCCGCGTGTTGCCGTCAGATTTCTAAAGGTCTGGTTGACAAACATTTAACGCCCCGAGACCCTTGCTCGACTTATTCGGTCTACAGAGTTCCGGTTCGGCACGTAGTGGACGGACAAGGAGAGGGGCCACCCGATGGCAGTGGACGAGGGAGTCGCCCCGGCGGCGAAGACGGACGAGGGAGGCACGGTTCACCGGCTGAAGCCCAACGCCATCGGCCTGCTCGGCGTGGTCTTCATGGCCGTGGCGACCGCCGCGCCGATCACCGCGATGACGGGCAACGTGCCCTTCATGGTGTCGGCGGGCAACGGCATCGGCGCGCCCGCGAGCTACCTCGTCGCAATGGTCGTCCTGGCAATCTTTTCCGTCGGCTTCACGTCGATGGCGAAGCACATCACCTCGACCGGCGCCTTCTACGGCTTCATCTCCTACGGCCTCGGCCGCACGGCGGGCCTCGCCTCGGGACTGCTCGCCACCTTCGCGTACGTCGTCTTCGAACCGGCGCTCATCGGCATCTTCTCGACGTTCGCGACGGGCACGCTGAAGGACCAGACCGGGGTGCACATCCCCTGGTGGGCGTTCGCGGTCCTGATGCTCGCGGTCAACGCGATGGGCACCTGGTTCGGTGTCTCGGTCGCCGAGAAGCTGCTCGTCGTACTCCTGGCCACCGAGGTGACGATCCTCGCCGCGATGGCGGTCTCGGTCGCCTTCCACGGCGGCGGCCCCAACGGCTTCAGCCTCGACCCGGTCAACCCGGTCAACGCCTTCAAGGGCACGTCCGCCGGCCTCGGCCTCTTCTTCGCCTTCTGGTCCTGGGTCGGCTTCGAGTCCACGGCGATGTACGGCGAGGAGTCCCGCAACCCGAAGAAGATCATCCCCAAGGCGACGATGATCTCCGTCCTGGGCGTCGGCGTCTTCTACGTCTTCGTCTCCTGGATGGCCATCTCGGGCACCGGCGAGTCCAAGGCCGTCGATGTCGCCACCGCCAACCCCCTGCAGCTCTTCTTCGGCCCGACCGAGCAGTACGTCGGCCACTGGGCGGTCGACGTCATGCAGTGGCTGATGATCACCGGCTCGCTGGCCTGCGGCATGGCCTTCCACAACTGCGCCGCCCGCTACATGTACGCGCTGGGCCGCGAGGGCGTCCTGCCCTCGCTGAAGCACACGGTCGGCCGCACCCACCCCCGGCACGGCTCTCCGCACGTCGCGGGCCTGGTGCAGACGATCGTGACCGCCGTACTCCTGCTGGCGTTCTGGGCGGCCGGCAAGGACCCGTACAGCGGCACGTACGTCCTGCTCGCGATCCTCGGCACGATGGCGATCCTGATCGTGCAGGCCGTGTGCTCCTTCGCGGTACTGGCGTACTTCCGCACGCACCACCCGGAGAGCCGCCACTGGTTCCGGACCCTCACGGCCCCGCTGGTCGGCGGCATCGCCATGCTCGCCGTGGTCGTCCTGCTGGTCTCCAACATGAGCGCGGCGGCCGGCACGGAGTCCGGTTCGCTGGTGCTGAAGGCCACGCCGTGGCTGGTGGCTGCCGTCGCGGCGCTGGGCATCGGGTACGCGCAGTACCTGAAGCGCCGGTCGCCCGAGCGGTATCTGCTGCTGGGGCGGACGGTGCTGGAGGAGACAAAGGAGCGCTAGGCGACAGGCGCTAGTTCCCGAACAGCTTGGCGTGATGGGACTTCCAGCGTTCCATCATCTCCGCCACGTCCTTCTCGATGAACTCGAAGAACGCGAGGGTCTCGGCCAGCCTGTGTCCCGCCGGTGTCTCGGCGCCCAGGCTGGCCACTCCCTCGCGCAGGGCGTCCTCCCAGCGTTTGATGATCGCCTCGCGGTTGGTGAGCGCCTGGTACCACTGGTCGGAGTGGACCCGGTAGCGCTCCCGCCGCGAGCCGGGCTCCCGCTCGCGCGACAGCATGTGCACCTGCGCCAGGTAGCGCACCGCTCCGGACACTGCCGCAGGGCTGACCTGGAGTCGCTCGCCCAGTTCGGCGGAGGTCAGAGCTCCGCTGTCGGACGCGAGCAGCGCCGCGAAGACCCGGGCCGGCATACGCGACAGCCCCGCCTCGACGAGCTGCGCCGCGAACCGCTCCACGAACCGTGAGACCGCCTCCGGGTCCCGCTCCACCGCATCCGTCATGGTCACCACCCTAACGGGGATTCACACGCTTCCTTAACTTCACAAAGTTCTGAAGAAAGCGTACGTTCTGAAGCATGACGAAGGCCATCACCGTCTCCGGGCTCCACAAGTCGTTCGGGAAGACCCACGCCCTCGACGGCCTCGACCTGGACGTCGAGACCGGCGAGGTGCACGGCTTCCTCGGCCCCAACGGCGCCGGAAAGTCCACCACCATCCGCGTTCTGCTCGGCCTGCTGCGCGCCGACTCCGGCGCCGCGCAGGTGCTCGGCCGCGACCCGTGGGCCGACGCGGTCGAGGTGCACCGCCGGATCGCCTACGTCCCCGGGGACGTGACGCTGTGGCGCAACCTCTCCGGCGGCGAGGTCATCGACCTCTACGGACGGCTGCGCGGCGGTCTCGACGCCGGTAGGCGAGCCGACCTGATCGAGCGCTTCGAGCTGGACCCCACCAAGAAGGGCCGCACCTACTCGAAGGGCAACCGCCAGAAGGTCGCCCTGGTAGCCGCGTTCGCCTCGGACGTGGACCTGCTGATCCTGGACGAGCCGACATCGGGCCTGGATCCGCTGATGGAGGAGGTCTTCCAGCGCTGTGTCGAGGAGGAGCGGGAGCGCGGCCGTACGGTCCTGCTGTCGTCCCACATCCTCAGCGAGGTCGAGGAGTTGTGCGACCGGGTGAGCATCATCCGGCGTGGCCGCACGGTCGAGACGGGTTCCCTCGCCGACCTGCGCCACCTGACCCGCACCAGCGTCACGGCCGAACTCGCGGGCGCCCCCAACGGGTTGGCGCGTCTGCCCGGCGTCCACGACCTCGACGTCCAGGGCCACCGGGTCCGGCTGCAGGTGGACACGGACGGACTCGACGCGGTGCTGAGGCAGTTGAGCGAGTCCGGGGTGCGCTCGCTGACGTCGACACCGCCGACGCTGGAGGAACTGTTCCTGCGGCACTACCAGGACGAGGGGGCGGCGTCATGACCTCCCTCGTCGGCACGGGCGTCCTGCTCCGCTTCAACCTGCGCCGCGACCGGCTGATGATCCCGGTGTGGGTGGCGGTGAACACCCTGATGGTCCTGTCCATGCCGAACACCCTCAAGGGCATGTACGGCACCGGGGCCGAGCGCGCCGACCTGCTGCACCAGGTGGCCACCAACTCCTCCTTGCGCGCGCTGATCGGCCCCGTCTTCGGCGACTCCCTCGGCGCCCTCACCGCCTGGCGCGTCGGCGTCTACGCGGGGGCGCTCACCGCCGTCACCGGTCTCCTGGTCGTCGTACGCCACACCCGTGACGAGGAGGAGACCGGCCGGCAGGAGCTGATCGCCTCCGGCGCGGTGGGCCGCCGCGCCTCACTGACGGCCGCGCTGCTGGCGGCGGGGGTGGCGAGCGGTGTGCTCGCACTGCTGGTGACGGCGGGCCTGGCGGGCCAGGGAGCGGCGGGCGCCCTGGCGTTCGGCCTGGGCCTTGCCGCCATGGGCATGCTCTTCGCCACGACGGCCGCGATCGTCGCGCAGCTGACGGAGAGCGCGCGGCTGGCGCGGGGCCTGACGGCGGGAGTGCTGGGCGTGGCCTTCGTGCTGCGGGCGTCGGGCGACTCGGCGTCCACCGACGGGTCGTCCGTCCTGACCTGGCTGTCGCCGCTCGGCTGGCTGTCGCAGTTGCGCCCCTTCGCGCGCGAACGCTGGTGGGTGCTGGCGCTGTTCGCGGCGGCGGTGGCGGTCCAGGGCGCGCTGGCCTACGTACTGGCGGGCCGCAGGGACGTGGGCATGAGCTTCGTGCCGACGCGCCCGGGGCCCCCTGTCGGCCGCCTGGGCACGGCGGGCGCCCTGGCCTGGCGGCTGCAGCGGGGCGCCGTGCTCGGCTGGTCGCTCGGCTTCTTCCTGGCCGGTGTGGTCTACGGCGGTCTGACGGACGGCGTGGCCGACCTGGTGGGCGACAACGAGAAGGCCCGCGAGATCTTCGAGCGGATGGGCGGACACTCCGGGATCACGGACGCCTTCCTCGCCTCGATGACCGGGATGCTGGGGCTGGTGGCCGCGCTGTACGTGGTCGCGTCGGTGCTGCGGCTGCACGGTGAGGAGACGTCGATGCGGGCGGAACCGGTGCTGGCGAACGCGGTGGGCCGCCTGCGGTGGGCCTCGGGCCATCTGGTGATCGCCTTCGGAGGCTCGGCGCTCATCATGCTGTTCGCGGGCCTCGGCTTCGCCGTGGGCTACGGCAAGGAGGTCGGCCCCGTCCTGGGCGCGTGCCTGGTGCAGGTGGCCGCGGTGTGGGTGGTCGGCGGACTGGCGGTCCTGCTGTACGGCCTTGCCCCGCGCGTCGCCCCGCTTGCCTGGGGAGTCGCCGGGGTGGTGCTGCTGATCGGCTGGGTCGGCCCGGCCCTCGACGTCCCGCGGGCGGTCCTGGACCTGTCCCCCTTCGGCCACCTGCCGAAGCTGCCGGGCGGGGAGATGGAGTGGGGGCCGGTGCTGGTCCTGCTCGCTCTTGCGGCGGTCCTGGTGACCGGGGGCTTGGCGGGGTTGCGACGCCGGGATCTGACGAGCTGAACCGCAGCCCGGGAACGCACGTCCCTTCAGACATGAAACGGCATGTGGACGGAGTGACCTGCGGGGGCTGTGCGCTGTCGGCGGCGGGGGCGACCGCGGCCCCGCTGCTGTGGCTGTCCATGTCCCGCACCCAGCGCCACCTGGGCGGCGGCTTCGAGAACGAGGGCATGGACTTCTCAGTCCTGCTGACGGAGCTGCCGTTCGTGGTGTTGGGGGGAGCGTTTCTGCCGCTCCTCGTCTTCACGCTGTTGGTGCGGTGGGGGGACCGGCGGCGGGGCTGATCCACCCACCGAGTGATCACATCACCTCGACACTCAGCCCCTCCAACCCCCGGATCACGAAGTTCGGCTTCCTCTGCGGCTCCGCCGCCAGGGCCAGCGTCGGGGCCTTCTCCAGTACGGCCGTCATGGAGGCGGCCAGCTCGATACGGGCCAGGGGTGCGCCGATGCAGTAGTGGATGCCGGCGCTGAAGGAGATGTGCGGGTTGTCGGCGCGGGTGAGGTCGAGGCGCTCCGGGTTCGGGAAAGTGGCCGGGTCGTGGTTGGCGGAGCCGAAGAGCAGGGCGATCTCGGCACCGCGCGGGATGGTCGTCCCGTCGATCTCGATCTCGTCCAGGACCCAGCGTTCGAAGAGCTGGAGGGGGGTGTCGTAGCGCATGAGCTCTTCGACGGCCCGGGGGACGAGGGAGTGGTCCGCGCGCAGTCCGGCGAGCTGGTCAGGGTTGCGGAACAGCGCCCACCAGCCGTTGACCGTGGCGTTCACGGTGGCCTCGTGACCCGCGTTGAGCAGCAGGACGCAGGTGGAGATCATCTCCTGCTCGGTGAGCCGGTCGCCCTCGTCGTGGGCGGCGATGAGCCCGGAGATGAGGTCGTCACCGGGGTTCTTGCGGCGCTCGGCGATGAGTTCGCGGAGGTAGTCGGAGAACTCGACCGACGCCCGTACCGCCCGCGCCGCCACATCCTCCGGCGGGTTCAGCTCGTACATCCCGCAGATGTCGGCCGACCAGGGCCGCAGGGGCGCCCGGTCCGCCTCCGGGATCCCCAGCATCTCGGCGATGACGGCCACGGGGAGCGGCTCGGCGACATCGGTGAGCAGATCGCCACCGCCCTCCGCGACGAGCCGGTCCACCAGCTCGCCGGCCAGCCTGGTCACATACGGCCTCAGCTGCTCGACCGTACGCGGCGTGAACGCCTTCGACACCAGGCGCCGGATCCGGGTGTGGTCCGGGGGCTCCAGGTCGAGCATCCCGTGGTCGTTGAGCGTGTGGAACGGCTCGTGCGCGGCGGGCGGCGCGGTCCGTCCGAAGTCCTCGTGCGTGAACCGGTGCTGGTACGTCCGCCCGAGCCTCCGGTCCCTGAGCAGCGCGGAGACGTCCGCGTGGTGCGGGACGAGCCACTGGTTGGTGGGCTCGTAGTACTGCACACGGCCGTTGGCGCGGAGCTCGGCGTAGGCGGGGTAGGGGTCGGCGAGAAACGCCGGGTCCCAGGGATCGAAGGCTGCCATGCGGGGACGCTAGCCCGGGAGGCGTGCTTCTGACCAGGGGTGTTCTTTCAGGTGGTCGACGAGGGCGGTGAAGGCGGGGGGCGTGAAGGTGAGGGGGGCTCGGGCGGGGGCCTTGGAGTCGCGAACGGCTATGCGGGAGCGCAGTTCGGCGATCTCGACGCAGGTGTTGCCCTCACCGCCGCCCGAGTAGGTGGACTTTCGCCAGTTCATCAGAGTTCCTTCGTCAGCCGGTGAATGAAGTCCCGGGACTCCGAGGGGTCCAGCGACGACCCCTTCACCGTACGGAAGAGCGTTCGTAGCCGATTCAAGGGGGCTTCCGCATCGATGAACAGGGTCCCCGTCGGGGCGTCAAGGAACCCGGTGTCCAGCTTGGGCACCGGGCCGCCCATGTACATCATCGACGCATCAGCACCAGCGAAGCCGTCCCGGTCGACCGGGACGACCCGCACCGTTGCGTGCCCCCTTTCGATCTCTTCCAGAATGAGTCGAAGCTGAGACACGGATGTCTGGCGGTCGGCCACGCGGATGCGCAGGGCAAACTCGTGGACCACCGTCTCGTACGGCGTCGGGTCGTTGCCCTCGATCGCCACGCGCCGTCTCATCCGGTGCTCCACGCGATGAGCCAGCTCACTCTCGGGAAGCTCCGGGCGCATATACCTGAAGACCGCGCGGGCATAGGCCGGGGTCTGGAGCAGCCCGGGAACATGCGTGATCACGACCTCCTGCAGGAACGTCGCATGATGTTCCGCCTCGGCCACGTCCAGGTTCACTTGGGGCAGGACTCCCCTGTAGTCGTCCCACCAGCCATGCGTGCGTTCGGTCGCCATCACCACGAGCGCGTCGATCAACGCCTCGTCCGTGCAGGCGTACTGCGCAGCAAGGCGGCGCACCCGCGTCTCACTCACGCCTGCGATGCCGGACTCGATCTGACTCATCTGAACGGAGTCGGCTCCAAGCAGCGCGGCAGCCTCACGCGCTTTGAGCCCCGCGGCCTCACGCAGCTTCCGCAGCTCGGCGCCCAAGCGCACCTGGCGTGCGGTCACTTGCCGTCTCGGCGGCATCACTTCCTCCTCGCCCTCAACGGCCCCGGAGCAGCGGCTCGTTCGGAGTCAGATTACGCGACACGCTTGCCGTGTCAGAAATTTATGACGTACCGTCGGTGACGCGACGCACACGTTGCGGAACCCCGGGGTACCGGAAGCGCACCGCCCCGTCCTGCCATGACGGGCGCGACACTGCCACCGCCCGCCGCCCGCAACCCCCCACCACCCGAACGGAGTTGCCGCATGCCCGAGCCCTGGGAGTACGTGCTCCACATCCCCAACGACCCCCGAGCCGTCACCGTCAGCCGCCGCACCCTCCGCCTGATCCTGACCATGCACGGCCTGATCACCCTGGTCGACACCGCAGAGCTGCTCGCCACCGAACTGGTCTCCAACGCCGTGCTGCACACCAGGGGCCCCGCCGCCCTGCGAGTGCGCTGGTCGCCGCCGGGAACGCTCCGTCTCGGCGCGTGGGACGCGGACCCCGAGCCACCCGAGCCACCGACCCGGTTGGACCACCTCACCGACGCGGAGAACGGCCGCGGCCTCGCCCTGGTCCGCGCCTGCGCCGACGTGTGGGGCTGGCAACCCCTGTCCAGAAACGGCAACCGCGGCAAGTACGTGTGGTGCGAGCTGGCCGCGGCATAGGTCCTCGCGTGAAATGTCCATGAGCCAGGATGTGCACATGACGCAAAAAAGCCGTGTTCTGCTCTCTCTCCTCCTGCTGCCGGTCCTGCTCACAGGATGCGACGCGGACAAGGAGGAGGGGACGGCACGGACAGCCGCCGACCTCGACGCCGCCGCCAAGACCTGGGGCGTCGAACCGGAACTCGTCTATGTCACCGAGGTCTCCGGCTACACCGTGTTCCAGGCGTCGGTCGGCGAGTACGACGGCGAGTTCGTCGCCGCCTATCGGTCCAAGAATCGTGCCACCCGATTCGGCCTCTTCGTGGATCGGGGCACGCTGACAGCCGAGAACTGCTCCGAGCAGCCTCTGGGCGAGGTGACGGCCGAGCGGGTCAGCTGTGAGCCCGACGGCGACGCCTGGTATCGCAAGGCGGGCGCTTCCCACGAATACGCGATACCCCGCGACGGCGTGGTGATCCGGCTCATCGCCGACACGGAAAAGGTCGACCGCGCCGTTCTGCGCAAGGCGGCCAAGGCGGTCCACCGCCCGGACGACGCCGAACTGGCTGAGCTCTTGCCGGCGACGAACGGCGCAGGCATCTGAAAGCTCCCCTGTCACCTCGCCCGGCGGTCCGCACGGAGACGGGTTGACCCTCGACCTTGTGCAGGGCCCAGAGTTCAGGCGTGGAGAACGACATGCGCAGCATTGGCGAGATGGCTCGCGACAGCGGACTGGGCGTGAGCGCCCTGCGGTTCTACGACCGTGCCGGTGTGCTCGTGCCGGCCTGGGTGGATCCGGTGAGCGGATATCGCTGGTACGAACCCGGGCAACTCGAAGAGGCCCGGCTGCTGGCCCGCGTGCGCCGGGCCGGGATGCCGCTGGCGGACATCCGGCTGGTGCTGGCCAGTTGGTCCGGCACGGACACCGATCTGGTCAGGAAACTGCTCACGGCGCACCTGCGCCGCCTGGAACTGGGGCTGGCCGACGCCCGCAGCGAGTTCTCCGCACTCCGAGCCCTACTCGACCAACGGGAGAACCTCATGACTTCGCTCCGTGTCGCCACCGTCCGGCTGACCATCGCGGCGCCCGAGCTGGCGGCCGCACTGGACACCGTCCGTTTCGCGGCGAGCACCGACCCGGAACTGCCCATGCTCGGCGGGATCCTGTTCGACATCGAGGGCGCGACCCTCCATGTGGTGGCCACCGACCGGTACCGCCTGGCCGTCGCGAGGGCCGCCGTCGACGGGCACGACGCGAGCCGGGTGCAGGTCATCGTGCCCACTCCGCTCGCCGACGCGATGCGGGCGCTGTTGCACGGCGGGGAACCCGTCCGGCTCTCGCTCGACGGTGACCGCGTGACACTGGAGGCCGGGGACAGGCAGGCCGCCGGCCGGTGTCTCGACCACGACTTCCCCGACTACCGGCGTCTCCTCCCCCAAACCGGTGACCGACGGGCCCTCGTCGAGGTCGCGGACTTCCGGAAGGCCCTGGAGACGGGTCCCGTCCGCAGCGACGAGACCGGAACGCATGACCTCAGCGTGCTCAGGGTGACGGATGACGGCACGGTTGTCCTCTGCCCCGACGGCGACGCCGGCGACCCGGACCGCGTCGCAGTCAACCGAGAGTTCCTGCTGGACGCGCTGGCCGCCGGGGCCCGGGACCGGCTGGTCCTGGAGCTCACAGCCCCCACGGCGCCGATCGCGATCCGGCGCCCCGACGACGAGGGCGGCTTCTCGATCCTGATGCCGGTCCGCCTGGAGGACTGACGCCACGCCACGTCGCCGAGAGGACCGCACACGCCCTACCCCGGCGTCACCAGCCGCGCCTCGTACGCGAACACCGCCGCCTGCGTACGGTCCCTGAGGCCCAGCTTCACCAGGATGCGGCTGACGTGGGTCTTGATCGTCGACTCGGCGACCATCAGCCGCTCGGCCATCTCCGAGTTCGACAGGCCCTGCGCGATCAGGATCAGGACCTCCGTCTCGCGGTCGGTGAGGTCTCCGTAGGCAGAGTGCGCCGAGGTCATAAGGCGGGGGGACTCGGAGAGTTTGGAGAACTCCGTGATCAGCCGCCTGGTGACCGAGGGTGCGAGGAGAGCCTCGCCGGAGGCCACCACCCTTACCCCCTCGGCGAGTTGACGGGCCGAGGCGTCCTTGAGGAGGAAGCCCGAGGCTCCCGCGCGCAGGGCCTGGTAGACGTACTCGTCGAGGTCGAAGGTCGTCAGGACCAAGACCTTCGCCGTGCCGTCCGCGGCGACGATCTCCCTGGTCGCCTCGATGCCGTTCAGCTCCGGCATCCGGATGTCCATCAGAACCACGTCGGGGGCGAGTTCACGGACCCGGTCGACCGCCTCGCGGCCGTTGACGGCCTCGCCGACCACCTCGATACCCGGCATCGCGTTCAGCAGCACCGAGAAGCCCTCGCGGACCATCATCTGGTCGTCCGCGACCAGGACCCGGATCGTCATGCGTCACCCTCGTCCCTGAGCGGCACCGGGAGGAACACCGCCACCTCGTACCCTCCCTCGTCCGTGGCACCCGCCGTCATCTCGCCGTTCAGCATGGAGACCCGCTCCCGCATGCCGGTGATGCCGTGGCCCGCTCCGGGCGAGGGCTTCAGCAGCGACAGCTCGGGCCGCGGGCCGTTGACTATGCGCAGGCCCAGGCCGCCCAGGACGTATCCGATCTCGACCCGTGCGCTCGCCCCCGGGGCGTGCCGCAGGGTGTTGCTCAGCGCCTCCTGGACGATCCGGTACGCCGACAGCTCCACGCCCTGCGGGAGTTCGCGCACCGCCCCGGTGACCGCCTTGTCGACGCTCAGGCCCGCCTCCCGCACGTTGCCGAGCAGGGCGTCCAGGTCGGCGAGGGTGGGCTGCGGGGCGTCCGGTGCCTCGTAGTCCTCGGCGCGGACCACCCCGAGGACCCGGCGCAGCTCGGTCAGGGCCGCCACCGCATTCTCCCGGATCGTGGCGAACGCCTTCTCCAGCTCCGGAGGCGGGTTCTCCACCCGGTAGGGCGCGGCCTCCGCCTGGATGGCGACGACCGACATGTGGTGGGCGACCACGTCGTGCAGCTCGCGGGCGATGGTCGTGCGCTCCTCCAGGAGCGTGCGGCGGGAGCGCTCGTGCGCGGTCACCGTCTGCTGCGCGGTCACCGTCTCCTGGGCGTCACGGCGTATGTGCCAGACACTGACGGCGAGCAGGGCCAGGGCGGAGACGAACAGCAGCTGCACCGTGTCGGAGCTGTTGTAGTGCCCGCCGCTGAAGGCTCCCTCCCACATCAGGCCGTAGACCCCGGTCAGCAGCCACATCCACGCCGCTGTGCGCGGCCTGGTGCGTATGGCCACCAGCGTGAGCACCATGAGGTGGCAGGCGAAGCTGCCGTCCAGCCAGGGCCACTCGTCCCAGGCGGTGAAAGCCACCGCGTAGGTGGCCGCGGTCGCGCCCATCGAGACCCAGAAGGCCAGGACCGGCCGCACCATGGTCAGCAGTACCGGGGCCAGGGCGAGCACGCCGACGAAGAGACTGGTGACCTCGCCGGTGTCACTGTTGGCCGAGCCGATGAGCATCGCGAGCAGGCCGGCCGCGGTGATCAGCACGTGCGGTGTCCAGGCCACGTACTCCCGCGCTCGGCCGGGCAACCTGCGAGAGAGCCCCCTGTCGACGCGCATCGGGGGCAGCGGGCGATAGGCGAAGGCATCGCTGATCAAGTCGTGCCGCAGGCCACGCAGGGCGTCCACGGCGGCCCTGAACTCCGGGCTGCGGGGCTGGTACGCGTCGAACTCGCCGCTGTCGCCGTGCGGGGGTGTCATGTATGTCTCGGTCGTCTCGGTCACAGTCAAAAAGGTAGGCGCGGGCGGCGGTCACCGTCGTCACCAACGAGACGGGTCCTTCGGCGTCCCTCTCAGGTACTACGGGTACCGGAGGGTCGCGGATCAGTAGCCCGACGGCCGCACCAGCCCCGACTCGTACGCGAACACCGCCGCCTGCGTACGGTCCCTCAGGCCCAGCTTCACCAGGATGCGGCCCACGTGGGTCTTCACCGTCTGCTCGGCCACCACGAGCCGGTCGGCGATCTCCGCGTTCGACAGGCCCTGCGCGATCAGGGCGAGGACTTCCGTCTCCCGCTCGGTCAGCTCGCCGACCCGGCTCTTGAGCGGGGAGCGGGGCCGGTTGTCGAGGCGGGAGAACTCGGCGAGCAGCCGCCGGGTGATGCCGGGCGCGAGCAGAGCGTCCCCGGCCGCCACCACCCGCACGGCCTCGGCGAGCTGCTCCGCGGAGGCGTCCTTCAGCAGGAACCCGGACGCGCCGGCCCGCAGCGCCTCGTAGACGTACTCGTCCAGGTCGAAGGTGGTCAGCACCAGGACCCTGATCTTCGGGCGCTCACCGGTGATGCGGCGGGTGGCCTCGATGCCGCCCAGCTCGGGCATCCGGATGTCCATCAGGACGACGTCCGGGACGAGTTCGGCGACCTTGGCGATCGCGTCGAGGCCGTCGACCGCCTGCCCGATCACCTCGATGCCGGGCTGGGCGCCCAGCAGCACGCTGAAGCCCTGCCGGACCATCTGCTGGTCGTCGGCGATCAGTACGCGGATGCTGCCGCTCGTGCCGCTCGTCATGCGGTGTCGTCCTTCGGGTCGGTGAGGTGGTCGGGCGCGCCCGGGGGTGCCGTCGGAAGATACGCGGCCACCTCGTAGCCGCCGTCGGGCCGGGGGCCGGCGCGCAGGGTGCCGCCGAGCATCGCGGCCCGCTCCCGCATGCCGAGCAGGCCGTGCCCCGCGCCCGGGGAGGACGGCACGCTGCGGGTGGGCCGTGAGTTGACGATCCGCACGTCCACGCCGTGCACGTAGTGGACGAGCGCGACGGAGGCGGTCGCGCCGGGCGCGTGGCGCAGGACGTTGCTCAGCGCCTCCTGCACGATCCGGTACGCCGACAGGTCCACGCCGGGCGGCAGCGGCCGCCGGGCACCTCGCACGTCGACCTCGACGGCCGTTCCGGCCGTCCGGGTGTTCTCCACCAGCGCGTCGAGCCGGTCGAGGGTGGGCTGCGGGGCGTGCGGCGCGGTGCCGGTGGCGGGGTCGGCGGGCCGCTCCGGCGTCTCGGGGTGCTCAGCCCGCAGCACGCCCAGGACCCGGCGCAGTTCGGTCAGCGCCTCCAGCGCGTTCTGCCGGATGCCGTCGAGGTTCTCCCGGAGCTCTTCGGACGGGTTCTCGACGAGGTGCGGGGCGACCTGCGCCTGGATCGAGATGACGGACATGTGATGGGCGACGACGTCGTGCAGTTCGCGCGCGATACGGCTGCGCTCCTCCAGGAGGGTGCGGCGGGCCCGCTCCTCCGCGGTGAGGGTGGTCTGCTCGACGAGCGCCTTGCTGGCCTCCCGACGGCCGCGCAGGGCGGTGCCGAGCACCACCACCACGGTGAACAGGATGACTGCGAGCACCCCGGTGGGCTGGAAGTCGGCCGCACCCAGCACGCCCTCGAGGAGGTACGTGAGAAGCAGGGTCACCGCCAGCGCCTCGACGGCCACGCGCATGGGCACCCGCAGGGCGAGCAGCAGCAGCACGGCCATGTGCCCGATGAGTCCGGCGGAGCTCCAGGGCCAGGTGAAGTCGTGCGCGCCGCCGGCCAGCAGCTGGCGGCGCACCTCGATGGCGCCGACCACCATGGCGATGGTCGAGAACCACCACGCCGGGACGGGCCGCCACAGCGCGAACACGACGGCGGAGCCCTGTGCGAGACCGATCGCGAAGGCGAGTGTCAGCCCCACCCCGCCGTTGTCCGAGAGTTGCCCCACGGCGCCGACCGTGACCCCGAAGGCCAGCATGCACACCACACCGTGCGGCAGCCACCGCAGCCACACCGACGGAGGCAGCGGATCGACCCGCAGCGTGCACAAGTCCTCGCGCAGCACATGCAGCCAGCGCCGTATGCCGCCGACCACCAGCTGCCGGCTCCCCGTCTCCGTCACGCCGACAACCCTAGGCACGACGCGCCTCCTTCGCTGCGGCCGGCTCCGTACGGCGGTGGACACGGATCACCCGTGACGGCCGGCCGCCGACCTTGCGCGGCCCCTGCTCGAAGGACCGGAAGGCCGACCAACACACCGTCAGGACGAGGACGAACACCGGGAGCCAGACCAGCCGGGCCGCCACCCAGCCCAGTCCGTCGGGGACGGTGTGCAGGCCCGGCAGCCGGCCCGCGGCGAGGCCGGTGGCCGTGGTGGCCATCAGCGCCGTCTGGTGCCAGAGGAAGATCGTCATCGCGGAGAGGTTGACGAACGCCACGGCCGCCCAGACCGGAGGACGTCGCATACCGCGGCGCAACCGGTCACGCAGCAGCAGGGCGAGGCCGCACTGCGCCAGTCCGAAGGTGACGGCGGCCAGCGTCGGCGGGTTCAGGTTGGAGACGGAGGCACCCGGCACCCCGACCATCGACGCCGGATACCCCGCCCACGCGACGAGCATCGCGGTCACCACCGCACCGCCCCCGAACAGCAGCCATCCGGCGCGCCGCCCCTCCAGCTCGCCCCGCGTCCACGCGGCGCCCACGGTGTACGGCACCATCCAGCCCGCCGCCAGGTTGACCCAGCCGAGCCAGTCGGGGCCGCCGAGCCCGAAGCGCACGATGTCCACGTGCAGGACGACGACCAGCGGCCACAGCGGGTGGAGCCGCAGCAGCAGTGGGGTCGCCGCCGTCAGAGCGCTGAAGACCAGGAGGAACCACATCGGGGACAGGGCGAGTCTGACCAGCGTGCGGACCGTCTCGAACTGAGCTCCCGTCAGCAGCAGGGCCGTCGCCACCACAGTCCACAGGGCGAGGACGACGACCACCGGCTTGAAGAGCCGCGACAGACGGCTCGTCAGCCACTGTCCGTACGTCGTCCCGCGGGCGCGTGCCGAGGTGTAGCCGCGTGTCGCCACATGGCCGCCCACCAGGAAGAACACGGCCAGGGTCTGGAAGGCCCAGGAGATCGGGGCCAGCCAGGGCATGTGCTGCAACGGGCTCGCGGTGTGCAGGGCGCCGCCGTCGGCGACCAGGGCCGTCACCAGCCAGTGGCCGAGGACGACGCCGAGGATCGCGAAGGCGCGCAGGGCGTCGACGGCACGGTCCCGCTCGGGGGGTGTCGCCGCGTCGATCCGGTCGGCGGCCCGGCGTATGCCGTCCGCGCCGTGGCGTATGCCGTCGCGTACGCCGCCCCGGGTGTGGTGGGTCTCAGGCACGGGTCACCTCCGCGGTGTCTCCGAGGACGATCCGGGCGAGGTTGGTCAGGGAGACCGAGCCCGGGCTGAAGTAGTGGCTGTGGCCCCCCTCGCCGGCGGCGAAGACGTGGGCGCCGAAGGCCGGGGAGACCGGGTCGGTGCCGAAGCCGACGGTGACGCCGAAGAGGTCGGTCCTCACATGGGGGACCTCGCCGACCCAGTCGTCCTTGCCCCTGGCCGCCCAGATCCGGGCGGGGGTCTGCAGAGCCGCGGCGGTGTCCGCGCCGGTACCGGGGCTGCCGACCAGGACCAGTTCGTCGATGTCCAGGTGGCTCGCGCCCCGGGCACAGACGACCGTGCCGTAGGAGTGGCAGACGAGGGACACGGTGGTGGGGCGGCGGACGACGCCCTGGAGCCGACGTACGAACGCGCGCAATTGGGGGGCCGCTTCATCCGCCCTGTCCGTGGTCAGGACCGTGGTGCTGACCGTGTCCGGGGTGCGGTAGCCGAGCCAGGCGACCACCGCGGTCCGGGTGCCGTGGGGGGCGGTGCGGGTGAGTTGCCGCTGCAGGGCCGCCGCCGTGGCCCGGAAGCGGTCGTAGGTGTCCAGGGAGGTGTCGGAGCCGGGCACCAGGACGGCCACGTGGTCGGCGCGGACGAGGTCGCCGAAGACCTCTGTCACCATTCCCGGGCCCCGGCCGTCGAAGGTGAGCAGATGCCGGTCGGGGGCGGCCATCTCGCGGTCCGCCTCGGCGCGGTGGGTGTCCCCGTGGGCTGCGGCCATGCGGGCCGCCTCTGCCGCGTTGGCGGTGTTGGCCGCGTAGATCCTGTCGAGGGTGGAGGCGGTGAGTCCGGGGAGGGTGGCCGGGGACGGGGCAGGGATTTCCGGGCGGGCGGCCGCGGAGAGGGGGGCCACCACCGCGACCATGATGAGGGTGGCGAGGAGCGCCCGGCGCCATCCATGGGAGCGCCGGTCGTCCCCCTTGTGCCGCCGCGCGTCACCGCGGCTCTCCCGCCCACCCCTCCAGCTGCTCCCCACAGTCCTCGTCCCCTCCCGTCCACCCGGCCATCGGGCTTGTCTGGAAGGGAAGTTACGGAGCGGAGGCTGTCGTCCGCGTCACGCCAGGGAGCTCTTTGCGGTCGTAGCTCTCAGGTATTACGGGTATCACCAGGAGGCGGCGGACACGCGTCGGGAGGGCGCGGACAGGCGCCGGAAACCGACGTCACCACGCCAACTGCGCGATCTCCTCCGCCACCACCGCGCACGCGTCCGCCGCCGGGTCGATCAGGGGGAAGTGGCCGACGTCCTCCAACAGCGTCAGGCCCACCACCTCGCCGGCCTTGGCCGCCGCGTCCGCGTACGCCTCGGCGACCGCCTGCGGGACGACGGTGTCGGCGCGGCCCTGGACGAGCGTGGTCGCGATGCCCGTGGGGAGCAGCAGGGAGGGGTCGGCGTACGGCAGACGTGCGGTGAACCCCTCTTCCCCGCCCAGGAGTTGACGGCAGGCCCCGCCGCACACGTCCAGCTTCTCGGCGACGGTGAAGTCGGCGATCGGGGCCAGGGCGACCACCCCGCGCAGCGGAGCGGGGCGGTCGATGCGCCACACGGCGTCGTCCGGCAGGAGGTGCCGGGCCGCGGCCCACAGCGCGAGGTGACCGCCCGCGGAGTGACCGGTGACCACCATGCGGCGCGGGTCGGCCTGCGGCAGGAACTCCCGCACGAGCGCCGGAAGCGCGTCCATCGCGGCGGCCACGTCGTCGAAGGTCTCGGGCCAACGCCCGGCGACGGGGCCGCCACCAGTCTCGGCGGCAGCGCCCTGCCCCGGAATGGACACCCCGCCCCGCCGGTACTCCACATTGGCCACCGCGAACCCCCGCCGCGCCAGGAAGTCCGCGAACGGAGTCACATGGCGCCGGTCGTACGGCGCCCGCCACGCCCCGCCGTGCAGGACGACGATCAGCGGCGCGAGCCCGCCTCCGGGAGACAGCGCCTCGCGCGGGGCGTAGAAGTCGATCACCTGGTCGGGATCGTCGCCGTACGCCGCGGTGGCGTCGGGGTCGACCGCCGCGTGCGAGAAGGCCGACTCCTCCTCGGCCGCGGCACGGGCTTCTGCGGCGGCACGGGCTGCGGCGTCGTCCGGCATGCTCCAACCTCTCAGCGGTGAAACGGATCTGACGGACCGTGAAAGCATCCTGGAAGGGAATCCGGCCGTTGGCCGGGACGCTATCAGGCCGATGACGTGCGCGGACACGCGTGCCGAACCGGGAAGCGGCCCTCCTGGAGGGCGGACGCGGCGGTAGCGGCGGCGAAGGCCGGGGTGTACGTCATCCCGGTCACCCCGGTCACCCCGGCCTGAAGCCACGACGAGCCGATCAGCGGACGAGCGTCTCCCCCAGCACCCGCGCCGCCCGCTCCACGTCCGCGAACCCGACGTACAACGGCGTGAACCCGAACCGCAGCACGTCCGGGTGCCGGAAGTCGCCCACCACACCCCGCTCGATGAGCCGCTTCATCACCTCACCCGCGTCCTCGCAGCGCAGCGCGACCTGGCTGCCCCGCTCCCCGTGGGCCAGGGGAGTCACGCACTCGACGCGGCCCTCACCGACGTACGACGCGACGCACTCCAGGAAGAAGTCCGTCAGGGCGAGGGACTTGGCGCGCACGGCCTCGACCGAGACCCCGTCCCAGACCTCGAGGGCGGCCTCCAGGGCGAGCATGGAGAGGATGTCCGGCGTGCCCACGCGGCCCCGCAGCGCGCCCTCGGCAGGGGCGTAGGACGGGCTCATGCCGAAGGGGTCGGCGTGCGAGGTCCAGCCCGGCAGCGGGGAGTCGAAGCGGTCCTGGAGCTCGCGGCGCACATAGAGGTACGCCGGTGAGCCCGGGCCGCCGTTCAGATACTTGTAGGTGCATCCGACCGCGAGGTCGACGCCGTGCGCGTCGAGACCGACCGGCAGGGCGCCCGCGCTGTGGCACAGGTCCCAGACGGCGATCGCGCCCGCCGCGTGCACGGCGGCCGTGAGTCCGGGCAGGTCGTGCAGGCGCCCGGTGCGGTAGTCGACGTGGTTGAGCAGGACGGCCGCCGTACGGCCGCTCAGCACGCCCGGCACCTCCGCCGGGGTCACCGCCCGCAGGGTGCAGCCCGTCATCCGGGCCGCGGACTCGGCGATGTAGCCGTCCGTGGGGAAGGTGGTCGCGTCCACGATCACCTCGTCACGACCGGCGTCCGGGCCGCCCGCGAGCCGCACGGCGCCCACAAGTGCCTTGAAGACATTGACACTTGTCGAGTCGCCGACCACGATCTGCCCGGCCGCCGCCCCGACCAGCGGGGCGATCCGGTCACCGATCCGCTCGGGCGCGGTCCACCAGCCGCTCTCGTCCCAGGACCGGATCCTGAGCGAGCCCCACTGACGACGTACGACGTCCTCGACCCGCCCCGGCACGGCGGCCGGGAGTGCGCCCAGTGAGTTCCCGTCGAGGTACACCACGTCGTCCAGGACGAACCGCGCGCGCAGGCCCGCCAGTTCGTCCGAGGCGTCCAACTTCTCGGCACGCGAACCCGATTCAGACATGCGACCGCGCCGTCCACAGCTCCGGGAACACGTTCTTCTGCGCGCGCTTCTCCAGCCAGGCCACCCCGGCGGAGCCGCCCGTGCCGGCCTTGGCGCCCATCGCGCGCCGGGTGGCGACGAGATGGTCGTTGCGCCAGCGCCACACCAGCTCGGCGACATCGGTCAACGCCTCGCCCAGGCGGGCGAGTTCGTCGTTCTCGGGGCCGGAGTAGAGGGCCGTCCAGGCGGCCTCGACCTCCTCCGACGGCTCGTACCGGCGCGACACGTCCCGGTCCAGGACAGCGGCAGGGATCGCATGCCCGCGCCGCGCGAGCAGCCGCAGCACCTCGTCGTACAGGCTCGGCTCGTGCAGCGCCTTCTCCAGCTCGGCGTGGACCCGGGGTGCTCCCCGGTGCGGGACGAGCATGGACGCGGACTTGTCGCCGAGCAGGAACTCCATGCGGCGGTACATCGCCGACTGGAAGCCGGAGCCGTCGCCGAGCGCCGAGCGGTAGGAGTTGAACTGCGCGGGCGTCAGCTGGCCGAGCGGCTTCCAGGAGGCGTTCAGCGCCTCCAGCTGCCGTACGGAACGCTTCAGCGCGGCAACGGCCGTGGGCACGTCGTCGGAGCGCAGCGCACCCGCCGCGGTCTCCCACTCGTGCACGATGACGGTGAACCACAGCTCCATGACCTGGGTCGTGACCAGGAAGACCATCTCTCCGGGATCGTCGGAGAGGGTGTGCTGGAGGTGGGTGAGCACGTCCGCCTTGACGTAGTCCTCGTACGGCGTCGTGCCTTGGAAGTCGAGATGCGGGGTCTCCGGCTCCTGCGCTTCATGAGCCTCATGGGACGACATCGCTGTCTCCTGTTGTGTACTCCGGGTAGCGGTCCGCCCTGCCGTTACCGACACGGGGCCCCGGTCCCCGCCGGGCATCCTCTTCCATGGTCCGTGGAAAAGGCAAGGCCCGCCTGGTCACACAGGCGGGCCCGGAAAGCGGTGACGGATCAGCCCAGCGTCTCGGCCGCCGTGAGCGAGGAATCCTTCAGGAACTGCGAGCAGCGCTCGTACTCCGCCTGCTCACCGATGGCGCCGGCGGCACGGGCGAGGCCGTGCAGGGCGCGCAGGAAGCCGCGGTTCGGCTCGTGCTCCCACGGGACCGGCCCATGGCCCTTCCAGCCGTTGCGGCGCAGCGAGTCCAGGCCGCGGTGGTAGCCCGTACGGGCATAGGCGTACGACTCCACGACGCTGCCCCGCTCGAACGCCTCGTCGGCCAGCTGGGCCCAGGCCAGCGAGGAGGTCGGGTACTTCGCGGCGACATCCGCAGGCGCGGTGCCGTTCGCCAGGAGCTCACGGGGCTCCGGGTCGTCGGGGAGGTGGGTCGGGGGCGGGCCCCCGAGGAGGTTCTCGTGAATCGACATGGGTCCAGTCTCCCTCGCGGAAGGCGGTGTTTCCTCTGCGGGTGCGTTGTGGCCGGCCCGCGGACGACCTACGCCAGTCGCCCCCGTGTCCTCTCCCCCTCCAGCGGCGGCGACAGCACGGCCCCGTACGTGCGGCACTCCGGCCGCCGGCACCCCGCCGGCAGCGACCGCACCGTCGCGAAGGCCACCACGGACCCCACCACCAGCACCCCCGCGCACACCGTCATCGCCCGCCCGAACGCATTGTCGAATGCCGTGGGCGACCGGTACGCCTCCTCCCCCATCCCCGTGACCAGCGGCAGCGCGGCCACCGCGATCAGGCCGGCCGCCCGGGCGGCCGCGTTGTTGATCCCGCTGGCCAGCCCGGCCCGCGAGGCGTCCACCGAGCCCAGCACGGTCGCCGTCAGCGGGGCGACCAGCGTGACCATGCCGGTGCCCAGGACCAGCAGCGCGGGCAGGATGTCGGCCAGGTACGAGGCGTCCGGGCCGACCCGCAGCATCAGCAGCATCCCGGCGGCGCACAGCAGCGGGCCCACGGTGAGCGGGATGCGCGGCCCGATGCGGTCGGCCAGGGCGCCCGAGCGGGCGGAGAACAGCAGCATCAGGACGGTCGTCGGCAGCAGGGCCGTACCGGCCTGGAGGGCCGAGTAGCCGACCACCACCTGGAGCTGGACGGCGCCCAGGAAGAAGAACCCGCCGAAGGCCCCGTACACGCACAGGGTCACCAGGTTGACCGCGGTGAACTGCCGGGACGCGAAGATCCCGAGCGGCATCATCGGGTCGGGACGGCGCTTCTCGACGGCGACGAAGGCCACCCCGGCGGCCACGCCCGCGATCGCCGTGACGGCGACCAGCAGGGACCCGGAACGCGCCTCGATCAGCGCGTACGTCACCAGAGCGAGCGCCAGCGCGCCCAGGACCGCGCCGAGCACGTCGAACCGGCCGTGGTCGGACCGTCCGTCGGCCGACTCCGGCACATGCCGTACGGCGATCGGCGCGCACAGCAGAGCCAGCGGGACGTTGAGCAGGAACACCCAGCGCCAGCCCGGGCCGTCCACCAGCCAGCCGCCCACGAAGGGGCCGACGGCCGCCCCGACACCGCCGAAACCGGACCACAGGCCGACGGCCCTGCCCCGGTCGTCGGGATGGAAGGAGGCCTGGATCAACGCCAGCGACCCCGGTGTGAGCAGGGCGCCGCCCACCCCTTGGAGGGCCCGGGCGGCGACGAGGACACCAGCGTTCGGGGCGAGGCCGCACAGCAGCGAGGCGGCCGCGAACCACACCACCCCGACGACGAACACCTTGCGGCGGCCGTACCGGTCCCCGAGGGAGCCGCCGAGCAGGATCAGCCCGGCCAGCGTCAGCATGTACGCGTTGACCGTCCACTGGAGGGAGGCGAGGTCGGCGTCCAGGTCGCGGCCGATGGCCGGCAGGGCGACGTTGACGACGGTCGAGTCCAGCAGCGCCATGCTGGAGCCTAGGACGGTGGTGAGCAGGATCCACTTGCCTTGCGGCGAGGCCAGCCGGACGTCGGGCATGACCCCAGGTATACAGCGAGCCCGGTGCCGTAGCACCGGGCTCACCGTAAACAGCTGTGAAGAGCTTTACTTGATCTTCGTGCCCGCCGAGCGCAGGTTCTGCGTCGCCTCGACGACACGGGCCGCCATCGAAGCCTCGGCCAGCTTGCCCCAGGTGCGCGGGTCGTAGATCTTCTTGGAGCCGACCTCGCCGTCGACCTTCAGGACGCCGTCGTAGTTGCGGAACATGTGGTCGGCGACCGGACGCGTGAAGGCGTACTGCGTGTCGGTGTCGATGTTCATCTTGACGACGCCGTTCTCCAGCGCGGTGCGGATCTCCTCCTCCGTGGAGCCGGAGCCGCCGTGGAAGACGAAGTCGAACGGCTGGGACCCGGCCGGCTTGCCGAACTTGGCGGCCACGCCGTCGTTCAGCTGCTTCAGCAGGTCGGGGCGGAGGACGACGTTGCCCGGCTTGTACACACCGTGGACGTTGCCGAAGGAAGCGGCCAGCAGGTAGCGCCCCTTGTCACCGAGCCCGAGCGCCTCGGCGGTACGGATCGCGTCGTCGACGGTCGTGTACAGGGAGTCGTTGATCTCGTGCGAGACGCCGTCCTCCTCGCCGCCGGTCGGGGTGATCTCGACCTCGAGGATGATCTTGGCGGCGCGGGCGCGCTCCAGGAGCTCCTGGGCGATGGAGAGGTTGTCGGCGAGGGTCTCCGCCGAGCCGTCCCACATGTGCGACTGGAACAGCGGGTTGCCGCCGGCCTTCACGCGCTCCTCGGACACGGCGATCAGCGGGCGTACGTACCCGTCGAGCTTGTCCTTGGGGCAGTGGTCGGTGTGCAGCGCGACGGTGACCGGGTACTTCTCGGCGACGATGTGCGCGAACTCGGCGAGGGCCACGGAACCCGTGACCATCTCCTTGCTGTACTGGCCGCCCAGGAACTCGGCACCACCGGTCGAGATCTGGATGATGCCGTCGCTCTCGGCCTCCGCGAAGCCGCGCAGAGCAGCGTGCAGGGTCTGGGTCGAGGTCACGTTGATGGCCGGGTAGGCGAACTTGCCTGCCTTCGCCCGGTCGAGCATCTCGTTGTAGACCTCGGGGGTTGCGATGGGCATCTGTCCGCTCCTTGTATCTGCGGGTTGGCGTACTGCGTGCTTACGGCCCTGACCTAGACCTTGTGTGGGGGTTCGACGTCATCGTCGGCCCCATCTTTCCAGACTTGGCCGGATGGTCCATCCCGCGGTCAGTCCAGGCCCAGCTCGTCCTTCGAGTACGCGAAGCGGTACGGCACTCCCGCACCCTGCTCGATCTTCTCGGCGGCGCCGGTGGCCCGGTCGACGATCGTGGCGACGGCGACGACCTCGGCGCCCGCCTCACGCACCGCCGCTACCGCTTCGAGCGGGGAGCCTCCGGTGGTGGAGGTGTCCTCGACGACCACGACCCGGCGGCCCGCGATGTCGGGGCCCTCCACGCGCCGCTGCATGCCGTGCGCCTTGGCCGCCTTGCGGACGACGAAGGCGTCCAGGCGCCTGCCGCGCGCGGCGGCCGCGTGCAGCATGGCGCCGGCGACCGGGTCGGCGCCCATGGTCAGTCCGCCCACCGCGTCGAACTGCAGGTCCGCGGTCAGGTCCAGGAGCACCTGTCCGACCAGCGGGGCGGCCTCGCCGTCGAGGGTGACCCGGCGCAGGTCGACGTAGTAGTCGGCCTCCAGACCCGACGACAGGGTCACCTTGCCGTGCACCACGGCCTTGTCCTTGATCTGCTGCAGCAGCTCGCCACGTACGTCCGTCATGCCTGTCAGCTTAGATGCGGCGCCAGGTCCACGTGGTCGTGGCTTCCAGCGGCTCCAGCGGGGTGACCAGGCGCGGCAGGGTGTTCAGGCCGTTGGGCGGCCCGGTCTGCGGCTCCACGCAGACGGCGGCGTCCTGCTCGTCGTACACCACGACCCATTCCTCGCGGCTGGCGACCTTCAGCTCCAGCTGCCCGGGCCAGGTGAGCGTGACGTCGACGCCGCCGGGCATGCCGAAGCAGTCGTCCCAGGGGCTCGGCTTCGGCTCGACGCGGTTGCCGGTGGGCAGGTGGTCGTCGCCGCGTTCCTCCTGCCAGGCGGCGGTGAAGTCGAGCCGGACCGGCTCGCCGCCTTCGAGGGTGCGGTTGAACCAGGGGTGCCAGCCGATCTGGGCCGGGAAGGAGGAGTCGTACGTCTCCACGGACATCGTGAGCGTCAAGGCGTCCGGGGTGAGCGCCGCGATCTGGGTGATGCGGCCCGGGTAGGGCCAGGGCTTGACGAGGTCGTACGTGAGGACGGCCTCGTCGGTGGCCGTGCGGGCGATGCTCCAGGCGCCGTCGCGGGCCGTGCCGTGGATGGCGTGCGGTGGGGAGTTGAGCGGCATCTGGTGGACGTCGGCGCCGTCACGGAACCGTCCGTCCCGGATGCGGCCGCACCAGGGGACCATCGGGAAGCACCCGAAGCGCTCTCCCTGCCGCAGCAGTTCGACGCCTCCGACCCGAAGTCCCCCGACCCGTCCACCGTTTCCCGGCTGCAAGGTCACTTCCGCGTCGCCCGCGGTCAGTGTGATGTCTTCTTGGCTCACGGGACGACACTACTCAACGGCGTTTCCTCAGTACCCGGGTGACCACGATCGCCGATGCCAGGACCACTGCCGCTGCCGGGGCCGCCCAGCGGAGGGTCGCTCCCGAGGCCACGGTCTGGGGGGCCGGGACCGGGGCGTAGCGGCCCCTCGGCGGTGCGTGGTCGACCTCTTCCGCGCTGCGGCCGATCATCGTGCGGCGGGCGTGGGCCGCTTCGGCCGGGGGGTTGGCGGGCTCCGTGAAGTCGTCGACGGGGGGCGCCGGGGGCTCCTCGGGCTCGGGAGTCTCCACGGCTTCCGGTGTCTCCTGCTGCTCCGGCTTCTCCTCCGTCTCGCCCAGGGCCTCCGCGAAACGGTTCAGCAGCCGTACGACCGCGGAACCCACCGCGTCCTGCGGGAGTTCCGTGACGCGGCCGTCCGCCGTGGCCGTGCCGTCGAAGGTCAGGGTCGTGCCACCCTCCGTGTCGCGCAGGCGGAGGGTGAGGGCGAGGGTGACCGAGCCGGTGCCGCGGGTCTCGGTGGCGTCGCCCTCGACGGCGTAGGAGCCGTCGTCGCGGCCGGTGACGCGTACCGCGCCGCGGTAGGTGATGGAGTGGCTGCCGACCCGCACCTTCAGGCGCCCGGCGACGGGGTCCGCGCCGGCGTCCTGCTGGAGCCCGGGAACCGCCCGGGCGACCCTGACGGGGTCCCCCAGGGCCTCCCTCAGCCGCTCGACCGTAACCGGAACGAACACCTCATGCTCCATGGTTGCCGAGCCTACCCAGGGGGGACGGTGATGCGCCCCCGTTGGTGGAAAGTGACCGCGCCCTTCGGTCTCAGTAGCGCGGATGCACCAACGTCGACGCCGGCAGCCCTACGATCCGGGTCGCCTCCGCCGCCCTCCGCGCCGCCCCCAGGGACTCCCGCGTCAGGGTCGTCGGCTTCGGCCCCCGGGCGCCCGGGCCCAGTGCCGGGCGTGTTCCCCGTGTGGCGAGCACGAAGCCCCAGTCGCACGGTGCGCGGGAGGCGCCGGCCGTGCGGTCGGGGCCCGCGGCGAAGCCGGAGTCGCGGCCGCCGACGCGGTAGGGGGTGGTGCGCAGACCCGCCGCACGCATCGTCGACTCCACCGTCCAGAAGACCCGGGGACGGGAGGAGACCGGCCCCGCGTGCACGACGAGACGGCCCTCGGGGGCCAGGACACGGCGGACCAGGCCGTAGAACTCCTCCGAGTACAGCTTGGTGCTCGCGGTGATGCCGGGGTCGGGCAGATCGGCGATCACCACGTCGTACGACGGCACGGGCGGCGCCGTCCGCAGCCGGCGGAACGCGTCCGCGGTGGTCACCCGCACGCGCGCGTCGCCGTACACATGACCGTTGAGCCGGGACAGCGCCGGGTCGCGGCGGGCCAGGTCCACCACCGCGGGGTCGATCTCGACGATGTCGACCCGCCGTACGTCCGGGTACCTCAGCACCTCGCGGGCGGCGAGGCCGTCGCCGCCGCCGAGGACGAGCACGCGCGCGTGGGGGCCGTCCATCGCGGGGGTGACGAGGGCCTCGTGGTAGCGGTGCTCGTCACGGCCGCTGACCCTCAGGCGGCCGTCAAGGTAGAGGCCGAGGGGGCGGCCGTCGGTGTCGCCGGTGAGGACGACCTCCTGGATGCCGGTCTTGAGGGCGACGCGCACGTCCTGGCCGTAGACCGCCTCCCGCGCGGCCCGCTCGAAGTCGTCGACGAGGACGGCGGCGGTGGCGAGGACGCCGAGCACGGCGAGGTTGGCGGCCAGCAGCAGCCAGCGGGCCCGGCGGGTCAGGTCGCGGCGGAACAGGCCGAGGACCAGGGCGCCGCCCACGACCGCGTTGACCCCGCCGGTGAGCATCACGCCGGTCAACTGGCCCAGCAGCGGCAGCAGGAGGAAGGGGAAGGCCAGACCGCCGACCAGCGCGCCGACGTAGTCCGCCGCGAACAGGTCGGCCACCGCGCCGCCCGCGTCCTGGCGGCGGATGCGCTGGATCAGCTCCATCAGCAAAGGGACTTCGGCGCCGATGAGCAGACCGATGGCGAGGGAGAACGCGACCAGGAGCCAGCGCGGACCGCTCGCCCACAGTCCGCCCCAGTCGCCGGTCCACGCGAAGACGGCGTACAGCGCCATCGCACTGCACCCGCCGACCAGCGCGAGCAGCGCCTCGAGCGCGCCGAAGGCCGCCGCCGCGTGCCGGCGCAGCCGCTTGGCGAGGAGCGAGCCGATACCCATCGCGAAGACCATGACGGACAGGACCACGGAGGCCTGGGTGACCGAGTCGCCGATCAAGTACGAGGCGAGAGCGACCAGTTCGAGCTCGTACACCAGTCCGCAGGCCGCGCAGACGAAGACACAGGCGAGGACGAGGAAGCGGCCCGTGCCGGGGCGGACGGGCAGCCGCGCAGGCCCGGCCCAGGACGGCGGAGCGCCGGGCGGAGCGGGGGCGTGCGGCTCGATCACGTTGCGACGGTACGTCACTGATGTGGCACGCTTCGTCACCCACACGTGTGGAACTGAGGAGCAACCGGGAAACAGGTGTTTGCGTCGCTCAGCGCGACGTCCCGACCGGGACCCAGACCCCGACCCGCGTCCGCGTGGCCACCAACTGCCCGTCCTGCGGATACGCGTGCCAGGTCCGCCAGTGCACCTGCCCGTCGTACCGCTGGGCCAGCAGCGCCGTGAACGCGTGCGGGCTGCCCGGAAAAACCCCCGCGAGTCCGTTCGGATGGTCGGACACCAGCGCCAGCAACTCCTGTGCCCGTCCGGCGAACTGGCCCGGCGACAGCACCTCGACGCGTGCGGCGAACTCGTACTCCCAGTCGCCCACCCGCTTGGCCACGCCCAGGGGCAGTGGCGTACTGCTGCCGGCGATGCACGCGACCGTCTCCGAACAGGTGCCCCGATCCTCCTCCAGGAGCACTTGGTGGGAGGCGCCGAGGAGTCTCAACTGAAGCTTCGCCCCGCCGATTTCGACGTCGAGCGTGGCCAGGGCGGGCAGCGGCTCGCGCCCCAGGGCCCAGGCGAGGTCGGCCGCGCGCGTGTCGGTGTACGAGGTGTTCAGGGTCGTGAGCATGGGTCGGCTCCGCTAGCACGCAAAGAAAGGGTGGTGTGGGGTTCCGGCACGCCCGGGCGACTGTGGGGGGATCGGCCCGGTCAGCCCAGTCGGGAGGTCAGGAGGTGTCCGTAGGACGTCCGAGGGGCTGCGTTGGTGATTGAGAGGGAATCATGAACAGTGGCGCCACCACAGCGTTTTTACCCAACTTCGTGGGGTTTCCATCCCTCCGTGGGCTCTCCAGCTCATCTGTTCAACTACGGCGTGCGCCACGGCGGCCGGAGCGTGCGCCGGAGCACCGGAGTGAAAAAGCGACAAGCGGGGGCGTGCGTCCCGACCCAGGTCCGGATGCACGCCCCCGCGTTCCCCCGCTCCCCCGTCTACGGATGCGGTTCCCCCTGCCGGAGCTCAGCTGCCCCGTGTCAGCTGCCTCCCCCGCATCCGCCCCCGCCGCCGCAGGACGACCCGCCACCACAGGACGACCCACCGCCGCAGGAGTGCCCACCGGAGTGACCGCCGGAGTGCCCACCGGAGTCACCGCCCGACGAACCGCAGGACGAGCCGGCTCCGCCCGCCCCGCCGCCGGCCCACCAGCTGTCCCGATGCGCCCGGGACCGCCCGCCGCGGGGCTCCCTGACCGGCTTGACCAGCTGGACGCTCTTCTTCCTGTTCGCGGCGGACACCAGGGCCCCGACGAACAGGACCACGAACACCGCCAGGATGATGCCGATGACCATGGCTCACCCTCCTTCCGTTACCCCCCGAAGCGACCCCCCGTGGGCGCCTCGCCGGTTGCGTGAGCTGGAGATGCCCCTCTGTCTCACGGGCCAAAGCAGAGTTGAGGAACTCCAGAGCTTGGGCGCAGGATGACCGGCATGACCTCCAGTGCGCGCCCCCTGCTCAACCGCCGTCTCGCCGAGTTCGGGACGACGATCTTCGCCGAGATGTCCGCCCTGGCCCTGCAGACCGGATCGATCAACCTGGGCCAGGGCTTCCCCGACACGGACGGCCCCGAGGAGGTCAGGGAGGCGGCTGTGCGGGCGCTGCGGGACGGGCGGGGCAACCAGTACCCGCCGGGCCCGGGCGTCCCGGAGCTGCGCACGGCGGTCGCCGCGCACCAGGAGCGCCGCTACGGCCTGGCCTACGACCCCGACAGCGAGGTCCTGGTCACCGCCGGAGCCACGGAGGCCATCGCCGCCGCGCTGCTCGCCCTGGTCGAGCCCGGTGACGAGGTCGTCGCCCTGGAGCCGTACTACGACTCCTACGCGGCCTGCATCGCGATGGCGGGCGGGACCAGGGTCCCGGTCACCCTGCGGCCGCACTTCGACGGGGGCGCCCGCTTCCGCCTCGACCTCGACGAGCTGCGCGCCGCGGTGACCGACCGGACCCGGCTCCTGCTCATCAACACCCCGCACAACCCCACCGGCACCGTCCTCACCCGGGAGGAGCTGACGGCGATCGCCGAGCTGGCCGTGGAGCGGGATCTGCTGGTGATCACCGATGAGGTGTACGAGCACCTGGTCTTCGACGAGGCCGAACACCTGCCCCTGGCGACCTTCCCGGGGATGCGGGAGCGCACGGTCTCCATCGGTTCCGCCGGCAAGACCTTCTCGTTCACCGGCTGGAAGGTCGGCTGGATCACGGCGGCGCCCGGTCTGGTCTCGGCGGTCCGCTCGGCGAAGCAGTTCCTGACGTACGTCTCCTCCGGCCCGTTCCAGTACGCGGTCGCCGAGGCCCTCGCCCTCCCGGACAGCTACTTCACCGCCTTCCGCGACGACATGCTCGCCAAGCGGGACCTGCTGGCGACCGGCCTGGCGGAGGCCGGTTTCGAGGTCTTCAAGCCCGCCGGCACCTACTTCATCACCACCGACATCCGCCCCCTGGGCGAGAGCGACGGCTTCGCCTTCTGCCGCGCGCTGCCCGAACGCGCGGGAGTCGTCGCCATCCCGAACGCGGTCTTCTACGACCACCGGGAGGCGGGCGCGCCGTTCGTGCGGTTCGCGTTCTGCAAGCAGACGGCGGTGCTTCAGGAGGCCGTGAAGCGCCTGAAGTCGTAGCTCAGGAGTTGATTCCGCGCCGCCGTCGAGCGGGAGTCGCCGGCTGCCGTGGCGCCCTGTCCGAAGCGCGCCGCATGATCGGATGACAGGTTCTTCAAAGGTTCTTCATCTTCTCCGGCCTACGGTCACAAGGCCCGCCGCGCCCGCGGTCGGGCGCGACAGGAGGCGGGAGAACCGATGAGGACGAACCGGGTGCTGATGGCCGTGGTGACGGCGTCGGTCATGGCGATCACCCTGGCCGGCTGCGGAAGCGAGGGCGACACCCCGAAGGTCCCGACGGCGGGCGGCGGCAAGGCGTCCGGCAAGACGACCGCGCCGAGTGGCGGCGACGACGTGGCCACGTACGTGAACGCGCAGCGCGAGTGGGTGAAATGCCTGCGGGAGAACGGGGTCGACGCCCCCGACCCGGACGCCAAGGGGCAGGTCGACTTCGGCGACAACGCGGCGCTGAAGAAGAACACGAAGTTCCTGGACGCCTCCGAGAAGTGCGCCTCGCTCAAGGCGGCCGTCCCCGAGGGCCTCGAGAACGCCAACCAGCCCAAGCTCACGCCCGAGCAGATCAAGGTCAAGCGGGACTACGCCGACTGCATGCAGAAGAACGGCGCCCCCGACTTTCCCGATCCCGGCCCGGACGGGACCGCGCAGGGCTCCGAGTGGAACCAGACGTCGGCGGGAGCCAAGCGTGCCACCCGTGTCTGCGCTCCGATCATCGGCGACCCGGCGGACCAGCCCGCGGGCAAGGGCTGACGATGGCGGAGACGGTTGTGCAGACCGATCACGAGCGCGGGGCGGCTCCCGCGCCGCCACCGCGCGGTCGGCGCGGACGGCGTACGGTCCTGGTGGCCTCGGCTCTGGTCGTCGTGGCGGCAGTCGCCGTGGTCGGTGCGCTGGGCCTCGGCGGAGGCGGGGCGGAGGAGGGCTCCTCCGCCCCGCCCCGCTCGGGCTCCACCGTCCCGGTCACCCGGACCACACTGACCGAACGCACCACGGTGGACGGCCAGTTGGGCTACGGCACCGAGATACCGCTGCCGGTCAAGGCGACGGGCACCGTGACCTGGCTGCCCGCGGAGGGCACGACCGTGCAGCGCGGCGGCACTCTGCTGCGCGTCGACGACCGGCCGGTGGTGCTGCTGTACGGGACGCTGCCGATGTACCGGGAGCTGGGCCTGACCGCGGGCACCCAGCAGGACACCCGGCAGGAGACCGGGACCGAGGGGGACACCCAGGCCTCGGGTGACCAGGGCCGCACGGACGAGACCCCCGGGGCTCCGGACCCCTCCGGATCGCCGGCGCCGGGCGGCGCCGGGGCCGGAGGGACAGGGGGCACGCTGCGCGGGATGGACGTCCTGCAGTTCGAGAGCAATCTCGCCACTCTCGGCTACACCGGCTTCACAGTCGACGAGGAGTTCACCGACCTCACCGCCCGCGCGGTCAAGCGCTGGCAGAAATCCCTCGGACTCCCCCAGACCGGCACGGTCGGCATCGGGGACGTCGTCTACTCCGCCGGCAAGGTACGGATCGGCCACGCGAGTGTCCGGCTCGGCTCACCGGCCACCGATGACGTCCTCACGTACACCGGTACGTCCCGGAAGGTCGTCGTGGGCGCCTCGGCGGCGGAGGACTCCTGGGCCGTGCGCGGCGCCGCCGTCACGATCGGGCTGCCCGACGGGAAATCGGTGAAGGGCGAGGTGGCCGCGGTGGGGAAGAGCGCGACCGCGCCCGAGGGGGGAGGCGGGGAGGGTGGCTCCGCGACACCGACGATTCCGGTGACCATCACCATCGAGGACCAGAAATCCGTGGGACGGCTGGAGAGCGCGCCGGTCACCGTCGAGTACGTGGGGCGGGAACGGGCCGACGTCCTCACCGTCCCGGTCGCCGCGCTGGTCGCCCTGGCCGAGGGCGGCCACGGCCTGGAGACCGCGGACGGCCGGTTCGTCGCGGTGAAGACCGGGCTCTTCGCGGACGGCCGGGTGGAAGTGAGCGGAAGCGCGGTTCGCGAGGGCATGAACGTGAGGATCCCGGAGTGAGCGGAGCATCGGCGGTCGTGGAGTTCGACGCGGTCTCCAAGACGTATCCCGGTGGTGTGGCGGCGGTACGGGACGTGAGCCTGAGCATCGGGCGCGGCGAACTCGTCGCGGTCGTCGGCCCGTCGGGCTCGGGCAAGTCCAGCATGCTGAACCTCATGGGCAGCCTCGATCGGCCCTCCGCGGGGCGGGTGCTGGTCGACGGCCACGACGTGGCGAAGCTGACGGACCGTGAGGTGTCGGCGCTACGGGCCACCCGGATCGGCTTCGTCTTCCAGCAGTTCCATCTGGCGGTAGGGGTTCCGGTCCTGGACTCCGTGGCCGACGGGCTGCTGTACGCCGGGGTACCGCTGCGCCGCCGCCGGGCCGGCGCGGCGGTGGCGCTGGAACGGGTCGGCCTCAGCCACCGCGTCCACCACCTCCCGCACCAGTTGTCCGGCGGCGAGCGCCAGCGGGTGGCGGTGGCCCGGGCGGTGATCGGCGAACCGGCGGTCCTGCTGGCGGACGAGCCGACCGGCAACCTGGACTCCGCTTCCGGGGAGGCCGTACTCGGTCTGCTGCGCGAGCTGAACGCCGCCGGGACCACGGTCGTGATCATCACCCACGACCGGGAGATCGCGGCCGGGCTGCCGCGCCGTATCGAGATGCGCGACGGCCGCGTGGTGGCGGACACCGCGACCGATGCCGCGCCGAGCGAGGCGGTCCGATGACCGACGCCACGACGAACGGCCCGCCCATGGACGACGCCCCACCGGCCCTGCCGTCCGGCCCCCGCAGGGGCGGCGGACGTGGCCGCGGACGAGCGAGCGGTGACGTCGGTGGCACGGGCGGCCGACTTCGCGCCGCCCGCCTAGGCCCTCAGGACATCGTGCGGCTCGGCGGGACCGGGCTGCGGACCCGTCCCCTGCGGATCTTCCTCTCCGCGCTCGGGATCGCGATCGGCGTCGCCGCCATGATCGCGGTGGTCGGAATCTCCGGCTCCGGCCGGGCGGAGGTGGACCGCCGACTCGACGCGCTCGGCACCAACCTGCTGCGGGTCGCCCCCGGCGACTCACTCGACGGCACCGAGGCCAAGCTGCCCCATGAGGCCGTCGCGATGATCGGCCGCATCCCGCCCGTGCAGCAGGTCGCCGCCACCGGCGCAACCGGCGCACACATCTACCGCAATGATCACATCGCCATCGGACGCACCGGCTCCCTCGAGGTCCTCGCGGCCGACAGGCACCTGCTCCCGGCCGTCGGCGGCCACGTCCGCCGAGGCCGCTGGCTGGATTCCGCGACCGAGCAGTACCCGGCGGTCGTGCTCGGCTCCACGGCCGCGGGCCGGCTCGACGTGCACACACCGGGGACCCGGGTCTGGCTCGGCGACCGCTGGTTCTCGCTGGTCGGCGTCCTCGATCCCGTACCGCTCGCGCCGGAGCTCGACAGCGCGGCGCTGGTCGGTTGGCCGGCGGCCCGGACGTACCTGCGCTTCGACGGTCATCCGTCGACGGTCTACGTCCGCTCCGAGGACAGCCAGATCGCGGAGGTGCGGGGCGTGCTGCCGGCCACGGCGTACCCCGAGAAACCGGGACAGGTCCAGATCTCCCGGCCCTCCGACGCGCTCGCCGCCCGCGAGGCCACCGAGTCGGCGCTCACCGGGCTGCTGCTCGGCCTCGGCGGCGTGGCGCTGCTCGTCGGTGGCGTCGGGGTCGGCAACACGATGGTCATCTCGGTCCTGGAGCGGCGCCCCGAGATCGGCCTGCGCCGGGCGCTGGGGGCGACCCGCGGCCAGATCCGGACCCAGTTCGTGACGGAGTCGCTGCTGCTGTCGCTCATCGGCGGCCTCGGCGGGACGGTGCTGGGGACGGCGATCACGGCGGTCTACGCCCTCAGCCGCGACTGGCCGACGGTCGTCCCGGTGTGGGCGAGTGCGGCGGGCATCGGCTGCACCCTGGTCATCGGCATGATCGCCGGACTGTATCCGGCGGTACGGGCGAGCCGGCTGTCACCGACGGAGGCACTGTCCGGCTCCTGAGCGGCCCGTCCGTCGTACGGGTCAGGGGCGGCCTCGGCGAGACCGCCCCTGACGCACCATCAGTCCACTAGAAACCGCAGTAGATGAGGCTGCCGCCGTCGCTCAGCAGGTCGTCGCGGACCCAGCCGGACGTACCGGTGGTGTCGTTCCGGAGGTACGTCCAGGTCTCACTGGAGCTGCCGATGCGCGTGTAACAGTGGTAGTCGAGGCGGTGGGTGTTGTAGGCGATGCCGTTGCTGGCGCAGTTGGTGCTGGATCCGCTTCTCTCGTTGGCGCCGTTGGCCGTCCTGTTCCAGGCGCTGCTGTCCATGTCGGAGGCGGTCCTGCCGCAGGACGCGGCCGCGGTGGCCGGGGTGGAGAGGGCGAGCGGGACGGCCATGGCCACCGCCGCCAGGGCGGGTACGACAGCCGCGATTCGACGCTTCACTTTTGAACCCCCATGAATGCGTTCTGTTGGCACTGCTTCCCCAAGGCCGTTGGATGACGCCTGAGCGAAACAGCGACCACTGCATCAATCGGTGTGCAAGTGGCGTCAGTAAGATCACAGTCAGAAATATGCTGAAGAAAGCATTCCGCCCGCAACCGTCCAATTACTGTCCATGAGAGACCGAAAATACCGGAAGAGGAAATGCGCCATTCCACAGTCCTTTCGGCCGGAAGCGCGCCCTTGACGAGCACCCGGGGTGGCACCCGATGAGCTTCCGGCTCCGGGTACTCGGCCTGCTGATGCTGGTCGCGATGGCCGCCACCGCCGCCACCGGCTGGTTGACCCTGCGCCAGGCGAACCGCCAGGTCCAGGAGAGTGTCACCGCGGGACGGCAGGAGGTCTCCCGGATCACCGGCGACCTCCGCGCGTACGGGTTCGCGCACGGCACCTGGGAAGGCCTCTCGCCCATGGTGAGCCGCCTGGCCAAGGACACCGGCCAGCGCATCCGGGTCGCCACCGAGAACGACGTCCTGCTCGCCGATTCCGACGCGCTCGAGGGCCGCGCCCCCCGCCCGGTGAGCAACCAGCCGCCCGTGCTGGTCGACCCGCGTCCCCTCCTGCGGATCCCCGCGGGACAGCTACCGCGGACCTCGATGAAGCTGACGGCGACCGCGATCGCCCAGTACCGCGCCGAAGCGGTGTACGCGGCCTGTCTGACCCGGGCGGGGGCCGAGGTGACGGCGCTGCCGGACGACACCGGCGTGCCGCGGATCAGCACGGAGCGCCGGCCGGAACAGTGCAAGGAGCCGAAAGGCGCACCGGACCCGCAGACTCCGCAGGACCTCGAGGTGATCCGGGCATGCGAGTCGGAGCAGCAGTTCACCACCTGCCTGCAGCGGGTGTTCAACGAGCGCGTGGGCTCCGCCGCCCCGCCACGCCTGGTGATCCGTCTCGGCGTCCGGGACGAGTCCCCGCCCACCCTGGCCGCGGCACCCACGATGGCCGTCGCAGGGGGCGTCGCCCTCGCCGCCGTGCTCGGGGCGCTGCTCCTGAGCCGGGCGGTGCTGCGCCCGGTCCGTGCCATGACCCTGGCCGCCGGGGGGCTGGGCGAGGGGGACCTGGGGCGGCGGGTGCCCGTCTCCGGCCGGGACGAGATCGCCCAACTCGGCCGTGCCTTCAACCGGATGGCGGAGTCCATACAGGCCGTCGAGGAACGCCAGCGCCGCCTCACCGGTGACATCGCCCACGAGCTGCGCACCCCGCTGGCCAATCTGCGCGGCTATCTGGAGGCCCTGCGGGACGGGGTCGTCGAGCCGACCCCCGAGCTGCTCGATTCCCTCCACGAGGAGGCACTGCTGCAGCAGCGGATCGTGGACGACCTACAGGATCTCGCGCTGGCCGAGGCCGGTGCGCTCACCTACCACCGGGTGCGCGTCGACCTGCGCGAGCTCCTCGAAGCAGCCGGCACGGCTCACCGTGCCCAGGTCGACGCGGCAGGAGTCGCGCTGCGGCTGGAGGCGCCGCGACCTGTGGACGTCATCGCCGACGCCGACCGACTGCGCCAGGTCGTCGGCAATCTGGTCGGCAACGCGCTGAGGGCAACGGCACCGGGCGGCACGGTGACACTGGCTCTGGCCCGGCACGGCGATCTCGCGTTCCTTCAGGTGCGGGACACCGGAACGGGAATACCCGCCGAGGACCTGCCGCATCTCTTCGACCGCTTCTGGCGGGCGGACGCGGCACGGGGCCGCGCCACCGGAGGAAGTGGCCTGGGGCTGTCCATCGCCCGCCAGATCGTGACCGACCACCAGGGGACGATCGCCGTGGAGAGCACCGTCGGCGTCGGCACGACCTTCACGGTCACGCTCGCCACGACCGGGCCGTCGCCGACCGACGCCGGCTGATCGACCCCGGTCAGGACCCCGCGAGCGCTCGGGTGGGCGCCGAGCCGTCCACCAGGCGGTACCCCCGGCCGTACACGGTCTCCAGATGGCGCGGCCGGGCGGGGTCGTCCCCCAGCTTCCGGCGCAGGTTGCGCACATGGGCGTCCACCGTGCGCTCGAGTACGTCACTGTCGAAGCCGAAGGCGCGCTCGATGATCTGGGCCCGGGTGAACACCCGCCCCGGCTCGCGGGCCAGAGCCTCCAGTATCGAGAACTCCTTGGAGGTCAGCGCCACCGGACGGCCTGCCACCCGGACCTCGAAGCGGGCGGTGTCCAGTTCGACCGCGCCGACCCGCAGCACCTCGCTGCCGGCCGCGCCGCCTTTCCTGGAGCGCCGCAGCAGCGCCCGTACCCGCGCGGTGAGTTCGCGGGGACTGTACGGCTTGGTGAGGTAGTCGTCGGCCCCCAGGTCGAGGCCGAGGAGCATGTCCTCCTCGGTGCTGCGCGCGGTCAGCAGCAGAATCGGTACCTCGTAGGCCTCGGCACGCAGAATGCGGCATACGTCGAGTCCGTCGACGAGCGGCAGCATCACATCGAGAACGATGAGATCCAGGCCCGTCGAACGCGCCCGTTCCAGCGCTGCCCGGCCGTCGGCCACGACCTGCACCGCGTTGCCTTCCCTTTCCAGATAAATCCGGATGAGGCGAGATTGTTTTTCGTCATCTTCGGCGACCAGGATGCGCGCGCTCAACGATTCTCCTCAGCGGGGCCCTGCACGATTCCAGCACCGTTGATATCAACGCACCTCCGGAATTCTCACCTCCGGAAAATCCCGGGCCGACCGCACTCGCTGCACAGTACCGCGAGCGGGAGCATTCCCGGCGTGGGTGGCGTGCGGGGTGGTGATCGCTTGCGCGCCCGCCCACAGGCTGTGGACGGGCGCCCCCGCTCCTGGACGTGGAGGGGCAGAAGCCACGTGACTTGTGCGGGTCGACACCCGTCACCGGTCATTCCGCCTCGGGCAGTCCCAACCTTGTTTCCAAACCGCTCAGGTACTCGCCCATGGCTCCAAGGGACATCGGCGACGACTCGTACTGCGCTGAAAGGTTGACCTCGTACAGCTTGTAGGCGGCTTCGGTCTCCCGTGCCGCCGCGCACGCTTCCGCCAGGGCCCGGACCGCGCGCTCCCGGTCGCCGGCTTCCACCGCCTCCACGAGGTCGGGCCACAGTGTGTCGCCGATTTGATCGACCAGCTCCTCGACCTGTGCCGCCGCGCGTCGGGCACAGTCCTTGATCGCTTCACGCTCGGCTTCGGCACGGTGCTCTGCCCGATGGGAGTCCCGTTCGTCGGAGTCCGTCCAGTCATGGTCGCCCCAGATCTCCTCCCACCGCTGCTCCGTCTTCGCCAGGTCTGCCTTGAGGTCGCGGTCCAGGTCCTCCTGCGTGAGGTGAGGTTGCTCCCCGGCGTCATCCTTCTCGAACGCCGACAGCGGCAGAGTCAGGTCGGGCAGGGGTTCGTCATCGCGCAGCGCGGTGAGCAGGAGGACGGTGTCGATCGCGGGAAGGACCTCCTCCACGTCCACCATTCCTCGTATGGATGCGACGGACTGCTCGACGGCCATGTAGTCGTGTTCGGCAATCTGGTTGTCGAGATCGCCGTGAAGATCGAGGACGGCGCCGCCGATCGTCTCGATCTCGTCCATGCGCGCCGTGATCTCCATGTCGAGTCGCTCCACGATCTGCCGCAGCATGCGAACGTCCTCGACCTCCTCCTCAAGCTCGGCCACCGCTTTGGCCAGATCACCCATCCCGTGCCCCCTGTCTCGACGGTTGCCAACTGCCTCTGCAGGCAGGCTAATAACGAAGGCTGCGCGATCCGCTGCCATCCGGCCACAGGGACGGGCGCCTTCTGGATCACGTCGTCGGCCATAGTTGCAAGACAAGCGCTCGGAAGCAGCAGATAGATCTGATAACCGGGATTATCAATGGTGATCAGACACAGGGATCGGGATCGTCGTATCGTTCTGTGGCGGCGGGGCGAAGGCCGCAGAGGCGAAGCCCGACGAGGTACGGCCTGGGCCGCCGGGTCGGTCGAGCGGCACCTGCGACGAAAGATGGACAGGGAAGGGGGGGCATACCGTGGTCAGTGGTCCGTCGGAAACGACGCTACGCTCCCCGGCCCCTCTCCTTGTGTCGATGGCCGAGATCGCCACTTTCGCCCGGGTGAAGCGTCCCGTCGTGTCCACTTGGCGTCGCCGCCACACGGATTTCCCCGCTGCCTTGTCCGACGACTCGGGAAGGCCTCTGTTCGACGGTGCTCAGGTGGCCGAGTGGTTGATCGCGTCCGGGCTGGGCAACGCCGCCCCGACGGAACTCCGGTCGGAGCTGGCCCTGTTCGGCGTCATCGCGCTGCGGGAGCGATTCACCCCGTGGCAGTTGGTCGAGACACTTGGAAGCCTTCTGTGCCTGCGTCGGCTCGACCGTGGTCGGCCGCTGACCGACAGCACGGGTGATTCCCTGAGCGATGCCGAACCGGACGGAGCCCTGTGGTCCGCCGTGCTGCGCCGCGCCGAACGGATCGACGCGGAGGATGATTTCGTCCTCCGCGAACTGCGTTCCCTCGATGCCACCGCGGCACCGCTCGCCCGCCTTGCCGACAACCTGGTCGAGGCCGCCTACGACGAGCGCGGCGCATACGAGTGGCTGCTCGCCGCCCGCTCCCGGCTCGGACTGGACTCCCTCGCCGCAGACGCTGTCACCCCGGAGCTGCGGAGCCTGCTCACCCAGCTCACCGACCTCCGCCTCCGCCTCCGCCTTGAGCAGGGCGAGTCCCTCACCCTCGCCGACCCGCACGCCCGCGCAGGCGACCTGCTCGTCGCACTCCTCGACGACACGGAGGACCGCGACCGCGTCACCGTCCTCGCCGCCGACCCCGACGACCGGCTCACCCGCATCACCCGCCGCCGCCTCCTGCTGGCGGGCGTCAACGAACTCGACCTGGACGTCCAGACCGGCACCGATCTGGAGGAACGCTTCGCGGACCCGGACCTCGTCGTCACCCAACTCCCGTACCGTCCCGGCGAGGACCGCTCGGTGCTCGCCGCCCTGACGGAGCTCGAACGCGTCGCCTATCTCCTCCGCCCCGGCTGCACGGCCCTCGTCCTCGGACCGGCCGACGCGCTCGTCGACGAACTGAAGAGCACCGAGGCCGCCCAGCTTCGTTCGGCCCTTCTCCGCGAGAACATCGTCGAGTCGGTCATCGCACTTCCCGGCGGGGTCCTGCCCTTCCGCCCCGGCTACCGTCCCGCGCTGTGGACGCTCACGCGCGGTCCCGTCCCGGCGGCGGAGGGCAAGGTCTTACTGGCCGACATCAGCTCGGAACAGCTCACGCCGGGCGTCCGCATGCGGCTCGCCGAGGACGTCCTCCTCTGGCGGGCAGAAGGCTTCCGAGGACTCGACGGTCACGACCCGCGCTACGGCCGTGTGGTCTCCGTCGCCGACCTGGACCGGGCCTTCGGCGGTCCGCTGACCCCACCCGCGCCGCCGACCTCCGCGATCTGGTCCGACAAGGTCACCGAACGCCCCGCCCTGATCGCCGAGGCCGAGACCCGCTTGGAGCGCACGACGGCGGACACCCGGGCGTACGAGGACGAGCAGGGCCCTTACGGAGGGGCCGTACTGCGCAGGGTCGGCCTCCTGCCTGAGCGCACCACCCTCGGCAAGCTGATCACCGCCCGCAGAGTGACCCGGCTCCCCGGCCACCGTATCGACGAGAAGCACCTCACCCTGGACGGCCACCACACCGTCCTGGGCCCCGAGGAGATCACCGGCGAACGACCCGTGGGCGACCGCCGCATCGACCGCCTGCTGCTGGCGACGGCGTACGAACGGGCGGCGCTCACCGAGCCCGGTGACGTCGTCTACACGCTCGCGCCCCGCCTCGGCGTGTACGTCGACCACGACGGCTTCTCGGTCGTCGCGTTCCCCGCCCGCGTCCTCCGAGTCAACGCCGACGCCACGCGTCCGCTCAGCCCACGGGTGCTGGCAGCCCTGCTCGGCGCGGCCCGTGGCACCTCCCGCAGCCCCAGCGCGGTACGCCCCGCCCGCCGTATCGAGGACTACCAGCTCCCCGACCTCGACCCGGACGAGGTCCTGCGCTTCGACGCCCTGCTGGCCGAGACCGAACGCCGGGAACGCCTGCTGCGCGCGCAAGCCGATGCCCTCGGCGAGGCCCGCCGCCTGACGATCGCGGGCCTGGCCGACGGCACCCTCACCCTCGGCGAAGCCCGAACTATCAACCGTACGTAGCCGAATCCACCGTATGTGACCCATCCACCGACGAGTCGGAAGAAGGAACAATGCCTCCCCGCAAGCGAGCCGCGGCAGCCGCCGGACAGGGCGAACTGCTCAGTGTCTCCAGCACCAAGGAGATCCAGGACATCCTGTGGAAGGCCGCGGACAAGCTCCGCGGTTCCATGGACGCCGCCCAGTACAAGGAGTTCGTGCTCGGCCTGGTCTTCCTGAAGTACGTCTCCGACGCCTTCACCGAACGCCGCGAGGAACTGGCCGCCGACCCCGAGCTGGCTCAGATCCCCGAGCACCGCCGGGCGGCCTTCTTGGAGGAGAAGGACGAGTACACGGAGAAGAACGTCTTCTGGGTGCCCCCGACCGCCCGCTGGGACCACATCTCCGAGAACGCGGCCAGCGCGGAGGGCGGCGTCGGCAAGCTGCTCGACGCCGCCATGGACGAGGTGATGAAGGCCAACAAGACTCTCACCGGCGTCCTCCCGAAGATCTTCAACCGCGACAACGTCGACCAGAAGCGCCTGAAGGAACTCGTCGACCTCATCAGCGACGCGCGCTTCACGGGCCATGGCGACCGCCCGGCACAGGACGTGCTGGGCGAGACGTACGAGTACTTCCTGGAGCGCTTCGCGCGGGCGGAGGGCAAGCGGGCCGGCGAGTTCTACACGCCGGCGAGCGTGGTCCGCCTGATCGTCGAGGTGCTGGAGCCGTACGAGGGGCGGGTGTACGACCCGGCGTGCGGCTCGGGCGGCATGTTCGTGCAGAGCGGCAAGTTCGTCGCGCGGCGACGCGGCAAGGACCACACGCACGACATCGCGGTGTACGGCCAGGAGGCCAACGAGCGCACGTGGCGCCTGGCCAAGATGAACCTCGCCATCCACGGCATGGACCCCAAGGGCGTCGGCGACCGCTGGGCGGACACGTTCGCGGACGACAAGTTGCCTGATTTGAAGGCCGACTTCGTGATGGCCAACCCGCCATTCAACATGTCCGACTGGGCGAGGAAGTCGGACGACGGGCGGTGGCGGTACGGGGTTCCACCGCAGTCGAACGCCAACTACGCGTGGCTCCAGCACATCGTGTCCAAGCTGGGGGAGCGGGGCAGCGCGGGCGTGGTCCTGTCGAACGGCTCGATGTCGTCCAAGCAGTCGGGCGAGGGCGAGATCCGCGCGGCGATGGTCGAGGCGGACCTGGTCTCTTGCATGATCGCGCTGCCGGGCAACTTGTTCCGTACGACGGCGATCCCGGCGTGCCTGTGGTTCCTGACGAAGGACAAGGGGCCGCAGGGCACGAAGGCGCTGGAGGACCGGCGGAGCAGGGTGCTGTTCATCGACGCGCGCGCGATGGGCACGATGGTCGACCGCACGGAGCGGATCCTAACGGAGGAGGACCTGGAGAAGATCTCCGACACGTATCACGCGTGGCGGGGCACGAAGTCGGCACGAGATAAGGGCCTTTCGTACGAGGACGTGCCGGGCTACTGCTACAGCGCGACGTTGGAGGAGATCGAGAAGCACGACTATGTGCTGACGCCGGGGCGGTATGTGGGGGCGGCGGAGGTCGCGGAGGATCCGGATGCGGAGCCGGTGGGGGAGCGGATCGCTCGACTGACGAAGGAGCTGTTCGAGCAGCTGGACGAGTCGGCTCGGCTGGACACTGTGGTGCGGGAGCAGTTGGGGAGGATCGGTGACTGAACGAACGGTGTCGCTTGCAGAATTGGTCGAAGAAAACCAGATTGAAGTCGGCGCTGGGCGGCCCCGATCGGTCCCCCAGGACCAGGGCCCACTCCCCATTTTGAGGGTTGCAGACGTCTTGGATGGCAAGATTGGGTCACTCAATCTAAGCCCATCGTCGGCAACTCATTCTCAGGAACTTGGCCCGAAGGTCTCACGCCCCGGAGATATTGTCCTCACTGTCAAGGGGACTGTGGGTCGCGTTGCTTTGATGCCCAGCCAAGGCCCACGCTTTGCCTATAGTCCACAGCTGTGTTATTTCCGGCCATGCATGGATGGTCCGTTGGCGGCACGATACCTGTACTACTGGCTCAGGGGTGCCGATTTTTGGATTCAAGCGAATGCCCTAAAGGGGCAAACTGACATGGCAGACTTCATTAGCTTGGGTGACATTCTGTCGCTCAAGTTGCGGCTCCCTTCCCGGACGGAGCAGGAGAATGTAGTTGGTGTCCTCGGGGCGCTGGACGACAAGATCGTGGTCAATGAGCGCATTACGGCCACTGCCGAAGATCTATGTCAGTCCATTTTCTCGGAACAGTCATGGGAGGCGCGTACGACTGTCGAGTCAATTGCGATCCTACGCAAGGGACAGGTTGCTCCCGACGCTCTGAGCGAGACGCAGGTGGATCATTACAGCCTGCCCGCGTTCGACTCGGGTGCGATGCCTGAGGTGACTGATCCCCGATCCATCAAGAGTTCGAAGTTCGTCGTTCGGCAGCCGTCGGTTCTTCTGTCGAAATTGAACCCCGAGATTCCTCGAGTATGGAATGTTTCACCACGTCAGAAATGCACGGCTCTCGCGTCCACAGAGTTCCTTGTGCTGGAACCTCGAAACGATGTCACCGCGGCGGAGTTGTGGGCGGTCTTGTCTCAGCCCGGACTGCTTGGCGACCTCGCCAGCAAGGTGACCGGTACTTCCAAGAGCCACCAGAGGGTGCGGCCAGCGGAGGTGATGACTTCACAAGTTGTTGACCCGCGCGACCTCGGAGATGTCCGGGGACAGGCACGGACTCTGCTCAGCCGCGTCATGCAGGCCCGCGATGAATCCCTCGCCCTCGCGACCCTCCGCGACACACTTCTCCCCCAACTGATGTCCGGCAAGCTCCGCGTCCGTGACGCCGAGAAGATCGTGGAGGGCGCTGTATGACCAGCGAAGGGAACCACGACCACACCCCCGCCCACCTCGACGCCAAAATGACCGAGTCCACCTGGGAGTACCTCGCCCTCGACGAACTCGCTCAACTCGCCTGGGAAACCAAGCCCGGCAAGGACCTCGCCCCCGGCACCGGCCACCGCCGAGACTGGGACGACCTGATCCTCCACGACGAGCTCCAGGCAGCCATCGAGAAGCTGAACCCGGAGCTGACCGCAACCGCCGTCCACGAAGCCCTCCGTATCGCCACCGACCCCTCCTCCCGCGAGGCGTACCAGGAGAACAAGCAGGCGCACGAGTACCTGACCGCCGGCATTCGCCTCGCCTACACCGACGAGTTCGGCGCCGAACAGACCCCGACCGTCCGCCTCGTCGACTTCACCGATCCCGATGCGAACAGCTACCTCGCCGTCAACCAGGTCACGGTCAGGGACACCGACGGCAGCCACCGCCGCTTCGACATCGTCCTGTACGTCAACGGCCTCCCCCTCGCTGTCGTCGAACTCAAAAGCGCCTCGGACGAGAACGCGACCCTCAAGTCGGCGCACGCCCAACTCCAGACGTACGTCTCGGAGTTCCCGATCGCGTTCCGCTACAACGTGGTCTGCCTGGTCTCGGACGGCATAACCGCCAAGTACGGCACGGCATTCACGCCGTACGAGCACTTCGCGCCCTGGAACGTCGACCACGAGGGCGAACGCGTCGACACCAACGAGCCCGGCTACGACGGTCTCGACGCGCTGAACCTGGCTCTCCACGGCCTGTTCACGCAGGGCTGGTTCCTCTCCCTCACCCGCAACTTCGTCAACTTCCCCCCGCCCAAGCCGGGCGAGCCCCTCTCCGGCAAGCGCATCGCGAAGCCGCACCAGTACTTCGCCGTGAACAAGGCTGTGGACGCCGTCGTCGAGGCATCGCGGACGAACGGCCAGGCTGGCGTCGTCTGGCATACGCAGGGCGCGGGCAAGTCGGAGGAGATGGTGGAGACGGCGGCGCTCGTCGCCCGCCACCCGGCGCTCAACAACCCCACCATCGTCGTCATCACGGACCGCAATGACCTCGACGACCAGCTCTACGACACCTTCCTCGACAGCGAGACCCTGCTCGGCCAGAAGGCCCACCAGATCGACACGCGGGACGAACTGCGTACCGAGCTGACGCGGCGCAACGTCGGCGGGATCGTCTTCACCACCCTCCAGAAGTTCGGCCTGAGCAAGGAGGAGAAGGACGCCGGCAAGTCGCACCCTCTCCTCTCCGAGCGCCGGAACATTCTCGTCATCGTCGACGAGGCCCACCGCTCGCACTACGACAGCCTCGACGGCTACGCCCGTCACCTGCGCGACGCCCTGCCCTACGCCACCTTGCTCGCCTTCACCGGTACGCCGATCTCGAAGGCCGAGGCCGACACCCGTGCCGTCTTCGGCGAGTACATCGACATCTACGACCTGAAGCGCGCCGTCGACGACGGGGCCACGGTCCGCGTGTTCCACGAGCCGCGTGTCATCAAGGTCGACCTGCCCAAGGACGTCGACCCGAACACGCTCGACGAACAAGCCAACACCCTCACCGAGGGCATGGACGACGCCGAGCGCCGCCGAGCTATCCAGTACGCCACGACGATGAACACGGTCTACGGCGCCGAGGACCGCATAGCGACGCTAGCCGACGACTTGATCGCCCACTGGGAGCAGCGCCGCGAGCTGGTCAAGCCCGACATCGGCGCCCCCGGCAAGGCGATGGTCGTCTGCGCGACCCGCGAGATCTGCGTACGGGTCTTCGACGCACTGGCCGAGCGGCGGCCCGGCTGGGTCAGTGACGAGGTCGACAAGGGCGTCATGAAGATCGTCTTCCACGGCGACCGCTCCGACCCCGAGCACATGCGCAAGCACTCGCTGCGCAAGTCCCAGCAGAAGGTCGTCCAGAAGCGCGCCAAGGATCCTGACGACGAGCTGGAACTGCTCATCGTCCACTCGATGCTGCTCACCGGCTACGACGCGCCCCCCATCCACACCCTGTACATGGACCGCCCGATGCAGGGCGCCAACCTGATGCAGGCGCTCGCCCGCGTCAACCGCCGTTTCCGCGGCAAGCAGGACGGTCTGCTCGTCGGCTACGCGCCTCTCACCGACAACCTCACCAAGGCCCTGCGCGAGTACTCGGACCAGGACCGCAAGGACCAGACCCTCGGCGCGGACATCGAACGCGCCGTCACCGAGGTCAAGAACGAGCTGGCCACCATCAAGGGGCTGCTGGCCGGGAGCCGTTGGAAGGAGTGGCTTGCCGACACCGGCCGCCCCGACTCCCGCAAGCGCGCGCTGCGCCTGACCGCCGACTTCCTGCGCGACCCGAAGAACCCGGGCAACAAGGTCGACCCTCCCGCCAAGCCGCTCTCCGTCCGCTTCAAGGACAGCGCCGCCCGGCTGGATCGTTTTTACCGTGTCTGCGCGATGAGCAAGGAGATCGCCGAGCGCTGCGAGGATTTGGACGACTGGCGTCGTGACATCTCCTTCTTCAGCGAGGTCCGGGCCTGGATGATCAAGCTCGACGCCGCCCAGCGCGAGGCGAGCGGGGAGCCGCTCAGCGCCGAAGTCCAGCGTTACCTGCAAGCTCTCGCGGCCTCGGTCGTAGACGCCGACGACATCACCGACCTGTACGCGGAGGCCGGGATCGGCCGGCTGGACATCACCCGTCTCAACGAGGCGCAGCTGCGCAAGTTGGAGAACTCCGAGACCCCTCACCTGGTCACCGAGGCCCTGCGCCGCATGATCCAGCAGAAGATGCGCGAGGTGACCAAGCACAACGTCGTCCGCAACGAGAGCTTCACCGAGCGTCTGAACGACCTGATGAAGCGGTACATGCTCCAGCAGATCACCAGCGCCCAGGTGATCGCTGAACTTGCCGCTCTGGCACGGGAGGTGTCTGCGGAGGCCCGTCGTGGGGAGCGGTTCGATCCGCCGCTGACCCACGCCGAGCTGGCTTTCTACGACGCCGTCGCACACCGCGACATGGCCGAGGCGATGGAGGGCGGCGACGACACCCTCGCCAAGATCGCCCGTGCCCTCGTCAAGGACATCCAGAAGAACCTCTCCGTCGACTGGCTCTCCCGCGAGCCCGTCCGCGCGAAGCTCCGCACCCGCATCCGCCGCGTGCTGGCGATGTTCGACTACCCGCCGGAGGAGGAGCGCGAGGCGGTCGACCTGGTTCTCAAGCAGATGGAGATCGTGGCCGCTCTGTGGGCGCCAGCTGCGAAGTAACCACGCCTAGGGGAGGGCGCCACCAGGGGCGCCCTCCCGTCACGGCCAGATGCACTCAACACGGTCGTGCCGTACGGCGTAGGCCGCCGGGCCGCCCTTCTCGACGGCCCGGTGGATGGCATCACGACGTGCGTCGAGACGCTCGACCATCTCGACGCTGCGAAGCTGCTGGTTGTCCAGGTAGAACAGCACCGCCTCGCGCTCCAGGACAGGCTGGATCTCCACGTCCCGGGTCTTGATCCGCCCGTCCTTCGACAACGGGACCCAGGACCGATCCAGACCGTAAGTGATCCACTCCTCGTCCGGAACGTCCTGTCCGTCGTCAGGAAAGACGTCCCCGATGCGGTGAACCGTCCACCCGCAGGCTCTCAGTCCTTCCGCGACACGGCGACCGAGGTTCCGGTCGAGGAAGAACTCAGGCGGCAAGGTGCACCACGGCCCGGCAGAGCGCGTCCACCTGCTCAGGCGTCATGTCGTAGTCGTAAGCGATGTCCTCGACGGTCTCCCCGGCCTCCCACAAGTCGGTGATGGCCTGGACCGTGACGCGGTTGGCGGCCACCACGGGGAGACCGTGTCCGAACCTCGGATCGATCACGACGGGGACGGAGTCCGGATACTGCCTCAGCCGCAGACTGGAGGGGAAGTCCTCGCCCGGCTCCCAGGTGAGGTAGCGGAGATAGTCGGAGACCACTTCGTGGATGGGGACCTGTCCGTCGCGTGCTCTGCGGAGATCTCCCCAACCGTGCTCGATGAAGATGTCCACGCCGTCCGTGGCGATCCGCTTCGACACAAGGCCGTAGGGGGTGTCGAAGGCGTCCCGTACGGCGGCTGCCGCCTCCCTGATCTCACTCATGCGGAGTCCCAGGGAACGGAGAGAGCGAAGGACGTGCGCCTCGGCCACCGCGATGAACGGCACCGACGGCTGCCCCCTCCGTGCCGGCTCGACCTGGTGGACCAGTGGCGCTCCGGCAGCCCTGCCCTTCAGCCACGAGGTGAGAGTCGACTGCGGAATCTCAAGGTAGGAGGCGGTCTCTGCGGGCGTCAGAAGTCCGTCCTTGAACCTGTCGACCATGCCCCACCTCCTCTTGGCGCCGGATTTCGCATCGTGCCACATCAAGCCTCCCACCTGGGGGTGGACCGCACACCCAGTCATTGGCTCAGCCGGCCGCACGGAGTTGGTCCCGGGCTCGGCAGTCCCCGCAACGGCCGGGTTCCGCCGAGCGGAATCCCCGATCGCAGCCGTCGCAGTTCCGCATGGGCACGACCGCCGGACGTACGGAGGGTTCCGCGCTTCTGGCCGGTGAGGGCAGAGAAAGAGGAGTCTCCTTGAGCCGGTAGGCGAGGATGCCGGCCGGGCGGGTCAGGAAGTGGTCGGGGAGCCGTGTGGTGAGGTGGTCCGTGATCTGCGTGGGCAGGAGCCCTGCCGCGAGCCACCGGGTGACGGCGGGGGCAAGGCGGGCGGCTTCCTGCGCGGACAGGATGAGGCGGGGGTCTACCCGGCGCAGTGCGGTGAGTACGGCGATGGCTCGGGGGTCGGCGTCGGCGAGCGGGATCGGTGTCTCCGCCTCGGCCTGCACGGGCTCCGCCACCTTTTCCTCCGCGGGCGCGAGCGCGGGTGTGACCGCAATGTTGCTCTGCTTGCGGGGGCGACGCGGCTTCGGCGGCTCGGGAGGCCCGTCCGGATCCGGATCACCGCCGGGGACGTCGTAGAAGTACGTCCGGGTCCGGACCTGTCCGGTGGGCGTTCGCTGGCGGCGGCGCTCCAGGTATCCGGCTGCTTCAAGCTCCCTGAGCGCGCGGGAGATCAGGATTTCGCCCTCGTCGAAGTGCTGGCACAGGGCGGTGATGGTCACGGACGCGCCATCAGGCAGTGAGGAGATGTACGCCGCGACACCGATCGTGACCGCGCTGCCCCGTCGCTGGGCGAGGGCATTGGAGATCACCGTGAAGTCGGCCGTGAGGCGGGTGCGTACGTGGATCACACCGGAGGTCGGAGCTCCGGCGTCGGCGCGCGGGCGCGCGTTAGACTGCGGGTCAGCCATCGGGAAGGGTCTCGTCTTCCTGATCGGTCAGGCCCTCGATCGGGATTGCCGTCCCGGCCGGGGGCCGTATCTGTTTGCGGTTGTCGCGGCGAACGTAGCCGCCCAAATCCCGCGCCTGCAAGCCGGTCACTCGGACGGGTGACGCGGGCCTCGCGGCCAGGAGGGTGGGTGGGCGGGTAGTTCTTTCCCCCGGTTCTTTCAGGAGGTCAGTGACCCGCCGGACCCTCGCGAACAAGGGCCCGGTGAGCCCGGGGCGTGGACGGCGACCGGAGCCCGGCCGCCTCAGGGACGGTGCTGCCCGGCCTTCAACTCGCCTATGAAGGCGGTCCAGGAGGCGGCTTCGAAGCACAGTGCCGGACCGTGCGGGACCTTGCTGTCACGGACCGGAACTACGGCCTCTCGGAACCCGTCGGCCACCTCCACGCAGTCGCCCCCCTCCTGATTGCTGTAGCTGCTCTTGCGCCAAACGACGCCGTTCAGATCGGGACGGGACCTTCGTTCCACGGTGGTTGTCCTCCATCACGGATCGGATCATGTCGAGCGACATGAGCGGGGGCAGAGCTGCCGCCCGCAGCCGATCGTAGGTCAGCGCGAAACTCCTGACCTCGTCCGGATCCTCGATGAGTTGGCCGTAATGCGCGCCTTCCGTGTAGGCGATCTCCGAGCCGTCCGGCATGGTGAGCACGGTGAGCGAGCCGCCCATGACATCGTGCTCGCCCTGGTCGAACGGCAGTAGCTGCACGGTGATGTCAGGCTCCGCCGCGGCCCCGAGCAGCCGCCCCAACTGCTCACGCATCACCGTCTGACCACCAACGGGACGCCTGAGCACCGCCTCGTCGAGTACCACCCACAGCTCGGGCCGATCGGCCGTGCCCAGACGCTCCTGTCGTCCCATGCGAAGGGCGACCCGCTCTTCCAACTGCTCCGCACTGCTGAGTGTTCGACCGACTCTCAGCACTGCCCGCGCGTAGTTCTCCGTCTGCAACAGACCGGGCACCACATGCGCCGCGTACTGCCGGATGACCACCGCCCGCTCCGAGTACTCCATGAACTTCCGCGACCAATCCGGAAACGCCTCCCGGTACACGTACGGCCACAGCTCCACCAGCAGATCGTCCGCACCGAGTGCCACATCCAGCGCCCGCGCCAGCTCCCGTGTCGGTTTCGCCCCGGACGCCCGCTCGATCTGGGTGATCCGGGTGCTCACCACGTGGACCTTGTCACCGAGTTCGGCCTGAGTCAGTCCGGCCGCTATACGGAGCCTGCGCACCCGCGCGCCGAACAGCGCCGCCATCGACGCGCTGGGGTCAATTGCGTTGGCCAAAGCGTCACTTCCGTTCCTTACGGACTGAAAAGTAAGGCTGCGTCACCTGTTGAGCGTAGGGCGATCGGACGACTCTTGAGTGCGGAACGTGATGGATCGCGCACATCGTGCAACATCTCCCTGCTCAACGGACAAGGACGGAACACGCCGTGCTGACAGAAACGACCGTCCCGGCGGACGAACCGGGGCATGGTGCCGCACCCCTCGCGCCGGAGGGGGAAGCCCTGACCGACGAACAGAACGAACCGCCGCCTCTTGTCGCACAGTTCGCCTCCTCGCCCCGGGCTGCGCGACTGGCCCGGCAAGTCGCCGTACGGCACCTGGAGGAGTGGGGGTATTCGTCGACGTCGGACGCATCGTGCGCGGTCGCCCTCGTCGTCGCGGAACTCGCCGCGAACGCCGTGCGGCACGGCCGCGTACCCGGACGCGACTTCGGCCTCCGGCTCACCCTCGATGCGGGGGCGGGCCTGGTTCGCGTCGAGGTCGCGGACGCGGCCTCCGCGAAACGGCCCCCAGCGGCCCCGCCCTCGTCGACCCCTGACGGTGAGTCAGGCCGAGGGCTGCTCCTGGTGGACGCTCTGGCCGAGCGCTGGGGTTCGGCACCCCGTCACCCCCTGGGCAAGACGGTGTGGGCGGACATTTCTGTTGCTGCTTCAACTAGCTCTAGATAGACGCAAGTTGCGATAACCAGGGTTACCAACGAGAACATGGATTGAGTAACTTCTCCGCCTCTAACGTCTGTTCCGTCACACCGAACTCGCGCCCAGCCGGAGGCTCACGCCTCTCGCTCACCGCACGAGTCCGGACCACGGAGGACAGAGGACGGAGAGAGCACCATGACGGGGCACCCTGCACAGAGCGAGCCGAACGAGGCGAGCGCATCGAACGATCACGGTGACCAGGGCGATCAGAGCCGGGGCGGCTCCTCGACGCTCTCCCGGCTGGCCGCCCGCCTCGAAAGCTCGGTGCTCGCCGAGGGACCCCGGGAACTCCTGCGCGGGGCGCTGGGCGCCACGGCGGCGGAGTCCGGCGCTTCCGCCATTCCGCACCTGGACCAGCGGGTGTTCCTCGACTCCATCAGCGTCAACGGCTTTCGCGGCATCGGCCGCAAGGCGCGTCTGCCGCTGACCGCTAAGCCCGGGGTCACTCTCGTGGTGGGGCGCAACGGCTCGGGGAAGTCCAGCTTCGCCGAGGGCGCCGAGACCGCGCTCACGGGCCGGACCGCCCGCCTGGACAAGCAGCGGGGCGAAGTGTGGCGCCGGCACTGGCGCAACCTGCACGACGGGGCCGAGCCGAAGGTCGAGGTCCGGCTCGCCATCGCGGGCGACCCCCGGTTGTCCACTCTGACGTGCACCTGGTCCGGCGACGACGTCACCGCCCCCGAGCTCGAGTTCAGGCGGCCGGGCCACGGGCGGCGGTCCTTCGCCGACATCGGGTGGGAGCGGGCCCTGAACGACTACAGCCCCTTCCTGTCGTACGCGGATCTCGACAAGGTCCTCAACGGCAGGCCCAGCGAACAGTACGACTCGGTCGCCGCCATCCTCGGACTCGGCGAGCTGACCGACGCGGACGAGCGGCTCCAGGGCATCGAGAAGGCTCTCGACTCGGCACTGAAGCAGGTAGAGGCTGAACGGCCCGCACTCGTCGAGGCGTTGTCTGTTCTGGACGACCCCCGGGCGGTACGCGCGCTCGCGGTCGTCGGCGGGGCGGGCGACCCGGACTTCGTCGAGCTCGACGCCCTCGTGACCGCGCTGCCCGACGCCGACGAGGGCCGTCTCCGGGAACTGCGTGCGACCGCCACGCTGGCCGGACCCGACCTCGGCGTGGTCGGCGCGGCCGTGGACCGGCTGCGCGAGGCCGTCGCCGTACTCGACGACGTACGCGCCTCGGGCGCCGAAGACGCCCACCAGCGCGCGGAACTGCTGACCAAGGCCCTGGAGCACAGCCGCCGCCACCAGGACGATGACACCTGCCCGGTGTGCGGTTCCGACCGGCCGCTGGACGAGACGTGGGCCGAGCGGGCCGCCGAACAGGTGGCGACCCTGCGGCGGGAGGCCGCGACCGCGCGAGAGGCTCGCACCGGGCTGCGGGACGCGGTGGACGCCGTCCGCTACCTCGTCACGCCCGTCCCCGCGTGGCTGCCCGCCCCGCTCGTTGACCCGTGGGAGGAGTGGCAGGCCTGCCGGGCGATCGACGACGCCGAGCGGCTCGCCGCCCGCGCCGAGACCGCCGCGCTGGTCCTCGCCGACGCCTGCGCAGCGCTGCGGGAGGAGGCCCTGCGGGAGCTGGAGAAGCTCGACGAGGAGTGGCGCGCCTGTGTCACCCGCCTCGCAGGCTGGCTCGACCGGGCCCGACCCGCGTACGCCGGCAGGACCCGGCTGCGCCAGGTCAGGGCGGCCCGCAAGTGGCTCAAGGAGGCGTGTGCCGAGCTGCGTGAGGAGCGGCTGCGGCCGTTCGAGGACCACTCGCAGCGGATCTGGGAGGAGCTCCGCCAGCAGAGCAACGTGGACCTGCGCTCCGTACGCCTGACCGGCAGCGAGAAGGCCAACGTGCGCAAGCTGGTGATGGACGTGGCCGTCGACGGCACGGAGGCGGCGGCGCTCGGCGTCATGAGCCAGGGCGAACTGCACTCCCTCGCGCTCTCGCTCTTCCTGCCGCGCGCCGCCGCGCCGGACAGCCCCTTCGGGTTCGTCGTCATCGACGACCCCGTGCAGTCCATGGATCCCGCCAAGGTCCACGGCCTCGCGAAGGTCCTCCACGACCTCGGGGAGAACCGGCAGATCGTGGTCTTCACCCACGACACGCGGCTCCAGCGGGCCTTCACCAACCAGGAATTCCCGGTGACCGTACTGGAAGTGGAGCGGGCGGACAGGTCCTTGGTGACCGTGAACCGGGTGACCGATCCGGTCGGTCAGGCACTGGCAGACGCACGCGCCCTCATCCGCACGCGAAACCTCCCGCCGGTCGCGATGACCCATGTGCTGCCCAGCCTCTGCCGCGCCGTCCTGGAGCGCGCCTTCTTCGAGGCCGCGTGGCTGAGGCTGCACCGGGCGGGGCTGGCCGAGCACGAGGCGGAGAAGATCGTCGCGGGTGCCCTCACGCTGTTGGACATCGCCGCCCTGGGGCTCTTCGGAGACCCGTCGAAGAGGGCCAGTGACGTCTACCGCGAGCTTCGCAGGCGGTGCGGCCCCGGGGCGGTGGACCTCATCCGGCACTGCCAGGAGGGCGCCCACCCGTCGGGCACCTCGATGCCGGACCCCTACCGGTTCGTGGACGACATCAAGGCCGTCGCCCTGGCGGTACGCAAGCCCGAGGAGGGGCCGTGAACCAGACGATTCGCCAGCTGCTCGACACCGCCGACCTGCTCCTCACGGACACTGGCGAGCCCGCCACACCCGCTGCCACGACCGTACCCGCTACGTCCGCTGCTGCCGCGGCGAGCCTGCGCCGAGGTGCCGCCTTCGCCCTGCGTGTGGCGCTGGAGAGCGCGGTCGCCGATCGCCTCACCGCCCACCGCGCGCCGCGCGCGATCCGGGAGGGCACCCAGCGGGCCGCGTTCCTCTGGCTCCGCGGTTGCGCCGAAGCCGGAACGGCCCGCCGGGTGAAGGCCGTGTGGAGCCAGCTCTGCCTGGGATGCCACTACCACCAGTACGAGATCGGTCCCACGGAAGACCAGGTCTGCGCGTGGCGTACCGAAGTCGCTGCGCTCGTCGCCCTGTTGACCAACTGAAACGACACCACGAGGACGCCACCGTCCACACAGAGCGGAACAAGGAGCAGCACCATGACGGCCCGTACGTCCAAGCGAACCCTGTACCGGCTCAGGGGCGTCCCTCCCACAGCCGACGCGATGTTCGACGCCCTGGACGCGGACCAGTTGGCGCGGGTCCACGCGGATGTCGACGTCCCTGAGAACCTCGGTGTACCGGCCGTCCTGGTCACCGGCAGCTTTGAGCAGCCCGTCGCGAGCTGGTGTGACGAGATCTTCCGTACGACGGGTATCGAGGTGTCGCGACCGGTCAACCGCTCGGCCGGACTGCTGATGCTGGCAGTCGACGGCGAGGTCTACTCCATCGGCTACGACCAGGGCTTCCGCCTGGTCCCCGACCGGCTGAAGGACCACCGCTTCGGGCTGAGCTTCGCGTCCCGCCGGGTGGACCCCGCGAAGATCCGGGACCTGGTGTCGCACACGCCGGGCGGTGGGCGCACCGACATCACCCTGATCCCGAGCGGGGCCTCGGTGTGGAGCCTGGGCATCGTCGAGCACGCCCAGATCGTGCGCCGCCTCGGCGGCCACCTCGACAACGTCCCGCTCACCATCTCCCGGGACAACCCGGCGAAGCTTTCCAGCGCCGAGGGGGGTGCGGGCCTGCGACTGCGCCTCGGCGTGGAGGGTATCGACCTCATCGCCGACATCCGTGCCATCGCCCGTGTGCTGCGCGAAGAGAGGCCGAGCCCAGAGTTGGAGTTCGTAGAGCACGTCGTACCCGTCGACGATCCCGGCCTGCTCACCCGGCTGGAGTCCGTCCTCGACGATCTCCTGGGCCTGGAGACGGACGGGAGGATCCGTGCCGCCGTCCCCGCCGATCACTGGGACGACTACACCGACGCCCTGGCGTTCAGGGTCAGGATCAACAGCAGCGCCGCCGGCCGGTCGACCGATGACTTCGACCTCGACTACGTCCTCTGCCGAGCTCGCGTCCAGCGTGCGGGTACTCGCGTAGCCGCACTCCGTGAAGGGACCGTCACCCTCTATCGGAACAGCCGCGCCGACCGGGCCGACGAGATCTGGACGTCCAGCGCGCTCCGGTGGATCGAGGCGGAAGTGTCACTCGACTACCACCGGTTCTTCCTGATGGACGACCAGTGGTACGAGATCGACCAGGAGTATCTGAAGGCGACCCACGTCCACGTCGAGCGGCTGATCACCGACTCTCCCTCCGTCGACCTGCCCCCGTGGGTCCTCGGAGACAAGGAGCGCACCTACAACGAGACCGTGCCGGACCAGCGGCCCGGATACGTCAGCTTCGACCGCGACAACGTTCAGACGGCATTGCACCGGGCGAACGGCGTGGAGGTCTGCGACCTGCTGAGCCCGGACAACGTCCTGGTCATGGTGAAGCGTGCCAAGGGTTCCGACGCACTGAGCCATCTCTTCAGTCAGGCACTCGTCGCCGTACAGACTCTGCGGAACTCCCCCGAAGGCAGGGAACGGTTCGCCGAGAAGGTCGCCGCGGCCCGGCAGGGGCACGGTCTGCCGGAGGACTTCCGGCCTTCGAAGGTCGTCTTCGCGATCCTTCTGAAGGACGGTACCGAACTCACCGCCGACACCCTGTTCCCGTTCTCACAGGTCACCCTGGTACAGACGGCCAGGACGCTCGAAGCGTGGGGTGTTCAGGTCGAGGTGGTCGGCATCTCCTCCGTCCCGCCAGTCGCCGCCCCGACGGGGATCCGACGGTTGGCGGCGTAGCTGACTCACGGAGCCAACCCTGGCGCATTAGGGTGCGGGGTGTGCAGCGCCTCCTGGTTCTTTTTGACCTCGACAACACCCTCGTGGACCGGCAGGGAACGCTCGCCAACTGGGCCGTCGAGTTCACCGCCCGGCACACTCTGAATGACGAGGAGCAGGAGTACCTCCTGGGCATGGTGGCCGAGCGGGCCTATCCGTCCACCTTCGACGCGATCCGCACCCGCTACCGGCTGCTCATGTCGACGGCAGAGTTGTGGCGTGCGTACTGCACCGATATCGCGGCCTTGGTGTCGTGCCCCACCGACGTCCTCGACGGCTTGGACGAGCTGCGTGCGGCAGGCTGGCGAGTGGGGGTGGCGACCAACGGCGCGGTGGACATCCAGCGCGCCAAGCTGCGGGCCACCGGTATCGCCGAGCGTGTGGACGGGGTCTTCGTCTCCGAGGAGGCCGACGTACGCAAACCGCAGGCCGGGCACTTCGCCCTGGCGGCGGCCCGCTGCGGCACCGAGCTGGGCGAAGGAGACTGGATGGTCGGCGACAACCCCGTCAACGACATCGGCGGTGGTCGCTCCGCGGGGTTGAGCACCATCTGGATCGCCAACGACCGCTCGTGGCCGCTGGACGATCCCGGGCCGGACCACACCGTGCCACACGCACGCGCCGCCATCGACCTGCTGCTTCTGCACTCCGTCGGCAACACGAGGACCACGACATGACGTACACCATCGGGCTGATGCACCCCGGCAGCATGGGATCCGCCATCGGCGCCCAGCTGCGCGCCCGCGGCCACCTCGTCCTGTGGTGCCCCGACGGACGCAGCGAAACAACCCGCCGCCGGGCTGAGCGCGCGGGCCTCGAAGCCGAGGCACTGCCCGAGCTCGTCTCCCGCTCCGACGTGCTGCTCTCCCTGTGCCCTCCCTCCGCTGCGGAGGAAACTGCGGCCCAGGTAGCCGATCTCGGTGCGGGCGACGCGGGCACGATCTACGTTGAAGCGAACGCCGTCTCGCCGTCGCGTGTGCAGCACATCGCCGACCGTCTGGCCCCGATGCCGGTCATCGATGCCGCCGTGGTCGGATCGCCTCCGGTGGGCGGCAAGTACCCGACGCTCTATCTGTCCGGTCCCGGCGAGCAAGCCGACCGGATCGTCGAACTCTTTACCGGCACCGACGTGCGACCCCATGTACTTGGCGACAGCATCGGCAAAGCCTCCGCACTCAAGCTCGCGTACTCCAGCTACCAGAAGGTCTCCCGCGTGCTGGCCGCCGTCGCATACGGGGCGGCGGACACGTACGGTGTCGCGGACGAGCTACTGGAGATCGCGGCCAAGCGCACCCGCAGCTACCTCGTGGAGACCGACTACATCCCCAAGACCGCTGCTCGCGCCTGGCGTTGGGGCCCAGAGCTTGAGGACGCGGCGGCTCTGCTCGCTGATGCCGGCTTGCCCGACTCCCTCGTACGCGCCGCTGCCGAGACCCTCACCCGGTGGGACGGAAACAGAGACGAGCGCCTGGATATCACCGAGGCACTGGGAGCCCTGCGCGTCGAAGGTGACCTGCACAACCTGAGTTGAGCAGGGTGCGGGACGGGATCTGTCAGGAGCGAGGTGACGTGGTGCGCACGATGTCGTCGATCCTCTGCGCGGCTTCACGGGGTGCCGTCGCATCCGTGTCCACGCGCAGTTCCCACTGAACCCGTGGATGAGCCGCAAGATCGGCCTGAGTGGCGTCCCACGCGGCCAGTCGAGCGGCCGTGTCGGTGTCGCCCCGCTGGGGTGATCGTCGTGCGGTGGTCTCCCTGGAGCACCACAGCAGAACGCGCGCCCAGTGGGCCGGGAAGAAGGCGGTCACCTGCTCCATCCCCGCCATTTGACCGAGGTGGACGACGGGGGCCCTGCTGCCCTCCATGGCCTGATCGAGGCCAGGGCGGTCGACGACGTAGATGTTGCCGTACCGGTCGTTGCGGTAGATGACGTCGCCGCGTGCCTCCAGGGCGGCCAGCTGCTCCGGTGTGCCCATCCGGTAGCCCTCGGTCTTGCCGGTCCCGACCTTCAGGCGGAGGAACGGCACGTACCGCGCGTCGAGTTCGGTGAGTGCCGTCGTGATCGTGTCCTTGCCTGCCGCCGGCGGCCCGTACAGGAGGATGCCTCGCCTCACTGGAACACCGTGCCGAAGACCTGGCGCACCTGGTCCGTGAGCGATATCGCGGCGCCGAGCCGGTTGTCGACAACCAAGTGCGGCACGACGGGCCGCAGTTCAAGGTCGATACCGGCGGCGTACGTGTCCCAGTTCTGGAGTTTCCAGCTGTCCCGGGCGGCGGACCTGAAGGTGATGTACTCGTGCATCGTGTCCAGGTCGCACTGAATCCAGACGACAGCCACGGTGACGCCGCGCGCTTCACAGCGATTGATCAGGCGGCCCATCCACCGAGGGTCGGTGCTCTCGGTGATGAACGGTGCGCTCAGGACCGTGCTGATCGCGCAGTCGATGTTCGCGTACGCGGTCTCCAGCAGGCACTGGTACTCCAGCGGGCGGACCTTCTCCCGGTAGAGGTCGGTGTGCCGGTCATTGGGGTCACTGCCCATCTCTACGAGGAGGCGCTCGACGAGGGGACGCGTGATCGGATCCTTGTCGAGGACGGGCCAACCAGTGAGCTGGGATATGAAGCGGGCGAACTCCGATTTCCCGCTGCCGGCGTAGCCACCGACCATCAGCAGCGTCGGTTTGTTCGGGTCGCCGCCAGTGTGACGGCGCTTCCAGGCGTCGAGGATTCGCTGCTGTACGCCCTGCCCGTCGGCTTCCTCCGTACCCGGCGACAGTTGGAGCAACGCGCGCTCCACGGCCAGCACATGGGCCCCGTTGTGCGGTTCGCTCGACGCGGTGAACTTGAGCTTCCTGGCCTCGTCGGGCAGGGCATTGCGGAAGCCGAGTTCGGGCTCGGTCGCGCGATACAACAGGCAGTACGCGCGGCGGTAGTGCGGACCGGGGTAGACCTCGCCCTGCTCGTGCTGCCACAGCGTCTGAAAGTTGGCGGCCGGCACTGTGAGTTTCGCGGCCCGAGCCACCTCACGCAGCTGCTCTCCCGCGCCCTCCAGCGTCAGGCCGTGGGCTTCGCGTTGCTGCCTCAATCTGTCCGGGCGCCAGCCCGGCCGACTCTTCCCCACCGCGCCTACCGCCTGCCCATCTCTGGTCATGATCCGGAGCCTAGGTCAGCCTCTCATGAGCGCGTGTGCAAGCGGATGTTGAAAAGTCAGACCACCCAACCATGAGCCGATGATGAACCGCTTCGGCAACGGCTCGTGATACTCCGAGCGCGCCCGGACCGCTGTCATGGTCACACCGACGCGGTCATCGTCTACCCGCCTCGGTCTCCAGTATCCGTACGAGATCGAAGGGGGCTCCGCAGTGGCTGTCGAAGGTGCTGTCCGGCTGATGACCAAGCCGTCATCCCCTGAGGAGCCGGGGCGGCAGCCAGAGAATTTCCAGCCGTTGAGCTCGGGCCACTCGCCCATCACGCAATTCAGCCCCTAATGACGTGCGCCCAAAAGCGTCACAGCATCCATCTCATTCGGCCAGCAGGAAGGTGTTCTCGTGATACCCATGCATCATCTCATCGTGGTCGGTTTCGATGAGATCGTCGCCAACAAGTATCTGCCATGCATTCGCGCTGCCATCAAGTCCGGCCACATCGACTCCTATTCCATCATCGACTTGGAGTCGCAGCGGCCGGAGATCGACAGGCGTATCCAGACGGCGAGCGTGAAGCCGCGAGGAGTCATTTACCTGCCGGATTCCGGCGACCGTGCACGGGAGACACCGCAAGAGCTCATCACGGCCGCCGTCCAACGCCTGCGAGTCCCCGGCGTACCGACGAAGGTGTACATCGCCACGGAGGTACGGGCTCACGAGGCATACCTCCGGTTCTGCGTGGAGAACCACATCGACTCGCTGGTCGAGAAGCCCGTACTGGCTCCGGTCGTGGACGGCCGGTTCAAGCCGTCGTACATCACGAAGACCATGGAGGAACTCATCGGTGTCGCTGCCGGATCTTCCGCGGAGCACTCGGTGATGACACTGAGCCGGTACCACCAGATCTACAACCAGAAGGTTGTTGCGTCGCTCAGGGAACGGATGGAGCGGTGGGAAGCCCCTCTGACTTCCTTCCATCTCCGGGCCGCGGGCGGCGTGTGGAACCTCCAGCGGGAGTTCGAAAGCCGCGACGACCACCCGTACAAGTACGGCTACGGGATGATGATGCACGGCGCGTACCACTACGTGGATCTCGCGACCCAAATCCTGTCTCTCAACGCGGAAGTGTTCCCCGAGCGCCAACTCAGGCTGGAGATCAGCTCCTTCGGCGCCTTTCCGATCGACCAGCACCAGCGCATCTCGCAGCCGATCGCCAGCGGGTTCCAGGACGACGGCGCGCGATGGTCGGCGGACTCAGATGCCGGATTGCGTTTCGGCGAGACAGACGTGACCTCCACGCTCCGCCTCTTGGATGCGGTGACAGGTAGGACCATCTCGCTCGGGACCTTGTCCTTCGAGCAGACCACCCCCTCCATCCGGAGCTGGGGCGAACTCCCGGAGGGCCTCTACAACGTCAATGGCCGTACGTCGAGCGTCGACCTTGAGGCCCAGCTGTCGACACTGTTCTCCACCCACGTTCACTGCTACGACATCCCCCGCGGAGCCAGCGCGGACGGGATCGACGCGTTCGCCCGCGTGACCACCCGCGCCAACGCCGCGCTGCTGCGCGACGAGCAGTACGTGTCGGAGGAGTCGTTCGACGGGTTGTTCCACAGCGACAGCAACCGGCGGCTCATGGAGCACTGGTTGCGCGGCTCCGAGCGGCGCAGCTCCCTCGCGAGCCATCTCCGGCCCATGCAGGTCACCGAGGCGCTCGCCTCGTCGGTGCTCACCCCGGGGCGCCTGGTTGCGGTGCCCTTCTAGGCCCCGGCTGCTCCAAACCAACAGGTCACAGAGGAGTTACCCATGAATCACCCAGTTTCGAGGGCATCCGTGCATGCCTTTTACGCGGACGCGATCCTGCACGGCCGGAACACCGCGGAGAACCTCCAGGCCGCCACCTCGGAGCGGTTCAACACGCTCCTGGAATCCATCGGAGACGCAACCCCCCGCACCGCACTGGATCTGGGGTACGGAGCCGGGACCTACACCATCGCCTTAGCACGCGCAGGATTCCGCGTCATAGCCGTCGATCAGGTTCCCAGCGACTCGCTTCTTCACCGCATCGACGGCACAAGTGATTGGGCCCACCGGATCGACCCACGGGAGTGCCTCGCCGAGAACTTCGCCATCGACCAGGACTTCGGGGTCATCGTCGCAAAGGATGTCCTGCACTACCTCGCGAGACGCGACGTCGAGTCCCTCCTCACGACCGCGGTCGCTCACGCGCGCGGGGCGAACTACCACTACCTCGAAGTCTTCACAGGGATCAGCCGCAGGTCCTCGGACGGCCGCCTGCTGCGCATCGAGGGGGAGGCCGACTACTCCCCGGACTGCTTCGGACACGTCATCGAGCAGATCTACGACGGCTGGGACCTCACGCTGCTCTGGTCCGAGCACGCGGAACAGGACAGCCGAACCGGGCGCAACTGCTTCGAGGCGACCCGGGCCACCGTCATCGCCGCCAACCCGGCCGCCTGATCAGAGACAGGGAGAAATGCCGTGAAGTCGAGCACGCCTGAGGGGATCAGCTTCGTCATCCCCTGCTTCAACTCGGGGGACTATCTCTTGGAGGCCGTGGCGTCCCTGATCGAGCAGCCCCACGTGTTCCCGTATGAAGTCGTGGTCGTGGATGACGGCTCCGACGACCAGCGCACGCTTCGTGCCATCGCGCAGTGCGCCGGGCGCGCCGGTGTCCGCATCGTCCAGCAGGAGCACAGCGGGCACCATGCGGCCAGGAACGCCGGCATCGAAGCCGCAAGCTTCGAGTACGTGATGCAGCTTGACGCAGACGACCGGCTCGCCACGGGTCCTGAGCTGCTGAAGGCCGGCAGCTACCCGGACAGAGCCGTCAAGCTCCTCAAGACGCACCAGCACGTCGCTTTCGCCCACACCATGTCCCGGATGATCGGCGACTTCGACGGGCTCACCATCTCCTCCTACCCGTGCCGAGAGGAGCTGGTCCTGCGCAAGCACCACGTACCCACCTCGATCGTCTGCCGCCGAGACGACGCCATCCACGGCGGTCTCTACGACCCGGACGTACGGAAGTGGGGGGACTGGGCGTTCGCTGTGAACCTCCTCGCCGGACGATTCCGCAGAGGCGAGGCCAACCACATCGTGTGCATCGCCGGCCCGCTGCACGAGTACCGGGTCCATTCGCGGACACAACGGGTCTCCAACGCCGAGATCTCCGAGTTCGACATGACCCTGCTGGTGGTGGAGAGGAACCTCGATCTGTTCCGGTACCACTTCAACCGCGACGACACCGCGGAGGACATCACGCGCCTCGTCCTCGCCTCGAAGCCGTCCCGGCTCGTCGACCTGATCCGGATGGCCGAGTTCGACCTCGAACAGGCCCTGACGGTCGCCCGGCAGCGGCAGTTCTCTCTGGCGAGCCCCTTCGAGGGTCTGGGAATCCCGTAGGGAGAGGCCACCTCACGAAGGCAGCCCCGGACTGTGTGTCCGGGGCTGCCTTCTCTGGTCTGGCTCCTACGCGGGCGGCAGGTTACTGATCTGGTCCTGCAGCCGGACGATGTCCCCTTCGGCCTTCGTCAGGCGGGTACGGATCTTCTCGACCACGCTGTCCGGGGCCTTCGCCAGGAACGCCTCGTTACCGAGCTTGGCCTTCGCCTGGGCCTTCTCCTTCTCGGCCGCAGCGAGGTCCTTGGCCAGCCGCTTGCGCTCGGCCGCGACGTCGATCGTGCCCGACAGGTCGAGCGCCACCGTGGCGCCGGCAACCGGGAGGGTCGCCGTGGCACTGAAGCCGTCACCCTCAGGCTGGAGCCGGAGCAGCTGACGGATGGCGGCCTCATGGGCAGCGAGCTGCGTACCTGCCAGGTCCAGACGGGCAGGGACCTTCTGCCCGGGCTGCAGGCCCTGGTCCGAGCGGAAGCGGCGAACCTCGGTGATCACCTGCTGGAGACTCTCGATCTCCGCCTCGGCCGCGGCATCGCGGAAGCCGCTGTCCCCCGGCCAGTCGGCGATCACGACGGACTCACGGCCGGTGAGCGTGGTCCACAGCGTCTCCGTCACGAACGGAACGATGGGATGCAGCAGGCGCAGCGTCACGTCCAGGACCTCGCCCAGGACGCGTGCCGAGACCTTGGCCGCCTCGCCGCCGGCCATGAACGTCGTCTTGGACAGCTCGACGTACCAGTCGAAGACCTCGTCCCACGCGAAGTGGTACAGGGCATCGGCGAGCTTCGCGAACTGGTAGTCGTCGTAGTACGCGTCCGCCTCGGCCACGACGGTGTTCAGCCGGGACAGGATCCAGCGGTCCGTGGCCGACAGCTGCTCGGCCGGGGGCAGCTCGCCCTCGATCGTGGCGCCGTTCATCATCGCGAACCGCGTCGCGTTCCAGATCTTGTTGGCGAAGTTCCGGGACGCCTGGACCCAGTCCTCGCCAATCGGCACGTCGGTACCGGGGTTGGCGCCCCGCGCGAGCGTGAACCGCAGAGCGTCGGAGCCGTACTTGTCCATCCAGTCCAGCGGATTGACCGTGTTGCCGAACGACTTCGACATCTTCTTGCCGTGCTCGTCACGGACCATGCCGTGGAACGCGATGGTGTGGAAGGGGATCTCGCCGTCCATCGCGTACAGGCCGAACATCATCATCCGCGCGACCCAGAAGAACATCAGGTCGTACCCGGTGACCATGGCCGAGTTCGGATAGAACTTGGCCAGGTCTGCGGTCTTCTCCGGCCAGCCCAGCGTGGAGAAGGGCCACAGGCCGGACGAGAACCAGGTGTCGAGGACGTCTGTGTCCTGCTCCCAGCCCTCGCCGGTCGGCGGCTGTTCGTCGGGGCCGACGCACACGGTCTCGCCGTTGGGGCCGTGCCAGACGGGGATGCGGTGGCCCCACCACAACTGCCGTGAGATGCACCAGTCGTTGAGGTTGTCGACCCAGTCGAAGTAGCGCTGCGACAGGTCGGCGGGGTGGATGTTCACCCGACCGTCGCGGACGGCGTCTCCCGCGGCCTTGGCGAGCGTCTCGACCTTCACCCACCACTGCAGGGACAGCCGCGGCTCAAGGGTCGTCTTGCAGCGCGAGCAGTGGCCCACCGAGTGGACGTACGGCCGCTTCTCCGCGACGATCCGGCCGTCGGCGCGCAGCGCGGCGACGATCGCGGAACGCGCCTCGAAACGATCAAGCCCCTCGAAAGGCCCATGGGCCGTGATGACACCGCGCTCGTCCATGACGGTCAGCGATTCCAGGCCGTGCCGCTGGCCGATGGCGAAGTCGTTTGGATCATGGGCGGGCGTGACCTTGACGGCACCGGTGCCGAACTCCGGGTCGACGTGCGTGTCGGCGACGACGGGGATCGTGCGGCCCGTCAGCGGCAGCGCGATGCGCTTGCCGACCAGGTGCTTGTACCGCTCGTCGTCCGGGTGGACGGCGACCGCGGTGTCACCGAGCATGGTCTCCGCACGCGTGGTGGCGACGACGACCGCGTCGTCCCCCTCGCCGTACTTGATGGAGACGAGCTCGCCGTCGTCGTCCTGGTAGTCGACCTCGATGTCCGAGATGGCTGTCAGGCAGCGCGGGCACCAGTTGATGATGCGCTCGGCGCGGTAGATCAGGCCGTCGTCGAACATCTTCTTGAAGACGGTCTGGACGGCACGGGACAGACCCTCGTCCATGGTGAAACGGTCACGGCTCCACGCGACGCCGTTGCCCAGGCGCCGCATCTGGCCGGCGATCTGCCCACCGGACTCGGCCTTCCACTGCCAGACCCGCTCGACGAACGCCTCACGACCCAGGTCGTGGCGGGACTTGCCTTCCTTGGCGAGCTCCCGCTCGACGACGTTCTGCGTCGCGATGCCGGCGTGGTCCATGCCGGGCTGCCACAGCGTCTCGTAGCCCTGCATGCGCTTGCGGCGGGTGAGGGCGTCGATCAGCGTGTGCTCGAAGGCGTGGCCCAGGTGGAGGGAGCCGGTGACATTGGGCGGCGGGATGACGATGGTGTACGCGGGCTTGTCGCTCTTCGCGTCAGCTTCGAAGTAACCGCGCTCTACCCAGCGCTTGTACAGCGTCCCCTCTACCTCGGCCGGCGTGTATTGGGTCGGCAGTTCGGGGGCGCTGTTAGGCCCGCTGTCGGGGCGCTGAGAGTTGTCGGTCACGACGGCCATTCTATGGGCCCGACGTCTCTGCACTTGCCCGGCTTTCCGCCTCAAGATCAGCGGGAGGCAAGGCATGCGAAAGGCCGCACGGATACGATTCAAGTGTGACCAAGAACGCTCCCGTGCGGCCTCTTTGAGTTTACCTCTTTCCGGGCTGCCGTTCTGCCGCACGGTGACGAATCATGGCTGGACCAGGTGCTGATGTGACCCACGCCAGCACCCTCGCGCCGTCCGCCGTCACACAAGCCCGCGCCGAAGAGCGCGCCGCCTTCCGGCACCCCTGGGCCACCGGTTACGGGCCGCTCACGCTGCTCGGGCAGTCATGGGACTCCCGGTGATACCTGGGGATCGCCGAGCACGGTTACGTCCGCACCCTGCACGTCGTCACCGCGCTGACCCCGCTGAGGGGGGCGCGGCGGGCCTGCTGGCGTCATGGAGGGCGGCCGCTATCGGCGCCGCCCGTATCCACGCCTTGGGCCTACGCCTGCACAGACGTGCCGTGGCCGCCGTCCTGGCCCTTCTCTGGGGCCTGCTGCCGCATTCGGTCGTGCTGGGTGCCGACCGCCCTCGCCGGGCCCGTGAGGCCCAACGAGAGGGTGCAGTGGCCTCGAGCAAGCCGAAAAGTTACCCACAGGCTGTGGACGGGCGCCGCACTCGCCCCACTCGGCCGGCTCGCCTACTCGTGCTTCCTGCTGCCGACGTTCCCGCTGCTGCCGCTCGAGCGAGCGCCGACGGCGACAGCCCGGCCCCGGCACGCGGCCGTGGTGGCCGGTGCCCTGGCCGGGCTGTCGTTCGCCTACGGCGCGTATCCGGTCGTGATCGCCGATACGCCCCGGTAGCGGGAGGACGCCTACTCGTCGTCCTCGGGCTTGTCGGCGTCGTTGACGTCCTCCTCGAGGCCGAGCTGTTCGACGAGCCACTTGTCGAACTCGATGGCGGCGCGCACCCAGCTGACCGTCGAGGAGACGAAGTGCTCCAGGCTGACGCCGGTACCGATGAGCATCTGCGCCTCGCCGATCAGACGGACGGTGCCGTCGTCATGGGTGTGGCTGTAGACCTTGGGCCACAGGGTGCGCCGGTTCCAGTCGTCGATGGACTCCAGAAGCAGCGGCTTCTCGTCGATCTGGTGGGGCCGGTCGTAAAACGTCCGCACCGAGAAGACCTGCTGGTCACCCTCGCCGCGGAACATGAAATACGTACGGAACTGCTCCCACGGCGCCGCGAGGTCACCCTCGTCGTCGACGACATACTTCAGCTCCATCTGGTCGAGGAGCTGCTTCACAAGATCCTGATCCGGGACGACGGGGCCCGCCGGTCCTTGCTGCGGCTCGGGCTGGCCCCCGAAGTTCGGAATCGAGGACGGGTCGATGGTCACCGTGAATTTCCCTTCGTACGGATTCCGCCATCCTCCCCCATCCGGGGAGGGGGGTGGCAAGCCCAGACGGAACCTGTCCTCCCAGGGCTGACATGATCCGGTCAGCCACAGAAAACAGAGGTCGAAGAAACGGGGAACACATGACACAGACGGAGACCGAAACGGTGCCGGACCAGGTCCTGCCGGGCAGGACCAGATGGGGCGTCTTCACGGCGATCCTGGCCGTGCCGACCCTGGTGGTGGCGGGCCTGATCGCGCTGCTGGTCGCCTGGCTGTTCACGGACGACTCGGTCGACACGGGCGTCCGGAAGGTCGCGTGCGCCGAGGCGTTCGCGTACGGCGGGGCGAAGCCGCCGACCGGGGCGCGCGACCTCGCGTGTGTGCTGGAGGCCGCGCAGGACCCCCGGTACGAGGCCCGCTTCCGGCTGCGGAGCGCCCAGGTGAGCGCCTGGGTGGCGGCGAGCTACCCGGACGGGCCCGGACTGCGGAACGTCCAGTGCGACGGTGCCGAGACCTACGCGTGCATGAACCGGGGCCCGGTCGCCGGGCAGAGCTCCTCCGTGCAACTGGAGGTCACCCACGACGGGCCGAACTGGTCCGAGGTGCGGTTCGTGGCGTTCACGCCGTGACGAGGGGGCGCCGCCGCCCCCTCGTCACCACCGCGCTCAGAGCGTCTTGCCGGTCGCCGGTCCCACGATCAGGCCGTCGCCGAAGGCGTCCACCCGGACCGTGTCGCCGTCCTTGACCTCGCCGGACAGGATCTCCTTGGCGAGGCGGTCGCCGATGGCGGTCTGGACGAGGCGGCGCAGCGGGCGGGCGCCGTAGGCCGGGTCCATGCCCTCGACGGCGAGCCAGTCCAGGGCCGCGTCGGTGACCTCCAGGGTGAGCCGGCGCTCGGCGAGACGCTGGGCGAGCCGGTTGATCTGGAGCCGCGCGATCCGGCCGAGCTCGTCCTTGCTGAGGGCCGAGAAGACGACCAGGTCGTCGAGCCGGTTGAGGAACTCCGGCTTGAAGGAGGCCCGGACCACCTCCAGGACCTGTTCCTTCTTCTCCGTCTCGCTGGTGATCGGGTCGACCAGGAACTGGCTGCCCAGGTTGGACGTCAGCACCAGAATCGCGTTGCGGAAGTCGACCGTGCGGCCCTGACCGTCCGTCAGACGCCCGTCGTCCAGCACCTGGAGCAGAATGTCGAAGACCTCCGGGTGCGCCTTCTCCACCTCGTCGAGGAGCACGACGCTGTACGGCCGCCTGCGCACCGCCTCGGTCAGCTGACCGCCCTCCTCGTAGCCGACGTAGCCGGGGGGCGCGCCGACGAGCCGGGAGACGGTGTGCTTCTCGCCGTACTCGCTCATGTCGATGCGGACCATCGCCCGCTCGTCGTCGAAGAGGAAGTCGGCGAGGGCCTTGGCGAGTTCGGTCTTGCCGACACCGGTCGGGCCGAGGAAGAGGAAAGAGCCGGTGGGCCGGTCCGGGTCGGAGATCCCGGCCCGGGTGCGCCGTACGGCGTCGGACACGGCCCGCACGGCCTCGCTCTGGCCGATGAGCCGCTTGCCCAACTCCTCTTCCATGCGCAGCAGTTTCTGCGTCTCGCCCTCCAGCAGGCGGCCCGCCGGGATGCCGGTCCAGGCGGCGACGGTGTCGGCGATGTCGTCGGAGCCGACCTCCTCCTTGACCATGGTGTCCTTGGAGACCTCCTCCTCGGCCTCGGACGCGGCCTCCAAGTCCCGTTCCAGGGTGGGGATCTCGCCGTAGAGCAGCTTGCTGGCGGTGTCGAAGTCGCCGTCGCGCTGGGCGCGTTCGGCCTGGCCGCGCAACTCGTCCAGCTTTTCCTTCAGTTCACCGACCCGGTTGAGGGACTGCTTCTCCTTCTCCCAGCGGGCGGTCAGGCCCCGCAGCTCCTCCTCCTTGTCGGCGAGGTCGCGGCGCAGCCGCTCCAGGCGCTCACGGGAGGCCGGGTCGGTCTCCTTGACCAGCGCGAGCTCCTCCATCTTCAACCGGTCGACACCGCGCTGGAGTTCGTCGATCTCCAGGGGCGAGGAGTCGATCTCCATGCGCAGCCGGGAGGCCGCCTCGTCGACGAGGTCGATGGCCTTGTCGGGCAGGAAGCGGGAGGTGATGTACCGGTCGGAGAGGGCCGCCGCGGCCACCAGCGCGCTGTCGGCGATCTGGACCTTGTGGTGGGCCTCGTAGCGCCCCTTGAGCCCGCGCAGGATGGCGATGGTGTCCTCGACCGTCGGCTCGGCCACCAGCACCTGCTGGAAGCGCCGCTCCAGGGCGGGGTCCTTCTCGATCCGCTCGCGGTACTCGTCGAGGGTCGTCGCACCCACCATCCGCAGCTCACCGCGGGCCAGCATGGGCTTGAGCATGTTGCCGGCGTCCATGGAGGAGTCCCCGCCGGCGCCCGCACCCACGACCGTGTGCAGCTCGTCGATGAAGGTGATGATCTGCCCGTCGGAGTCCTTGATCTCCGCGAGGACGGTCTTCAGCCGCTCCTCGAACTCACCGCGGTACTTGGCGCCGGCCACCATGGCGCTCAGATCGAGCGATACGAGCCTCTTGTCCTTGAGCGACTCGGGCACGTCCCCCTTGACGATGCGCTGGGCGAGCCCCTCGACGACGGCCGTCTTGCCGACGCCGGGCTCACCGATGAGAACGGGATTGTTCTTCGTACGGCGGCTGAGCACCTGCACGACCCGGCGGATCTCCTGGTCGCGGCCGATGACGGGGTCGAGCTTGCCCTCCCGTGCGGCGGCGGTGAAGTCTGTCCCGAACTTCTCCAGGGCCTTGTACTGCCCCTCGGGGTCGGCGGTGGTCACCCTGCGCCCTCCTCTGGCCTTCTGGAAGGCGTCGACCAGCTTCTTCGGGGTGGCCCCCTGCTGGGTGAGCACGTCGGCGGCCGGTCCGCCCTTGGCGGCGATGCCGACGAGCAGGTGTTCGGTGGAGAGGTACTCGTCACCGAGATCATTGGCGCGGGCCTGCGCGTCGGCGATGACGGAGAGCAGGTCGCGGTTGGGCTGCGGCGGCGCGACGGTGGACCCGGCCACGCTGGGCAGCGAGCCGAGCACCTTCTCGGCCCCGACCCGCACGGCGGCCTGGTCGGCGTCGACGGCGGCGAGCAGATCGACGATGTTCTCGTTGTCCTGCCCCTGGAGCAGAGCGAGGAGCAGGTGGGCGGGGGTGAGGTCCGGGTGTCCCTCGGTCACGGCCCGGTTGCTGGCCGCGTTGATCGCGTCCCGGCTCCGGTTGGTCAGCTCGGCATCCACGTGTCCGTACTCCTCCTCGGTGTCAGCTCCTGTACCGACTCCTGTTACTGACTCAGTCAGCGTACATAAAGTTGAGTCTATTCCACTCAAGGCGGTCTGCGGGAGGAATGGGGGACTAGCTTCCCGGCATGACCACCTACACCCAGGATCCGAGTGCCCCGGACCCGTCGTTCCTCAGCTTCTGGCGGGAACGGCATCTGTGCACACTGACGACACCGCGCCCGGACGGGAGCCCGCACGTGGTGCCCGTCGGGGTGACATACGACCCCGAGGCCCGTCTTGCTCGGGTGATCGCGAGCCGGACGAGCGCGAAGGTACGGCACGTGCTGGCGGCCGGCGAGGGCGGGGCGGCGGTGGCGGTGTGCCAGGTGGCGGGGCCCCGGTGGGCGACGCTGGAGGGGCGGGCGCAGGTCCGCACGGAGCCGGAACGGGTCGCGGAGGCGGTGCGGCGATACGCCGAACGCTATGAACGGACCCCGGCGCCGAACCCGCTGCGGGTGGTCATCGAGATCTCGCTGACGGGCGCGATGGGACGCATTTGAGCCACGGGCCGATCATCCGATACCCGGAAATGTCCCCCAAAACTGCAGCGGCGTCACCGTGTTCAGGTCACGGTGACGCCGCTGCGGGGGGAAGCACCTGAGCGATCTTGTTACGACGGGGGAATCGCGTCAGGCACTGCGGGGGGTGGCTGAGATGGTCCGCGGGGTGGGGGTTTCCGGTTCCACCAGCCGATGGTCTCGTTGGTCCAAATTCACAAAGATCATTCCGTACCGAATGGCACACCGAACGGGCTGCGGCGCCCCCCGAGGCCGCCGCAGACACCGGTACGCCCGCAGGTCCTCGTCGTCGTCCCGCGTGACGACCACCGGCTCACCGAAGACGGTCACCATCAACGAGTCACCGGGGTGGGGGATCGCGGTGACGAGGTCGATGAAGTGCCAGCCGGAGCGGTAGGCGGTGGCCATTTCTCTGCGGAAGGAGCGGTCGTCGGGTGGGGTGGTCATCGCAATCAGTCCCACGAGGTGTCAAGGGGGACGACTGGGGTGTCGTCGCCCGCATCCGCGGCGGTCACAGCGTGCGCGCCACCCACCTTGTGCCCGCTGCTCTCCGTACCAGAGAGGCCAGCCAGTGCTCCGAAGGCCACAACGGTGGAGAAGGCGGCAACAAGTACCGAGCGAAGCATTCTCTTACGCATAGTCGGCTTCGTCCTCACTTGAAGGTCCCCTCTTCCCCCGTCGAGTAAGACGATGGCTCATTCAGGCACGTCATGGCCACACGATCGGTGCATCATGTTCCTGCATGTTCAGGACCCTGGGGGGTGGAAAATTGGGGACAAACGGTACACAAGCGGCACATCCCCACGCCATAACGGAACTCTGCGACGAAGGCGCCCGGCTCTACGCCGGTGCTCTTCGCGCTGGCCGTATCGCTCGCGCGGAGGTGGAGGCGGCTCCGTGTCTGCTGGAGTTCGCCCTCCTGCACCCCGATCCTGACGACGTCACCTGGCTGCGTCCGGTTCCCGCGTCGATCGCCCTCGCCCAGCGCCTCCACCCCCTGGAACGGGAGATCACGGACCGCCGGCGACTGTCCATCCAGCTGGCCGACGCATTCGAGCCGTTCATGAACGTCAGCGCCCAGGACACCGCGAGCACGCATGCCATCAGTGTGCTGGAGGGGCGCGACCGCATCAACGACGCGCTCAACAGCGCGACCTCCGAGTGCCACACCGAGGTCCTCACCGTGCAGCCCGGCGGACGCCGGCGGGAGGGCAACCTCCTGAAGGGACTGGAACGCGACAGACCGCTCATCGAGCGGGGGGTCCGATTCCGTACCCTCTACCAGCACACCGCGCGGCACAGTCCCGAGACCCTGGCCTACGTGGACCAGATGACCTCCAGCGGCAAGGTCGAGATCCGCACGATCGACGAACTCGTGGAGCGGCTCATCATCTGCGACGAGTCCGTGGCGTTCATCCCCATTCAGGAGGACCGGCAGGTCGCTCTGGAGCTGCGGCATCCCGGTCTGGTCCGTTACCTGATCAAGGTCTTCGAGTTCATGTGGGCGCGTGCGGTGCCCCTCAAGAGCGGAACGCCGTACGAAACGGCCTCCGACGGCATCACCGAGATCCAGCACACCATCGCCAAACTCCTGGTGGAGGGCCACGTCGACGAGGCGATCGCCCGGCGGCTGGGGATGAACGTACGCACCTGCCGCGCCCACATCGCCAAACTCGCCACGGCGCTGGGCAGCGGCAGCCGCGCGCAGCTCGGCTTCCTCATCGCCCAGTCGGGCATCCTGACGCCCGACCAGCCGATAGCAGGGGGCGACGACCACCCGTGACAGCAGGAGGGAGTGACCGAGTGATCGCGGTGCCACATCCGGAGCACGGCGTGGAGAACCTGTGCGCGGCAGGGACCGAGTTGTACGCACGTGCCCTGCGCGAGGGGTACGTGCTCGGCGTCGACGCCAAGGAAGCGCCCTGTCTGCTCGACTTCGGTCTCCTGCATCCCGCCGTCACGGACCTGGACAGGCTGGAACCGGTCGCCCCGGCCGTCGCCCTGCACCGCATGCTGCGCATCGCGGAGGAACGCATCGCGGACGAACGACAGCGTGAGGCACGGCTGACCGAGACGTTCGAGCCCCTGATGCGGATCGACGGCCGCCGTACGGGAACCGAGGACTCCTCGATGATCAGCGTCCTCAGCGGGCTCGACCTGATCAGCCGGGTCATCGGCCAGGCCGTGGCCGCCGGCTCCGAACTGCTGGCCGTCCAGCCGAACACCAGCGACAGACACGCCCAGCCGCCCCCGCCCGTGCATGTCGAGGCCTTCGACCGCGACCAGGCCCTGCTCGACCGCGGCGGCCGTATCCGCACGCTCTACCAGCACACCCTGCGCCACGCGCCCAGCGTCGTGGCCCGCTACGAGCGGCTGCACGGCGACGTGGAGGCCCGGAGCCTGGACGAGGTGACGGAGCGTCTGATCATCGTCGACCGGACCGTGGCCTTCATCCCCGCCAACAAGGACCGCACCCTCGCCCTGGAGATCCGTCACCCCGCCCTGGTCTCCTTCTTCGTCACCGCCTTCGACCGGCTGTGGCGGCTGGCCACCCCGATGTACCCCGAAGCGGTGCAGCAGCCCACGCGCAACGGCATCACACCCCGCCAACGGGCCATCGCCGCGCTCCTCGTCGAGGGCCACACCGACGCCGTCATCGCCGACCGCCTCGGCATGAACATCCGCACCGCCCGCGTCCACATCGCCAAGCTCGCGGCGACGCTGGGCAGCGAGAGCCGGGCCCAACTCGGCTACCTCATAGGGCAGTCCGGCCTCCTCGGCCAGGAGGACACGGGCGAGTGACGACGGCGGCGGCCCATCCGGAGCACGGCCCGCAGGACCCGTGCCCTGAAGGCATCGAGCTCTACGAACGCGCCCTGCGCGAGGGCGGGATCGGCCGACAGGAGGCCTCGCCCGTCCCCTGCCTCCTCGACACCGGGCTGCTGCGGCTCGACGCCCGGGACCCCGCCCGGCTGGAAGCCGTACCGCCCGCTCTCGTCCTGCACCGCATGCTCCGCGCCGGCACGGACACCGTGCTGCGGGAGCGGCGGCGTGAGCAGCGGCTCGCCGAGGCGTTCGCGCCGCTCATGCGGATCGACGGGCGGAGCGCGGCGGCCGCGGAGAACCCCTCGATCAGAGTCATCAGCGGTACCGGAGCCATCAACGAGGCCATCACCAAGGCCATGGCCGGCGCCGTACGCGAACTCCTGTGTGTGCAGCCCAACGTCCACTACAGCGACCGGCGGGGCGCCGCCGCCCAGGTCGTCGCGATGGACCGGGACCAGGCGCTCCTGGACCGCGGTGCCCGTATCCGCACCCTGTACCAGCACACCCAGCGCCATATGCCGCTCGTCCTCGCCCGCTACGAACAACTCCGCGGCGACGCCGAGGCCCGCTCCCTGGACGAGGTCACCGACCGGCTCATCGTCGCCGACCGGGACGTGGCGTTCATCCCCGCGGGCGGGGACGGCACGGTCGCGCTGGAGGTCCGGCACCCGGCCCTGGTGGAGTTCCTTGCCGCCACCTTCGACCGGCTGTGGTGGCAGGCCACGCCCATGTATCCGCAGACCGTCCACCGGCCGAGCCTCAACGGCATCACACCCCGCCAACGGGCCATCGCCGGACTGCTCGTCGAGGGCCACACCGACGCCGTCATCGCCGACCGCCTCGGCATGAACATCCGCACCGCCCGCGTCCACATCGCCAAACTCGCCGTCACCCTCGGCAGCGAGAGCCGGGCCCAGCTCGGCTACCTCATCGGACGGTCCGGGATTCTTGACCGGGGAGCGTGATCGAGGACACGGCCGTCGGGCCGTCCAGGCCCACCTGCGCTATCCGGACACCCAGTTGCGTACGACTGGCCGCCCCGAGCGTCTCCGACAGCCGCGCGATATGGGCCCGGCAGGTGCGCACGCTGATCCCCAGCCGTTCCGCGATCACCGCGTCCTGGTGGCCCTCGGCCAGCAGTGCGGCGATGGACTGCTCGCGGTGGGAGATGCCCTCGATGCCGGTGTCCGGGAGGGGGGCCGTGAGAGGGATCGCCAGGCGCCACAGGCGCTCGAAGACCGTCACCAGGTACTCCACCAGCGCCGGGTGCCGCAGCTCCAGGGCGAGGGTGCGGTCGGCGTTCGCGGGGATGAAGGCCACCGTGCGGTCGAAGAGGATCAGCCGGTCGATGACCTCGTCCAGCGTCCGCGCCTGGACCGAACCGCCCATCAACTCCAGGTAGTTCAGGAGCCCTTGACCATGCCGGGCCACATGGGTGTACAAATCCCGCATCCGCACGCCCCGGCCGCGCAGCGCCAGCGCCCGGTGCAGGCCCTCCGTCAGCTCGTGCTCGGGGCGGATGCCGCCGGGCTGGACCGTGAGGACCTCCGTCGTGCACGCCTCGGTGGCCTCGTCCATCGCGGCCTGGATCCGCGAGAGGCCGTCGAGAACCCGGATCGCGGTCCCCTCACCGGCGCCCGGCACGACACTGGGCCCGAGACCGGCGTACCGCTCCACCGCCTCGACCGCCGCCCCCACCCGCTGCTGGCTCGCGCTGACCTCGTCGTAGACGCCGCGCAACAGCCGGGTCATGACCTCCTGCGGTGCCGTCGGCACCAGCCAGTCCATGTCGTCGGGGTCCGGGTGCAGCAGGGCCAGTTCCAGCAGACAGGGCACCGGCTCGGCGTCGGCGCGCGGCACGCGGCCGCGCCGTACGGCCCGGGAGTACACCCGGTCCCCGGCCTCACACAGCCGGTCGGCACCGTGTGGATGGTCGTCCGCCCTGAGCCCGGCCATTGCCCATCCCACCCCCGGTTCCCGCGTCTACCGCCCTCTTGTGCTGTTTCCCCATCGAGGCGTAGAAGCCCCCAGGCTCCGCAACTATGCGCGGACCCGACCCGCTCCGCAACACGGCTCCTCGGGCCGGTGCCGGGAAAAACGGCTGGTATACCCCGTTACCTCCGGGCCTCCGTCGGTCCGTCTGCAACAAGCTGCTCCCGCGCCCGGCCAGGACCGTCCCCGTGCGGAACAACCCGCTCCGCGCGTCAACTCCCGGAAATCACGCAGTGATCATCCCGTTACGTGCCGCACTTAACGTCAGGCCATGGCGGACATATTTGACGCATACGCGTTGGCCGACGCGTGGGACGAGATGTTCGAGCGGCCGGGTGAGGTCAGGACCGCCTACGAGCCGGTGCTGGCCGCACTCCAGCCGATCGAACCGAGCGAACTCAGGTTCCGGGCCGACCAGATGGCCCGGGCGTTCACCGACCGGGGCGTGACCTACGCCTTCGCGGGCGAGGAGCGGCCCTGGCCGCTGGACCTCGTGCCCAGGATCCTCGACGCCCTCGAATGGGATCTCATACAACGCGGGGTCAGCCAGAGAGTCAGAGCCCTGGAGGCCTACCTCGCCGACGCCTACGGACCCGCCCGTGCCTTCGAGGACGGTGTCGTGCCCTGGCGGCTGCTGCTGAACTCCCCGCACTTCCACCGCGCCGCACACGGGCTCGAGCCCACGGGCGGCGTACGCATCCACGTCGCCGGCATCGACCTGGTCCGGGACGAACAGGGCGACTTCCGGGTCCTGGAGGACAACGTCCGGGTTCCCAGCGGCGTGTCGTACGTCATCGAGAACCGGCGGGCCATGACCCGCGTCTTCCCGTCCCTCTTCGCCGAGCAGCATGTGGTCCCCGTCGACGGCTACGCGCAGAAGCTGCTCGCCGCCCTGCGCGCCGCCGCGCCCGACGGCGTCCAGGACCCCCGGGTCGTGGTCCTGACCCCCGGGCCCAGCAACGCCGCCTACTTCGAGCACGCCCTGCTCGCCCGGCTGATGGGCGTGCAGCTGGTCGAGGGGCACGACCTGGTGTGCCGGAGCAACCGGGTGTGGATGCGCACGACACGCGGAGAGGTGCCCGTCCACGTCGTATACCGGCGCCTGGACGACGACTTCCTCGATCCGCTCCACTTCCGCCCCGACTCGGTGATCGGCTGCCCGGGCATCCTCGGTGCGGCCACGGCGGGCCATGTCACCCTCGCCAACGCGGTCGGCAACGGCATCGCGGACGACAAGCTGCTCTACACCTACGTCCCGGACCTGATCCGCTACTACCTCTCAGAGGAACCGATTCTTCCCAATGTGGAGTCCTTCCGGCCCGACGAACCCGGCCAGCTGGAGGCCGTCCTCGACCAGATCGACCGGCTCGTCGTGAAGCCCGTCGACGGGGCCGGCGGCCAGGGCATCGTCATCGGGCCGAAGGCCGACCGCGAAACCCTGGAGAAGACCCGCGAGGCCGTCCGCAAGGACCCCCGCGGTTTCATCGCCCAGCGCCCCGTCGCCCTGTCCACCTCCCCCACCCTGGCGGGCGAACGCATGGCGCCCCGCCACATCGACCTGCGTCCCTTCGCCGTCAACGACGGCAACGACATCTGGGTCCTGCCCGGCGGCCTGACCCGGGTCGCCCTCCAGGAGGGCAACCTGATCGTCAACTCCAGCCAGGGCGGCGGCTCCAAGGACACCTGGGTGCTCGCCGAAGGTCCCGCGGAGCCGCCCACGCCCGCGAACGGGACCGCCCTCCTGGACATCGCCCCACGTCAGCACGGTCCCGACGGCAACCCCACCGTCGTACAGGAAGGGGCCCAGCAGTGAACGACGTGATCCTCTCGCGGATAGCCGAGGCACTGACCTGGACCGGCCGTTACGTCGAGCGGGCGGACAACACCGGCCGCATTCTCGACGCCTACCTCCACCGGCTGCTGGAGGACCCGTGGCGCGACGAGGACGTGGCCTGCCGGTCGCTCTACGCGATCCTCGGCGTCGACGCGGGCGGCACCAGGGTCGACATGCAGCAGGTCCTCGACCAGCTCGCCTTCGACGCCCGCTCGACCTGCTCCATCGAGGGCGCCCTCGGCGCGGCCCGGCTGAACGCCCGCAGCGCCCGTGAGGCCGTCTCCTCGGAGATGTGGGAGTGCCTGAACTCCACCTGGCACGCGCTGGCCGACCAGCGGCTCGCGGCCCGCCGTACGGGCCCCTACGCCTATCTGGAACTCGTACGGCGGCGCGCGGCACTCTTCTTCGGGCTCGCCGACTCCACCATGAGCCGCGACGACAGCTGGCGTTTCGTCGTGCTGGGCCGCAGCCTGGAGCGGGTGGACATGACCGTACGGCTGCTGTCGGTCCGGGTCCTGGACGCGGCCCACGCGCCCGACTGGCCGACCCTGCTGAGCGCGTCGGGCGCCGACGAGGCGTACGCGCGCGTGTACGGCGGTTTCGGCGACACCCCGCGCGTCGCCGAGTTCCTGCTCCTGGACCGCGACTTCCCGCGCTCCGCGCTGCACGCGCTGACGACGGCCGAGGAGTGCCTGACCGCGCTCGGCCGGCCCCGCCAGGACCCCGCGCGCCGCCCGATCGGCCGGATGCGCACCCGTCTCGAATACCTCGACCTGCATGCCCTGGAGGAGCAACTCCCTTTGCTGCTCGGGGACCTGCAAACCGCCTGCATGGCCTCCGCGGAAGCGGTGGCGGAGCGGTTCTTCCCGTACCAGGGGCCCGTCGAGTGGGCCCAGGAAGGAGCGTGAGCATGACCACCACCCCCGCGTCCCGCCGCCTCCGGATCAAGCACACCACGAAGGTCTCGTACGCCCAGCCCGCGGCCTCGTCCCACAACGAGGTCCGCATGACCCCGCTGACCCTGCCCGCCCAGACCACGCTGGACGCCCGGGTCACCGTCAACCCGACCACGCCCACCTGGTCCTACTGGGACTACTGGGGCACCCAGGTCACCGGCTTCGATCTGATGGACCCGCACGGCCATCTCACCATCACGGCCTCCAGCCTGGTCGAGACGTCCCGGCCGGAGCCGCTGCCGGCCGCGCCGACGTGGGACGAGGTGGCCGAACGCATCGCGGGGTCCCGCCTGTTGGAGTTCGCGAACCCGACGGGCCGTACGACGGTCCCGCCCAAGCTGATCAAGAAGGCCCGGAAGGCGGCGGCCGGTCTCGACCCGCACGAGACGGCGGTCGCGGTGTCGGCGCTGGTCGCCGACCGGGTGTCGTACCTCCCCGGCGCGACCAGCGTGAACACCTCCCCCGCGGAGGCCTGGGAGCAGGGCGCCGGCGTCTGCCAGGACATCACCCATCTCACCGTCGCCCTGCTGCGGGGCGCCGGCCTCCCGGCCCGCTATGTCTCCGGCTACCTCCACCCGGAACGCGACGCCGAACTCCACCGGCCCGTCGCCGGGGAGAGCCACGCCTGGATCGAGTACTGGGCGGGCGACTGGTGCGGCTACGACCCCACCAACCGCGTCCGCGCCGACGAGTCCCACGTGGTGGTGGCACGGGGGCGCGACTACGACGACGTGACGCCCCACAAGGGCATCTACCGGGGCGTGCCCGGGGGATCGCCGGAGGTCACGGTGGAGTTCACGCGGGTGGCGTGAGCGGGCGGGCGGAGGGTCGGTTCCCTCCGCCCCGATACGGCTACTTCAGGCCCGCCGCCGCGCAGTCGCTCTTGAACTGCGCGGTGCAGATGTCCTTGATCGTGTAGATGCCGTCCTTGACGACCGTGCTCTTGATGTTGTCCTTCGTCAGGGCGACGACCTGGACGAGCTGGGCCGGGATGTTCTTGTTCGTGGGGCTGTCGACGCTGTCCGTGGCGAGGGCGTCGAACTGGATGCCCTTGCCCTGGACCTTCATGACGGCCATCTCGGCGGCGGCCTCGGCCTCACCCGGGTACGGCTTGTAGACGCTCATGTACTGCGCGCCCGAGACGATCCGCTGCACCGCGGCCAGCTCCGCGTCCTGGCCGGTGATCGGCGGGATGTTCGTCATGCCCGCGTCCTCCATCGCCTGGATGGCGGCGCCGGCCATGGCGTCGTTGGCGGAGTAGACGGCCTTGATGTTGCCCTTGCCGATCGCGCTGATCGCCTCGGTCATGTCCTTCTGGGCGGTCTCCGGCTTCCAGCCGTCGACGTCGTAGGTCTTGGCGATCGTCACCTTGCCGTTGAGCTCGGACATCGCGCCCGCCTTGAACTGTCCGGCGTTCGGGTCGGAGGGCGAGCCGTTGATCATGACGATCTTGTCGGAGGTGTCGATGCCCGAGCCGATCGCCTCGACGAGGGAGCGGCCCTGCACCTCGCCGACGAGTTCGTTGTCGAAGGAGACGTACGCGTCGATCGGGCCCTCGGCGAGGCGGTCGTAGGCGATGACCGGAATGCCCGCGTCCTTGGCCTTCGTCACCATGCCCGCGATGGCGTGCGAGTCCACGGCGTCCAGCAGGATGACGTCGACCTTCTCGTCGATCATCTGCTGCATCTGGGTGGCCTGCTTCTTGGCGTCGGCCTCGCCGTTGGCGTAGAGGGTCTTGCCCTTCTTGTCCGTGAGCTCGGCGACCTTCCGCTGGATGATCGGGTAGTCGAACTCCTCGTAGCGGGTGTTCGTCTTCTCCGGCATCAGCACACCCACGGTGATGTCGTCGCCCTTGGTCGGGCTCGCCTCGCTCCCGCTCGCGGCGCCGAGCGCGCCGCAGGCGGCCAGCGAGAAGGTCATCGTGGACGCGGCCACGGCTATGGCGATACGACGCATGGGGCTGCTCACTTCTGGTGCATTCAGGACGCGGGCGCGGCATTGCGGCCCATGTGACTGAAAAGCCAACGCGGGGCCGCCCACCGACGTCAAGCGGAATCACTTAACGAGTGCGCAACGCCACTCTCCGCCGATGGTGTGAAGACTTGGCGCGAACACTAGTACAACCAACTTCACACCTCGCGAGTCGTGATCACAGCAGCCGCACAACTGCTGTTCCCCGTACGACCAGAGGACCGAACGAAGTCAGCCAGACGGACGACCGCCACCGCCGTCGTCCTCGCCACCGCCGGCACCCTCGTCACCCTGACGTCGGCCCCCGTCTCGGCGGCCGTGGCGTGTGCCTCGCCCGTGTTCAAGCGGCAGTTCTACGCGAACACGAGCCTGTCCGGCACCCCGAAGAAGACGGACTGCGACACCGCGATCGACCAGAGCTGGAGCGGCGCCCCCGTCTCCGGGCTGCCCAAGGACGACTTCGGCGCCCGCTGGACCGTGACCCGCGACTTCGGCTCCGGCGGGCCCTTCGCGCTCGGCGCCACCGGTCTGGACGGCATCCGCGTGTACGTCGACGGCGTCCGCAGGATCGACCTGTGGAAGAACGTCTCCACCACGGTCAAGAAGACCGCGAACGTGACGATCCCGTCCGGCAGGCACACCCTGCGGATCGACTACACCAACTGGACCGGCGCCGCCAAGGTCAAGGTCACCTAGGCGAAGAACAAGGAGATGCACCTCGCCGGCTACCGGGTCTACCGGCGCCCGAAGGGCACCTCCTTCGGCAGCAAGCCGCTCACGACGACCACCTCGACGTCGTACACCGACAGCGCCCTGCCGGTGACCGGCGACACGTACTACTACGAGGTCCGCGCCTACGACAAGGCGGGCAACGAGTCGGGCGGCACCGCCGACCAGGCCGTGACCACGGCCGACCGCACCGGACCGGCCGCGGCGACCGGGACGACCGCGCTGGGCACCACGGCGGGCAACTCCGTCACCTGGCAGGCGTCCTCGTCGAAGGACGTCGAGCACTACGAGGTGTGGGCCGCGCGCAATGGCGATCCCGACCCGGACGGGCCCGAGATCGTGTCCGGTACGTCGTTCCTCGACCGGCTCGCGGAGGCGGGGGTGCCGTACCTCTACACGATCCAGGCCGTCGACGGCGCGAACAACCACTCGCCGGTCTCGGCCCCGGTGACCGTCACCCGTCCCGTCGCCTCGGCGGTGCCCGCCCCGACCGCAGTCACCGGTACGCCCGCCGACGCGTCCACCGAGGTGACGTGGACGGCGGCCGACGCCACCGGCTACCGCGTCTACCGCCGTACCGACGTCAACGGCGCCTGGAGCCTGCTGGGCACCGCGTCCGGCACGTCGTACGAGGACACCTCCGCCCCGAAGGGCAAGGCCTTCTACTACGTGGCCGCCGTCGACACCCAGGGCGCCGACTCGGTGCCCTCCACCGAGGTCACCGTCGACCGGCTCACCCCGGCCACCGCGACCGGCCCGGCCGCACCGAAGCTGACCCTGGTCACGAACGGGATACCGGCGCGCTCCCCCATCCAGGTCACGGCGGCCCCCGGCGCGGGTGACGAGGGACGCCTCCTGAAGGGCTGGTCCTGGGAGATCTCGGGCGCCTGCGGATCCAGCGGCACCCAGTTCTCCACCACCGGCACCCTCTCCTGGACGGCCCCCTGGAACGGCCCCTGCGTCGCCGAGGTGTACGCCGTGGACGCAGACGGCACATGAGAAGGGGCCCGGAGAGATCTCCGGGCCCCTGCCTCCGTGGCTGTGCCTAGTCCTTGGTCCGCTTGGGCCGCCACACCACCAGCGCGCTGGTCTGCTGGACCTCCTGGTACGGCACCAGGTCACGGCGGTACGACGCGTGCACCGCCGCCTCGCGCTGCTGCATGGCCGCCGCGGCGCCCTCTACGGCGGCCTGGAGCTCGGCCACCCTCGACTGGAGGGCGGCGACCTGGTTCTCCAGTTCGATGATGCGCTTGATGCCGGCGAGGTTGATGCCCTCGTCCTGCGACAACTGCTGGACGGTGCGCAGCAGTTCGATGTCGCGGGCCGAGTAGCGCCGGCCCCGGCCCGGGGTGCGGTCCGGGGACACCAGACCCAGACGGTCGTACTGGCGCAGTGTCTGCGGGTGCAGGCCGGACAGCTGGGCCGCCACCGAGATGACGTAGACCGGGGTCTCCTCGGTCAGTTCATACGGGTTGCGTCGACGGCCGTCCATCTCGATCAAGCTCCCTTCGCGGCCTGGAACAGCTCCGCCCGTGGATCCTCACCCACGGTCGCCTCGCGATACGCCTCGAGCGCGTCACGAGCCTTCCCCGACAGCTCGGTCGGGACACTCACCTCGACGGTGACCAGCAGATCGCCCCGGGTGCCGTCCTTGCGGACCGCGCCCTTGCCCCGCGCCCGCATGGTGCGGCCGTTGGGTGTGCCCGGGGGCAGTTTCAGCGTCACGGCGGGGCCGCCCAGTGTCGGCACCCTGACCTCGCCGCCGAGCGCCGCCTCCGAGAAGGTCACCGGGACCGTCACCGTGAGGTTGTCGCCCTTGCGGCCGAAGACGGGGTGCGTGTCGACGTGCACGGTGACGTACAAGTCGCCCGCGGGGCCGCCGCGTTCACCGGGCGCCCCCTTTCCGCGCAGCCGGATCCGCTGGCTGTCGGACACCCCGGCCGGGATGCGGACCTGCATGGTGCGGGAGGACTTCGCCCGCCCTGAGCCCTTGCAGATCTCGCAGGGGTTCTCCGCGATCAGGCCGCGGCCCTTGCAGTCCGGGCAGGGGTCCGTGAGGGAGAACCCTCCGCCGGAGCCCCTCGCCACCTGGCCGGTGCCCACGCACGTCGGGCACACGCGCGGGTTGCCGTTGGCGTCGCCGGTGCCCGAGCAGGCCTTGCAGGGGGCCTGCGAGGACATCCTGAGCGGGACCGTCGCGCCCTCGATCGCCTCGGTGAAGCTGAGGGTGACCTCGGTGTCGATGTCCTGGCCGCGCCTGGGCTGGACGCGCGTAGTTCCGGAGCTGCCCCGGTTGAACAGGCCCCCGAAGACGTCTCCGATTCCGCCGCCGAAGCCGCCGGCTCCCTGGTTCCCGCCCTGGGCGCCGCCTCCGAAGAGGTCGCCCAGGTCGAAGTTGAAGGAGCCGCCCGCGCCGCCCGGCCCCGGGCGGAAGCCGCCGTTGCCGAACAGGGCGCGGGCCTCGTCGTACTCCTTGCGCTTCTTGGGGTCACCGAGGATGTCGTTCGCCTCGGAGATCTCCTTGAAGCGCTCCTCGGCCTTGGTGTTGCCCTTGTTGGCGTCCGGGTGGAACTCGCGGGCGAGCTTCCGGTACGCCTTCTTGATCTCGGCCTCGGTGGCGTCCTTGGGGACGCCGAGGACCTTGTAGTAGTCCTTCTCGATGAAGTCCTTGGTGCTCATCCTCGACGCGCCCCCTTTCCGGTGTCCCGATCGTTCTCTTCGACCTCAGCCCTCCTCAGGGCCGTTGTCCTTGTCGTCGCCGGCCTCGGAGCCGTCCTCGGCCTTGACCGCCTGCGCGCCCGGCTGCGGTTCGGCCACGGCCACCCGCGCGGGGCGGATGGTGCGCTCGCCGAAGCGATACCCAGGCTGCAGAATCGCCACGCACGTCGTCTCCGTGACGTCGGGCGCGTAACTGTGCATCAGGGCCTCGTGGATCGTCGGGTCGAAGGGCTCGCCCTCCTTGCCGAACTGCTGCAGGCCCATCTTCGCCGCGACGGTCTCCAGGGACTCCGCGACGGACTTGAACCCGCCGAGAAGTTCACCGTGTTCCCGCGCGCGGCCGATGTCGTCGAGCACGGGCAGGAGCTCGGTCAGGAGGTTCGCGATGGCGATCTCCTTGACCGTGATCCGGTCCCGCTCCACACGGCGGCGGTAGTTCTGGAACTCGGCCTGGAGCCGCTGGAGGTCCGCGGTGCGCTCTTCGAGCGCCTTGCGCACCTGGTCCAGCTGGGCCGTCAGGCCGGCGATCTGGGCACTTGCGTCCCCGGCCGGGGCCGCCCCTTCCTGGGGGGCGGCCTTCGGCTCGGCGTCGTCGGGGGTGGCGCCGGAGGGGACGTCGGGCTTCTCGTCGAAGCCCGGGGTCTCCTCCGTCACGCGGCACCGTCCTTGCGCTCGTCGTCCACGATCTCGGCGTCCACGACGTCGTCGTCCGCCTTGGCCTGCGAGGCCCCGGCGTCGTCGGCGTCACCCGCGCCCTGCGCGGCCTGGGCGTCGGCGTACATGGCCTGGCCGACCTTCTGGGAGACCGCGGCGACCTTCTCGGTGGCGGTGCGGATCTCCGCGGTGTCCTCGCCCTTGAGCGCGGCCTTCAGCTCCTCGACGGCGGCCTCGACCTCGGTCTTGACCTCGCCGGGGACCTTGTCCTCGTTGTCCTTGAGGAACTTCTCCGTCTGGTAGACGAGCTGCTCGCCCTGGTTGCGGCTCTCGGCGGCCTCGCGGCGGCGGTGGTCCTCCTCCGCGTACTGCTCGGCCTCCTGGCGCATCCGGTCGACCTCGTCCTTCGGCAGCGAGGAGCCGCCGGTGACGGTCATCTTCTGCTCCTTGCCCGTGCCCAGGTCCTTCGCGGTCACGTGCATGATGCCGTTGGCGTCGATGTCGAAGGCGACCTCGATCTGCGGGACACCGCGCGGGGCCGGCGGCAGACCGGTCAGCTCGAACATCCCGAGCTTCTTGTTGTACGCCGCGATCTCGCGCTCGCCCTGGTAGACCTGGATCTGCACGGAGGGCTGGTTGTCCTCGGCGGTGGTGAAGATCTCGGACCGCTTGGTCGGGATCGTCGTGTTCCGCTCGATGAGCTTGGTCATGATGCCGCCCTTGGTCTCGATGCCGAGGGACAGCGGGGTCACGTCGAGGAGCAGGACGTCCTTGACCTCACCCTTGAGGACACCGGCCTGCAGGGCGGCGCCGATGGCGACGACCTCGTCCGGGTTGACGCCCTTGTTGGCGTCCTTGCCGCCGGTCAGCTCCTTGACGAGCTCGGCGACGGCGGGCATACGGGTGGAGCCACCGACGAGGACGACGTGGTCGATCTCGTTGATGGAGACGCCGGCGTCCTTCATGACGTTGAAGAACGGGGTCTTGCAGCGCTCCAGGAGGTCCGCGGTCAGCTGCTGGAACTGAGCCCGGGTGAGCTTCTCGTCCAGGTGCAGCGGGCCCTCGGCGGAGGCCGTGATGTAGGGCAGGTTGATCGAGGTCTCGGTGGAGCTGGACAGCTCGATCTTGGCCTTCTCGGCCGCCTCACGCAGACGCTGCAGCGCCATCTTGTCCTTGGCCAGGTCCACGCCGTGACCGGACTTGAACTGCTGCACCAGGTAGTCGACGACGCGCTGGTCCCAGTCGTCACCACCGAGGTGGTTGTCACCGTTGGTGGCCTTCACCTCGACGACGCCGTCGCCGATCTCGAGGAGGGACACGTCGAAGGTGCCGCCACCGAGGTCGAAGACGAGGATCGTCTGGTCGTCCTTGTCGAGGCCGTACGCGAGCGCGGCCGCGGTGGGCTCGTTGACGATACGCAGGACGTTCAGGCCCGCGATCTCGCCGGCCTCCTTGGTCGCCTGACGCTCGGAGTCGTTGAAGTACGCCGGGACGGTGATGACCGCGTCGGTCACCTTCTCGCCCAGGTAGGACTCGGCGTCCCGCTTCAGCTTCTGCAGGATGAAGGCGGACATCTGCTGCGGGTTGAAGGGCTTCCCGTCCAGCTCCGTCTTCCAGTCGGTGCCCATGTGGCGCTTCACGGACCTGATGGTCCGGTCCACGTTGGTGACCGCCTGGCGCTTGGCCACCTCGCCGACCAGCACTTCGCCGTTCTTCGCGAAGGCGACGACGGACGGCGTGGTCCTGGCACCCTCGGCGTTGGTGATGACGGTGGGCTCGCCGCCTTCGAGAACGCTGACGACGGAGTTAGTCGTGCCCAGGTCGATGCCGACCGCACGTGCCATGGTTGATTCCTCCAGCTGACTTGAGTGGAACGGACTCAAGTGTGCACGACCGCCCCGCCTCGGTCAACAGACCTGAGTCGTGCGGGCTCAACTCTTATCCGTTCCTTACACGCAACTGGGTCGTGACCTGCGGTGATACGCGGCGCGTGGCCGCGTTGGACTTCACGTTCGGCTTGACGCGAAGCAGGACGAGCACGACCACCAGGGCGACCGCGGCGACCCACAGGGCCCCCGTCGCGGCGATCCACCCGAGGTGCACGAGGGCCCCGACGAGTACCCCGCCGAAGGCCGCGACACCCAGGACGACGGACGCCCCCTGCGGAGTGAGCCCCAGCCGCCGCAGCCGGTGGGCGAGATGGTCGGGGGCGGCACGCAGCAGCGGCCGCCCGGACAGCCCCCGGGCGAGAACGACGAGTACGACGTCGGCGGCCACCACCGCGTTCAGCGCGAACAACACCCCCGCGCCGGAGCCGAGTTCCTGCCCCGCGCGGGTCGTCACGGCGGCGGACGCCAGCACGAACCCGGTGAACAGGGCCCCGCACGCGCCGAGTCCCACCCGCGCGGGATGCCAGTTGTGCATCAGGAACCCGGTCAGCGCGGCGGCCAGCACGCTCAGCAGGACGGCCACCGAGTCCATCACCTCGGCCGCCGCACAGGCCCCCGCCCCGAAGGCGGTGACGACCCCGACGGTCCCGGCGACCCCTTCGGCGTGGTCCAGCGCCTTGAACCCGAGGGCGACGAACACGATCCAGCCGGCCGCGAGGAGCCCGGCGGGCACCCCTGTCTCCTCGTACGGCACGACACACAGCGCCGCCACCGCCGTACCGCCCACGAGGAACCGCGCCTTGACCCGCCGTACGTCGGCGACGAGCCCGAGGAGGGCGACGGCGGCCCCGACGACGAGCAGCCGCTCGACCTCGGGCCCCAGGGGCGTGACCCCCTTCCAGTCCCCGACCGCCGCGACCAGACAGGTGGCGGCGACCACCGCCACACCGCCGGACAGCGGCATGGGTCGCCGCCATCGCCGGTCGACGATCCCGAGACGCAGGGCGGGCACCCGCAGCACGGCGGCGAGCACGGCTGCGAGGAGCAGGGCGGAGGTGGCGGCGAGGATCCCATAGAGCACAAGCCCAAATTAGCGGCGTATGCACCAATTCATCACGAATAACACGATCGGGTTTTAAGGTAACCCTCAGCGATTCAGATCACCCTGTGCCCGGCTACAGTGCGGCAGAAGATGGGGGTAGTCTCAGACGGACTGCATAAGTTACCGCTTAGTAATCTCGCTCGTAGAACCCTCGCAGGCCCGAGGAGCCCCGAAATGCAACTCGCCGCGATCATCGTGTCGCTGGTACTGACCGTGGTCGGCGTGGCCCTGCTCGCGCGCGCCATCGGCCAGTTCGTCCGGTACTTCAAGCTGGGCCAGCCCGTGCCCGCCGGAAGCAGGAACGACAACCCCTACGCCCGCAGTGTGACGCTGGTGAAGGAGTTCCTCGGCCACACCCGGATGAACCGGTGGGGCATCGTCGGCTTCGCCCACTGGTTCGTGGCGATCGGCTTCCTGACGCTGCCGCCGACCCTCGCGCAGGCGTTCGGCCAGCTCTTCAAGGCCGACTGGGTGCTGCCGGTCATCGGCGAGTTCCTGCCGTTCGAGATGTACATCGAGTTCATCGGTGTCATGACCGTGCTCGGCATCGCCGCGCTCATCGTGATCCGCCTGCTGAGCCTGCCCTCCCGCCCCGGCCGCAAGTCCCGCTTCGCGGGCTCCAAGGCCGGTCAGGCGTACTTCGTCGAGTACGTCATCCTCACCATCGGCCTCGCCATCTACGTGCTGCGCGGCCTCGAGGGCGCGCTGCACCACGTGGAGGGCTACGAGGCCGGGTACTTCGCCTCGTACCCGCTGGTGCTGGCCTTCAAGGGCCTGAGCGTCTCCGCGCTGCAGAACCTCGTCTACTTCGTCGCGACGATCAAGATCGGCACGTCCTTCGTGTGGATGATCGTCGTCTCGCTCAACACCAACATGGGTGTGGCCTGGCACCGCTTCCTGGCCTTCCCCAACATCTGGTTCAAGCGCAACGCGACCGGCGAGACGGCCCTTGGCGGCCTCCAGCCGATGACGAGCGGCGGCAAGCCGATCGACTTCACCGACCCCGGTGACGACGACGTCTTCGGCGTCTCCCAGGTCGAGCAGTTCTCCTGGAAGGGCCTGCTGGACTTCTCCACCTGCACCGAGTGCGGTCGCTGCCAGTCGCAGTGTCCCGCGTGGAACACCGGCAAGCCGCTCTCCCCCAAGCTCCTGATCATGTCTTTGCGCGACCACGCGCACGCCAAGGCCCCGTACCTGCTGGCCGGCGGCGGCAAGACGATGGAGGGCGAGGAGAAGGCGTCCGAGGAGCAGCTGGCCGGTGTGCCCGCGTCCGCTCTCGCCGAGGCCGAGCGCCCGCTGATCGGCACGGCCGAGGAGAACGGCGTCATCGACCCGGACGTCCTGTGGTCCTGCACCACCTGCGGCGCCTGTGTCGAGCAGTGCCCCGTCGACATCGAGCACGTCGACCACATCGTCGACATGCGCCGCTACCAGGTGATGATCGAGAGCGCGTTCCCGTCCGAGGCGGGCACGATGCTCAAGAACCTGGAGAAGAAGGGCAACCCCTGGGGCCTGGCGAAGAAGCAGCGCCTGGAGTGGCTCAAGGAGGTCGAGTTCGAGGTCCCGGTCGTCGGCCAGGACATCGAGGACCTCACCGAGGTCGAGTACCTGTACTGGGTCGGCTGCGCCGGTGCCCTGGAGGACAGGGCCAAGAAGACCACCAAGGCCTTCGCCGAGCTCCTGCACATCGCGGGCGTCAAGTTCGCGATCATGGGCGGCGACGAGAAGTGCACCGGTGACTCCGCCCGCCGCCTCGGCAACGAGCCCCTGTTCCAGGAGCTCGGCATGGAGAACGTCATGGCACTGAACATGGCGTTCGGCGAGGAGGTCGACGACGACGGCAAGGTGGTCCCGGAGTCCGCCAAGCCCAAGTCGGCCAAGAAGATCGTCGCGACCTGCCCGCACTGCCTCAACACGATCGGCAACGAGTACCCGCAGCTCGGCGGCGACTACGAGGTCATCCACCACACCCAGCTGCTCCAGCACCTGGTGGACGAGGGCAAGCTGGTCCCGGTCACGCCGGTCGAGGGCATCATCACCTACCACGACCCCTGCTACCTGGGCCGCCACAACAAGATCTACTCACCGCCGCGCGAGATCATCGCGAACGTCCCGGGCCTGCGGAACGAGGAGATGCACCGCCACAAGGAGCGCGGCTTCTGCTGTGGCGCCGGTGGCGCGCGGATGTGGATGGAGGAGCGGATCGGCAAGCGCATCAACAACGAGCGTGTCGACGAAGCCCTTTCGCTGAACCCGGACATCGTCTCGACGGCCTGCCCGTTCTGCCTGGTGATGCTCACGGACTCCGTGAACGGCAAGAAGAACGACGGCAAGGCCAAGGAGTCCATCCAGGTCGTCGACGTGGCCCAGCTGCTGCTGGAGTCCGTGCGGACCCCGATCGACCCGCAGGACGCGGCGGAGACGGCGAACGAGCCGGAACCGGAGCCGGTGAAGTAGCGGTCACAGCTGTGCCGTTCGGCGCCCCCAGGTCCCACCGGGCCTGGGGGCGCCGTCGCGTCGGAGGCCGGAAAGCCGCGGTTCAGAAGTGGGTGGCGATCCCGAAGACCCGCCGGAGCTGAGCCATGTCGTGCCGGTCGCGTTCCGAGGGCTCGTACCCCTGGTGGAAGTAGACCTGCTGCTCGGCGGACAGACACGGAACGGACGTCCCGCCGACGGTCCCGGTCACAAAGCAGGAGGCCGGATAGCCGAAGGGCCGCTCCGGCTCCCCGGACGCCTGCACGGCGGAGCCGTCCTCGGCGAAGACCAGCGGGTGCAGATCGATCTCCCGACCGTCGGGGGCGGTGACCACGAACCGGACCGGCCGCCGGTCCAGGCTCTCCACGAACCCCGCGGCGGCCAGCGCCGCCACGACGGCCGGCTCCTGCTCCTGCCGGTGCATCAGGTCCAGGTCACGGTGGTCCCGGGTCTGCCTGCCGACCAGCGCGTCGATCCCCCAGCCGCCAGCGACCCAGACCTCCGTGCCGGCCCGCCGCAACAGGTCCAGGACATGCAACACCTCGTCAGCGTCCACCGCTGCCCCACCCTCAGCTGTCTCCGATACTCCGGCCCGCCATGAGCATGTACGTCAGCACCAGGAGCCCGAAGCCGACCACCCCGAGGAGCCCCTCCGCCACGCTCGCCCCCTCGCCCAGCAGCAAGGGACGCCAGCCGACGAAGACCGCGGTGATCAGGACGGCGTACACCGTCTGGACCGGCGCGGACCAGGCCAGCTCCTGAAGGGCCCGGGAGCCCGGAGTGAAGGTGAAGACCAGGGCGAAGACGCCGACGGTGACCATGGCCAGCACGAACACGAGCAGCGCGTCCCGGCCGTTCGCCCCGTCCGGGAACGCCTCCCAGCGCCCCGCGGCGAGCGTCCGCAGGTCCTCGCGCTCATGGACGTACCCGCCGAGTTCCGGCGCCGACCGGGCCCACAACACCTCGACCTCGGTACCGACGCGCGGCTCGTCGTGGGTGTACGCGCGCGTGGCGAGCCGTGCGGGGCCTTCCGGTACGGCGACCACCAGACGGGACATGTATCCCCGTACGACGTCCTCGCCCAGGTCCGCACGGACCGCCCGCGGACGCTCCACCACCCTCGCCGCACTCACCTCGGCGCCCGCGTCCCGCAGTTCGGCGACCCGTTCGTTCCCCGTGGTGGCCGTCATGAGCCCCACGAAGAGGGCACCGCACGCGAAGGTCACCAGCAGCCAGACGGCACCACCACGAGCCCGGATCCAGCCCACCGAGTCGAAGGAGAACCCCAGCGCCTCGTCGAGAGCCCCGCCGGACGGGGACTTCTCCAGGACCACACGGCCGGACCCGCGCCGCAGCCCCCACAGCGCCGCCGCCCGCAGCACCGCGCACCCGGCCGCGACCGCGCCCCACACCAGCGGCCCCGTCCACGGTCGGGGCGTGGACGCCACTCCCAGCAGCCACCAGCAGGCCACCGCCGCCGCGACCCACCCGACCAGCCCGCCCAACCGGACCGTCCAGACCAGCGCGAACCGCACGCTTTCCGCCTCTCCCCCGTCGACGGCGCACCCAGGGCTGTCGCCGTATGTCGAACAAGTGCATCATTGCCGAGGTCGTTGTCAATGATGCTGACGAGGTGAACGGTGCGCGTGCGGAGAGACGTGATGTGTACGACGCCCCCCGGCGGCACCCTGATCACCGCGCTCGCCGCCCTCGCCGCCACCGTCCTCCTCGCCGCCTGCGGCCCCACCCAGCACACCGGCTCGGCCGACCGCACCCCCGTACGGACCGCCGACGGCCCGGCCCGGCTCCCGGTGCCGAAGGGCAAGGGCAGCAGGATCCCGGACGACTTCAACGGCGACGGCCACCGCGACCTCGTCCTGGGCGACCTGGTCAAGGCACAGGCCCACGCCGACGACCCCGGCATCGGAATCGTCTACGGCAGCGAGCGCGGACTCGTCCCGGGCGCACGGCAGTTGATCACCCCGAGCGGACAGGGCGCGGCCACCGACGGCCAACTCCCCGCCCTGTTCGACGCGGAGGCGACCTGCGACCTGGACAAGGACGGCTTCACGGACCTCGTCGTCTCCACCGACCCGCCCTACGACGGCCAGGGCCAACCCCCCGTCCCGCTCCAGATCCTCTTCGGCTCCCCGACCGGCTTGTCCGGCAAGGCCGTTCACCTCACCGTGCCGCCCGCCGCCCGCGTCGGCAACGACTGGCCCGAACAGCCGGTCTGCGGCGACTTCGACGGCGACGGCGCCAAGGACCTGGTCCTGCACGCCACCGGCGGCCACCTCACCTATCTGCGCGGCCCGTTCACCCGCCAGGGCAGGCCGAGCAAGGCCGGCGCCCCGATCCAGTCGCCGGGCGAGGTCCCCACGGGCCCGGCCGCCGACGTCGACCGCGACGGCTACGACGACCTGATCGTCCGTACGACACAGGGCACCGGCCCCTCCGCCGTGGTCCTCGGCGGTCCGGCGGGCCCGACCCGCACCGGAGCCGTCCTGCCGTCCGGCATCGACGTGGCGCTCGGCTCCTTCGGCCGCGGCAAGGCCCTGGACGCGGCGGTCGGCGCCATGGGAGGAACGTCACTGCGCTACGACCTCCCCAGCGCGGCAAAGGGCTCGCTGACCTCCCCCGGCTCGGTCCTGGACGCCGCCGACTTCGACGGCGACGGCCTGAGCGACCTGGTCTCCAGCGGCTCGCGCCTGCGCATCTTCCAAGGCCGTACGACAGGGCTCTCCACCCGCGCGACGACCACCGTCGAACCCCCCGCCACCGGCACCAGCCGCGTCCTCGCGGTCGCCGACTTCGACGGCGACGGCCGGGCGGACCTGGCGGTACGGACGTACCGGAGCGAGACGAAGGACACCGTCGCCGTCTTCCCCGGCGCGAAGAAGGGGCTCGTGAGCGCGGAGCCGGCGGTCACCTTCTCCACGTCCGCGTTCCTCAGCCCCTGACGTCACCGGCGTGACACCGCGCCGGGGTACGGGAGCCCCGTAGGGGACGGATGAGAACTCCCTTAAGGGATGTCACAGCTCGGCAGCAAAGGCGTCCCCGAAACGCCGCCCCGCGTACGCCGCTCCCCGGGACCAGGTACGTTCGAAGACGTGGCTGGATTCAGGATCGGACGCGGCCGGGACAACGGCGCTCCTCACGCGCGACCGCAACAACCTCCGTACGGGCAGCAGGCGCCCCAGGGACAGCCGTACGGCTATCCCCCCGCGCCGCAGCCCCACCCGGGCCAGTGGACCCAGGGCGGCGGCGGGGGTTACGACGAGCCGGAGTACTTCGGCGACGGCGCCGGTGGTGCCCCGCACCCGCAGGGCGGCCATGACCCGTACGCGGCCAACAACCCTGGCCACACCCAGGCGTTCTCGGTCGGCGAGGACCCCTACAACCAGGGCGGCACCTACCGCGCGGGCGCGGCCCCGGCCGCCCCGGCGGGTCCCCGCCTGCACTGGAAGGAACTCCTGAGGGGCATCCTGCTCTCCCCCAAGCAGACCTTCCTCCAGATGCGGGACTACACGATGTGGGGCCCGGCCCTCGTCGTGTCCTTCCTCTACGGCCTGCTCGCGGTGTTCGGCTTCGAGGGCGCCCGAGAGGACGCGATCAACGCCACCCTGTCGAACGCGATCCCGATCGTCCTGACCACGGCCGTCGCCATGGTCCTGTCGGCCTTCGTCCTGGGCGTCGTCACCCACGCCCTGGCCCGCCAACTGGGCGGCGACGGCGCGTGGCAGCCCACGGTCGGCCTCTCCATGCTGATCATGTCCCTGACCGACGCCCCCCGCCTGATCGTGGCGATGTTCTTCGGCGGCGACGCGTCCTTCGTCCAGCTCCTCGGCTGGGCGACCTGGGTGGCGGCCGGCGCCCTGCTCACCCTGATGGTCTCCAGGTCCCACGACCTGCCGTGGCCGAAGGCCCTGGGTGCCTCCGCGATCCAGCTGATCGCACTGCTGTCGATCGTGAAGCTGGGCACGTTCTAGGTTTCATCTCCTCGCGACGACGAAGGGCTCCCGCTTCTCACGGGAGCCCTTCGGTCTGTCCTACGACCACTCAGGCGTCGACGACCTGGCCGGAGCGGTGGATCACGGGGGGCTGGACGGACCACGGAAAGTTGATCCAGTCGTCCGTGCGCTTCCAGACGTACTCGCACTTCACCAGGGACTGGGACTTCTCGTAGATGACCGCCGAGCGGACCTCGGCGACGGCGTCGAGGCAGAAGTCGCGCACCAGTTTGAGTGTCTTGCCGGTGTCGGCGACGTCGTCGGTGATGAGGACCTTCTTGTCGGAGAAGTCGATGGTGTTGGGGACGGGGGCCAGCATGACCGGCATCTCCAGGGTGGTCCCCACGCCGGTGTAGAACTCGACGTTCACCAGGTGGATGTTCTTGCAGTCGAGGGCGTACGCGAGGCCGCCGGCGACGAAGACTCCGCCGCGGGCGATCGAGAGCACGACGTCGGGCTCGTAGCCGTCGTCGGCGATGGTCTGCGCGAGCTCACGGACGGCGGTGCCGAACGCCTCGTAGGTCAGGTTCTCCCGTACGGCGCTCATACCTGGGTCCGGTGGAAGTTGAGGAAGGAGCGGGAGGCGGTGGGGCCACGCTGGCCCTGGTAGCGGGAGCCGTAGCGCTCACTGCCGTAGGGGAACTCGGCCGGCGAGGAGAGCCGGAACAGGCACAGCTGGCCGATCTTCATGCCGGGCCAGAGCTTGATGGGGAGCGTGGCCAGGTTGGAGAGTTCGAGGGTCACGTGTCCGCTGAAGCCGGGGTCGATGAAGCCGGCCGTGGAGTGGGTGACGAGTCCGAGCCGGCCGAGGGAGGACTTGCCCTCCAGGCGGGAGGCCAGGTCGTCGGGGAGGGTGATGACCTCGTACGTCGAGGCGAGGACGAACTCACCCGGGTGCAGGATGAACGGCTCGTCGCCCTCCGGCTCCACGAGCCGCGTGAGGTCGGCCTGCTCGACGGAGGGGTCGATGTGGGGGTAGCGGTGGTTCTCGAACACCCGGAAGAAGCGATCGAGGCGCACGTCGACGCTGGACGGCTGCACCATGGATTCGTCGTAGGGATCGATCCGTACCCGCCCGGCGTCGATCTCGGCCCGGATGTCCTTGTCTGAGAGAAGCACGCCCCGAGGATACGCAAGGCGCGCGGGCCGACCACCATCGGACGGACCGCGCGCCTGGTACCGATCTCTCAGTGCTTCTCCAAGGCCACCGGAACGACACTCCGAAGCCGCGCACAGCGAGGACAGCGGACGAGCCGTCCGGGACCGAGTCGCTCGGCCTGCTGCATCGGGAACGAAGCGGTGCTGAACACGTGCCCATCGGCACAACGGACGACGGTGCGCTCCATCAAGTCCAAGAGTCCCTTCCCCAAGAGCCGCGTCGGGCTACTGCTCACCTGACGACAAATGCCACATTACGGGATGCACGGGACGGCCCTCCAGGCGGCACTCCGGTCCCGCCCGGGCCCTCTTCCACCTCACCACCGTACGCCCCAACTCCCGCTGCCCGCAGCCCTGTCCCACCCCTGAGACGCACTCAGGCCCCACGGCTTCAGCGCCGGGGGCCAGGGATGAGGTAAAGTGGCGATGCGTTCCGACACCGGTGCATCCGGCGTCACGCGCGGGTGTAGTTTAGTGGTAGAACATCAGCTTCCCAAGCTGAGAGTGCGAGTTCGATTCTCGTCACCCGCTCCATGTGAAACCCCCAGGCCAGAGGCCCGGGGGTTCTTTGTTGTCTAGACCGGCGGGCGGGTCGCGCACCACAACCGCACCATAAGCACTCGGCTAGCTTCCGGTGGACTTCTCCTTGTGGTGCGCGGGGCGGTCGCTCTGCTGCTTGTGGTGCTTCGCACGCTCGGCACGGACCATGTCGTCGAGGCCGGAGGCAACGTCTCGCTGCCGCTCTTCGTCGGAGTCTCGGCGGCGCCGAACCCTGCACGATCTCCCTCACCCAGGCCAGCACCCGCATCACCTGGACGATCCGACCAGCACTCTTCCTGCCCCTCGCACACCGCCAGGGCCTCGACATCCCAGCCTGCGCGCACCAGTTCAAGCCCCGCACAGGACCTTCAACAGGCACGGCTTCTCAATAGAGTGCCCGCATGACCGACTCAGACGTACGCGGGACGAGACGCAAGCCCAGGCACGTCGAAGATCTCACCGACGTGTACGACTTCCTGGAGGAAGTGCGACTCCGTCCAGGCATGTGGGTCAATCGCAGTTCTTTGCAGCACCTGGACTCCATGCTCACCGGCTACCGCGTTGCTCTAGGGATCCACGACATCGCGGAGCCGTTCGACTTCTGGACCCCGGGCAATCAGGGCCACTTCGCCGAGTGGCTGTGGCAGCGCCTGGACCGTCACTCTCCCCTCGGCTGGGCCGTAGAGATCGAACGTGAAGCGGAGCGATCCGCCAGGCCCGCCATGGAGATGTTCTTCGAGCTCCTGGACGAGTTCCGCGCCGCTGACCACCAGAACCAGGACGGTGCCAAGCCTGACGGACACCCGCCGACAGAGACCTAACAGCCCCACGCCTCAGACTGAGTTACAACTTTCTCTACTGGTTCAAGGCGGCTCGCTCCGCTCCCCGCACGCGGCCCGGCCCCCGGCCGGGCCTGCGCTCCTGTCTCCGCCCCGCTCCAGCCCGGCCGGCGCCCGAGCCGCGCGCACACCAATCAGCCGCCTGACGTCAGGAGAGGGGTTTCTGGGCGGTCGGCACCACGCTTTACAGTAATCATGCTGGCCATGTTGCTGTTCCCTGAGCGCGGATATCTCCGGTGGCCCGGATTGGTGCTGACCGATCCCTCGACAGGGGGCCTGCGTCAGGCCCGTCGGCGGCTGGGGGCCCACTGGAGTCTCCGATGCCAGTAGCCCGTTCCTGAAGCGTGCGACACCCCCCACTCTGGGATGCAGATCAAGGTGACTGCTCGTACCGTGGAAAGAGAGTTAGGTACCGGACTCTTTGGGGTGGATGTGGCTGGTATGCCTTACGCAATAATCGAGAAGATTCGGCGAAATGCTGGACGTATCCTGGGTAATGTGGCCCCCATGGAGCATGTCGACGATGCCGTCGCCCCCGCGGCGGATGAATACTCGTCGGGGCCTGCAGTCTGCCTGACTTGGGCTCTTCGCTCGTCATGGATTAATCGCAAAGTCGAGACGTACAACTTTCGCGATGCAGAAATGGCTCATTGCCATACTAGTATAGATCTGAAAATTCCCCCAGAGGCCCCAGAGTCGGCACCTGATGAAAATGGAACGACCTTCCTCCTTTTGCCTTTGATGTGGCTGGATAAGAAGCAGTTGTCCATACAGTTCGACTTGCGTGACGAAGCCGGTTGCCCGCTACGGCGAATAGGCATAGATGCAAGCGCTTCCCTCCTAGGGGATGCTCTCGTTGCCATGGCTTCTGGAAAGATCGGAAGGGATCTCAACGGCAGCGATTTTCCTCGGCAGCTAAGAAGGATAACCTCCGGGGAATGTCGACAGAAAGCCGATGATGTTTGGCGTGAGTTGGTACGACCCGGCCAGTGGGGTTTGAGTCAGCAGGAAGAAGATCTAATATTTGGCGATCCGGCGTTCGAACGCTGGGTGAAAAACCTGGCTGAAAGGCATCTCCTAATTTCGGTATTGGAGGGCGTTAAAGTTGGGCAGCAGCGAGTCCTCGGGGTTGACTATGACGTCCGAACCGACTGGGCTACCAGTTGGGGTCAAATGGTAGGAATCTCCCCGTGGAGTCTACTCTTTTCAGCTACGGCAAGTGACTGCACTAATTATCACTTTGAGGTCCTGGTTCCGGAGGGACTGCATATTTGCCGGATTTCTCTGGTGCCCGATCCATCATTCCTTTGGGGCGACCCGAATACTCCCGTTGCTTATAGAGTGTGGGATGCACACTACGGACACTGCGTAGCCCATGGATGTCCTGAAGATGGACGCAGTTACAACATAATTATGGACTTGCGTCCCTCGCGTAGCGGATGGCTGATCGCCGCCGTTTCGTCAAGCCTTGCCATTACTACGCTTATGTTCGTCTGCTCCTTCTTCAGTGGTCGGATCCTTAATCCGAGTGATTCCGTATATCCGGAAACGGACGTTCCTTTTCTGGTCACGACTCTGTTCTTGGCCGCCGCAGCCGCAATCATAACAATCGCTGCCCGGGCCGGTGATCATCTCTTGACCTCTCGCTTGCTGTTGCGCTTTCGCTTCTCTATGTGGATTATGGTGGCCTTTTCTTTCGCTGCTGTCCTGATTTTGATCACGGCGGGGTCTGGTGAGTCCCTCTCGCCCGCATTTTGCGTTTTTGGATTTATCTCTGGCTTTTTCTCTTTGCTGTTCCTGATCGCGCTCGCGCTTCCGCGGCCGAGGGATCCGTAATCTCATTGCTCGGCACGCCCCTCGTTCGAAGTTATGGGTGCATACTGGGGAGATACGTGAGGAGGTGCTCGATGAGGACCCGACGAGTCCGGTGGTTTAGACCGCCGACGAAACCCGAAGATGCGGACGCGGTAATCGTGGCGCTCCAGGGCCGAGAAGCCCAGGTCGAGAACCCTCAAACGAAGGCCTCTACGGATGCCATGATCGAAATCTTGCGCATTGCAGCGTCGCGCGGGCGCCCCCGGGTTGAATGAACAGGCCAATCGCCGGGGTCGAACCATCGGCGCCTGCCACAGCTAGACATTCACCCAGGTCAGGCCGGGTCCAGCCCCACATCTTCCCTGCTTCCTAGGCTGAGGTTTCCCGCGCCGTCGTCACTGGCCGACGGTAGGGGGTTGCTCATGTCGGCACCCCGAAAGCGTGGCTGAGGCCGGTGGGGGTGCAGCGAGGCACACGCGTGCGTGGTCGGTCGGCGTACCCGCCGTCGTCGCTGACTGTCGTCGGCTGAGGTACAAGCGGGCCCCGGATCGGCTCCGGAGTGATGCCCTTGCCGCAGCTTGAGACGGCGGGTGGCGAAGCTGTCGAGTCTGCCCCTGGCAGCTGACACCAATGCCTGACACCAACAGCCCGGGACGCCGGCAGTCAGCCCCGAACTCCAGCGGACGAGCAGCCGAGGATAAAGATGAGGCCGCCCTCCAAGCCTTTGCTATCAAAATAGCGAGTCTTGGCTACCTTGCTCGACCGAGCTATCTGACGCCTCGGGCGCAATCGCCACTAGTTCAAGTATCTGCGGGTCATAAAGCCAGTAATAGTGGCCCTCCAGTTCCTGGCGGCCAGAAATCCTTAGTGCAAGATTATTACGATGGGCATCAACCGCCATGTCGTAATCGTCTACCTTGAGACGGACCCTCATTTTTCGGGCCTCAGTTCCGCCCAGAACGTCCAATCGTACAACTCCAGGGTTTCCTGGTTTTGGGCGTTCAAGTAGCGTAACTGTTCCCAGGACAGTGACGAATAGCGGATCGGCTGTCGCTGCCAGCATATTCCCGGCCCGCTCCAGTGCCACATAATCTGAAGGAATGAACTCGAGCTTATGCCGCTCGACGGGACGCCCCGAGATCAGGTCTTCTGCAGAATTCAGCTCGACCTCGACCTCGGCACCTTCTGAGTCTCTAATCAAATTACGGACCGCTTGAGTCAATTCGTAACAGAATCCTCTCTCGACATTCTCAACGAACGAATAGGTGGACCCGGTCTCCTTGAAATGATCAACAGCCTCACGTGCGGCCTCAAGCGCTCCTACCAGTCCGAGAGTAATCTCCCGTCCGGTATGCCTCCCAATAAGCGGAATCGTGTCACCTGGCTTGATTTTACGCTCGGAGAACACCTCGTCCGGAGGAGCGTAGGCGGTGATCACGTAGCTTCCCACCTCAGTCTGCCCCATCAAGACTGAGTCTAGGAATGACTTCGCCAGAAAAGTATTAGAGTTTCCATAGTAAGCGGCTTTGGACTTCCGGGTTTTTGCCGCAACGACCATGGATTTATGCGCGCCTGCATGGAGATCCTCGCCAGCACTCCATGGAATTGTCCCTTTTCGGGAGGCTACTTCCTTGTGAAACTTCATTTCGTCACCCAGGGCGTGCAGAGTTGCGGCACGCGTCAGGATCGCACGAATCCTTTCATCACCCAGCTTCCAGGCTTGCGCCACCGCTTGACTGAGCAGATCAGAGTAGTCGTCCGTTTCTCGATCCTGGGGTAGAAGGAGGCCGCCATCGGATCGATTGTTCGAATCTGCCATCGGCCGCCAACGGCTATAGAGGTTGGCCTGGCCGCCAAATTTCTGCCACCCACTCGCCTCGAGAGCAAGGGCAAGCTGCCTATCCGTCAGGTGCTCAGCAACCTCGCGGAAATCTGGTACCCTCATGGCGCGCCTCCCTTGCCTATTCGCTCCATGATTGCACATAATGCGATGTCGTCAAATATTTGGCTTGTAGAAACTCTCACCGCCGTATATTTTTCGCCGGACGGCTGAACCCCTGTGACGCTCCGCCAGTATGCGCAATGCCGCAATTGAAATATGTCGTGACTGGCTTCAACCCATTTGGCGATATCTTCAGGCACAATCATGGCCACCAATATTCGGTGAACGATCACGTTTGGGCGTGCGAGAAGATTCAGACGCTCATTGGAGAGATTCACCGAAACGAACCCATTTGCAGGGTTGGGTGACGAGGTCCAGGTGCTCTTCAGCTGTATTTTCAGATCTATCTGGCAGTCCGCTGTGTGGGACTCTGAAGTGTGGCTCAGCTTCCAATCGATTCCGTCATCCGGATCGGGTTTGGCCATGGTGCAGCCAGCTGCCGCAGCGACTGCCCGGAGGTAGCCGTCCTGCAACATCTCCATCCGTTGCGTCTTGGGCAAGTCTCCCCGCAGCGGAACCTCAGGCACAGCGGCTTGAGCATCGATCATTCATCCCCCCAACATGTCCCCTAGATCACATGCTAGAAGCAAGTGGTCACGGTGGGTAGAGGGAGGTGCCGACACGGCTCCGGCGCAAGCCAGTTAGGGAGACAGCCCTGGATCACCAAGTTTCCCGAGCTAAGGCGAGAGCCCGGTCCCGTCACCCATCCCGCCGAGAATGCGCCCAGGGGCTGGAGCGCCGGCCCCGCCGACCTCCGGCGATGACGAGTGTTGCCGTCTCAGTTTCCGTCTCATTCAGCGTCGTTCACGGCCGTTCAGGCGAGACCGAAGCCGATAGCCGCTCCTACGGCCGAACGCCCATGAACCCAGGTGAACGCCGCGCAACGCACCCCGCGACCCCACCACCACAGTTGGAAAGCGTGTTGGTCCTCATGGCAGCGCCGACCCACGACACAGCCAGTCGCGGCAGCTAGGTTGAGGGCGTGGACGAGGAAGGGATCACCATCAGGCTCACGCGCGATCAAGCGTTCGTGCTGTCGGACTGGCTCTACCAAGTCATGTTCCAGTCCGACGACCTTGAAGGGATCGTGCACGACCGAGCCGTCTGGTCGCCGATCTACGCGATCTCCGGAACGCTGGACAAGAGGCTGAGCGAGATCTTCATGCCCGACTACGGCCCACGCCTCGAAGCGGCCAAGGAGCGTCTCCGCGTCAATCTGTACGGCGGAGCCGACGAGTCGACGGCAGCGGGCCAGGACACGACCGACGCACCACAAGCGCACCAGATAGAGCGGGGAACTGCGGGGAACCACAGTGAAAGCGACCAAGGGCAATGAGATCTGGTGTCGGGTGAACGCCCAGTTCAGCAGCCCTATCCGCGCCAAATGACCGCAGCTTCCCAAGCTGAGAGCGCGAGTTCGATTCTCGTCACCCGCTCCATGACAAAGGCCCAGGTCATTGACCCGGGCCTTTCTGCTGTCTGTGACGATCACTCGTCTCGTGCCAGATTCGTGCCAGAACGTTGATCGTCTGGATCAACGGTGGCTCCATCTGGCACGGCAGCGGCTTCCTGGCGTGCCTTCCCGTGTGACGAAGGTCGTAGAACCGGAAACGCTCGGGGACCCCGACGACGGTGCGCGAGTCCGTCGGCTCCCTTGTCCGTGTAGAGCTCCATGTGGAGTCGCAACTGCGGTCGGGGCTGCGCCGCCGCACGGGATGTCGTACGTGTGCCTGCGGGCCTCCCGCCCCAGCTCACGGTGGTCCCTGCGTGCTTCCACCAGTGGCGGGTACCGCCATGGCGATACCCGCGCTCAACAGCATGGCCAGAGAGGTCGCCCACTGCGTCATCAACCGACGACCGCGGTGATGTGCCCCCTCCTTTCCGCGCGGAGCACTGCGCGGGCCGCCCCGAGGATCTCCTCGTCCATCTCCAGCCCGGAGGCCAGCACCTGGAGCAGCCGGGTCCGCCACACATCGGGGTCCGTCTCGTACGCGTAAAGCACCCGTACGCCGTAGCCTCCCCGTACGCCGTCACCGCCACCGGACAACCGTCGGCGGACCGCCTCCTTCAGCACAGCGTGGAGGTCGTGGACGACTCCTCGTGAGGTGTCGGTGAGTCCGGCCGCCGCCCCCGTGGCCAACGCGGTGGCCACCAACTCCACTTCGGTCACGCGGATCCCCTTCGGTTGTGCGGGTTGTGCGATGTCGTGTCCATCACCATGGCCGGGGGTGCTGCAATTCTGATGAAATTCCGATGACGTAGGGAAGCGGAGGCTTCGGGGTGGACGACGGATCTCCTCAGCTGCTGCGGTTCGAAGTGCTCGGACCGTTACGGTCGTGGCGGGGCGGGGCGCCGCTGAAGCTGGGGCCCGTCAAACGGCAGGCCGTGCTGGCCGCTCTGCTGCTGCGCCAAGGGGCCGTGGTCAGTCATGAGCGGCTGCTCGACGCGGTGTGGGGCGAGGAGCCTCCCGCAGGCGGTCACAAGGTCCTGCCCACCCACGTCAACTCGCTGCGCAGGGTGCTCGATCCGGAAGGCACCCCGCCCGCGGAGTCGGTGATCCGCAGCGGCAAGGGCTGGTACTGCTTCGTCGTCGAGGAGGTCAGGCTCGATACGGCGGATCTGGACGAACGGGGCGACGAGGCGCTGCGCACCGTCGCGTCTGGCGACCTGGCCACCGCCGCGGCCCAACTCTCCGCAGCCATCGGACTGTTCCGCGGCGAGCCCCTGGCCGGGCTGCCGGGACCGTTCGCGCAGGAGGAGCGGCAGCGGTTGGAGGAGCGCCGACGGACGTTCCGGCTGGAGCGGCTCAAGTGCCTGGTCCTTCTGGGCCGGTTCGGCGATGCCCTCGACGACCTGAGCGGGCTGTCCGCGTCTTCGATGGCTGACCGCTACGACGAGTCGCTGACGGCCTTGCGCATGCGGGCCCTGTACGGCCGCGGACGTCAGGCGGAAGCGCTCAGAACTTACGAGGACCTGCGCGTACGACTGCGTGACGAGCTCGGCGCCGATCCCGGTGAGGAACTGCGCCGGGTGCACGAAGCGGTACTGCACCAGGACGACGCCTTCCTCCTGCGTCCGCCCCCGTCGGTACTCTCCACACCGCGCGAGAGGGCCGTGTCCGCCGAACTCCCGCACGACACTCCGGGTTTCGCCGGCCGCACCGGCGAACTCGAGCGACTCCACTCGCTGCTTGCGCCCGCGCGGACGCCAGGGACGGCGAACACCGTGGTCATCTCCGCCATCGGCGGCGCCGCGGGCATTGGCAAGACCGCACTGGCCGTGCACTGGGCACACCAGGTCCGCGGCCGCTTCCCGGACGGCCAGCTCTACGTCAACCTGCACGGCTTCGACCACGACCGACAGCCCCTCGAACCCGGCGAGGCCCTTGAACTGCTGCTGCGCAGCCTGGGGCTCGCGGCGTCGGAGATCCCCCCGCACCACGAGGCCCAGGGCCGCGTGTTCCGGACCCTGCTGGCCGACCGGCGCATGCTCGTCCTGCTGGACAACGCGGCCTCGGCCGAGCAGGTACGTCCGCTGCTGCCGTCCGGCCCTACCTGCTGCGTCCTCGTGACCAGCCGCAACCGGCTCGGCGACCTCGTCGCCCACGACGGCGCCCATGCGCTGCCCCTGGATCTCCTCCAGCCGGACGAGGCCCGCGCACTGCTGAGCCGGACCCTCGGCACGGACCGGGTCGACGACGATAATCACGCGGTCGACGAACTGATCCGGCTCTGCGGCAGCCTCCCCCTGGCCCTGCGCGTGGCCGCCGCCAGGCTCGCGGGCGATCCGGCCCTGCGGACGGCCGACCTCGTCGCCGAGATGAACGAGGGCAACAAGCTGGAGGCACTGGAGCCGGACAGAGACGCCAACTCTCCTTTGCGTACGGCCTTTTCGGTGTCGTACCGGGTCCTGGCACCCGGCGCACGCCGGCTGTTCCGCCTGCTCGGCCTGTTCCCGGGAGCGGAGTTCACCACCGAGGCCGCAGCGGCGCTCCTGGATGCGCCACTGTCGCAGGCCCGGCGTCTGATCGGTGCACTGACCTCGGCCCACCTGGTCGAACCCGCGACGGCGGCACGTTACCGGTTCCACGATCTCCTTCGCGAGTACGCACAGGAGTGTGCGCTGGTGGAGGAGGCGGCGCCGGACCGTGAAGCCGCCCTCGAACGACTCCTGATCTGGTACCTCAACGCCATCCGAACCACCGCGGGGACCGGGCTCTTTCCGGAGCTGCCCACCAGCCTCCGCCCCGACAGACACCCGGGCATGCCGTCGGCCATCGCCGCCGGACCGTGGCTGGATGCAGAACGGGCGAATCTGCTCGCCGTCATCAACCATGCCGCCCACCACGGCCCCCGCCCCGTCGCCTGGCACCTGACCTCCGCACTGTTCAGCCACTTCTGGATCCATCTGCCACGGAAGACCTGGCAGACCACCGCGCAGACGGCACTGGACGCGGCCGAGACCGAGAGTGACCTGTTCGGCCAGGCAGCGATGCACTCCAGCCTCTCAGCGGCGCGGTGGGACCGGGGGCATGTCCGACAGGCGATGGAACACGCCACACGCGCACTGGACATCAGCCGGAAGCTCGGTTGGGCGTCGGGCGAGGCGTCGGGTCTCGGCCTCAGAGGCATGGCGTATTGGAGCATGGCGCGCCTCGACAGTGCGCACGACGATTTCACCGCCGGCCTGCGCATCTTCCGTGAGACCGGGAACCTCTACTTCGAAGGATTCGGGATGGTCGGCCTCGGTATGGCCTGCCGGGATCTGGGTCGGCTGCACGAGGCCGCCGACCACCTCGAACGTGCCGTCGGACTCGAGGCAGAGGTCAGCTGGTGGGACGCCGGCTCGGCCCTGCAGATCCTGGGCGGGGTGTACTGGGAACTCGGCCGTCTCACCGACGGACTCGACCTCCTCGGCCCGGAGGTCGCCTCCGACAAGCGGGCCGGTTACCGCGACGGCCGCGCGATGATGCTCGACGCCATCGCGAAGATCAATATCGAACTCGGCCGCCACGGCGAAGGGCTGGAGCAGGCCGAGCGGGCCTTCGCCCTGGTCGAGGACACGAAACGGCACTGGGTTCAGTCCGGCATCCTCAACACGGTCGCCGCCGCCCGCCGACGACTGGGGCAGCTGGACCGGGCTCTTCAGGCCGGCGAGCAGGCTCTCGCCCTGGCCCGCGAGGCGCGATTCCGGCGAGCCGAGGCGGACAGCCTCATATGCCTCTCCCTCACCTACAGGGAAGCGGGCCGGTACGACGAGGCCCGCACCCACGCCGAACAGGCGCTGGCTCTGGCCCGCGCCCATTCGTTCCGCGTGGTGGAGGGCCAGGCCCTGACAGCCCTGTGCGAGACGGCGGAGGCCGAGGAAGCACACGGCACAGCCGTCGAGCTCGGCCAGGAAGCCCTCGCCGTACACCGCGGGACCGGCCACCGACTCGGCGAGGCCCGCACCCTCCTGGCACTCGCCCGCGCCCACTGGAAGACCGACGACGACGCCGAACTGATGAGGCGACAGGCGTGGGCCATCTTCTCGGACATCGGCGTGCCCGAGACGGAGTACGCGGATCTCGACCGGTGACGTCTCCTCAGCCGAGCCCGTCAGTCCCGTTCCCGACGTAGCCAGGACATGTACTCCGGCCCACAGCGATAGACGCGGAAGACCGCGTTCCGGGCGCCGCGGGAGTTCTCTTTGATCGCCACCTTCGCCTGACAGCGAGGGCAATCCCACAACCTGTCGGGCGGTGAAACGCCTCAGACGATGTCGTGGACGTTGTGCTCGGTCAGGTCGGATGCGTGCCGGGCGACAGTGCCGTAGTCGGCATCGTCGTGGAGGACAACCAGGCCGTGGTGAGCCGCTGTAGCGGCGACGGCGGCGTCGGGATAGAGGTCAGAAAACATTTCCGCGATCTCGTCGTACTCGCGACGATTCCGGGCGCTGTACCGGAACTCGGCGCGTTGCACATAGCAGGACGCGATGGCCCCGGCATCGATCGCGTCGTACCAGGCCGACTGCAGTTTTGGATCGCGGAGCAGCCGGACCAGGCCAGACGTGTCGAGCAGGTAGATCACCGGCTGTCCTTCTCCGCCCGGTGCAGGCGCTCGGCGTCCTCGACGGCACCCCACTCACGCGCACGCTCGAAGTGACGCTTGATGCGCGCCGCGCGTTCCTGCTGCTCGGCGTAGAAGTTCAGAGCGAGATTGACCGCCTCCTTCTTGGTCCGGACGTGAGCCAGAGCCATGACGCGCTCCAGGGCGTCGTCGTCGATGTCGATCTGGGTCACGGACATACCGTGCCTCCCACGCAATGTTGGTGATGTACATAGAGGAATACGTCACCAACATTTACGGGTCCACCTGTCAGCTCCGGTGCATGCAGTCGCGCCGGGACCCTCCGGATCAGTCCCACAGACGATGCGGTCCGGTCGGCGCAGGCGTTGCGCGCTGTACGGCCCGGTTGCTGGTCACCCCCGTGCCCGCAGCGTGCCCGTAAGAGCGGACAACCGCGGTCAACAGCGGTGCCACCAAGCACTCAGGCCTGCAGCGGCAGAACGAATCCGTGTAGGTCAGGAGCCATGTACCGACCCAAGCGCCGTAGCTTCCCAAGCTGAGAGTGCGAGTTCGATTCTCGTCACCCGCTCTACCTGAGCCCCAGGCCAAAGACCTGGGGCTCACTTGCTTTCCAGCCCCAGGTCGCGCCGAGGGCAAGGAAATGCTCTCCTGGAATGAGCCGCAGGAGAACACGCCGATGCGTCACAGCCGGACTTCCGCTCCAGTAGCCGACCGGTCGGTCGCCCCGACCGGAACGGGTGGGGGGTTGCTGCCCACGCGGGATCTCGCGGCCGCCTGGTTGCTCGTGGTCCTGATCGTGGTGCCCGCCTGGGTGCTGACGATCGGCCAGGCCCGGGACATGGGGGTCGAGCCCGGCACGATGGGGATGGCGCTGCCGCTGTTCCTGCTGCTCTGGGTGACGATGATGGCGGCCATGATGCTGCCGTCCATGGCACCGGTGGCCATCACCTGGGTCCGGGGCATCGGCCGGCAGTCCTCAGGCTGGGCCCGGACCGCCCGTACCGTCGAGTTCGTCGCCGGATATCTGCTGGTGTGGACGGCGTTCGGGCTGCTCACCTACGCAGCGCTGGCGTTCACCGGCAGCCTCGTCGACGACCACCCCGCGACCGGTCGCTGGATCGGCTCGGTCGGCTTCCTGCTCGCGGGCCTTTACCAGCTGGGCCCCCTGAAGACCGTATGCCTGCGGCACTGCCGCGACCCCTTGGGCCACCTGGTGCGCTACTCCGGCTTCCGGGGGCCGGCGCGCGACCTGCGGGTGGGCCTCCACCACGGCGCCTACTGCGTCGGCTGCTGCACCGGGCTGATGGTCGTCCTCGTTCCGCTGGGCGTGATGAACGTGGCAGCGATGGCTGGGCTGGCCGTGGTGATCTTCTTGGAGAAGCTGTGGTCCCGGGGCCCCCTGCTCGCGCGCGCTATGGGCGTCGTACTCCTCGTCCTGGCCGTGCTCGCACCCTTCCAGGACTGGCTGCTTCCCGGGCTGCGGGACTCGATGCCGTCGATGGACGACATGTGATCCCTTGCCGGTGAACGGGTTCCCCATCAGGGAAGGGAGGTGCAGGCTGGAAGGGAGACCGTCTCCCGATCCCGGGACCGGGCTCGGCACACACGGTCTCGCCACTCCGAGTGAGCCTCCTGGGGCTCGGCAGGAGGGAAGCGAGATGACAGAACAGGCCACCACTGCGACGCACTGGCATCTGACCGGCGACTGGTTCGATGTGTGCAAGTGCGCCATCCCCTGTCCGTGCACGTTCGCCCAGCCCCCGACCTACGGCGACTGCGAAGGCGTCTTGGTCTGGCACATCCGGGAGGGCAGCTACGGCGACGTCCGTCTCGACGGCCTGAACGTCCTGATGCTCGGCTCCTTCACGGGCAACGTCTGGGCCGGCGAGCACAGCGACCCCTACGCCGCCGTCTTCCTCGACGAACGCGCCGACGAACAGCAACGCGGTGCTCTCGGGGCCGTCTTCGGCGGCGAGGCGGGCGGCTGGCCGGCGCGGTTCGGGGAGATGTTCCACCCCGAGATGCGTGGCATGGACGTCGCACCCATCCACGTCGAGATAGACGATGACCTCGCCACCTGGCGGGCCGAGGTCCCCGGCCGCGTCACAGCGGCCGCCGAGGCGCTCACCGGCCCGACCACCGCGGACGGCGCGCGTGTCCAGGTCCACAACGCCCCGGGTGCCGAAGTCGGACCGGGCCAGGTCGCCACATGGGGCCGGGCCACCGTCGACCGCGCGGATGCGTTCGGCTTCTCCTGGGACCGCTCCGGCAAGTCGAGCAAGCACTTCCCCTTCGACTGGAGCGGCCCCGACTGACCCACCCGGCCACGCGGACCGGCTCAGATGAGCTGAGCCCCCCGCCACTACGGCTGATACTGCTGCCCGTGGGCCGGAGCACTCTGCTGGTCTTCATTCACCCCGCTGCTGCCAGGCCCTCTCATCTTCGGATAACCCCGGAAGAAAGCCAGGAGCCCACCCGGATGACGGGCACCTCCTCGCAGACTGCAGGGGCCGCTCCGAGCCAGCTCCGTCCCGACACCGCCGTCTGCTTGCGGATGTCCTCGACGTGGGTGGTGTCTACCCTCTGGCGCTTACCGGCGGCTATGCGGTCCAAGCACATGGGTTGGTGAACCGGTTTATCGGTGAACCGTTGCTGCGTTTCGCGGGCGTCTCTCCCGCCGAAGACGGGGCACGTTGAACCCGGTCGCCCACCCCGCACCGCGCCTGGCCGTGGGCGGACACAAGTCCTTTGCGGGAGTGGACACTTGGCTGCGAGGGTCCTGGAGCAGAGCGAGAGCCTGATCCTGGAGCCCAGCCCGGTCAGCCGATGTAGCCCTCGAGGTCGGCGACGATGTTGAGGGATCCGTTTGCGTTGCGGATGTGGATGGAGCCCTCGGCGTCGATGGGGATCACTGCCAGAACCGGCCTGGTCTCGCCGGCGCTCAGGTTGACGTTGGACACGTTCGGCAGACTGCCGACGCCGTAGGCGGTCAGGTGGGTGGCGGTGGTCGGGGCGACGCCGGTGAGGTTGGCCAGGACGGCGGTCGCGTCGGCCGGTACGCCGTGGACTCCGGCGACCTTCACGGTGAGGGTGCTGTTCGCGCCGAGCCGCCCGGCGGGGGCACCCGTGCCGTTGCGCGTGTCGAGGAAGCGTGTGGGGTTGGCCGGGACGAAGGGGCTGCCCCAGGGGGAGGTGCCGTCGACGACGGAGTTGGTGTAGAGCCCCTGGAGGTCGGCGATCAGATGGACGTGTGCGCCGCTGTTGTAGAGCTTGACCTTGCCGCCGGTGCACACCTTCGTCACGACCAGGTTGGAAACGGTCTGCCCGACGCGGTAGTTGAGGTTCGACGTGCCGGGGCGGCTGCCGCAGTAGACGGTGACCACGCCACTGCCGCTGCCTCCGGTCACGGTGACGTTGAGGACGGCGCCGACGGTGCCCGCGCCCTGACCGTTCTTCGGCAGGGTGACGGTGGTCGTGCTGCCGGGCGCGACCTTGCCCTTGGGGGCGCCGGTGCCGTAGCGGGTGTCCAGGACCCGCGTCGGGGTGACAGGTGCGAGGTTGCTCATGGGGCTCACATGGTCGTCGCTGGTGTCGGACCTGGCCGTGAAGTAGCCCTGGGTGTCGGCGATGAGGTCGACGTGGCCGTGCGCGTTGTACAGGTCGACGTAGCCGCCCGCGCCCACGCGTACCGTGACCAGGTTGGGGTTGGTCCGCCCGGCGGTGAAGTCGAGATCGGACGCGGTCGGGCGGCTGGTGCCGTCCGGATACACCGTGACGTAGCTGCTCGCGGTCGCGTGGGTGTCGGTGACGTTGAGGGTGACCGCGGTCACCCCGGAGGACGGGACGCCGCCCACACCGAGGACCTTGAGGCGGACCACGCCTGCGGGGCCGACCTGCCGCTCGGCGGCACCGGTGCCCTTGCGCGTGTCCAGGATGCGGCGCGGGTCGGTGGCGACGTAGGACGGGCCGACGGTGGTCGGGGTGGTGTCGGTGAAGGTGCGTCCGCCGGAGTCCGTGAGCTGCTGGGTGACGGTGTACGTGCCGGCGGCGGCATACGTGTGCCGGACCCAGCTCTTGGAGCCTGTCGCGGAGACCGCTGCCGAGCCGTCGCCGAAGGTGATCCGGTCACTGGTGATCGGGTAGCCGCTGAAGCCGGACGCGGTCAGGCCGCAGCCGGTGGTGTCGGGCAGGCTGGGCGCGGTCCGGACGGAGGCGCTCCGGCAGTCGAGGCTCCCGGTCAGCGGTGGCAGCGGACGGACGGAGAAGCTGAGGCTGGTCTCGGTGCCCATCTCGGTGCCGTCCGGCCGGTACACCGTGACCGTGGCATGGATGGTGTCGCCAGTAGTGGGCTGCGTGTAGGTGTGGGTGGCCGGGCCGGTGACGGACGTGACCGTGGTGCCGTCCCCGAAGGCGAAGGTGTAGCGGTAGCCGTCGAGGGAGTCCGACCACGGGTTGACGAAGCCGGGGGTGAAGGTGACCGGAACGCCGACATAGGCGCTCCCGGCCACGCCGCTCGCTGTCCCCAGCCTCAGTGGGTCCTGTACCTCGGTCGCGCCCCGGTCGTAGTCGCCGGCGCCCGTACCGGTGTCGGCGACCAGCGGGTCGTCGACGCGTTGCGCCCCGTGAAGGTCGGTGGCGAGCTCACCTGGCGCGTCGGCGTCCGCGGAATCGATCAGCGGCGTGCCGTCCGGTGTCACGTCCGTCTGGTCCAGGTCGTGGGTTCCCTGACCGGTGCCGGTCCGGAACGCCTGGCTGGTGCCGTACGCGGTGCCAGCCCACTCATAGTCGGTTCCGGCCGGCAGGGGGCTGACGGCGTTGTAGTCCGCGGTGACCTGCGGTGCGGAGGCGGCGTCCACCGTGATCTCGGCGGGGGTGCCGGTGTCCGAGCAGGATGCTGTCGTGTCGGCACGTACGACGGTGTTCTCCACGGATCCGGAGCTGCCGTCGGTCAGGCTGATGCCGTTGCCGCAGGCCGTCACGATGGTGTCGCCGGCCAGACGGATGCCCGTGGTGCCGGTGGCCGATATGCCTCCGCCGAGCGATGTGACGTCGTCGGCCAGGGTGATGTCCTGTGCTCCGGCCGCGCTTGCGAAGGCCGGACCGCCGGACTCGGGGGCGATGTGCAGCCGGGTGAGTGCGACGTCGGAGGAGGAACCGTCGACGGCGATCGTCCCGTCGGCGCCGGTGGCCGCCTGGGCCGTGGTGACCCCGCCCGTGTCGTAGGAGATGTGCTGGGACTGGGAGAACACCAGCGTGCTCGTCCCGCTCGACGAGAGGTTGAACCCCGACACATCGACGTACTGGGCGCCGGAGAAGGTCATCGCCGGTGTCGAGGTCTTGGTCAGAACGACGGCGGCGGTGGCGGCCGCATTGTCGCCGGGAGCTGCGACGAAGGTGACCGGTGCGTCCGCGGCGCCGATCGATCCGATGTTCACGGGGGCGTACGGGGTCTTGTTCCGCGCCACATGGACGGTGTCCCCGGGACCCGCCGAGTCCGCGGCCGGCTGGATCTGGCAGAAGGGCTCCGCCGGTGAGCCGGGTCCGGTGTCGCTGCAACCGGCGGCGTCGTCGTCGACGTACAAGGCTGTGCCGGTGGCGGCGTGGGCAAGGCCGGTACCGATTCCGCCGATCAATACGGAGAGGACGGCGGCGCACCTCACCAGCTGTCGCCTGCGGCTCATGAACATGCTCCCCTGGGCCGTGAGGGACGTGGGACGTCGGACCGCACAGCCGTTCAGATCCAGTCACCTGTCGGCTGGAGTTGGCCGAACGGTACGGCAGGTGCCGGCCGCCGGACCATCGAAATGCCGATGTCCTGCTGCCGATGAGGCCTTGAGGGAACAAGCTTGATCATAGGAAAAGCACCGTACGGCAGGCGCTTGGGTCTTCCATTACCTCGTGGCCTCTCCTCGGGCGAGGAAGCCGGCCGGTCGATGACCGCGCCTACGACCGCGCCTGGCAGGTCCAGGAGATCCTCACCCAGCGCCAACAGCACCGCAGTGGCGGAGCCGTCGATCTCGTTTCGGCCGCCCGGCGGCGTCGGATCGACGACTCGCCGGGCCCGTGCGTGCTGCGTCGGGGCCTCAGAAGACGCCCTTGTACACCTGCCACCCTGTGGCGATCTTCGCGCGGGAGCCGAACGACCCCTTTCCGTTTCCGTTGTTGCGCCACAGGTTGCCGGAGGTGTCGCGGGAGATGATGTCCGCCTTGGCGTCGCCGCTGATGTCCCCGATGCCGACGATTGCGTTGTACGAGCCGCCCCAGGCCGAGAACAGCTTCACGCGGGCCTTGAACGTGCCCCTGCCCGTGCCGGTGTAGCGGTACAGGTTGTTGGACTTGTCCTGGGCGAGCAGGTCGCCGACGCCGTCGCCGTTGAGGTCCCCGACGCCCACGATCTTCTTGTACGTCTTCCAATTGTCGTAGAGCTTCACGCGGGACGACAGCTTGCCGGAACTCGTCCCCTTGTAGAGGTAGACGGCTCCCGTGGAGGAGTTGCGGGCGATCAGGTCCGGACGGCCGTCGCCGGACACGTCACCCGGCGAGGTCAGCACGTCGTACTGGTTCCAGCCCTTGCCGAGCGAGGTGCGCGGGGTGCTCGTGTTGAACACCTGCCCCCGCCAGGTGCGGTACACCCGGAGTTCGCCGCTGCTGAAGCGGACGAGGACGTCGTTCTGGCGGTCGCCGTTCAGGTCGCCGAACGGGACCAGGGTCACCGAGGAGGGCCAGTCCGAGGCGGACATGGCCTTGCCGAGGCCTCCCGTCCCGTTGCCCGGACGGTAGCTGATGACACCGGACGGGCTGAGGGTCATCACGTCGCCGATCCCGTCGGGCACCCAGGTGTCGTAGTTGATGAAGTCGCGGCGTACGACGGCTCCGTGGGACACGCGCACCGTCTGGGTGACCGTCAGCGCGGGCCCCGACCCGTCGGCGGGCTGGGCCGTCAGCCTGAAGGTGTACGTGCCGTTGGGGACGTACGCGCCCTTGCCGTCGCGGTCGTCCCACCGCACGGTCACGGCGCCCGACACCTCGCCGCCGGAGAACGTACGGGCCACCGTGCCGGTGGCCTTGCTGGTGAGCGTGGCCTTCCAGGAGGCGGCGGGCTTGGAGAGCAGCCCACGCCACTGCCACCACTCCTCGCCGCCGATGTTGCTCGTCACCTCGGACTCGATCACTCCGAGGGCCTGGGTGGCGGTCCCGCTGGGCACCAGGTGGATCCGCCGGTCCGCGTCGACGTAGGCCACGGGCCCGCCGAACTTGTCCACGGTCCAGGTCACCCCGCGCAGGCTGGATGCGCCCGCCGCGAGGTCGCCGATCTTGCGGGTGGTCGCGGTGCCGTCGGCGAAGGCGGTGAGGAGCAGCGCCCCGGCCGAGGTGTCGTGCCGGACGACATAACCGTCGCCGAGCAGGGCCTCGCCGGACGGGACGGCGATGTTCTTCTTCGCCGTACGGTCGTACACGCCCGCCGTCGCGGTCGGGCCGCAGGACCAGTAGATCCAACGGCCCACCGCCTGAAGCTCCTTGGCCACGCACGGGGCGCCGGTGGCGATCGTGTCGGTGACCTTGCCGGTCTTCAGGTCCTTCGCGGTGACGACACCCGTGCCGGAGCCCGGCGTCCACAACTTGGTACCCCAGACGGAGGCGGCCGTGACGGAGCGGGTGACGATGGGCTGGAGGTCGGAGTAGTCGCCGAGGTCGCCGATGTACTGCTTGGCCGGGGAGGAGCCGTTGACGATCGCGTAGCGGCCGGTGACGTCGAGGAGGGCTCCGGAGGTGGAGGGCACCCGGAAGAAACCCGCCGCGTCGTTCTTGAAGACGGACTGGACCGACGAGCCGACGGTGGGGTCGGAGTCGGGGTTGAACGTCACCGCGCGGCCGTCCCCGGTGGCGTACGGGCCCGCGCCACGTCCGTCCCAGTCCTGCCAGGTGGGTGCGCCCGGTGTGCCGTCGGCGGCGATCGACCGGGTGTAGTAGGCGCCCATGAAGCTGCTGTCGGCCTCGTCGGTGGCCAGGGTGCCGTTCTGCAGCGACAACCGGTCGATCTTCGCGGCCACCGACGGTACGGCGGTCAGCTCCCTCAGCGTCGGGGTGCCGGCCCCTGTATCGGTGACCCTGCGTACCGCCCAGTGCCCGGCGTCGGTGCCGCCGACGGCCAGCAGACTGCCGTCCGGTGCCGTGATGAGGGAGCTGTTCGCGTGCCGGAGCAGGGTGATCGGGTCGCCGCCGGTGAGAGGGACTGCCATCAGGCGCTCGCCGGACTTGTCGACCCAGTCACTCGGGCTGGACGGGACGGAACGGGCCACCACCAGCCAGCGCCCGGCGATGCCCACCGACGGGGTGCCCTCCGTGCCGGGCAGCGTCACGGTCGTCTCGGCGGCGGAGAGGTCCGATCGGTCCAGGACGTGGGCCGTCTTGAGGTCGGACCACCAGACCAGCCGGTCGGCGCTCAGCGCGACACCCGTCGGGGTGACGGGGACGACCACATCGCCGGTGACTTTCGCGGTGGTGAGGTCCACGAGCGCCAGGTGCCGCTCGCCGGTTCCCAGCCGGTAGCCGATGACAGCAGTACCGCTGTCGCCGCCCAGCACGCTGAAGTTGGCCGTGATTCCGGTCGGCCATCCGCCGACGAGGGTGCCGTCGGCGGGAGTGCCGTCGCCGTAGAGCCACAGCACGCGGTTGCCGTCGGCGTCCTGGGCCTGCGTCAGCACATGGGTGCCGAAGGTGGCCCGGTACGTGCCGTGGGTGAGGGCGATGTCCGTGGTGGTACCGGCGGACAGATCCCTGAGGACCACTTTCTGGGTGGGCGAGACCACCTCGGTCACGACGTCGGACGAGGATCCCAGGTACGCGGGGAGTTCGAGTCGGGCCAGGTCGCCCAGCTCGGTCGTCGTGCCGGTGTCGTACGACGTCCACAGATAGCCGGAACGGCCCTCCTGGACATGCAGATAGCCGCTGGGGCCGGCGGTGTGGATCCGGTCCCCGCGCGGTATGTAGCGGTCCGCCTGGAAGACCTTCTCCATCGAGAGGGCGGCGTTTGCGACACCGTCGTCCGCGTCGACGGCGACGGCGAGCGGGCCGGGACCGGCGATGACGGCGAGGACCGCCAACGCGGCGATGCCTCGAGCTGTGGTGCGGGCGGTGGTACGACGGGCCATCGTCGCCTCCTGGGCCTCTCAACAGAAAAGTGGCGTGACGGAACGGCGGCGGCCGATCAGGCGCACGTCGACGATGCTGTTGAAAATGCCCAGCCCCCGAGCTGCCCCCCACGCACAGCGGGCACGAGAGTATCAGCAGGCCCAGGGGCATCAGGAGGAGCGCGGAAAGAGATCTCGGAGTGCGATGAGCTCTGCCGCAGCGCACGCTTGAGACAGCGGAACACGGGCCGGCCCCCGTCGCGCGAGGGAGCCTTTCATGAACGCCTGCCCCGCCTGCGAAAGGAGCAGCGCCGGTGGCTGAAGCGGATGCCTCCGAACGCTCGTCGGGTGCGATGCGCGGCGTGCTGGCTCCCCTCGCCCTGGCCCAGTTCATCTGCAGCTTCGCCGGTTCGAACATGAACGTGATGATCAACGACATCAGCGAGGACCTGGACACGAGCGTGCAGGGAGTGCAGCTCGCGATCACGATCTTTCTCCTCGTCATGGCGGCGCTGATGATCCCCGGCGGCAAGCTGACCGACCGCTACGGCCGCAAGCGGTGCTTCCTGGCCGGTCTCGCCGTGTACGGCGTCGGCGCCCTGCTGAGCGCGGCCGCCCCGGGCCTGGGTGTCCTCATCCTCGGCAACTCGATCCTCGAAGGTGTCGGCACGGCGCTGCTCATCCCGCCCGTCTACATCCTCACGACGCTCCTCTTCACTGAAGTGACCTCCCGTGCCCGCGCGTTCGGGGCGGTCATGGCGCTGGGAGGCATCGGCGCCGCCGCCGGGCCGTTGATCGGGGGACTCATCACCTCCGCCATCAGCTGGCGGGCGGCCTTCGTGTTCCAGGCCCTGGTGATCGTGTTGATCATCATCCTGAGCCGCCGGATCGAGGACCCGCTGCCACCGGATCCCACGAGCACCTTCGACACCGCCGGAGCGATCCTCTCGGCCGTCGGCCTCGTCCTCGTCGTCACGGGGATCCTGGCAGCCGACAACAACGTCTGGCTGATGATCGGCCTGATCGTCCTCGGTGCGCTCGTGCTGCTGTGGTTCTTCCGGTCGGCACGCGCCAAGGAGCGGGCCGGCGAACAGCCCCTCCTCTCGCCGAGCCTGTTCCGCAACCGCACCTCCAATCTCGGTCTCGTCACACAGAACATCCAGTGGCTCCTGCTCATGGGGACGTCGTTCGTCGTCGCGACCTATCTCCAGGTCGTCCGCGGATACGACGCGATCCAGACCGGCGTGATCTTCACGGCCGCCACGCTCGGCCTGCTCGCGTCCTCGCTGGCCGCCGAACGTCTGGCGCGGCGGTGGGCACAGCGCACCCTCATCGTGACGGGCTTCGTCGTGGCGATCGCCGGAGTCGGGGTCCTGCTGGCCCTGGCAAGCGGCTCTCCGAGTGCCTGGGCCTTCGCGCCCGGGCTGCTGCTGATCGGCCTGGGACTCGGCCTGTGTCTGACCCCATCGGTCAACGTGGTGCAGTCGAGCTTCCCCGACGAGCGGCAGGGCGAGATCTCGGGGCTGTCGCGCAGCGTCTCCAACCTCGGTTCCTCATTCGGCACCGCGGTCGCGGGCACCATCCTCGTCGCCGGCCTCACCACTCATGCCTACGGAGCCGCGATGATCACATTGGCGGTCCTCGGGCTCGTCGGTCTCGTCACCGCGGTGTTCCTCCCCCGGGGCCCGGTTTCGAGCACCACTCCTTCTGCGCCGCACGGACCCACGTGAGGTGTCTCCACCCGACGCCCGACGCCCGCATGGCGATGCGCGGCGAGGGAGACGAAAATGGGACTGACGGAGGTGACCGCCCATGTGCCGATGGCTCGCTTACTCGGGAACACCCCTGCTGCTCGACACCATCCTCTACAGACCGACCCACTCGCTGATCGATCAGAGCCTCCACTCCAGACTGGGAGTCGAGACGACGAACGGCGACGGCTTCGGCGTCGGATGGTACTCAGAGGAAAACATCGACACCCCAGCCCTGCTCAAGGACATCGGCCCCGCCTGGAACAACCGCAACCTGAGGGAGATCGCGGATCATGTCCGCTCTCCGTTGTTCTTCGCCCACATACGGGCGTCGACGGGTACGGCGGTGCAGCAGACGAACTGCCACCCGTTCCGGCACGGCCGCTGGATGTGGATGCACAACGGTGCCATCAACGATTTCCACCTCATGCGCCGCGACCTGTCCCTGCTCGTCGACCCCGCGCTTTACTCAGACATCGAGGGAACGACGGACTCGGAGATGATGTTCTACCTGGCGATCACCTTCGGCCTGGACGAGGATCCGCCGGGCGCCGTGGCCCGGATGGTGGGAGCGGTGGAGCGCAGCGGCCATGACCACGGTGTGGAGTTCCCGGTCCAGATGACCATCGCCGTGACCGACGGCGAACGCCTGTGGGCCTTCCGCTACTCGAGCCAGGGCAATTCCCGGTCGTTGTTCTACAGCACCCGCGTGGACACACTGAGGGAGCTGCACCCCGACCTGGCCTTCCTCCGGGGAGTGTCCGACGAGACCCGTCTCATCGTGTCCGAGCCCCTCGGTGATCTGCCGGGTGCCTGGAACGAGGTGCCGGAGAGCAGCTACGGCGTCGTACATGCCGGAGCAGACGAGTTGCATCGCTTCGTACCGGAACCAGCGTGACGCGTCAGCAGATCACGGGCTCTTCGCGCCTTTGCTTCTGTTGGTGCTCGTGGCGCTGCGCCCTCGCTTTGCGGGCACGCTCTTGCGCCCTGCGGTCGGCCACTTGAACTCGATCTCCAACTCGATCTCCCCGTCACCGATCTCGACCTCCACCTCGCTGCGGAGGTCGTCGGGGATCCGCAGGCTCAGCGATCCGCTGCCGAAGTCCAGTTCGGCATCCCCGCCTTCCCTCAGCGCGGCCGCGAGTGCCGTGAGCTGGTCAGCCGCCTCGAGGCGGGAGAGAGAGCGCTTCTGTTCGAACTTGAGGTCCTTCATGGGTGTCTCCGATCCGGATACGGCACGTTCGGCCGGTCGGGCCACCTCCAATCTCGCCCTCTTGGGTTCGCTGCGCATGTCGGGGTGGCCCGGTGTGACGCGCGTCGTGGCGGAGAGGCTGGGATGCTGGTGGAGGAAGCGCCGCCCGTGACGTGACCCCGGCAGACAGGGGTAGTGAGCGACCGTGGCCGAGACCTACGAGAACGCCAGAGGAACGACCGTTCCGATCGTTCCGGCCGTACCGTACGCCGATCCCCAGGGAGACCCGTTCCTGCGCACCCGGTTCGCGCTCCCCGCGCGGCCCGCCACGTTCCTGCGGCGGCAGCGGCTCGTCCAGCACCTCGATCAGGCTCTGGGGACGCCGTTGGCACTGGTCAACGGCCCGGCCGGGGCAGGCAAAACCCTGCTGGCCGCCGACTGGGCCGCCGGACTGCGGCAGCCGGTCGCCTGGCTCACCGTCGAAGCGGGGGACCGGCGTCCCGGGGTGTTCTGGGCGTACGTCCTTCAGGCACTGCGCGCCTGCGGTGCGTCGGCGTCCGACGTGGTCGGTGCCCCCGCGGACGCCTCCCGGGTGGACCGCAAGCTGCTGGCAGCGCTCGCCGCCGAGCTGAACGAGCGCGACCGGCCCGTGGTCCTCGTGCTCGACGAGTACGACCGCATGACCGATCCGGAGGTCACCAAGCAGCTGGAGTTCGTCCTGCACCACGCCGGGCGTGGCCTGCACCTCGTCCTCGTCACCCGCACCGAACCGCTGCTGCCGCTGCACCGTTACCGGGCGGCCGGCGAGCTGACGGAGATCCGTGCCGCCGAGCTCGCGTTCACCCCTGAGGAGGCCGTCGCACTGCTGGAGCTGCACGGTCTGAGCCTTCCGGTTCCTGCCGCGAGCGCCCTGGTGGACCGCACCCGGGGCTGGGCCGCCGGTTTGCGCCTGTCCGCCCTGGCCGCCCTGGAGAGCGCCGACCCGGAGCTGTATCTGAAGGAGTTCGACGCGGACCGCAGTACGGTCGCGGACTTCCTGCTGGCCGAGGTCCTCAGGGGGCAGCCGGAGGAGACCCAGGGCCTCCTGCTGCGGGTCAGCGTCCTGGAGCGGTTCTCCCCCGAGCTGGCCAACGCGCTGACCCTCCGGACCGATGCCGAGCCCATTCTCGCCGGGCTGCACCGCGACAACGCGTTCGTCGAGTACCTCGGGCACTCCTCGTACCAGCTCCACCCGCTGTTCCGGGAGATACTCCGGGCCCATCTGCGCGTGCGTCTGCCCGGCCTGGAGCCGGAACTCCACCGGCGGGCCGCACGGTGGCTGCGTCGTTCCGGATTCCTGCCGGAGACACTCGCCCACGGCGCCGCCGCGGGCGACTGGGACTTCGCCGCCGGCGCCCTCGTCGACGACCTGGCGATCGGGCAGCTCTTCACCGGCCTGCGCTCGGACGACCTGACCCAGTTGTTCTCCCACATGGGCCCCGAGGCCCGAAGCCCCGCGACGGACGTCGTACGCGCCGCCCGTGACCTGTCCCGGCACGACCTCGATCATGGTCTGGCACGTCTGCGCCTCGCCGAGGAGCATCTGACCGACGACGCGCCCGACCTGGCAGCCGCCCAGTTGAGCTGTGCCCTGCTGGAGGCACTGGCCGCCCGGCTGACCGGATGTCCCCCACGGGCCGAAAGGGCCGCCGTAGCGGCCGATGACCTGCGCCAGGAGGTGCCAGCGCACCTGCTGGACAAGCATCCTGAACTCACCGCTCTGCTGCTGACCCATCTGGGTTCGGCCCGCCTGTGGGCCGGGCGTTTCGAGGACGCGCGCGCTGCCCTGACCACGGCGGCCGCCGCTCCCGGCGGAGCCTCCACCGTGCTGCCCCGAGAAGACGCCCTGGAGCACCTGGCGCTGCTCGACTATCTGGACGGCTGGCTCGGTCGAGCGGAGCGCAAGGCCTTGGCGGCGGTGGCCGAGATGGAGCGGGTCGGCCTTCCCCAGCCGTCCGGCTCCGGCATCGGGCAGCTGGTCCTCGCCGCCGTGGCCGTCGACCGCCATGAGCTGGGCCGGGCACAGGCCCTCCTCGACGAGACGGCCCGGCTCCCGGCAGGAACACATGACCCGGTCCCGGCGGCGGGACGAGCCCTGGCCACGGCTCGCCTGCTGTTGGTCAGGGGCAAGGCACGAGCCGCCGTGGACGCGGCTGCCCCGGACGTCTCCGCCGTCGTGGCCTCACCCTGGGCGACGAGCCGTGAAGCCCTCGTCACCGCTGCCGCCCACTTGGCCGAAGGGCGGCCGGACGCAGCGGCCGAAGTGCTCCAGGGGGTGCCCGTCGACCAGCCGGGGTGTGCCGTGGAGGCCGCGGCGATCCAGCTCGCCGCAGGCCGTACCGGGGCGGCCATCGACCTGCTCGACGGCATCCGCGCCGGGAGCCGCGCCGGGCCGGCGGTGACCGTGCGGGCGGCGCTGGTGAGGGCTCAGGCGGCGGAGGGGGCCGGAGACACCGCCACGGCCCGCAGGCTCGTGGCCCACGCGCTCCTCGACGCTCGACGGGAGCGGCTGCGGCGTCCGTTCCTCGATGCGGGAGCGTGGCTCCGTCCCCTCCTGGCCACGGCTCCGCTCCACGAACTGGCGGCGGGCTGGCTCACGCCCGGCTCGCCGCGACACGGTGAGCGACCCCGGCCGGAGGCGCTGCCCCCGCCGCTCGTCGCGGTGGAGCTGAGCGGACGCGAGCGCGACGTCCTGGAGCGGCTGGCCCGGATGATGTCGACGGAGGAGGTCGCCGCCGACCTCTACGTGTCGGTGAACACGGTGAAGACCCACCTCAAGAGCGTCTACCGGAAGCTGGCGGTGAACCGGCGAGGCGACGCGGTGCGCCGCGCACGCGACCTCCGGCTGCTGTGAACGGGCGTCGGTGAGCGCGTCTCCCACCGGGCGCACTCCTTCCCCCGTGGCGGGTGAGGCACGGGGCACGTGCTTCGGGTGCGATGGGAAGAGCGGCGAGGCGTGCGCCACCGGCGGCATCGCGCTCGCCGGGACCGGATCGGCGCACTGAGTCCGGAGGGAGCCGCCGGTGTCCAGAACCAGGACCGGCCCGGCCACGGCCCGCGGGGAGCGTCGTGTCGAACGCCGCGCCCACGCGGACTACACGGGCGGCGTCTACGGATCGATGCTCGCGGCCTCCGTGGTGATCGGCGCCGGCTCCCTGGGCTCCTTCCCACGCACCGAGCTGGTGCTGCTGCTGTTGCTCACCGGCCTGGTGTTCTGGATCGCGCATGTGCACGCCCAGCTGTTCGGGGCGCGGCTGGCGCAACAGGCTCTGGACCGCCATGTCGTACTGCACGTGTGCCGTGACGAGTGGCCGATCGTCAATGCCGCCGTCCCGCCGGCCGTCGCGGTGGCCGTCAGCCCGCTCCTGGGCCTCGACGTGCGAGGTGCCCTGTGGCTGGCTCTGTCCGTCGCCGTGGCCGGGCAGGTGGGCTGGTCCGTGGCCGCGGCACGCCGCGCCGGTGCTTCGCGGCGGCTTCTGGCCGTCACCGCATCGGTCAACCTGGTGCTCGGTCTGCTGATCGTCTCCTTCAAGATCGTTCTGACGCATTGAGATCTGACGCATTGAGAAATTGAGACGCATTGAGAAGAGGACGGTCACCTGTACCGGGTGAGGCCCGAAGGGGCAGGGAGGCGGACGATCGCAGAGAAGGGCGCCGTCCGCCTGTCCCAGGCAGTCCATGGGAGGACAGCTCGTGCGCTATGAGATCCGCGTCGAGGGACACCTGTCGGAAACGCTGGCCAAAGCGTTTCCGGAGCTGGGTCACGTGGTGATGTCCGGCCAGACCGTTCTGTTCGGTCCTGTCGTGGACGAAGCGCACCTGTACGGGCTGCTGGCACGCTGCCAGTCACTGGGACTGCGTGTTCTGGAGATGAGGCAGCTGCCGGAGTGAGGGGGCCGGACGGCAAGTCATGGTCCGGCCTCCGGGTCCCGCGTGCCGGCGTCGGTACGGGAGTCCGGTTGTGCCGACGGCCTGCCGCGCTGCCGGCTCAGCCCCACCTGGACAGCGCCCGCCAGCACCCGTGCGGCGACGCCCACGAGCAGTAGGCCACCGGCCATCTGCACCATCGTCAGCACCCGCCCCGCCTGGGAGCGTGCCGTGATGTCCCCGAAGCCGACGGTGCTGAATGTGGTCAGCGCGAAGTACAGGGCGTCCGTCCTCGTCAGCGGCTCACTGAAGGAGCCCGGGGTGAAGTGGTCCATCAGGTAGTAGCCGCAGGCGAAGAGCACCAGGAACAGCGGCACTGTGGCGGCCAGGGCCTCGACGGCCCGCAGGCGCGGGTGGGGTGAGCGGACGATGGCCCGCACCTCCCACCAGAACATCAGCAGCACCGCCGCCGAGCCGCACGCGAGGAGCGCCGACACGCCGGCCGTACCTCGCTCGTCCAGCGGCAGCAGGTAGTAGGCGGTGACGAGGCCGGTGGCGCTGAGCACGGCGCGGGCGACGGCGACGATCGCCGCCCGGCGGCGGGTGCGGTCCGGTCCGGACCGGACAGTGCTCGGATCGCTCATCTCGTGTCTCTCCGTTGCGTCCGGCCGCAAGGCCGACGGGACAGGCGCCTGGAGATTCCCACCTCACCGTCACGGCCGCGCCTGCGGATCACCCGTGGTGGGTGAGCCCGGCACCCGGTGACAGGCGTGACGCTGGAGCGGTCCGGCACACCGTTGCCTCGGACACCGCCCCGTCGGCGGTCCGGCAGCGACGTTCGATCACACGAGGAGGAGCCATGACCATGTCGCGTGATCCGGCGCCGCCTACCGGGCCGGAACCCCCTGCCGCCGGGGCGGCCCCCCTTCCGGTGAGTGATCCTGCGGACGTGCTGGCGCGGCTGGGCCGCTCATGGACCTGGATCCTGTGCTCGGCGGTCGCGACGCTGGTGCCGGGCGTCCTGGTACTGGTCTGGCCGGAGGAAACCCTGCATGTCCTGGCAGTCATCATCGGGCTGTACCTGCTGGTGACCGGGGCGTTCCGGTTCGTGGCCGTCTTCGGCCGGGAGGAGCACGGTGAACGGATCCCGGGGCTGCTCCTGGCCGTGCTGTACGTCCTGGCCGGGGTTCTGAGCCTGCGGAACCCGCTGCAGACCATCGCCGCCCTCTCGCTGGTCGTCGGCGTCGTCTGGCTCGTGTCCGGCATCCTCACCCTCTACACGGCCATCGCCGCCAAGGACCTGCCGCACCGCGGAGTCGTCCTGGGCGGCGCGGTGCTCGCCATCGTCGCGGGAATCGTGGTGCTCGCCCTGCCGACGGAGTCGGCCCGCGCCCTGACCCGGCTGCTCGGCCTGTGGCTCGTCCTGCTCGGCCTGGCCGAGGCGGCGGTCGCCTTCGCGTGGCGGGCCGCGCTGCGAAAGACGCCCACCACGGGGCCGCAGGCTCCCGCCGGGACGGTCTGACACGGCATCCGCCACTCCGGCGCGCGCCGCCCGGACCGTGCGGTCACCTCCGCGACGGGTACGGGGCAGCCGCCGAGCACGCCCCCGCCGTACGCGGGCCGGACCCCCGCAAGGTCACCCGCGTCGGGTGAGGCCACCCGGCTCCGGTCGTGTCCACGCTGAGACTGCACGTAACGGCAGCCGGGCGAGCGCCCGGGACGGAGGAGAGACATGAGCACGCAGACGTACCTCGCGTACGACTATCCCCTGCTGAGCGTCTTCTGGAGCATGCTCTTGTTCTTCCTGTGGATCATGTGGTTCGTCCTGCTCTTCCGCGTCGTCGTCGACATCTTCCGTGACGACGACATGAGCGGCTGGGCGAAGGCCGGCTGGCTGGCGTTCACCATCCTGCTGCCCTTCCTGGGCGTGTTCGTCTACGTGATCGCACGCGGCAAGAACATGGGCCGCCGGGAGATATCCCAGGCCCGAGCACAGCAGGAAGCCTTCGACGCCCGCATCAGGGAGGCCGCCGGCACCCAGACCCAGCCCAGCAGCATCGACGAGCTCGCCAAGCTGTCCGACATCCGCGCCCGCGGCGACATCACGGACGAGGAGTTCCGCAGGGCCAAGGAACTGGTCCTGGCCGGCCACGGCCCGGCGGAGCACACCGGCTCCACCACGACCGGTCGCTGAGCGTACGTACAACACCACGAATCGAGGCACAAGATGACTGAGACACACACTCAGCAGGCACACACGGCGAAGCAGGAATGGGCAACCGGCCTGACCGCCTTCGGTGCCGTGATGCTCTTCCTCGTCGGCCTGCTCGACATCTTCCGGGGCATCATGGCCATCGCCGAGGACGACATCTTCGTCACGACGCGCAACTATGCGTTCGAGTTCGACCTGACCGGCTGGGGCTGGATCCATCTCGCGCTGGGCGTGGTCGCCGTGCTCGTCAGCATCGGGCTGCTCCGGACGTCGACGTGGGCGCGCGTCCTCGGCGTGGCCATCGCCGGGCTCGTCATCATCGCCAACTTCCTCTCCCTGCCGTACTACCCGGTGTGGTCGGTCGTGATGATCGCGATCTCGGGCTTCATCATCTGGGCCCTGTGCGTGGTCCAGCGCGACAACCTCTTCACCATGTCCGACGAGCGTCCGATGTCCGATGACCGTCAGTCGCACAGGATGTCGTCTCCGCCGCACGGACCCGCATGAGTTCAGCGGTCTCAGGGAGCCGCGGTGGTCCGGGACCCGGGGGCGGCCGGGGCGGAGCCGGTGTCCAGGAATTCACGGATCGCGAAGCCCACCAGCACGATGACCGTGGTCCACACCACGACCATCGTGGTCGGGTAGGTCCAGGTGAACAGGACGATCGCGGCGACCACCAGGATCGCGACCCCGATCCAGCGCTTGAAGCGGTGCACGAACCGCCCGACCGCCCCGAGCCGAAGCCCTTCGGAGACCGACACGTCGCGCAGGGCGCCGATGCTCCTGCGGCAGCCGTTGCGGACGAGGACGGCGATCCGGGACGGGCCGCTGAGGAAGGCACCGATGGCGACGATGAGGGCGACGGCACCGAGCGCCCGTACACCGGCGCGCAGGAACTTGATCAGCGCGTCGTACACCGCTCCGGCGGCGGCCGGGGACGCTCCGGAGGGCAGATGGTCGAGGTAGACGTCCCGGAAGACGGTGAGAGTGATCCCGAGGACCAGCATGGCCACGAACACCGCCAACCCGGCCCCGATCAGCGCGTGCCGGCGGTTGAACGCGGTGTACACCCCCGCCGCGGCCACCAGCAGGGCGATGAGGGGCAGCCAGCTGCCCATGATCTCCAGGACCCTCATATAGGTCTTGATCTTGCCGATGTCCTTCGACTGGACCACCACGAAGTCCGTGTGGACGTCCGGGATCTTCGCGGCCACTCCGAGGCCGGCGCCGACCAACCGCTCCTTGACCTGGGCCACGATCGGTGCCACGTCGATGGCCACCTGGTCGTTCTTCAGCGAGACCGCGCCGTCGCCATCGCCCGTCAGGGCCTTGTCGACGGACGAGTGCACCCTGCGGTTGGCGTCCACCCAGACCTTCTCGAAGGCGCTGCTGCTGACCACCCGCTCCACGGTGCCGCTGACCAGCTGCTTCAGACCGCTCGTGATCGGCCCGTCCAGGTTGCCGACCAGCTGGGCCGCCTTCGGCGGCACGCCCTTCTCCGACACGGCGTCCTGCAGCTGTTTGACCAGCGCGTTCACGTCGATCCGCGCCAGCACCACGTCGGTGACCCGGTTGGTGACGGCCTTCTGCACATCCGGATCGGAGGCCAGCGGTCCCACCGTGGCGACGTAGCGGTCGGTGTCCCGCACGATGCTGTTCGCCCAGACCGCGATGACGGACAGCAGCGACAGCAGGGCCGCGAAGAGGATCAGCAGGACGGAGCCCGTGGACCGGAAGAAGTGATGCCGGGCCGCCTGCGGGCGCGCGCCGCTTTCCAGGGCACCTACGCGGTGCCGCAGTTCATCCAGTTCGCTGCGTTCCCGGTTCGAGAGGGGCTCGTCGCCTGTGTGGGCCATGGACACCAGAAGATCCGTACGGTGCCGGACGCGCGACCCGTGTGCGTCCGACGGGTGAACCGCGCACGACGTGCGGCCGCCCCGGTGCGGTGATGCAATGGCATGGGGGAGCAGCCACGAGCCCAGAAGGTGACGCCGTGAGCGACACATTCGATGAAGTCGACACATCCGGTGCGATGGGACCGATCGACTATCTGGTCGTCGAGTTCCCCGGCAACCGCATGACCGGCGAGGGCTTCCCCCTCCTGGTCGATCTGGTGGACCGCGGCCTCATCCGGATCCTCGACCTGACGTTCATCCGGAAGGACCTCGACGGATCCGTGACCGGCCTGGAGATCGGCGATCTCACCGGCGACGGCGAACTCGACCTGGCGGTCTTCGAGGGAGCGTCCTCCGGCCTGCTGGGCCAGGACGACCTCGTGGAGGCAGCCGCCGCCCTGGAACCCGGCAACTCGGCCGGAGTCCTGATCTACGAGAACCTCTGGGCCGCACCGTTCGCCGCCGCCCTGCGACGCGGCGGTGCCGAACTGGTCGCCTCCGGGAGGATCCCGGTGCCCGCGGTCCTGGCCGCGCTCGACGCCGCGGAAACCGCGCGCTGAAGAGCAAGGACACGGGGAAACGAGAAGGGAGATCACCATGCCCGGACTCCTCCGAGGGGTTGCCCGTACGGCCGTCGTCGCCGGAACCGCTACCGCAGTGTCGAACCGCGTATCCCGCCGGCAGCAGGGGCGATGGGCGGCCCAGCAGGGGCCCCAGGAGCCGGCACCGCAGCCGGCGCCTCCTGCCGAGCCGTCCGCTCCGCCGCCCCCCGACATGACCAGCAAGATCGAACAGCTGAAGCAGCTGGGCGACCTCAAGACACAGGGCCTTCTCACGGAAGCGGAGTTCGAGGACCAGAAGCGCAGGCTCCTGGCTTCCTGACCCGTACCGGATCGATGTGTCAGCGGGTGACCATCACCGCGTCCAGGGTCACGGTGGATCGTGCGGAGGTGCTGCCGGAGAGGACCCGCAACTGCACCTTGTGGGTCTTGATCGTGGTGCCCAGGGTGCGGGTGAACACCACTTGCCGGTAGGCGGTCCCGGCGGCGTAGGTGTTCACCGTGCCGACCGTCTTCCCGTCCACCACGACCGCGAAGCGTCCTCCGTCGGACTTCCGGGTCGCCAAGACGCGCAGTTGGGTGCCGTCCGCCGTGAAGGAGACGTACGCCCCCTTGGTGGCGGAGACGCGTTCGGTGCCCGACCAGGCGGAGGTCGCCGCCACCGACTTCCATGTGCCCGTGTATCGGAGGGCCGTCGCACGGTCGTCGACGGGGATGCCGGTGGTGGCCGCCCTGCTCCAGGCGCCGGTCTGTCCGGCGTCGTCGTGGGCGCGGACGTAGAAGCGGTAGGTGAGTCCGGCCACCGGCTTCACGGGGCTGCCCGCCTTGCCGAACACCGCAGAGGTGGCCGTGGTGGCCGTGCGCCAGGTCTGGAGCGACCCGAGCTTCCAGACACCCGCGCTGTTGCGCGTGGCGACGCGCCATCCGATGTCGTACGACTTCACACCCGCCGTCTGCGCCGACCAGCGGACCGGCACGGACGCGGTGGTCGCCGCGCTGCTCGCCACGGTCGGCGAGGTGACGGTGGCGGCGGGGACCGTCCGGCGCAGGGTCACCTTGCCGGTGATGTCCGCCGCCGTCCGGCCGGTGACCGTGTCACGCGCGGTCAGCGTCCAGGTGTAGGCGCCCTCGGCGGCCGCGCTGCCCGTCCGGGTCGTGCCGTTCCACACCGGGGCGACCTTGCCCGCGGTGGAGGTGCCGGTCAGCGAACGTACCTGTGTGGTGCCGGACTTGAGGGTGAGCGTCCAGCTCACCGGACGGTCGTAGGTCCAGGTGGGGGCCCAGGTGTCGGTCTTTCCGTCGCCGTTGGGGCTGAAGCCGGCCGGGGCGGCGGACGAGGCGGCGGCGGGGACGCCCGCCCAGACCACGTGGGTGATGCCGGTGTCGTCCATCCAGGCCGCCCAGGGGGCGTCGCGGTCGACCGCCCATCGGTCGGCGGCGCCGGTGTCGGCCTTGTCCGGGAGAGTGAACAGGGGCTGCGTGTCGGTCGAAGTCCCGGTCAGTGACCGGGCGTTCAGCGTGACGGCGGTGCTGTCGGAGGACTTGGTGAACGTGTAGAGGACGTCCGTGCCGAGGATGGGCGTGCGGACGGGGGAGTCCACCGTGGTGGTGGCCGAGCTGCCTGCCTGAAGCAGCAGGCCGGTGGTGGAGGCGGCGGTCCCGCAGGTGGTCAGCAGGATCCGGGAGCCGCGCACCTGGAGGCCGCCGGGAAGGCAGTTCACGGTGGCGGCGGTGGTGACCGTGCCGGTCGTCAGGTCGGTACGGCGGATCGACCAGGTGGACGTGGTGCCGTTGCGCACCGAGGAGTACAGGGCGCCGCCGTACAGCGCGGAGCCGGACGGGACGCGCTGTGTGTGGCCGTCCGCGAAGGTGTAGAGGAGAAGGGTGCCCTGGTACGTGGTCGTCTTGTCCGACACCAGGGCGTGTTCGCCGTCGAAGTCCATGACGTTCACCACCGAGGCGTCGTCGTAGTTCAGCGGTGTGCCGACCAGCTTGCCGTCCGCGTCGTACACCTGGAAGTGGCTCGGCTCGGGTGCGCCGCCCTGTTCGACCAGGACCCGTCCCCCCGCGGCGGCCAGCGTCTGGTGGACCAGGCCGCCGGTGTAGGCCAGCACCCGGGACGGCGTGCTCGCCGAGGCCCCGGCCGGGCCGGCCGACAGGTTTGACCGGAGCAGGACGCCCTGCCGTCGGGATGAGTCGTCGGCCGTGTAGAGGGCGCCGCCGGACAGCGCCAGGGCGTCCAGCCGGGCGGGTCCCGCGGGGATGGTGGTGGCGTCACCGGCGGCGGTGGAGATCCGGCCGTCGGTGAGGGTCTGGATCGCGGCGTCCACGTCGTCCCGGTAGAGCGCCAGGCGCATCCTGCCGTCGTCGCCGACCGAGAGATCGGTGGCGGTCCCGCCGAGGTCGGTCGCCGGTGCGGATCCGTCCCTGGCCATCGCGAACAGCTCGTCTGCTCCGTCCGCCGCGCTCCACCGGTACCAGGCGAGGGTGTCGTCGCTGATCCAGCGGGCGTCGGCGGAGGGCAGGGTGACCTTGGACGGCCCGTCCCCGGGCGCCGACCGCTGCCACTCGGTCAGGGTCGCCCCGTCGACGACCCCGACGTGGCCGGGGGTGAACTCCAGGCCCTGCGGCAGTTCGTCGGTGGTGGGCTCGGCCACGGTGACCGTCGCACCGGTGGCGAAGTCGACGTACACGATCCGGTGGTCCCAGCCGGGCGCGGTCCGCCGGAGAACCAGAGCGCCGTGCGCGTCCGAGGCGAGGACTTCGTACTGCTCGTCGCCGGAGAGCAGGGTCCGGTCTTCGCCGCCGGGGGTGCGCAGCAGCAGGCGCACCAGATAGGCGGAGGTGTCGTCCTGGTAGCTCTGCTGGACGAGGATGCCGTCGCCGGCCTGTGCGCGGTAGCGCTCGTCGCCCGCGGCGCCCGAACTGTCGTAGGCGACCGGGAGAACGTCCTCGGCACCGGAGTCGAGGTCGCGCAGGGTGACATGGTCGGCGAGGGCGCCGTTCGGGTCGGTGGAGGTGGCGGCGGCCACCACGCCGTCCTGGACGGACACCGCGTGGACGGTCACCGTCTCGTCGGTGTCGGCGAGCCGGCCGAGGTCCTGCGGGGTGCCTCCGGAGACGGCGAGCCAGCCGTGGGCCAGGGCGTCGGCGGAGGTCTTCTGCCGCCAGACGACCGCCTGGCCGGAACCGGAGATGTCGCCCGCGGCGGGCACGGAGGTCGTCCGCGCGGCCAGCGTGGTCGACACGTCGGCCGCGGTGACGGCTCCGGCCGGGCCGGCGGTGACGGCCTGCGTCACGGCGAGCGCGGTGAGGGCGGCTGCCGGGACAGCGAGGAACCGGCGTCTGAGGGGAGGCATGGGCGGCCCGATCTCCTGTCGATCATCAAGCGTGATCGTCAAAGCCTGCCGATGCGCTGGTCTGCGTGGTCCCCGCCCCGGCCAAACTTCGCGCAAACTTTCGAGGTGGGGAGAAGATTTGAGCTCCTCACCGACGTCTGCCGTCCCCGACCTGACCTACGCTCCCGCCAGCTGCAGCGAGGGTCCGGAGGGGAACGTGATCATGGGCTTGTTCGTGGGGCGGGGACGACCACTGCGGAGACAACCACTGGTGGCGTCCGCCGCCCTCTCGGTCCTGCTCGTCGGCTGCCTGGGCGCGGGCGTCGCCCACGCGGACACCGCCGCCGGCACGACGCTCTACGTCGACGACGAGGCCGCCGGGTGCAACGACACCGGTCCTGGTTCGGCGGCGGAGCCCTTCTGCCAGATCCAGCCGGCCGCGGACGCCGCGGTGCCCGGCGACACCGTGCGCATCGCGGGCAACAGCACGTCCTACGCGCCCGTGACCATCAGGTCCACGGGCACCGCGGACGCCCCCGTCTCGTTCCGCTCCGCGTACGGCGACGGCTCGTCCGTCACCGTCGCGGGCGGGATCACGTACTCCGGTGCCCAGTACGTCGACACGGCCGGGATCCTCGCCCGCGCGGCCAAGAAGTCCGCGGTGACCGTCGTGGCATCGCAGCACATCACCTACCGCGTCGCCTCCGTGCAGAGCACCCTCCTCGACGCCACCACTGCGGTGATCGCGGTCGACGGAGCCTCCTCGGACATCTCGCTCCTCCGCCTCCGGGTGAGCGACGGGTCCGGGCCGGACTTCCGCAGCGCGGCCGGCGCGCGGAACATCACGCTCGCCGACGACCTCTTCGAGGACGGCGGCGTCTTCGCCGCGGGCACCACGGGCATCGACCTCGCGGGCAACACCTTCTGGACGGCCTGCGGCAACGCGGTCGGCCTGACCGACGGCAGTTCCGGGTCGGTGGAGAACTCCGTCGCGCTGCCCTACGGCACGACGTGCGCCACCACCCCGGCCGAGATCACCGTGGACGCCGCTTCCGCTCCCCAGGTCACCGCGGACTACAACGCCGTCAACCCGTCGTCGGCCGGCACCGACTACGACTGGGCCGGCACCGCGTACGCCACCGCGCAGGCCTTCCGGGCGGCCACCGGCCAGGCCACCCACGATCTGGACCAGACGGATCTGACGATCCCCGCGGCCGGCCTGCCCGTGGAGCACTCGGCGCTCGTCGACTCGGGCGACGCCGGCGCACCCGGCGAAATCGCCACGGACATCGACGGCCGTCCCCGGGTCGACGACCCCCTGGTCCCGGACACCGGCACCGGCCACGTCGACCGGGGCGCCACCGAGTTCCAGGACCCGTTCACGGTGAGCGCGCTCGACATGAGCGCCGGGTACGTCGGCGTCCCGGTCACCGCTCAGGCACAGCTGAGCAACCCATGGTCGGACTCGCTCGACGGGCTCACGTACACCTTCGACTTCGCGGACGGTACGACGGTCACCTCCACCACCGGCTCGGCCACCCACACCTACACGCAGACCACGTCGAGCACCGGCGTCCAGGCCACGGTGGTGGTGAACAGGGCCGACGGCACGCGGGTCGGTGCGGCCGACAACTGGGAACGGGTCGAGCCGGTGCCGGACCTCACCACGACGATCGGCTGCGCGAGCAGCCCCGTTCAGCCCGACACCGCCGCCTGCGGGCACGAGACCGAGTTCGACCCCTACTCGATCACCAGTGACCGGATCACTTTCGGCGACGGCTCGGCGGCGCTCTCCGTGCCCACCGCCGGTGACCCGGTGCCGCACACCTACAAGGCGCCCGGCACGTACACCGTCACGCACACCGTCACGGACTCCGGCGGGCGGACCGCCACCGCGACCGCCAAGGCCACGGTCGGCGCGGCCTTCCTCGCCGCCGGTCCCGTACGGATGCTGGACACCCGGAACGGGACGGGCGCGCCGAAGCGGCCTGTCGGCGCCGGCGGTGTGGTCCGGCTGAAGGTCCTCGGCGTGGGCTACGTCCCGGCGTCCGGGGTGACGGCGGTGACCCTGAACGTCACCGACGCGGGCGCCACGGCGTCCAGTTATGTGTCGGTCTACCCGGACGGCACCGCCCGCCCGAGCGCCTCGAACCTCAACTTCCGTGCCGGGCAGGCCAATCCGAACCTGGTCACCGTCCGGGTGGGCGGCGACGGCTACGTCGACCTGTACAACGCGCACGGCAAGGTGAACCTCATCGCGGATCTGGAGGGCTACTACACCACCACCAGGTCCGGTACCGACGACCTCTCCATGTCCGGCCTGGCCACCATGGCCCCGACCCGGGTGCTGGACACCCGCAACGGCACTGGCGCCGCCAAGGGAGCGGTCGGTCCGGGCAGCATCACGACCCTCACCCTGCCGAAGTACGCCCGCGGCTGGGCGACGGTCGGCGCCGTCCTCGACGTCACCGTGACCGGGGGCACCAGCGGCGGCTACATCACCGTGAGCTGCAGCGGCTCCACGTCGGACACGTCGACTCTCAACTACCGGCCCGGACAGACCGCGTCCAACCTCGCCGTCCCCTGTGTGAACGCCGGCAAGGTCCAGATCTACAACAGCGCCGGGCACGTCCAGCTGATCGCCGACCTCCAGGGGGTGTACACCAACGAGCAGGCGGAAACGACCGACGACTGGTTCGCCCTTTCCGGCGGGCCGTTCGTGGCGACCGCGCCCACCCGTTTCCTCGACACCCGCACGGGTCTGGGCGCGTCCGCGAAGCCGCTGGGCGCGAACGGCACCCTCACCGTGAAGCTCACCAAGGTCCCGGCGGGAGCCACCGCCGTACTGGTCAACCTCACGGGCGTCGCCCCGACCGCCAACACCTACCTGACCGCCTACGGCGACGGCACCCTGCCGACCGTGTCGAACGACAACCTCACCGCGGGCCAGACCCGCCCGGTCCTCGCTGTGATCCCGGTCGGGGCCGACGGCTCCCTCCGCATCCACAACGCGCACGGCTCGGTCGATGTCGTCGCCGACCTGGAGGGCTACTACGGCTGAGGCAAGAGCTGGTCCCGCTCAGCGAACTACTAGCGACGAGCGGGACGCTTGATGCCTGCGCGCCCCGCCTTCTCGGTTCGCTCGGGTCCGGCGTTGGCGCGGTCCTCGTTCGTCGCGGCCCAGTCCCTGGGCTGGAGAAAGAGCAGCTCACCGCTGCCCGGCACGATGATCGCGCCGCCAAAGGGCTCGTCGCCGGCGAACCAGACGCCGTCCGTGATGCCGACAGGCCACCGACCGCGCCCCAACGCGTCCTTCGCACGCAGCGTGAAGGGGGTGCCGACCTGATCCCCGAGGCGCAGGTAGAGCGTGTGCGTCGACTCCATGCCGATCTTCTCGACCGGGGTGCGGAATTCGAGCGGATAGGTCCCGAACACTCGTGAGCACTTCCGGACCAAACTCAGGCGTCCGGCGAAGAGGAACCCGGTCCACAGGGCGCCGAGCATTCCGACGATGGCAACCGGCAGCAGATACCCGATCCGGGTCACGAAAATCTGGACCCACAGCAGCAGGAAGACCGGGAAGAACATGAGGAATCGCTTCAGTGCGACGCCGTAGTGGTAACGCACCGCGCCCCGGAAGTCCGTTCCATCGGTCGCGTACGGCGCGGGCGGGGTGTCCGACTCCAGACCGTCTTTCCATCGTTCTGGCACTGTCATCCGAACGGGCTCCTTTCGTCTGCCCCTGAGCCGGCATCCGAGAACGGGACCTCGGCAGGGTCCGGCGCCGCCGGGTCGTCGAACGTCACCGTACGCGCGACGCCGAGCAGCACGCCGCGGTAGTCGTCGGCGAGCTCCACCGCCGGGGTGACCAGCTGCACGGTGATGATCGACGAGGTGCGAAGAACCGGGATGGCCACCGTGCCCTGCCAGACGGTCCCCTGCGCGGGGTCTTCCTGACCCTCGGGGGGAGCGGTAGGCGCGAGCGTGGTCCGCTCCGTCTCCAGCACGTATCCGGTGCCCGTCGGCAGTTCTACGGGCACGATGCCGTTGTCCGAACCGGTCCCCGTCCCGCTGTCCCCCAGCATCTGGAGAAGCACGGCTTCAGGGTGCGCTCCCGACGTGCGGACGGTGGAGACCGTGAGGACGGACAGCGTGGGCTCGCCGCGCTCGTCCGGGTGCATGCCGAGCGCGCACCCCATCACGGCCTGGCTCCGCAGCATCGTCAGGACGATGGCGTACAGCCGGAACACCTGGTCGGCGCGGTCCCGGACGTCTTCGGGAAGTGCGTCGAGTTGCCGGGCCACCTCCTGGATGCCCTCGGGTGACGGCCGGAGGTCCAGCTGGAGGTATCCGTAGGGCAGCCCGTACCAGAACTCGGGCTTCGGCTCGGCATCCACCGTGTCGAGCAATCCGTTCACAGGTGGACACCCCTCATCATCTCGGCGACGTCCGTCATGATGTCGGTCACGCCGCCCTTGAGGCCGGTCGAGGCAGCCACACCCTTGGTGACCTCGGACGCGTCATGTCCGGGACCGTTCTTCGGGAACACGCCCAGGTTTTCCAGGGACGAGGCCATGTTGGCCGCCACGTTGACGCCGTTGATGCCGTACTGGAGCGCTCCGGTCGCGGGGTCGGTCGCCACGTCGAGGGCCTTGAAGTTGAACGCGGGCACGATCTCCCGGCCGAACGCGCCCAGCTTCGAGCCCACCGACAGGGCCTCGCCGCCTTCGCGGGCCACCGCCGCCGCGAGACCCGCCTCGCTGCCGGCCCTGGCGAGGGCGCCGACGCCGGGCACCATGCCGAGGGTGTCACCGGCCATGGAGGCCCAGGCGAACGCGCCTTCCTTGAAGCCGTACTCGCCCATCAGCGAGTCTCTGAAGTCCTCGCTCGCAAGGTTCTTGGCCATGGAGACCGCGCTCGCCGCGACCGCGATACCGGCGAAGACCGGCGCCAGCGGGGTGGGGAGAAGGGCCAGCAGTCCCGCGATGGCTCCGATGGTTCCGGCGTGCTCCACGAGGAATTCGCCGACTGCCTTGAGGCCCTCACCGATGGCACTGATGGCCTTGCTGAACCACCCCGGCTCCTTGGGGGCCAGCTTGTCGTCGGCCTCGTCGAGGCTGCGGGCGACGGCCTCGGCCGCGTCGGTGTGGGTGCCCTCCAGCTCCTTCGCCTTCGCGATGACGTCGTTGTAGGCGGTGTTGGCGTTGTTGAGGTGGGTGGTGGCCTCGTTCAGTTCGCGCTCGGCGGTACGCAGGCGCTCCGTCGCGGCATCCGCCTCCGCCTGGCTGGGGTATTCCTTGCCGGCGAGCTTGAGGTCCGGGTTCCCCTTGGCCTGGTCGTAGCGGGTCCTTGCCTTGTCGACGTCACCCTTGTTCTCGCGCGCGGCATCGTCGTACTTCTTGGCCAGGTCGCGGTGGGAGGTCAGGTCGCCTTCCCATGTGCCCAGCGCCGCAGCGGCTTTGCCGAGCGAGTTCCCGGCGTTCATCATGGCGGTCTTGAGGTCGCCGTCCAGCGTGTCCCGGAACGCGCTCGCCGCGTCTCCTTGCCAGCTGGAGCTCGCTCCGAGCAGATACTCGATCTGCCGGTGGCAGTTGTTGAGCGTGTCGGCCGCGGACTTGACCTTGCGGTAGAGGGAGGTGACCTGCTCGGGAATTCCGGGTACCGGGTTCCAGCCGAGGCTCGGATACGGATTGTTGCCCACCTGCTACTTCCCCCCGGTATTCGCGGCGTTGGTCTCCTCCATCTTTTTGAGGGCCTTCGAGAGGTTCTCCTCAAACTGCTTGTAGCTCAGCGCGGTCTTCTCCACGCCCTCGTCAACCGCTTTGATCATGTCCTTCAACTGGCCCGTTCCGTACTTCCATCTGTTCTGGAAGGTCTCACACGCCTCGTCCAGCCGTGGAGTTCCGATCTGGTCGGCACTGACAGCGGAGAGCGCGGTGCGCGCTTCCTCAAGATCCGTAACGGACTGCTTCAACACCCGGCCAAAAGAGTTCAATTGACTCAGGTCGACCTTAAATTCATCCGCCATGCGGCGACCCCCTTCTTCGACTGCGAGCCAGTCCCGTGCCGCCGGCGCGCGCGATCAGACTAAAATACGGGCAAAGTCCGGGACGATGACACCGAGTCGAACAAGGCACATCTGCTTCTTCAGGTCCTTACAACTCGTCCACGGAGTGGGGCCCTGAGATGCTGGGAGCCACCGGCCCCGCGACGGCCAGCGCCGCCAGACAGCCGTCCGGTACCGGCAGATCGCACACCACCCAGGCCCCCGGGATCTGCCCGGACGGATCGCGGACTACGTCGGCGTCGGATTCGGCGTCGGTGAGCACCGTCAGGCCCAGGCCCTGGACGAGGCGCGCGCCGGCGGCCTTGACCACGGCCTCCTTGCGGGTCCACAACCGCAGGAAGCGTTCGGCCCGTTCCGTGGGGCCGGCGGCCGCGGCCACGAAACGGGCGTCGGACGCGGGGAAGAAACGCTCGGCGAACGGCTCGACCGACAGGCCCGGCCGCAGCCGGTCCACATCGACCCCGACCTCCCGGTGCCGGGTCACCGCCACCAGAGCGAGCTCACCGGAGTGGGAGAGGCTGAACCGCAGTTCGGAACTGCCCGCGAGCCGTGGTTTGCCATGACGTCCCCGCCGCAGGCGCAGTTCCTCGGGCGGAACATCGAGACAGCGGGCCAGAATCAGCCGCAGCGCTCCATGCGCGACGATGAAACGCCTGCGGTCGTTCTCGAAACGGCAGCGGTCGCCGCGCTCGGCCTCACGCTCCGACAGAATCCGGGACAGCGTCGCCACCGTGGCCGGCGGCCGGTCCAGCGGCACCGTCCAGACATCCACCCCGGGGGCGTCGATGTCGTCAGTCACGGCGGAGATGTCCCTGGACCAGGCCGGTGAACACGTTGAGCTTCTGGATGTTGCCGGTCCCCTCCATGAACTCCACACCACGGGCGTCCCGGGCGAGCTTGTCCAGCAGGGGATGGTCCAGGCGGGCGCCGGGGCCGAAGCAGCCGAGCGCTTCGAGAGTCGCCTCCTCGGCGAGGCGCGAGGCGCGTGCCTTCGCCGCCGACGCCAGATGGCCTGCCGCCGGCTCGTTGTCGTCCACGGCGATCGCCGACCGCCAGATGAGCTGCCGGAGCTCCGTCAAGCGGAGGCCGAGCCGGTCGAGCCGGTGGCGTTCGGCCGTGTTCAGGGTGCGCCGGTTGTCCAGGACGTACTCGTACGCGGCCCGCGCGATGCCCAGACCGAACGCGGCGACGCCGGGACGCAGGCGGTTCAGCCCCTGCACCGCGCTCCACATGCCCCGCTGGGTGGCCCGCAGATGCCTGCCGAGGACCTGGCCCGCGGGCACGCGTACGTCATCGAGGGTGACGGCGGTGATGCGCAGGCCGCGCAGCCCGATGGTCTCCAGAGGCTCGGCGGTGAATCCGGCCGCCGAGGTCTCGGTGAGGACCGCGGTCACCCCGAGCGGCCCCGGACGGGTACGGGCGAAGACGATGCCCAGGTCGGCGCGGGCCGCGTTGCCGATGTAGCGCTTGGCCCCCCTGAGCACGAAGTGGTCGTCGCCGTCCGGGGTCAGGGTGGTGTCCATCGCCCCCGCGTCCGAGCCGCGGTCCGGCTCGGTCAGCGCGAAGAAGGTCCAGGTGGGCTTCTCCATGATCCGGCTGTAGAACCACTTCTTCTGCTGCTCGTCACCCATGGCGTCGACCAGCACACCCGACATCACCGGCCCGGGCGCCGCGAGCAGCATGCCGGCGTCGCCGACCGCCACCTCCTCGGCGAAGACGACCCGCTCCAGGGTCCCGGTGCCGTAGAAGGGACGCCCGTCGATGACCACCGGGTCGGGATTGAACTCGGGCGGCACCGTCATCCTCGTCAGGTACGACACGATGGCCACGTCCAGATGGCGGTGGATCGCGTCCGGGTCCTGGTCGAGTTCCAGAGCGAGGGGCTTGAGTTCCTGCGCCCATGCGCGGGCCTGGCGCTGGATCGCCAGCGTCCTGTCGTCCAGCTCGATCATGCCGCTCCCCCGTGCTCTCCTGCGCGGGCCGACCCGAAGTGGACGTCGGCGATCAGCTCGGACACCCGGGCGACCTGGCCCGGCCCGTCCGCCAGGAAGCTCACGGCGCCGAGCAGCCGCAGCAGCATCCGATCGGTCCCGGTGATCTGGGCGTTCAGGCCGGCCAGGGTCCCGTCGTCGAGGTGGCCCGGCGTGGCGCCGGCCAGCATGGTCTCGATCTCCAACTGCTCGATCACCGCCTCGGCGACGCCGCCCTTGACCATCTGCTGGTGGAGCAGCTTCGCGTCGCCGACGGTACGGCCGCCGAGATGGGCGAGCACGGCGTCGAGCAACCGCTCCGAGAGGCCGAAGCGCAGACAGGTCACGCCCAGTGCCCATGCCGCCCACTGAGTCGCGGACCCACTGGATGGTTCGACCCCGGGCCGCAACGCGACGACGGTGCCGTCCTCCACCGTCATGGTCGTCACGACGTCCCCGGCGTCAGCACCGGCGACGCCGGCGGGCACCACCACGTGCCCGCCCGGACCGCGGGGCGGCCGGCCGTCGCCGACCGTTTCGCACAGCAGGGTCAACGCCCGGACGAGGCCATCCTGTCGGGCGGTCCGCCGGTACCGGATCCATGCGTCGGCAGCGGCCGTACGGCCGGTCATGTCCCCTCCCCGACATCCAGGGTGCTGATGCACAGGTACCGCAGCGCGCTGTCGTATTCGGCGACGACCAGGCGGCGGGGCCCGGCTCCCTCGCACTCGGGGAGCACGTCGGCCAGGGCCGACCAGGGGCCGGTGCACGGACGGCCGGGCGGCGCGGGGCGCACGTCGATGCCCGGCCCGAACCGTTCGGCGTCGAGGCCCTGGCCGGTGATGAGGGTGACGGGCCGGCCGCCGCCGTCGGGCTCGTTCAGCACCGCCTCGAGTGTCGGGCGGACCTCGTCCGGCGCGACGCCGGCCAGTTGCCGCGTCACCGGTTCGCCCGCGCGGCCCTCGGGGCCGAAGAGCAGCGCCACCGCGCAGTCCTGAAGGGGCACGTCCCGGGCCCCCGTGGTGTCGTACAGGAAGGTCCGCTGGTCGAGGAGGACGACCAGGGCGCGCCTGAAGGCGTCGGCGGCGGCGTACTCCGCGACCAGACGCAGGGCCGTGAACCCGGCGGCGGGGCCCTGGTCCGAGAGGTTGAAGGCCAGCGGGTCGCCGGGCAGCACGTCGGCCAGATGACAGGACGGGGAGCGGCGCGGATCGGCGTCCGGGACGGTGTGGGCCACGAGCACCAGATCCAGGGGCTCCTGGAGCGGCGGCAGGTCCGCGAGCAGTTCCTGGGTCATCTCGAGGAAGGTGTTGCGCTCGCCCCGCTCCAGGAGCTCCGGGCGGAACTCCACCGGGTACGGGCGCACGAGGTCGGCCTGCATCTGGGCCAGGCTCGGCTCCACCGGATCGGGCAGGAAGGGCCTGCCACCGGAGAAGGTCCGGACGACCGGCCGCGACAGGCGCAGCGGGGCCCGCCGGGCGGGCGCCGGTGCGTTGGCCGGGCCGGGAGATGTGGTGAGGTACATCGGCGGTCAGGCCCCGGCCTGCGCGTCGGCCTGTTCGGCGGCCTGCTCCTGGACGAAGGTGGCCAGCGTCCCCACGGTCTTGAAGTGGTGCTGCTCGAGGATGTCGGTGTCGAACTCCATCTCGAGCTCCTCCTCTATCGTCATCAGCAGCTCCAGCACGGTCGTGGAGTCCAGGCCGAGTTCGTCGAACAACCGGCTGTCCTCACGGATGGTGTCGGGGTCGACTTTCATCGACGTGGCGAGCGAGCCGGTGATCGTGGCGACGGCCCGTCCGTACAGGTCGGCTGTGTCGGCGTCCGGTGTGGTGTGCTGCATCGTTCACCTCTCGTGTGTCGTGTTGTCTTGCGCGGTCGGGTCGTAGAGTCGCTGCCGCTTCAGGAGGTCGTCGGGACGGTCCCGTTCCCGGACCAGATGGGACCGCCCCTCGTGGACCAGCACCTCGGCCGGGTAGCCATGGCTGAGGAACAGCCCCGGCGAGGCGGTCGGGCCGTAGGCCCCGGAACGGTGCACGCCGATCAGGTCGCCGGGCCGCACCGGCGGCAGCGGGACCTTCTTGCCGATCGTGTCGCCCGGGGTGCAGAGCGGCCCGGTGACGTTCCACTCCTCGGTCGCGGGTTCGTCGAGCCGGTTGAGCACGGCCATCGGGAAGTTGCGCTTGACGAACGAGCCGATGCCCACGGCCGCCATGTGGTGATGGGTGCCGCCGTCGGCGACAGCGAAGCGCTCCCCCATCGAGGTCTTGGTGTAGCGGACGCCCATGACGTAGGTGCCGGCCTCGGCGGTGAGGTAGCGGCCCAGCTCCATGATCAGCCTGGTGCCGGGGTGCCGGGCCGTGAAGTCCTCGATGACGGGGTTGAGCCCGTCGGTCAGCACCTGGGCGTCGAGGTCGCTCTCGCCGTCGAAATAGGAGACGCCCAGGCCGCCGCCCACATCGACCATCCGCAGCTCGAGGTTCAGCGCGTCGGACAGCCGCTCGGCCAGCTCGAGGATGCGGGTGGTGTTCTCGACGATCACGGCCTCATGGAGAATCCGGGTGCCCATGTACACCTGCACCCCCATCAGGTCGACGTCGGGGAACCGTTTCACCAGGTCGTTCTGTCCGAACAGCTCCTCCTCGTCGATGCCGAACTGGCGCGGCCTGCCGCCCATCGCCAGCCCTGAGCGCTTGACCGCGAAGCGCGGGTTGACGCGCAGCGCGACCGGCGCCTTCACGCCCCGCTCCCGGGCCAGCTCGTCCACGAGGGCCACCTCGGGGATCGACTCGCATACGACGGCGTAGATCCCGGTGTCCAGGCAGGCGGCCAGCTCCTGGCGGCTCTTGCCGGGGCCGAGGAAGATCACCTGCTGCGGTGGTACGCCGGCCCGGAGCGCGGTCGTCAGTTCCACCAGCGACGAGACCTCGGCCCGCGCGCCGAACGAGTGCAGCAGCGCGCAGATCGAGATGTTCGGGTTGGCCTTGAGCGAGTAGAAGATCTCCATGGCCGGGTGCAGCCGGTCGCGCAGCCCGTGGAACCGGTCCCGCAGCGCGGTGCCGTCGTAGACGAACAACGGGGTGCCGTACCGCCGGGCCAGCTCGGACACCCGCACGCCCTGCACCTGGAACTCGACGGTCATCCTCGTTCCTCTCCCCTGGTGCTCTCCGCGAGAACGGCCAGCCTCCGGCCGACCTCGTCGTCCAGTGCCGCCGCCCGGTCCGCCGAGTCGGCGACGACGACCCCGTGGAGACGCCCGGCGAAATCCTCACCCCGGGTCCGTTCGCCGGGTGGCGCGGCCGCGTTGACGGTGGCGTGGTTGTTGATCAGCAGACCGGTGCCCCGGGCGGGGTCGAACAGCAGGTCCGCCAGGGCGCGGTGGAGGGACCCGAACGGCAGTGGCGCGCCGAGCCGCAGGGGATATCTGCGCACCAGCGCCGTGCTCCCGGAACCGATGAAGGCCTCCTGGATCGAGGCCTGGTACGTGGACATGTTGTGGCGCGCGTTGATCTCGATGATCGGGTAGAGGCCACCGTCGGGATCGACCATCGCGTCGACGCCGACGACCCCGAAGTAGCCGTCGTCGGCCAGCCGCCCGCCCAGCAGCCGGGAGACCTCCGTCAGTTCGGCCGTCTGCCGCTCGGTGAGCCGCGCAGGAATCCGGTGGCCCAGGTGCACGCCGCCCTCGGTCAGTGCCTCCTTGACGAAGTCGACGTGCACGCGGCCGTCCCGGCCGACGGTGAACTGGTAGTTGAGGTCGGCGCGCTTGGCCACCCACTCCTCCACCACCAGGCCGGCCCGGTCGTCCCCGGCCTTCCGCGCCCGGCTTCCGATCATGCGGTGCAGCCGGTCCAGGCGGCGTTCGTCCTCGACCACCTCGATGCCCTTGCCCGAGACACCGAAGGCGTCCTTGAACACGACCCGGCGGCCGTCGGCGAGCAGCGCGCGGGCGGCCTCGACTGCCGCGTCGAGCTCGGCCAGGCTCGTGCAACTCCAGCCGCGGGCCTGCCGGATGCCCAGCTCGCCGGCCAGCCGTCGGCTGTAGATCTTGCTGTTGACGGCCTTGCAGACCGCCGCCGGCGGGGCGGCCAGCGCGATCCCGGCCCGTTCGGCCAGTCGCTCCTCCAGCTCACTGACCCCGTGCGCGCAGACGACGCCACCGCGCGCACCGATCCTGCCCAGCTCGCGCAGCACCGGCCGGTCCTCCAGCGCGTCCTGGGTGACGGTGCTGCCCGGGTCCTGGCGCTCCACCACGAGCAACCCCGGCAGGTCGAAGCCGAGTTCCTCCAGATGGCTCAGGTAGTCGGGGTCGGGTTCGCCCTTCAGCACGACGTGGTCGCCCTTGCCCGCGAGCAGCAGGGCGAACTCGTCCATCCGGTTGACGATGGCGCTGCCGGAGCCGAACGCCAGCCTCGGCAGCCCGGGTTCGCCCCGGGCCCACTGGTCCTCGACCTCGAAGTTGCCGAGGAACACCAACTCCGCGTCAGGGTTCCCGGTCAGGGCCGCCTTCAGGCGGCCGGTGAAATGCCCGGTCATCTCGCCCGTGCCCCTTTCAGTGCTCGAAGACCATGGCCGAGAAGGTCGAGCCGAGACCGACCGTGGCGAGCAGATAGCGGTCCCCCGGGCGCAGCCGGCCGAGATCGAGGGCCGTCCGGTAGTTGATGAAGGGGTCCGCGCAGAAGCAGTGCCCGGTGACCGGCACGTTGTCCAGGAAGATGCGCTCCAGCGGGAGCCCGAGATGTCTGGCGAGCCGCGCCCACGACAGCCGGTTGACGTTGTGCGGGAAGACCACGGAAACGTCGTCCAGCGCCAGACCCGCCTTCGCGACGGCCGCCAGCATGACCTCGGCCAGCGCCTCGGTGTAGATCTGCTGGTATTCGCCGGCCAGTTCGTCGTCGAGCGACAGGCACTCGTAGAAGCGGCCGTGGGTGCGGGCGGCGTAACTCAGCATCCGGTCCCGGTCGTCGCGGATGCCGACGAGCACCGCGGCCGCGCCCTCGCTGTTGGCGGCCGTACCCGGGACCGTCTGTGCGGCCAGGGTGAAGGTCTTCTCGCCGGTGAGGACCAACGCCAGCGCGTCCGGATCACCGTCGCTCGCCAGCAGTTTGCCGACCAGGTCCACCGCCAGCAGCCCCGAGGCGCAGGCGTGGTGGGTCACCGCGAACGCCGTGGCGTGCCCGAGCCCGAGCGCGTCACGCACCTCGTGCACGGGGTTGACCGGATGGGGGACGACCACCGGCATGGTCCGCGCCTGGACCACGTACCGCACCCGCTCCTCCCTGCCGCGCAGTCCGTCGAGCTTGCCCGCGGCGGCCAGCAGCAGCTCGGTGAGCGTGCCACCGGGCTCGCGGCAGACCTCCGCCAGGCCGTAGAAGCGCCGGTACACCTTCATCTCCGCGGCACTGAGGCCCAGTTCGTCGCTCAGCTCACCGATGGGTATGCGTGCCGACGGCAGGTGGGCCGCCACCTCCTCCAGCGAGGTCATCGGCTCTCCCCCGACGGGGCCGCCTGGGCGAGCGTCTCCTCCAGGTGCCGCGCCAGGGCGTCGATCGTCGGGTGGTCCCAGGCCACGGTCGGCTCCAGAGCCACGCCGAGGTGGTCCTCGATGTCGCCGCAGAGGATCAGCGCGTAGACCGAGTCGAGGCCGTACGTCGTCAGCGTGGCGGTGGTGTCGATGGCGGCGGCGTCGAGTTGCGCGTAGTGGGCGACCCGCGCGCGCAGCCAGCTCCGCAGTTCGGTGTCCGGCGGGGCCGAGGAGGCTGATGGGGCAGGTTCGTGGCTGTTCATCCCGTTCTCCTTGTCCTCAATGGCGGCGGCGTCATCAATGGGCGGCGCTATCCGGGCAGGCGCCGGTTCGACAGGCCGAACCCGCGGCGGTCGCGGTGCCGGGCGAGGGCCTCCGCCGACAGCCGTTCGGTGATGTGCGGGGACCGCTGCCCGGGGTCGCGGCCCACCCGTTCGGCGATCCGGCCCAGCGCCGCGACGGCCCAGTGCGGATCGCTGAGGAAGGCGTCGTGCCGATCCCGGTTGTGGAGCCAGACGTTCACGCAGGCGGTCGCCGCGAGGACCGCGGCGTACCGCGCCGCCAGCCGCAGTGCCTCGGGCCGGGCGGCGACGGAGAGGTCCGCGGGGGTCAGCGCGGCGCATTCGCGTCGTAGGTCGGCCTGCTCGGCCGCGATGACGAGGACCGAGCGGCGCAGCTCGCCGTCCAGTTCGGGGTGGCCGAGGGCCGCCGAGAGCGAGGCGCTGAGGCTGTCACGCCCGCCCGAGCCGACCGACAGCCGCTCGAAGGGCAGCGGTGGCAGGTCCGCGCCGAGGTGGAACACCCCGGCGGGCGGCTGGGTGTCGTCCAGCCACCCCTTGCGGGCCAGCCGGGGCAGCTGCGGCAGCACCGTGCTGAGACAGGCCACGCGCGCGGTGTGGCCGAAGCCCGCAGGCGCCAGGTCGCGCAGGTGCTTCTGGAAGATCCCGTAGCCGCCGTCGCGGAGGTAGAACTGAGCGCCCAGCACCCGCGACAGCGCGTCCATGGCGTCCATCAGGAGGGTGGCCACGAAGTACTTGGCGGCCGAGGCGTACAGGCTGGTCTCGCCGGGGAGCAGATGCACCGAGCGCGCGGTCACGGTGGCCAGGCAGTCGCAGATCAGCAGGTCGGTGAAGGCGTCGGCGAGGATCGAGCGGATGTACGGCATCCCGGCCAGCGACCGCCCGTACAGGACGCGTTCCTCCGCGAACCTGGCGGTGACGTCCAGGCCGGTCTCCAGGATGCCCGCGGTCATCGCCGGCAGCGCGGTGCGGGTGATCTGGAAGGAGCGCAGCGCCGTCTCCACGCCGAGCCCGGGCGCCCCCAGCACCGCGTCCGCCGGGATCGGACAGTCCCGGAACTCCAGCCCGCCGAGCGGGACCCCGCGCATCCCCGCGCTGTGGAAGCGCGGCAGGTGGATGGGCGCGCCCGGGGGCAGGTCCGCCTTCTCCACGAACAGCTGCGAGTGGCTGCGGCTGCCCGGAGCGGGCGACGTGCGCGCGAAGAGCACCATGGCCTCGGCGCGCCGGGCGTTGGCGATCACTTCCTTGCGCCCGTTGAGCCGTAACCGCCCGTCGTCGCCCGGCAGCGCCGAGAACTCGGCCCGCGTGAAGTCGTTGCCGTGTGCCAGCTCGTGGTAGCCGGAGACGGCCCGGCCACCCGTCAGCAGCACGTCGGCCATCCGGCGGCGCTGCCGTTCGTCGCCCGCGGTCCAGACGTTGACCGCGGGGATGAGGCTGCTCGCTCCGTATCCGAGGCCCAGGCTGGGGTCGTGCCGGAAGACGACCCGCAGCACCTCGATGAGGTGGTCGAGCCGGGTCAGCCGGCCGCCCAGTTCGGGCGGGACGAATGCGGCGTTCAACCCGTAGTCGTCCAGCAGCCGTTCGCCCGCGACGAGCATCTCGCCCGCCTCGTCGGCCGCCAGCACCGCGGCGTGGCCGGTCGGATTGCCCGGATCCCAGGGGTCGCCGAACCGGCGTTCCAGGTCGTCGACGGCGGCGGCCGCAGGGGCGTCGCGCGCCCCGGTGCTGTCGATCACGAGGTGACCACCGAGGTCGGAGGAGCGCTGGGGCGGCCTGCCGTATGAGCGTCGAAGAGCCGGTCGAACACCTCGCCGTCGGTCGGCCGTCCCGGCGGGCGCAGCGACCGCAGCACGTAGGTGAGGACGGCCTCCAGCCACAGCGGGTCCCCGCCGGGCGTGCGGTTGTGCAGCCACACCCGCAGGGCGGCCGCACCCGCGAAGCAGTCCTCGTAGCGGCGGGCCAGCGCGAAGGCCTCCGGCTGTGCGTACTGGGAGGCGGGCGGGCTCAGCGCCAGCTCCTGGTGGAGCCGGTCGCAGCTGTCGGTGAGCTCCTCGGCGAGCTCGGCCACCCGTGCGGGCGCCCGACCCGCGGACGTCGGCGCACGCAGGTCACCGCTCGCGGTGTGCAGGCTCTGCGTGAGGCTGCACCCGCCGCGCGCCAGCAGGCTCAGCCGGTCGAGCCGGGCCGGGGGTGGCGGGGCCGACAGGTCGGCGGTACGGCGTACGGCCTCCTCGTCGGCGGTGCCTTCCCGATGGCCGCGGACCAGCACCGGAAAGTGGTTGATCAGGACGTGCTGGTTGACGAAGGTGCTCCCGTCGAAGATGCCGACCACCCGGTGGTCGCGTTCCAGCTTCTGGAACGCACCGTGCTCGTGGACCTCGGTGAGGAACGCGCGGGCGCCCAGCAGCTCGCCGCAGGCGGCGATCAGCTCGTCGGCGCGGGTCGGGACGTACGACTTGGCCACCGCGGAGATGACGGTCATCTCCTGCGGCAGGGTGTGCACGCTGCGGGCCGCCAGCACGCTCACGATCTCGGCGGCGTGGAGCGCGGCGTACGCCTCTCCGAGCACGCGGCGTACGTGCGGCAGGTCGATCAGCCGACGGCCGTAGAGCTCGCGCCCCGCGGCGAACTCCTCGGCCAGCCGCACCGCCTGGTCGGCGGCGCCCAGCGACAGGGCCGTGCAGGCGGTCCGGGTGAGCTGCAACGCCTTGAGCACGATCTCCAGCCCCGCGCCCTGCTCGCCGATCAGCGCGTCGGCCGGGAGCGGGCAGTCCTCCAGCGCGATCCCGCTGATGTCGGCGCCCCGGATGCCGTGCGTGGGCACCTTGGGCAGGGGCCGCCAGCGGTCCGCCGGGAGGCGCCGTTTGTCGGCCAGCAGCAGGCTGAAGCCGCGCGGGCCGCCCTCCGGCCGGGTGCGCACGAGGAGGCAGAGCAGCGTGCCGCGGGTGGCGTTGTTGATGAGCCATTTCTCGCCGTTCACGCGAAACCCGCCGGACTCGCCGGGCTCTGGCGTGGCGGTCATCTCACCGGCGAGCAGGTCACTGCCGTGGCCGCGCTCGGTCAGTCCCCACGACACCGGTGCCCCGGCGATGATGTCGGCGCCGAGCTCGCGTGCCTGCTCCGCACGGCCCGCCAGCCATACGCAGACGCCCCCGAGAAACGTTTTGCCGTGCCCGATCGCGACCGTCAGGTCGCGGCGCGCCACCGCCCGCAGCGCCGCGACGAGTTCGTCGTAGCGGGTCAGCGCCCCGCCGAACTCGGCCGGCACGTACAGGCGCGGCAGCCCCATCCCGTCGAGCTCCCGGCAGATGTCGGCGGGGAACGACTCACCGCGGTCCAGCTCGGCGCTGCGGGCGTAGGAGAGGAGCGCCGCGGGGTCGGCGGGGTCGCCGAGCGCCCGGTCGAAGCCGCCGAGGTCGACGCGGTCGGTGTCGATCAGCGGGTCGGTGACTTTCACGAGACGTCACCGCCCTCGCCGCAGCCGTCGAAGCCCTCGAAGCGGACACGGCCCCCGGCGATCAGCAGGTCGGTCACCGTCACGAGGCGTCACCGCCCGCCGCGTCGCCCAGCCGGGCGCGCACGGCCGGCGACAAGTCCGCGTGCAGGATCGGAAGTTCGCCGCCGAGGAACCGCCGGCGCAGCAGCCGCCGCTGGATCTTGCCGCTGGTGGTCCGCGCCACCGTGCCGGGAGGCACGAGGACGACGTTCTGGGCGGGCACCCCGACGTCCCGGGTGAGGCGGTCGCGGACACGCGCGGCGACGTGGGCCAGCTCGTCCGGCGCGACCCGGTCGGCCCGGCACTCGCGGACCACCACGACCTCCTCCTCGGGCACCGGGACGGAGAAGGCCGCCCCGACCCCGCGTTCCAGAGCCGGGTGGGCCTCCCGCGTCGCCGCCTCCAGGTCCTGCGGGTAGAGGTTGCGGCCGCGGACGATGATCAGCTCCTTGCTGCGGCCCGTGACGTACAGCTCGCCCTTGTGCAGGATCCCCAGATCCCCGGTGCGCAGGAAGCCGCTCTCCCCGTCGGGTGTGACGGCGTCGAAGACGCGCCGGGTCTCCGCGGGCCGCCCCCAGTAGCCCCGGGCGACGTTCGGGCCGCGCACCCAGATCTCACCGACCCGGCCGTCCGGCAGCGTCCGGCCCGCGTCGGCGTCGACGATCCGGATGTCGAGGTGCTCGGCGGGGCCGCTGCTGACGATGCGGTGCACGGGCGCGCCGGGGGCCGGGGCCAGCAGCTCGCCGCGCTCGAACGCGGCGGCGTCCACCTCGGTGATCACGGCGCGGCGGGCAGGCCGGTCGCCGGAGACGACCAGGGTCGTCTCGGCCATGCCGTAACCGGGGAGCATCGCCTCGGGTCTCAGCCCGGCGGCGGCGAACCGCCGGGTGAACGCCTCGACGGTGGCTGCCTGGACGGGCTCGGCGCCGTTCACCGCACACCGCCAGCGGGAGAGGTCCAGCCGGGCCAGCTGCTCGTCGGTGATCCGCTGGAGGCAGAGGTCGTAGGCGAAATTCGGAGCGGGAGAGAAGTCGATGCCGTGCCGGTCGATCAGCGTCAGCCACGTGTGCGGGCGCTTGAGGAAGGCCGTCGGTGGCATCAGCACGCTGCGACCGCCCAGGATCAGCGGCGTGAGCAGCAGCCCGATCAGCCCGAAGTCGTGGTACAGCGGCAGCCAGCCGCCCACCGGCCGGTCGGCGCGCATATCGGCGATCGCCGCGAGGATCCGGGCGTTGGCCAGCAGGTTGGCGTGGTCGACCATGACGCCCTTGGGGTCGTCGGTGGACCCTGAGGTGTACTGGAGGAAGGCCGGCGCGTGCGGGTCGGCCGGGGGCGGCCGCCACCGGTTCGCCGCGGGCAGCTCGTCCGCGGCTTCGGCGCTGTGGGGTGCGAGCACGGTCACGCCCCCGAGGTCCTGCTCCTTGGTCCAGGACACGAGCGCTTCCAGATCCGTGCCGTCGGCCAGGGCACCGGCGGCTCCCGCGTCCCGGGCGATCCCGGCGAGCCGGTCGGCCTGCCGCCGCTGACGGCCGTCGGGCGGCGGGGCGGGCACCGGGACCATGCCCGCGTACATGCAGCCCAGGAGGGATCGTGCGAACCCCGGCCCGGAGGGATGCAGGACGAGCAGACGGTCACCGATGGAGAACCGATCCTGCAGCAGCGCGGCGACCTGGCGGGCGGACCGGTCGAGCTCCCCGTACGTCACGGTCTCGTCGGCCTCGGCGCGGAGCGGATCCGCGCTGAAGATCAGGGCGGTCCGGTCACCGTGCTCCACCGCCCTCGCACACATGAGTTCGACGAAGCTTCTGTGCTCGTGCTCCATTGGCCCACCCTAAACGGCACTCTGGCGCCGCCGGATGAGTAATTGGCAAGACTTGTAGGTGAGTTGAGGCTCGGAGCAGTCACCTGCGCATCGTGGCGGTGGGCGTGGGCTCCGCGACCGCTGCTCCCTTCTTGTGGTGGCGGGGCACGGCGTCCTGAGGAAACGTCAGCTGCTGGTTCATCCACTTCAGGGCGGGCGGCACCTCCTGGACCCAGGTCGGGAAGTTGTGGCTGCCGTGCTCGGGCAGGATCGACGCGACACGCATGGGTGCCTTCACCGCCTTGATGAAGGCCTGCGTCTGCGGATAGCCGCGCTCCCCGTGCTTGCTCTCGGCCACCAGCACGGAGACCTGGGGGACGGGCAGGTGCTTGAGCCTCCACATCAGATCGTGGCCGTTCATCCGCTCGGTGCGGTCCGGTCCGCTGCCGAAGAGACTGCCGGTCGTCGGATCGTCCTTGACCCGGTAGTCGGGCGACAGTGCGGCGGCCGTCGTGTACACGTGCGGATCGCGCATCGTCAGCTGGAGGGCGCAGCTGCCGCCGGAGGAGTAGCCCATGACACCCCAGGCACTGGCGTCGTGGCCCACCCGGTAGGCGGACTTCAGGGCGTCGGGGAGATCCCTTGCCAGGAAGGTCTCGGTCTGCGGACCACCCGGTACGTTCACGCACTCGGTGTCGCGCGGCGGGGCGATCGTCGGCCGGATCATCACCATGACGGTCGGCTGCATCAGACCGCTCTTCTGCAGTGCACCGGCGGTCTGCGACACCCGCAGATGCTGCGCGAGGTTGAAGATGCTGCCCGGGTAGCCGCTGAGCGCGACGATCACCGGGAAGCGCTGGCGCTGGTACGCCTTCTGGAAGTACTGCGGCGGCAGGTAGACGAAGGCCGGGTCGACCACTCCCGTGCGGCGGCCGATGACCTTCACGGACTCCACCCGCCCGTTCACCGCGGCGGGGCCGGTGGGCAGTCCGCTGACCCGGCTCAGCTGCTCGTCGCCGGCGGGCTGCACCGGCGCCCCCTTCACGGCGGCGCCGTTCACCGTGCCCGTACCGCCGTCGTCGCCCGCCTGTGTCACCCCGACGGGGGCCGTCTCGACCCGGCCGAAGAGTTCGCCCCACGATCCGAAGAACTGGTACGACGAGTTCAGCCAGCAGGCGAACGCCGCGATCATCACCACCTGGGTCGTCCCGATGGCCAGCAGTCGTCCGAGGACCTGCCGCAGTCCCTGCCGGGCGAACCGTGGCCACGACCAGACCAGCAGTCCCACACACACGGCGGCGAGGGCCGCCATCACATACACGGTCGTCTCGCTGGTCAGACCCATCCGGTTGATCCCCGACTTCCCTACCTGTGCGGTTTCCTTCACCCAGAGGGAGGGGCGGGGAATCCTCGGCGTTCCCCAATTAGTGCAAATGGGGTGGCGAAACCGCCCACGCGGCGGTTCGACTGTGCGGGCCGGGCGCCCGGGAGGCGATCTGCCGAGTCGGCGAACCGGGCGTGTTGAGCGGGTGAAGCTTGGGCCCGCGTTCGCGTCGCGGGGCATGGATGAAGCTCCCCGCCGTATCCGGACGAGTCGGCGGACACGACGCGCTGGAGGCGAGTGATGAACCAGAAACAGGTCCAGACCGGCCACACCACCCACCGGGTCCCGGTCCTCATCGTCGGCGGTTCCCTCGTCGGCCTGTCGACCTCGCTGTTCCTGGGCCGGTTGGGCGTACGGCACACGCTGGTGGAACGGCACGCCGGCACCTCCATCCACCCCCGCGGACGGGGCAACAACGTCCGCACGATGGAGCTGTTCCGGACGGCCGGCGTGGAAGCGGGGATCCGGGACGCCGCCGCCACGCTGGCCGGCAACCACGGGATCCTGCAGACACCCACCCTGGTCGGCGACGCGGGCGAGTGGCTCTTCCGGGAGATCGACCCGGGCGGCGGACTGGCCCGCTTCAGCCCCAGCTCATGGTGCCTGTGCAGCCAGAACGACCTGGAGCCGGTACTGCTCGAACACGCCGAGCGGCTCGGCGGCGACCTGCGGTACGCCACCGAACTGCTGTCGTTCGAGACCGGGCCCTCCGGCGTCACCGCGGTGGTCAAGAGCCGGGAGACCGGCGAGCACACCACCTTCCTCGCGGACTACCTCGTCGCCGCCGACGGCCCCCGCAGCCCCGTCCGCGAGCAGCTCGGCATCGGCCAGAGCGGTCCCGGCGACCTGTTCAGCAACGTCAGCATCACCTTCCGCTCCCGTCGCCTCGCCGAGGTCGTGGGCGAACGCCGTTTCATCGTCTGCTACCTGACCGACCCGGCGGCCGACGGTGCGCTGCTGCCCGTGGACAACCAGGAGAACTGGGTCTTCCACGCTCCCTGGCACCCCGAACGCGGCGAAACGCTCGAGGAGTTCACCGACGAGCGGTGTGTCGAGCACATCCGTCGCGCGGTCGGCGTCGCCGACCTCGACGTGCAGATCACCGGCAGGGCCCCCTGGCACGCCGCCCAACGGGTCGCCCGGAGCTACCGCGCGGGACGCGTCTTCCTGGCCGGCGACTCGGCCCACGAGATGTCCCCCACCGGGGCGTTCGGCTCCAACACCGGTATCCAGGACGCGCACAACCTCGCCTGGAAGCTCGCCGCGGTGCACGGCGGCTGGGCCGGGGAGTCGCTGCTGGACACGTACGACGCCGAGCGCCGCCCGGTCGCGGAGGCGACCAGCGCCCGCGCCGCCGCACGGTCGGTCGAGCACAGCCATCCCGGTTTCGCCCCGTCGCCCGGCGCGGGCGGCGGCGGTGGCCCGCAGCGCGGCATCCTCAACGTGGCCCTCGGCTACCGCTATCCGCAGGGCGCCGTCATCGGCACCGACCCCGCGACTCCGGTCGTCCCGGAACGTCTCGACCTGTCCGGCGAACCCGGCAGCAGGGCCCCCCACATGGCGGTACGGCACCGGGGTGAACGGATCTCCACCCTGGACCTCTACGAGACGTCGTTCGTCCTGCTCAGTGCTGCCGATGACCCAAGTGGCTGGCACGAGGCCGCCGTCCGCCTCGCCGAAGAGACATCCGTCCCGCTGGCCTCGTACCGGGTGGGCGACGGCCCGGGTGCCGACCTGGCGCCCGAGGGCGACGCGGACTGGTCGGCCGCCCACGGCACGACGCCCGAAGGCGCCGTACTCGTCAGGCCCGACGGGTTCGTGGCCTGGCGATCGCCCGGGCCGGTCCCGGATGCCGAGTCGGCGCTGCGCCAGGTCCTGACCACGCTGCTGGGGGCGGTCTGACTCCCGCTCGGTCCTGGCGCGTTCACCCGGGTGACCGCCCCGAGTGGTGGCGGGGGCGAGGCTGACTGACGGTGGATCACGTCGGGGCAGGGCCCAATTCAGCTGACGAAGCACCAGCTGCCCGGCCGCCGACGGAAGGAACGACACATGCGCTCTGCTCGCATCCTCCTGACCACCGCGGCGGCCTCGGCCGTCCTCGCTCTCGGTGCCCCCGGTGCTTACGCGGCCGGGGACGACTGGGACTCGTCGGACTCCTCCTACAGCAAGGAGAGCAAGGACCCCAAGTACGACCCGGAGACCTACAAGGACAAGGAGCACGGCCAGGACTCCGGCGGCAAGCACGACGGCGGCGGCTGGAGCGGCAGCCACGAGAAGCCCAGCGGCGGAATGCACACCGGGGGCGGCGGGCTGGCCTCCCCGGCGATGACCGCGGGCGGGCTCGCCGTGCTGGCGGTCGCCGGAACCGGTCTGTACGCGACGCGCCGTAAGAAGGTCGCCGGAAGCATGGCCTGAGCCATGCCGGACGCGATAGCCGCTGTGGCCGCCACGCGCGTGCCGCGTGGCGGCCCGGCCGGCCCTCCCCGTGCCCCGTACGTCCGAACTGCTGCCGTCCCCTGGTGAGGTGGTGTCCGATGGCAGTCCCTCCCCCAACCCCCGCAGACAACCCCGGCCACGAGGAGCCCGCCCCGACCGGGCAGGGATCCCACACCACAATGATGCTGAGCGCCGTGGTGATCCTGGTGCTGGCCCTGGGACTGTTCGGCGGTCACGACGAGTCGTCGTCCGACGCCCCCGCGCCGCCGCGGGCCGCACCCGTCTCCACATCGGCTCCGCCGCCCCGGCAGGCGGCCGGGCAGCCGGCCGGCAGGCATCTGCCGCGATCGAGACCCGTGCGGCTGCTCATTCCGAAGATCTCGGTCGACGCCCCCTTCACGGACCTCGCCATCGGTTCCACGGGCCGTCTCGAGCCGCCTCCCGCCCACGACGTCAACCTCGTCGGCTGGCACGCCAAGGGCGCCTCGCCCGGGGAGACGGGCACGGCGATCATCGCCGGCCATGTGGACACGGCGACGTCGGCGGCCGTCTTCGTGAACCTCGGAGAACTTGCGAAAGGCGACGTCTTCCACGTCGACCGGGCCGACGGGCGCAGAGCGTCCTTCCGGGTCGACAGCGTGGAGACGTTCGACAAGGGCCACTTCCCCAGTCGGCGGGTCTACGAGGACACGGCCACCGCCCAGGTCCGGCTCATCACCTGCGCGGGTGACTACGACCGTACGGCCAGGGACTACACGGACAACCTCGTGGTCTTCGCCCACCTCCTCTGAGCCCGCCCCGCCCGGCCGCCGGGCCGGCAGTCACCCCCACGGTGCATACGAGTCGCGCGCTTGCGGGGGCGGCCTGACGATCGAGAAACGCCGACGTCATCCCCCGCGACCGACGTTCGTCCGCCTCTGCCCCGAAGGAGATGTACCCAGGATGACCACCACGTCCGACCGTGTTTCGAAAGCGCCTGCGCAACAGGCCTCGCAGCGGGTCTCCCAGTCCGTGTTCGACGGCTCCAGGCTCCGTGTCGTCCTGTTGGTCGACGTCTACGACGGGGCCCAGCAGCAGTTCCTCGAGGCGTACGAGAGTCTGTGCAGCCAGGTCGCCTCCGTTCCCGGACATGTCAGCGACCAGCTGTGCCAGTCCATCGAGAACCCCTCCCAGTGGCTCATCACCAGTGAGTGGGAGAGCGCCCCGCCGTTCCTCACCTGGGTGAACAGCGAGGAGCACGTGCGGATGGTGGAGCCGCTGCACAGTTGCGTCCGGGACACCAGGTCGCTGCGCTTCCACATCGTCCGCGAGACCGGCGGCCCGGCGGTGCAGACCGGGCCCGGCAAGCGCCGGCTCCAGGCGTCCCCCAGGATCGGCGACGGGCTGATCCGTCACGCGCTCACCTTCACGGTCAAGCCGGGCAGTGAGGACACCGTCGCCAAGATCCTCGCCGGCTACACCTCACCGGAGCCGCGGGTCGACGACACCACCCGGCTGTGCCGCACCTCTCTCTTCATGCACGGCAACCGGGTGGTCCGGGCCATCGAGGTGCGGGGCGACCTGCTCGCCGCGCTGCGCCACGTCGCCCGGCAGCCCGAGGTGCGGGCCGTCGAGGAGGCCATCAACCCCTATCTGGAGCAGGACCGGGACCTGGACGACCCCGAGTCCGCCCGGCTCTTCTTCACCCGCGCGGCGCTGCCCGCCGTACACCATGTGACCACCGGTCAGGAGAGCCCGGAGGCCGTGCGGCACGCGCTGTACTACCCGGCCCGTGAGGGGCTCGGTATGCGGCTGGCGGAGCTGCTCGCCCGGCAGGACGAGGCGGCGGCGGACGACCCGCGGGGACCGGTACTGCGCAGCACGATCTTCCAGCGCGACGACGTCGTGATGCGGCTGGTCGACGTGCGCGGCGCCCTCGACAGCGACCCCGGTCCCGTGCTCGGTCTCACGGACCACGGCCGGGCGGCCGAGCTGACGGCACTGCTCGACGGCGAAGCCCTCGGACTGGACGCTCGGGCGCTGAAGGACAGCACCCCCGCTGACCTCCTCGCGGTCTCCCGCATGGACCTCGTCACCGACCGCCAAGCACCCGGCGCCTGATTCGCCGGCCACCGGGCCGTGACCGGCCACGCCCTCATGTCGAAGCAGCACATGTTCGGAGGAACGTCGTGATCAAACGTCATCCCGGAGTGGTGGATCTCAGCGAGGTCGAGCCCAACACCCGGCGCGGAGGCGATCTGCGCGCCATGCTCACCCCCACCACGGTCGGCTCCACCAGCGGTTTCATGGGCGTGGCCATCGTGCAGCCCGGCGACCGCATCGCCGAGCACTACCACCCGTACTCCGAGGAGTTCATCTACGTCGTCTGCGGACAGCTCGAAGTGGACCTGGACGGCGAGCCCCACCCGCTCCAACCCGAGCAGGGGCTCCTGATCCCGTCCCACATGCGGCACCGCTTCCGCAACGTCGGCAAGGTGGAGGCCCGCATGGTCTTCCACCTCGGCCCGTTGGCCCCGAGCCCGCCGCTCGGGCACGTCGACACCGAGGACGCCGACGGCAGGCCGATCCCGGCGGAGGCGGCCCACGCGGGTGCGGGCGGGCCCGCCGAACGAACCCGGATGCGCTCATGAGGAGGCGCGTGGCGGTCACCGGCATAGGAATCGTCGCCCCGGGCGGCATCGGTGTCCCGGCGTTCTGGGATCTGCTGACCAGCGGTCGCACGGCGACCCGCGGCATCACGTTCTTCGACCCGTCCGGGCTGCGTTCGCAGATCGCCGCCGAGTGCGACTTCGACCCGGCGGCCCACGGGCTGGATGCGGAGCAGATCGCACGGAGCGACCGCTACCTCCAGTTCGCCCTGGTCGCCGGGGATGAGGCGATACGGGACTCCGGTCTCGACCTCGCCGGGGAGAACCCGTGGCGGGTCGGGGTCTCCCTGGGCACCGCGGTCGGCGGAACCACCCGGCTGGAACACGACTACGTCCTGGTCAGCGACCGCGGGCAGCACTGGGACGTGGACCACCGCAAGGCCGAACCGCACCTGCACCGGGCGTTCACGCCCAGCACCCTCGCCTCGGCGGTGGCGGAGCGGTTCGAGGCACGCGGGCCGGTGCAGACCGTCTCCACGGGCTGCACCTCGGGGCTCGACGCGGTCGGGTACGCCTTCCACACGATCGAGGAGGGCAGGGCCGACGTGTGCATCGCCGGCGCCTCGGACTCGCCGATCTCCCCGATCACCATGGCCTGCTTCGACGCGATCAAGGCCACCTCCCCGAGCAACGACGACCCCGCCCACGCCTCACGGCCCTTCGACGCCCGCCGCAACGGGTTCGTCATGGGCGAGGGCGGCGCGGTGCTCGTCCTGGAGGAACTGGAACACGCACGGGCCCGCGACGCGCACGTGTACTGCGAGATAGGCGGGTACGCCACCTTCGGCAACGCCTACCACATGACCGGTCTGACCCGTGAGGGCCTGGAAATGGCCCGGGCCATCGAGGACGCCCTCGGCCAGGCCCGGCTCGACGCCACGGCGATCGACTACGTCAACGCGCACGGGTCGGGCACCCAGCAGAACGACCGGCACGAGACGGCCGCGGTCAAACGGGCTCTGGGCGCGCACGCCTATGACACGCCCATGAGCTCCATCAAATCCATGGTGGGCCATTCCCTCGGCGCGATCGGGGCGATCGAGGTCGTCGCCTGCGCGCTGGCCCTGGCCCGCCAGGTCGTCCCGCCCACCGCGAACTACGAGACCCCGGACCCCGAGTGCGACCTGGACTACGTCCCGCGTGTCGCTCGCGAGCGCAGACTGCGCAGCGTGCTCTCCGTGGGCAGTGGGTTCGGCGGCTTCCAGTCCGCGGTGATCATGACCCTGCCGAGGGAGAGGACCGAATGAACGCACCGCATCCCCGGCGCGCGGCCGTCACCGGAATCGGCGTGGTCGCGCCCAACGGAAACAGCACCCAGGCCTTCTGGAAGGCCACCAGCGAGGGTGTCGTCGTCCTGGACCGGATCACCCGTGAGGGGTGCGAGCACCTGCCGCTGCGGGTGGCCGGCCAGATCCGGGACTTCGACCCGCCTGCGGCGATCGAGGAGCGCTACCTCGTCCAGACCGACCGGTTCACGCACTTCGCGATGGCCGCGGCCGACCAGGCACTGGAGGACGCCGGGCTCAGCCGGTCCGACACGGACGCCGCGCCGTTCTCCGTGGGCGTGGTCACCGCCGCCGGATCCGGCGGCGGCGAGTTCGGGCAGCGCGAGCTGCAGCAACTGTGGGGCAAGGGAAGCCGCTTCGTCGGGCCGTACCAGTCCATCGCCTGGTTCTACGCCGCGAGCACCGGCCAGATCTCCATCCGGCGCGGCCTCAAGGGCCCCTGCGGGGTGGTCGCCTCCGACGAGGCCGGCGGTCTGGACGCCCTGGCGCACGCGGCGCGGGCCGTGCGGCGCGGCACCGACGTGATGGTGGCCGGCGCGACCGAGGCGCCGCTGGCCCCCTACTCGATGGTCTGCCAGCTCGGCTACGAGGAGCTGAGCACGGTCGCCGAACCGGACCGCGCCTACCGCCCGTTCACCACCGCGGCCTGCGGATTCGTGCCCGCCGAGGGCGGTGCCATGGTCGTCGTGGAGGCCGAGACCTCGGCCCGCGAACGGGGCGTGCCGGTGCGGGCCACCTTGGCGGGACACGCGGCGACGTTCACCGGCGCCTCCCGCTGGGAGCAGTCCCGGGAGGGACTGGCCCAGGCGATCCGGGGCGCCCTGGACGAGGCCGGGTGCGCACCGGAGGAGATCGACGTGGTCTTCGCCGACGCCCTCGGTGTCCCGGAGGCCGACCGTGCCGAGGCGCTGGCGATCGCGGACGCGCTGGGCCCGCACGGCGCCCGCGTCCCCGTCACGGCGCCGAAGACCGCCGTCGGCCGGGCCTGCGGCGCGGCGCCCCTGCTGGACGTCGCCGCCGCGGTGCTCGCGATGGAGCACGGAGTGATCCCACCCACCCCCAACGTCTTCGACATCTGCCACGACCTCGACCTCGTCACCGCCCGCGCACGAGCCACCGAGATGCGCACGGCGCTGGTCCTCAGCCGAGGACTCATGGGGTCGAACGCGGCGCTGGTGCTACGGCGCGGTGCCGCCGACGCCTCGTAGCGAGGCGTCGCACACCATCACCAAGCAAGGAGAGGAACCGCATGAGTGACCGAATCACCGTGGAAGAGCTGGCCGAGCTCATGAAGAAGGCCGCCGGGATCACCGTCGCCCCGGAGGAGCTCCAGCAGCGGCAGGAGTCCGGCTTCGACGCCTTCGGCCTCGACTCGCTCGGTCTGCTCGGCATCGTGGGCGAGCTGGAGAACCGTTACGGCACACCGATGCCTCCCGACGCGGAGAAGAGCAAAAGCCCCCGGCAGTTCCTCGAACTCGTCAACAGCGCGCTTCTGGCGGGAGCCTGAGATGCCCGGACACACGCAGAACGACGTCGTCATCGCGGCCCCGTTGGACCTGGTCTGGGACATGACCAACGACGTCGAGAGCTGGCCGCAGCTGTTCAGCGAGTACGCCTCCGCCGAGATCATCTCCCGGGAGGGGAACCGGACCACCTTCCGGCTGACCATGCACCCCGACCAGGACGGCAAGGTGTGGAGCTGGGTCTCGGAGCGGGAGCCGGACCGCGACACGCTCACCGTGCGGGCTCGCCGTGTCGAGACCGGGCCGTTCGCCTACATGAACATCGTGTGGCAGTACGAGAAGGTGCCGGAGGGCACCCGGATGGTGTGGACGCAGGACTTCGCGATGAGGCCGGACGCACCGGTCGACGACGCCTGGATGACGGACAACATCAACCGGAACTCCAAGGTCCAGATGGCGCTGATCCGGGACCGCATCGAGCAGGCCGCCGGAGAGCGCCGGCCCGTGTCGATGATGTCCGACTGAGCGGGACGGAGGACATGACGATGCATCAGTCCCTGATCGTCGCCCGGATGGCTCCGGAGTCGGCCCTGGACATCGCCAAGGTGTTCGAGGAGTCGGACCGGGGAGAACTGCCGCACCTCGTCGGGGTCGCCCGGCGCAGTCTCTTCCAGTTCGACGACGTGTACCTGCACCTCATCGAGTCCGAACGGGACCCCGGGCCGGCCATCGCGAAGGCGGCCGGACACCCCGAGTTCCGGGACATCAGCGAACGGCTGTCGGCGTACGTCACCGCGTACGACCCGGCGACCTGGCGTTCACCGAAGGACGCGATGGCGCGGTGCTTCTACCGCTGGGAGCGGGACGCCGCCTCCTGAACCGCCCCGGACGCCGCTCGCCGGGCACGCACTGTTCGCGTGCCCGGCGAGCGTCGGTCAGGCGGGGATCGTGCAGTCGAACGCGTGCAGATAGGGGTTGACCGGGCGGACGTCGTCGATGACCAGGCCCGCCTCCGTCAGCCTGCCGGTCAGGCTCTCGGTGGTGTGCTTGGCCCCTCCGACGTTCAGGAGCAGCAGCAGGTCCATGGCGGTGCTGAACCGCATCGACGGCGAGTCGTCGACGAGGTTCTCGATGACCACGACCCGCGCTCCCGGCCCGCCCGCCGCGATGACGTTGCGCAGGACGCGGGTCGTGCTGTCGTCGTCCCACTCCAGGATGTTCTTGATGATGTACACGTCGGCCCGGACCGGGACGGCCTCGCGGCAGTCGCCGGGCACCAGGCGCGTCCGGTCCGCGAGCGCCCCTCCCGCGCGCAACCGTGGGTCGACGTTGTCGACCACGCGCGGCAGGTCGAGCAGGGTGCCGTGGAGCGCCGGGTACTTCTCCAGCAGGCTCGCCACCACATGCCCCTGGCCACCCCCGATGTCGGCGACCGACGTGCTCCCCGACAGGTCGAGGAACTGCGCCACGTCCCGCGCGGACTGCACGCTGGAGGTCGTCATGGCGCGGTTGAAGACGTCGGCCGATTCCGGGGCGTCCTCGTTGAGGTACTGGAAGAACTCCTTGCCGTACAGGTCCTCCACGACGTTACGGCCGGTGCGCACCGCCTCGTCCAGCATCGGCCACGCGTCCCAGGTCCACGGCTCGGTGCACCACAGGGCGATGGCGCGCAGGCTGTTCGGATCGTCCTCGCGCAGCAGCCGGGACATGTCGGTGTGCGCGAACGTCCCGTCCGGCTGCTCGGCGAAGAGGCCGTAGCAGGACAGGGCACGCAACAGCCGTCGCAGGGTCTTCGGCTCGGTCTTCACCGCGGCTGCGAGGTCCTCCACGGCCAGGGGGCTGTCGTCGAGGGCGTCGGCGACCCCCAGCCGGGCGGCCGCGCGGACGGCGGCCGCACATGCCGCCCCGAACACGAGCTCCCTGAGCCGCATGGACGGCGGTGGGGCGGTCTGTGCGGTTGTCATGTGCCCTCTTCCTTCTTCGAGTTCATGAGTGGCCACGGCCGGTCAGCACAGTCCCGCGGGCCTGGACGCCCCGCAGGTGTTGCCTTCGAAGGTGTTGCTCTTGCTCGTGTCCGTGTTGACGAGGTCCGCCGGGGCGTTGCCCTCGAGCACGTTGCCGGTGATCCGGTTCCGCTCGCTGGTGGTGCCCACGAAGCTCTTGAACAGGACGATGCCGCCCGACAGCGGGGAGGCACCGACGTTGCCGGTGATGCGGTTGCCCGTCACCAGGGTGTCCTCGGCACCGGTCAGCACAATGCCCGAGCCCTGCAGCGCGTCCAGCCGTGCCGTCTTCGGGCAGGACTTGTTGTTTCTCGCGATGGTGTTGTCGCTCACGGTCAGCGCGCCGGCCCTCGGCTTGTTCTCGTCGCCCACGACGAAGACGCCCGCGCAGTTGCCGGTGAGGTGGTTGTCCGCGACGGTGAGGTTCCTCAGGCGCCGGACGGTGATGCCGATCCGGTTGCCCTCCAGGCGGTTGTGTTCGACCACGGTCCCCAGGGTGTCCGCGGCGCCCGCCTCCTCCTTGATCGTGTTCGCGAGGAACAGACCGGCGTCACCGTTGTCCCGGGCGGTGTTCTTCCGGAACACCCCGTGGGTCGAACGCTCCTGGGCGATTCCCCACACGCCGTTCTTCACCGCGGTCACGTTCCGCACGGTCAGCCCGTCGGTCCCCATGGCGAACACGCCGCTCCCGGTGAAGCCGGTCACGGTGAGGGAGGCGATGGTGACGCCCTCGACGTCGTGGGCCTTCGTCCCGATCACGCAGATGCCGTTGCCGGCCTCGGCACATTTGCCGGCCTGCTTCGTGTCCGGCTCGATGACGGTGCTGCGGCCCAGGCCGGTCAGGGTGATCCCGGGGGTGTTCACCGTGACGCTCTCGCGATAGGTGCCGGGGGCCAGGAGAACGGTGTCTCCCGGCTCGGCGGCGTCCACCGCGCGCTGGATCGACTGTCCGGGAAAGACCACGTGGGTCATCTGGTCGGCGGCGACGGGCGGGGCGGCCCCGAACACGGCCCCGATGATCGCCGCGGCGCATGCCAGGCGGGAGATATGAAATCTCATCATATTCGGCACGTTATGTCCTGAAAGGTCGCGAACATGCTGGATGGGCCATCCGACGGCGTGTCACCGAGGTGACCCGGCGTGCGCCACAGCTTCCAGGTCTCCGCCAAGATGTGACTTTCATCGTGCCGGGCGCACCGGCCGCTGACGCCGGTGACGCCGGGACATCTCCCGTTGTCGGAGGTCACGGGGCTGTGGACACCGACGCACGGCAGGAACGCTCGTGCACGCAGAGCAATATCTGTGCCCGTGGTGTGAGAAATAGACCCGGGGCCCGGCGAGTATTCCCAGGACCGGGATCGGATGCAGAATTGACGAACCCACAGGTCCGAGCCCCCCGTGCTACTGTCGATCTCAGTTGCAGGTGTGGTTGCCAGAAGGTTTTTTCCGACGGGTTAATCAGCACGGCGACACGGAGATTCACACAGGGTGAATTTCCGAAACCGCCTCCGAAGGAGAAATAACATGGCTACTGGCACCGTGAAGTGGTTCAACTCGGAAAAGGGCTTCGGCTTCATCGAGCAGGACGGCGGCGGCCCCGACGTCTTCGCCCACTACTCGAACATCGCCGCCCAGGGCTTCCGCGAGCTGCAGGAAGGTCAGAAGGTGTCCTTCGACATCGCGCAGGGCCAGAAGGGCCCGACGGCCGAGAACATCGTTCCCGCCTGACACCGGCACCGCCGCGCATACTTCGCAGCTGGGGCCCGCACCTTGCGGTGCGGGCCCCAGCTCGCGGCATTTCAGGGCGCATCACACATCGCCTTCGGCTCGTTCTCGCGATTCTCTGCGCTGCTCATCAGCTGCGGGAATTCCTTGATACGCGCCGTATCAAGGAAGGTTTCGCATGAATCGCACACGTACTAATCCCACCCGTGGCCGCTCCGCCGGTCCGCGCCGTTCCAAGCCCCAAGGCAATCGACAGAGCGTGTCGGGCGAGTTCGCGCCGCCCAGGACGATCACACCCGCTCTGCCCGCTGTCGAGGCGTTCGCCGATCTCGACATGCCCGCACGGCTGTTGGCCACGCTGGCCCAGGAAGGCGTGACCGTTCCGTTCCCGATCCAGGCGGCGACCCTGCCGAACTCCCTGGCCGGCCGTGACGTCCTCGGCCGCGGCCGCACCGGCTCGGGCAAGACCCTCGCCTTCGGCCTCGCCGCGCTGGCCCGTACGGCGGGACGCCGTGCCGAGCCGCGGCAGCCGCTCGCCCTCGTCCTCGTCCCCACCCGCGAGCTCGCCCAGCAGGTCACCGACGCGCTCACGCCCTACGCCCGCTCCTTGAGCCTGCGGCTGGCCACCGTCGTCGGCGGAATGTCCATCGGCAGGCAGGCCGGCGCGCTGCGCGCCGGGGCCGAGATGGTCGTCGCGACGCCCGGACGCCTCAAGGACCTCATCGACCGGGGCGACTGCCGTCTGGACGCGGTGGACATCACGGTTCTCGACGAGGCCGACCAGATGGCCGACATGGGCTTCATGCCGCAGGTCACCGCGCTGCTCGACCAGGTGCGTCCCGGAGGGCAGCGCATGCTCTTCTCGGCCACCCTGGACCGCAACGTCGACCGGCTGGTGCGCAGCTACCTGCACGACCCCGTCGTCCACTCCGTCGACCCCTCGGCCGGCGCGGTCACCACGATGGAGCACCACGTCCTGCATGTGCACGACGCGGACAAGCACCGGACGACCACCGAGATCGCGGCACGGGACGGCCGCGTGATCATGTTCCTCGACACCAAGCATGCGGTGGACCGGTTGACCAAGCACCTGCTCAGCAGCGGCGTCCGCGCCGCGGCCCTGCACGGCGGCAAGTCGCAGCCGCAGCGCACCCGCACGCTGACGCAGTTCAAGTCCGGGCACGTCAACGTGCTGGTGGCGACCAATGTCGCGGCGCGCGGCATCCACGTCGACAACCTCGACCTGGTCGTCAATGTGGATCCGCCCACGGACCACAAGGACTACCTGCACCGTGGCGGCCGTACGGCCCGCGCCGGCGAGTCCGGCAGTGTCGTCACCCTCGTCACCCCGAACCAGCGCCGCGATATGAGCCGGCTGATGGCTTCGGCGGGCATCACGCCCCAGATCGCCCAGGTGCGTTCGGGCGAAGCGGAGCTGAGCCGCATCACCGGGGCCCAGGCCCCTTCCGGTGTCCCGGTCGTCATCACCGCGCCGCAGCCGGAACGCCCCCGCACCGCGTCCTCCGCGTCCTCTTCCCGGGGTCGTCGGGGCCGCCGGGGCCAGGCCGGCCAGGGCCGCCCCGCGGGCGAAGCGGCACGCCGCGGCGGACCGCGACGGACCGGCTTCGGCTCCGCAGCCTAGGACGCCATCCCTCTTTACCTCCCAGTGGGGCCCTGCCGACGCGCGTCGGCAGGGCCCCACTGTCGTATCGCCACGCAGTCCAGCTCACATGCCGACTGCCTCAGGATGTCTGCGTCACTCGAACGCCAAAATCTCCTCTTGCCAGAGTAGACATTGGCCGCCGGCACGGTTACTGTTTTTCTCGTAGACAAGGTCAAGCGAGACCCGCCAGACACGAACTGGCGGGGTTCGGAGCAAGAACGGAGGAGCAGACGCCATCAGGATCGCCCGGCCGAGAGCTATCGGTCCGGGTACCGCAAGACCCCGGATTGGATGGTGGTCCCCGGTCACGCAGCCGCGATCCCCGCACCCCTCCCGTCACCGGGCCGGGTAGCGGAAACCGAAGGTCGGCGCAGCATGAGGGCCGACAGATGGTGTTGAATTCCCTTCGGGGCCCTGGTGCCGTACGGCATCAGGGCCCCTCGACGCGTTGTACAACGAGGTGACATGGCAGCAGATATTCCCCTGGGCGACCGCCTGGAAGACGACGACTACCCGGCGTACACCATGGGCCGGGCCGCCGAGATGCTCGGCACCACCCCGGGCTTCCTCCGAGCCATCGGCGAGGCCCGTCTGATCACTCCGCTGCGCTCGGAGGGCGGACACCGCCGGTACTCCCGCTACCAGCTGCGGATCGCCGCCCGCGCCCGCGAGCTGGTCGACAGGGGAACCCCGATCGAGGCCGCGTGCCGCATCGTCATCCTCGAGGACCAGCTCGAGGAAGCTCAGCGCATCAACGCCGAGTACCGCCGCGCCGCGAACACGGCGGCCGAGAGTTCCGGGCCCGGTTCGAGCTGACCCTCTCCCTCCCCGACACCGGTGTACGTGTCCCGGTGTCACCAGCTCACGGCGTCGTCCATCGACTGCTGCCAGTAGGTGACCTTGAGCGAGTCGTCGACGTACACGCCCTTCGCGGGCAGTGACGGGTGGGCGCCCGCGCCGACACTCCCGTTGCCGGAGCGGCCCTGGAAGTAGACGGCCAGGGACTTCGCGGTGTAGCCGTTCGCGCCGCTGCCGTCGGTGGCGGACAGGTTCACTGAGGCATAGCCGGACTCGCCGGGATTGAGCGTGACGACCGCCTGCGGCTGCGAGTCCTCGATGACCGGGGGCACGGCCTGGGCGTCACCGAAGCGGACGGCCGGGTAGCCGTACAGGTAGCAGCTCTTGCTGCCGGTGTTGGTCACCGAGAGCAGCATGTGGTTCACGGGACGGGTCAGCGGAGCCGCGACCGTCTTCGTGGTGGAGCCCTCGCAGGTGACCGGCTTGCCGGAGGCGGCGGGCGCCTTCGGGGCGGAGGTGCGCGCGGTGGTCGTCGTGGCACCGCCCGCGGATCCGGCGCCTCCCGCAGACCCGGCACCGGAGGAGCCCGTGGCCGCCGACGGGGCCTTGCCGGCCGAGGAGCCCGAGGGGGCCGGGGAGTTGGAGGCCGTGGTCGGAGAAGGGGCCGCGGACGAAGAGCTCGTGCTCGACCCGCTGCCCTCGTCCTGGGTGCCCGTCCCGTCGCTGCACGCGCTCAGCGAGAGCGTGGCGAGGACGGCGGTGGCCGCGGCGGCGACGAGACGGGTGCGGGAGGTGCGGAGGCTGGACATGGTGTGGTGCCCCTTCGGTGTTCGGGTGGCGGTGGTGATTGGATGACCGAAGCTTGTGAGGTGATCCGTCCCGACCGCCACGTTCAGCGGGCAGTTGGGGACGCTGGAACGCCGAAATGGGCTCTGACCAGGGGGGATTCAGCGACCCTGGAATGCGTGAATGGGACGCTGGGGGTTGAGGGGAACGGGTGTCGGAGGAAACGGGGACCGAACGGACCGAGGAGTTCGCGCAGTTGCTGCGGGAACTCAAGGACCGGTCGGGTCTGAGTTACGGGACGCTCGCCAAGCGTCTGCACATGAGCACGTCGACGCTGCACCGCTACTGCAACGGCACCGCGGTGCCCGTCGAGTACGCCCCGGTGGAGCGCCTCGCGAGGGTCTGCCGGGCCACACCGCAGGAGTTGGTGGAGCTGCACCGGCGCTGGATCCTGGCGGACGCGGCACGTGGGCGCAAGGCGGATCAGGGCGCGGCGCGGGGGCCTGCTCAGGAAGCCGGTTCGGACGGTACGGCGGACCCCGGACAGGGCGAGGCCGGGGGCGAGGACGGTGAGCCGGTCGTCATCGATACGGCGGGCTTGGCCGTGCCGCCTCGCCGTCCCTCGTGGCTCCGTCGTCGCCGTACCGCGCTGATCGCCTCCGTCGCGGTGGTCGCCGCGCTGGGTGCCGTCGCGTATGCCCTGCGTCCGACGACCGTACGCGCCGGGGACACCACGGCGCCGACGTTCACCCGCACCCTGGACGTCGGCGAGCCCGCGAGGCCCTCCGCCACCCCGTCCCCGAGCCGAAGCGGACACAAGCCGTCCGCGTCGGCCTCCGCCTCCCCCACCGGGACGGCCGGTTCAGGCAACGCCGGGTCCGGCACCTCGAAGGGCGACGGCAAACAGGGCGCGAACCGGCCCGCCACCGCCGTCCCCCTCGCCGTCGCCGTCCGCCCCTACGTCTACGAGGACCCGTGCAGCCAGCACTTCCTCGTCGACAGCGACCCCGCGCAGGTCGGCCCGCCGGCGACCGAGGAGAACGCGCCGCGCTGGTCCGCCGCCTACGGGGCGGTCGCCTCCGGCGAGCAGCGGGTCGCGCTCACCGTCCAGGGCACCGGCGAGGACACCGTCGTCCTGAACTCCCTGCACATCCGCGTCCTCGCCAAGGGCGCGCCGCTCGCCTGGAACGACTACTCGATGGGCGTCGGCTGCGGCGGCGGTGTCGGCACCAAGTCGTTCGACGTTGACCTGGACAACGGCAGTCCCACCGTCACCGTCAAGAACGGCCAGCGCGACTTCCCCTACAAGGTCAGCGAGTCCGACCCGGAGGTCTTCTACGTCACCGCCCGCACCAAGGCGCACGACGTCCGCTGGGACCTCGGCCTGGACTGGTCGAGCGGCGACCGCAGCGGCACCGTCCACATCGACAACGCCGGCAGGCCGTTCCGCACCAGCGCCGACGTGGGCCGCCCGGGCTACGACTATCCGCTGGGCAGCAGCGAGTGGATCGAGCGGGTGGGCGGCTGATCCGGGCGCACTCGGCGGTTCAGAGCAGTTCGGGCTGCGGCTGCTGCGGCTGTCGCGCCGGGGCGGTCGCCGGTTCCCACCGGGCGACGGTGCGGACATAGCCGTAGATCACCGAGGCCATCGCCAGCAGGAGAAGCGGTCCGGCCAGCCACGGGTACTCGGCCATGCGCACCGGCAGGAAGCGATACGACACGAGGAGCGCGACGAAGACCGTCGCGCCGTAGGCGGTCAGCCGGAGCCCTGACCGGTCCCAGTCGCGGTCGAACGAGCGCAGTCCCGCCTCGATGGTGAGGGTGAACACCACGCCGGCGACGAGGTCCACGCCGTAGTGGTAGCCGAAGCCCAGCGTGGCGCTGAGGGTGGCGATCAGCCAGAAGGTGCCCCCGTAGCGCAGCAGGCGGGGGCCCGTGCGGGAATGGATGAAGATCGCGGTGGCCCACGCCGTGTGCAGGCTGGGCATGCAGTTGCGGGGGGTGACCTCGTCGAACGGTATGGAGTGCGGGGCGGATATCGGCGGCGGTGTCTGCGGCCACAGGTTCGCCACCGCCCAGTGCCCGTCGCTGGGTATCTGCGGCGACCACAGGGCGATCGACGCCCAGTGGTCGGTGCCGGTGCCGTAGGCGAAGACCGGGCCGACCACCGGGAAGATCATGTAGATGGCCGGTCCGAGCAGGCCGATCAGCAGGAAGGTGCGCACCAGGTGGTGGCGCGGGAAGCGGCGCTCCGCCGCCACGTTGCGCAGTTGGTACAGCGCGACGACCACCGCGGCCACCGCGAGCTGGCCGTAGATGGTGTCGAGGAAGTTGAAGCCGATCGCTCCGGTGGCCGTGACGATCCGGCCCATGATCCACGACGGGTTGCCGAGGGCGTGGTCGGCGTTCGCCAGATACGGGTCCAGCACCTCCGGCCGGCTCTTCGCGGTGATGAGGAGCCAGGTGTCACCGGTCTTGCGGCCGGCCACCAGCAGCAGGCCCAGCCCGACGCCCTTCAGCAGCAGGACGCGTTCCCGGCCGGTGCGGCGGGTGACGGCGAAGACCGCGCAGCCCAGGAGCACCCAGAGCGCGCCGTTGCCGAAGGGGTGGCCGTGGGTCACCTTCACGTCGAAGACCCATCGGACCACCGCGAAGGCGAGGTCGATGCCGACCGCGGCACCCGTCACGATGAACCGTTGCCGCCAGGTGAGCACCACCATCATCAGTGCCAGGCCGGCGTACAGCATCGGGCCTGACTTGGGCGGGCCTATCAGCTCTCGCGCCTGTGTGGTGAGCGGTCCCGGCAGACCGTAGTGACGCGCGGCGAGCTCCAGCGCGATGAAGAAGCCGAGGGCCACGACAGCCGCCACGGCCCAGAGTCTCGCCCGCGAATCGATCTGCGGTGGCATTTGTATCAATTTCGGCCAATTTCACTAGATGCTCGTCAGAAAACCGCCCGCCCGACTGAGGAAGAGGGAAGGATCGCGGTCCGGGTTCCTGTGTCCCCCCTGAGGAGCCCGGCTCACCGAAGATGCAGGGTATGGCATGACGCCAACAATCGAACACCGGGTGGCGGCGGTTCGATCGGTCGTCTTGCTCACGCGGGATCCACGGACCGGCTGCAGTACGCGGGGCGCCGGATCAGGTGCCCGGCCTCCGGCGGGTGGCGTTCGCGTCAGGAGATGGCCCTGAGTCCGCCGTGGGCCGGGCGGCGGAGGGCGTCGACGGTCTGGGCAGTCGCCTCGTCCGCGGGCAGGAGGACGACCAACTGCTGTGCGTCTGCGGAGAGTTCGAGCGTCTCGCGGACCAGCCGGAGCTCGCGTCCGGAGGGATGGTGGAGCCGGAGATCCCCGCGCTGCGGAACGACGTGCCGGTTCAGGCGCCGGGTGAGCTCGGGGCCGGCGACGGGTGCGAGCTCCGCGGTGAACCATTCGTAGGTGTCGAGGGACGGGCCGAGCCACAGGTCGAAGGCCCGCTCGTCCGCGACGTCGTCCCAGTCGGGGAAGACCGACCGGGCGCGGGGGTCGGTGAAGACGTACCGGGTGAGGTTCGGGGTGTCGGAGTCGAGCAGTCCGATCCCGCGGGTCACCGCCTCGAACGCACTGGTGTGGGCGAGGACGTCGCCCATCCGGTTGGTCACCAGGGCGATGCCCGGCTCCAGGAGGCGCAGCGTCCGCAGGACGGAGGACCGTACCTGGCGCGACGGAGGGGCGGGCCGGGTGTGAGCGACGCACTCACCACCGCTGATCTTCGTGAGATAGCGCAGGTGGTTGCGCTCGGCGGGGCCGAGGCTGAGCGCGTCGGCCAGAGCGTTGACCACCGCGATCGAGGGGTTGCGGTCGCGGCCCTGCTCGATCCGCGTCAGGTATTCGACGCTGATGCCGGCCCGGGCGGCGAGGTCCAGTCGCCGCAGCCCCGGTGACCGGCGGCGGCCGCGGTCGGGCAGGCCCAGATCCGCCGGCTGGGTGTTGTCCCGCTTGGCACGGATGAAATCCCCCAGAGGTGTCCCCATGTCCCGAGCATAGGACCGCCCCCGCCGCCCGCCGAGAGCTCAGGGTGGCCCTGCGGGGGCCAGCCTGAACCCGGTCTGGCTGCGGCCTCGGCGGGATCCGATCGTGGTGGGCATGGAAAACGAGAAGCACAAGCTGGTGGTCATCGTCGGAAGCGTCCGGGAGGGACGGTTCGGGCCGGTCGTGGCCTCATGGGTGGCCGAACAGGCCGCGGCGCACGGTGGTTTCGAGGTGGAGGTCGTCGATCTGGCCGAGATCGACGTTCCGTTGTCACTGCCCGCGGTGTCGCCGAAGTACGCCGGGGACGACTACCCGCGGCCTGCCGGGATGGAGTCGCTGACGTCGGCCCTGGAGGCCGCCGACGCGTTCATCGTGGTCACGCCGGAGTACAACCACAGTTACCCCGCGTCCCTGAAGGCCGCGATCGACTGGCACTTCACCCAGTGGACGGCCAAGCCCGTAGCCTTCGTCAGCTACGGCGGCGCGGCGGGCGGGCGGCACGCCGTACTGCACCTGGAGAACGTCCTGACCGAACTGCACGCGGTCACCGTCCGCGACGGTCTCGCCTTCCCCAACTACTTCACCGCCTGGCAGGACGGCCGCCCCCTCGACCCCGAGGCCGCCGGATACGCCAAAACCCTGCTGGAGCAACTGTCCTGGTGGGCAGCCGCTCTGCACACAGCACGCCAGACCGCTCCCTACCCGGCGTAAGCAGGCCGACCGGGGCGTACGTCCCGCTCGACGGCCCCGGCTCGCCGACCAGCGGCAGGCCCCGAGGGTAGGCGGCCCGGGCAGGCCCCCCGCGCTCGGCACGCGAGACCGCTCACTACCCGGCTCGAGCAGGCCGGGTAGGGCATACGCCCCACTCGACGGCCCGGTTCGCCTACCGGCCGGAGGCCGATGGGCGGCGGTCGTCCCGGGATGCGTGCAGGGCCGGTTCGGCGGCGTGTCATCCCCGTACCGGCCCGACCAGTTACGGGGGCGTGGGTCCGGACCCGGGTCGGGACCCACGCCCCCGCTTGTCGCTGCACGCCCCGGACCCGCCCGCTTCGGTTCACCACCGCATCCCTCCCGGTGCGTGACTCCCGGCGGGCACGGGGACACGGAGGACAAGGTGGACACAGGGAGACACCCGCGAGCACGCCGCGGAAGATGCGTTGCGGATCACCCCACGTGTCGGGGCCGCTTCCCGGAATCTTCAGCAGGCCGCAAAAGTCTGCCACGGCGGCGTCACATATGCGTGCACGCCGCCGTTAGGGTTGTGACCACCTGGGGACCGCATCGGTGCCGAGCCCGCCGGGACCCCTGGACGCGCCCCCGAAACGAAGGTGCCATGCCCGCCGAGACCTCTCCCGCCGGCCATCTCGATGACGACGACTACCCCGCCTACACGATGGGGCGGGCCGCCGACCTCCTCGGCATCACCCCCGCCTTCCTCCGGGCCGTCGGCGAGGCGGAGCTGATCACGCCGCTGCGCTCGGAGGGCGGTCACCGCCGGTACTCCAAGGGCCAGTTGCGTATCGCCGCCCGGGCCCGTGAACTCGTCGACCAGGGCACCCCCGTCGAGGCGGCCTGCCGCATCATCACCCTGGAGGAGCGGCTCGCCGAGGCCCTCCGTCTGAACGAGGAGATGCGTCGGCGACCGAACGAATAACTGTCGCGGCCGCAATAGAATCATGGGCGGGGCGCAGTCAAGTTTTCAGCCTGATCGCCACCAGAATTCGGACCGACGTAGATCCGCCCACCTACCGTGTGTTACCGTGATAAAAGTTGCAGTTTTGGTTTCCGGAGAATTTCTCTGAAGTTCCCCGGCGTCTTTCCGGTCTTCCGGAGGGGAGTCCATCGCGGCGACTCGGGGTCCGTACAGTGCGGGTCCCGGCACTGCCCCCTAGGGAGATTCAATATGGCATCTGGCACCGTGAAGTGGTTCAACGCGGAAAAGGGCTTCGGCTTCATCGAGCAGGACGGCGGCGGCGCCGACGTGTTCGCGCACTACTCGAACATCGCCACCTCCGGCTTCCGCGAGCTTCAGGAAGGCCAGAAGGTTACCTTCGACGTCACGCAGGGCCAGAAGGGCCCGCAGGCCGAGAACATCGTTCCCGCCTGACGCTGACGCGTATCTTCACGGCTGGGGCCCGCACTCTTGGGGTGCGGGCCCTGTCCCATTGTCCCGAAGAATCTGAATTCTTCGTTTCTCCCCGGCTCTTTCTTGCGAATTCTTGTGCGGTTTCGCCGCGCCCCGGAGGAATTCCTCGACACGTGCCGCACGCATCGAGGAAGGTTCCCCTCCCATGAACCGCACCCGTCGCACCGGGAACACCGGGAACAACACGTCCCGTTTCCGCTCCTCGCGTGGAGCGAGCCACCAGCGCTCGCGCCCGGCCGCCGCACCCGGCGGTGAGTTCACCCTCCCCACCACCGTCACCGAGGCGCTGCCCGCGGTGGAGGCGTTCGCCGATCTCGACCTGCCCGAGCGTCTGCAGGCCGCGCTCCGCGCCGAGGGCGTGACCACACCCTTCCCGATCCAGGCGGCGACCCTGCCGAACTCCCTGGCCGGCCGTGACGTCCTGGGCCGTGGCCGCACCGGCTCGGGCAAGACGCTCGCCTTCGGTCTGCCCCTGCTGGCCCGCCTGGACGGCCGGCGTGCCGAGCCCCGGCATCCGCTCGCCCTGGTCCTCGTACCGACCCGCGAACTGGCCCAGCAGGTCACCGACGCGCTCACGCCTTACGCGCGGGCGCTGCGCCTGCGCGCGGCGACCGTCGTCGGCGGCATGTCGATCGGCCGTCAGGCGTCCGCACTTCGGGCCGGCGCCGAGGTTCTGGTGGCGACCCCCGGCCGGCTCAAGGACCTCATCGAGCGCGGCGACTGCAGCCTGAGCCAGGTGACGATGACCGTCCTGGACGAGGCGGACCAGATGACCGACATGGGCTTCATGCCTCAGGTCACCTACCTGCTCGACCAGGTCCGTCCCGACGGCCAGCGGATGCTGTTCTCGGCCACGCTCGACCGCAACATCGACCTGCTGGTGCGCCGCTATCTGCACGACCCGGTGGTCCACTCGGTCGACCCCTCCTCGGGCACCGTCACCACCATGGAGCACCATCTCCTGCACGTCCGCGACGACGACAAGCACGCCACCGCCACCGAGATCGCCGCCCGCGACGGCCGCGTGATCATGTTCCTGGACACCAAGCACGCGGCGGAGCGGCTGGCCAAGCACCTGCTGTCGGTGGGTGTGCGGGCCTCGGCGCTGCACGGCGGCAAGTCCCAGCCGCAGCGCACCCGGACCCTGGGCCAGTTCAAGGACGGCCAGGTGACGGTCCTGGTGGCCACCAACGTCGCGGCCCGCGGGATCCACGTCGACGACGTCGACCTCGTCGTCAACTTCGACCCGCCCGGCGACCACAAGGACTACCTGCACCGCGGCGGCCGTACGGCACGCGCCGGCGAGTCCGGCACCGTCGTCACCCTGGTCCTGCCGCACCAGCGGCGTGCGGTGGACCGTCTGATGTCCGACGCCGGCGTCTCCGCGCAGACCACCCGCGTCCGCCCCGGCGAGGCCGAGCTGAACCGCATCACCGGCGCCCGCACTCCCTCCGGCGTGCCCGTCACCCTCCCGGTCCCGGCCGCCGCCGAGCAGCCCAAGCGCTCCGGGGCCGCGGGGCGGAGCCGTAGCGGCCGGCCCGCGCGTGGCCGCCGCCGCTCCACCCCCACCAGCCGCTAGCCGTACGACCCACGGACGGGGTCCGGTGGCCGGGCCACCGGCGTCCCCGTCGAGAAGGAGACGAACAGGGCCGCACCCTGGCCGTTCTCACCGTCACGTCCCGACCGCTCCCCGTGGAGGCACCATGCGCATCGTCATCGCACGTTTTCCCTTCGACCTGACCATGAGCGAGGTCGAGAGGTCGATGGAGGGCGTCCAGCCCGAACCCGCCACCGGCACGTGTGTGACCGTCGGCCGCCACGTCTACCCGGTCAAGCAGGTCGGCCAGGTGATCACCCGTCAGGACCGCCGCGACTTCACCGCCAACGAGGTGAGCAGGGCCCTGACCCGGCTCGGCTTCACCTGCCACGAGGTCCAGCCGCCCCGCCCGGAGGCCTTCAACGACCCGTCGGCGTCCCTCCCCTGGGCCGACACCCCGCTGGGCTGACCCGCCGGTTCACCACGGCCGACGCCGCGGAGCCTGCCGGAGCAGGAGTTCGACCCGGCCCCTCACACACCCGCGCGATCAACGGGGCTCGCCCTCCGGCAGGCCTGGACCTGCGCACTCCGAGTGCCGAGATCACTCCGTTCCGTTTCCCCGCCCCGCCACCCCGTGCAAGACTGCGGCTCCGCACGGCAGAGCCGCCGTGTGCCTCCTGTCCTCGCGTGCCTGCTGTCCTCGCTTGAGCGGGGGGCTGTGCGGCGGGACGCTGGAGGGATGGACAGCAGGGGCAGCACACCCGGAGGCACCGTGGACGGACGCGTACCCGAGGACCTCGCGGTCGTCGTCGACGCGGGCGGAACGGTCACGGTGTGGAGTGCCGGGGCGCGGCAGCTGCTCGGATACGAGGCCGAGGAGGTCGTAGGACGTCCTGCGGCCGGACTGCTCGCGGCCGACCTGCCCGAGTCCGCGCGGCGCCATGTGACCGTGGGCCGGCGCTGGGCCACCGAGGTCGCGCTGCGACACCGGGACGGCGGCCGTGTCGTCGTGCGGCTGATGGCGACACCGCTCGCGGACGGCGACGGCGGGCGGCCGTGGCTGGTGACCCCCGCCGCCCCGGAGCGGGTGGCCGGGCCCGTCGAACCGGACGCGGAGGCCCTGTGGGACCTCACGCTCGCGCAGCTGCCCGTGCCGGTGGCGGTCTACGACCGTGAGGCCCGGCTGGTGTCGGCCAACGAGGTCATGACCCAGGTGATGGGCCGCAGCGTGGCCGAGATGCGCGGACTCACCCTGTGGGAGATAGAGCCGAACCCGCCCTTCGACGAGTACGACCGCCTCCAGCGGCAGGTGCTGCGCACCGGTGAGCCGGTCTTCCACGAGAACTTCGGACAGTCGCCCGGCGAGGTCCGCAACCACGCCTGGTCGATGTTCCTCTCGCCGCTGAAGGACGAGAGCGGGGCGGTGCGGGGCGTGTCCGCGGCCGTCTTCGACACCACGGAGCAGTACTGGGCCCGCCGTCGCCTCGTCATCCTCAACGACGCCAGCCTCCGCATCGGCAGCACCCTGGACGTGACCCGGACCGCAGACGAGCTGGCCGAGGTGGCGGTGACGGGCTTCGCGGACTTCGTCACCGTGGACCTGCTGGAGTCGGTGGCGCTCGGCGAGGAGCCGGAACCGGTCCCGCCGAACCAGCCGGTCACCCTGCGCCGTACGGCCCAGCGATCGGTCCTCGACGGCTGCCCCGAGTCGGTGGTCCCGACCGGCGCGACGACGTTCTACCCGGTGGACACACCCCCGATACGGGCCCTGGTCGCCGGCCGCGGCACCCTGACGGCGGTCGGGGACCCCGGGATGCAGAGGTGGATCGACTCCTCCCGGGGCCGTGCCGAGGCCGTGACCAGGCACATGATCCACTCGGTGATGATGGTGCCGCTGCGCGCCCGCGGGGTCACCCTCGGCCTGGTGCACTTCCTGCGGCACCGTACGGCGGAGTCCTTCAGCGAGGACGACCTGCTGCTCGCGGAGGAGATCGTCGCGAGGGCGGCGGTGAGCGTGGACAACGCCCGCCGCTACACCCACGAACGCCGCACCGCGCTCACCCTCCAGCGCAGCCTCCTCCCCGACCGCCCGCCGGACCTGGCGGCCATGCAGGTGGCGTACCGCTATCTCCCTGCGGGTTCCGGCGCGGACGTCGGCGGGGACTGGTTCGACGTCATCCCGCTGTCCGGCGCCCGGGTCGCCCTGGTCGTGGGCGACGTGGTGGGCCACGGCATCCACGCCTCGGCCACGATGGGCCGCCTGCGGACGGCCGTACGGACACTCGCGGATGTGGACCTCGCCCCCGACGAACTCCTCACCCAGCTCGACGACCTGGTCGTCAGGCTCGACCGGGAGGAAGGGCCGCAGACCGGCGGGCGGGCGGAGGCCCCGACGCCGGGCGAGGTGGGGGCCACCTGCCTGTACGCGGTCTACGACCCGGTATCCCGCCGCTGCACGATGGCCCGCGCCGGTCACCCGCCACCGGCCGTGGTCACCCCCGACGGCGAGGTCCGCTTCCTGAACCTCCCGACCGGCCCCCCGCTCGGCCTGGGCGGTCTGCCCTTCGAGTCCGTCGAGGTGGAACTGGCGGAGGGCAGCCTCCTCGCCCTCTACACCGACGGCCTGGTCGAGGCGGCCGACCGTGACATCGAGGTCGGCCTGAACCTGCTGCGCGGAGCGCTCGCCGACAAGGCGGGCCCCCTGGAGGAGACCTGCGACCGGGTCCTGCGGACGGTCCTGCCGGCCCGCCCCGCCGACGACATCGTCCTGATGCTGGCCCGCACGTCGGCCCTGGACACCGCGAAGGTCCGCACCTGGCAGCTCCCGCGCGACCCGGCGGCGGTGGCGCGGGCACGGAAGTCGGCGAGCGAGCAGGTGACGGCGTGGGGGCTGGGCGATGCGGCCTTCGCGACGGAACTGATCGTCAGCGAGCTGGTCACCAACGCCGTCCGCTACGGCGACGACCCGGTCGTCCTACGGCTGATCCGGGACTCGGCGCTGATCTGCGAGGTGTCCGACGGCAGCAGCACGGCTCCGCATCTGCGGCGGGCGAGGGTCTTCGACGAAGGTGGGCGGGGGCTGCTGCTGGTCGCGCAGATGGCGGAGCGGTGGGGGAGCCGGCAGACGGCCACGGGGAAGACGATCTGGGCGGAGCTGGGGTTACCGGACGATTAGGTTGCCCGGGTTGCCCGATGTGCAAGGGACGGCAAACGGAACGGTGAGTTCACCCCCCTGTGCGACGATGCGCCCGTGAACGCACCCTCCAGCCCTTCCCCAGGCGGCCCCTCCACGATGCCCGCCCCCAAGTCCCCTGGTTTCGCGGCGGAGTTCAAGGACGCCGTGACGCTCAGGGCCTTCGGCCTGGTTCTCGGCGGCCTGCTGGTCCAACTGGCCTTCATCGTCTCGTACGTGGGCGCCTTCCACTCCCCCACCCCCCAGCGGATCCCGGTGGCCGTGGTGGCCCCCCAACAGGCATCCGCGAAGATCGTCGCCCAGCTGAACGCCCTGGACGGCGACCCGGTGAAGGCGACGGCGGCTTCCAGTACGGCTGTTGCCCGCGAGTGGGTCCTGACCCGCCGTACGGACGCGGCATTCCTCTTCGACGCGACCGGCACCAACGACACTCTGCTCGTCGCGTCGGCGGGCGGCCCGTCGGTCTCCCAGACGGCGACCCAGATCGCCCAGAAGATCGAGGCGTCGGAGAAACGCCGGATCACTGTGACGGACATCCGCTCCCCCAACTCCGGCGACGGCCGCGGCATGACGTCCTTCTACCTGGTCCTGGGCTGGGTGATCGGCGGCTACCTCACCGCGACGATCATGGGCATGGCATCCGGCTCCCGCCCGGCGAACCGCCCCCGCACCCTGATCCGCCTCGCGGTCCTGATCCCGTACGCGGTGGTGTCGGGCGTGGCCGGAGCGGTGATCGTGGGCCCGGTGTTCGACGCGCTGGGCGGCCACTTCTGGGCACTGAGCGCGATCGGAGCCCTCACGGTCATGGCCTCGGCGGCCACGGCGCTGGCGTTGCAGACCCTGCTGGGCCTGCTGGGCACGGGCCTGGTCGTCCTGTTGTTCGTGGTCCTCGGCAACCCGAGCTCGGGCGGCGTCTACCCGGCGCCCCTGCTCCCCGACTTCTGGAGCGCGATCGGCCAGGCACTGCCGCCGGGGGCGGGGACGACGCTGGTCCGCAACACGGTGTACTTCTCCGGGCATGCGACGAGTTCGGCGCTGTGGGTGCTGGGGGCGTATGCGGTGGGGGGAGCGGTGTTGGCGTGGGGGGCGTCCTGGTGGCGGGAAGGCCGGGGGGCCGACTCGGGGGCGTCGGTGGCTGCCTGAGTGGAGCCCTGTTCCACGTCGGCGGGTACGCGTGTCGCCTGGTGGTAGTACATCCGCCACCCCGCGGCCCCGTCTCCCTTGCGCCAGATCGAACTGTGCCTGGTCCTGCGCCCGCCGAGGGTGGTCTCGAACGTCAGATGGACCAGCCCCGGGGACAGCAGCACGCCCGACATGTCCGAGGGCTCGTAGCGGGGACCGCTCGGTGAACTGCCCGGATGGTCGGGTAGTTCGGCGAGCATGGTCTCGTACGTCCAGCGTCGCCCGGACCCGCCCACCTCTACGAACTGCGGGTCGAGAAGCTGTCCGGCGAGTTCACGCGAGGCGCGGACTCGCGGATCCATGAGCTGCAATTCACCCGCGATCGCCTGGTCCACATCGTCTCTCGCACTGTCCATGGACGTATCTCACCGGGCTCACCAGGACTGCCGCAATCGAGTATCGCTGCGCCCGCCTGACGGTCGTCCCGGCCTCGACTCGGACGACCGTGTCGGTCACCTCGACCGGGTCCGACGAGACGGACTTCGACGACGAGGGTGTCGAGCGGGATCAGCGTCTACACCTACGTTCTCGACCCCGCGACGAAGACCTACCGGGACGGAGACGTGTTCACCGGCGTCGTCAAGGTGACGGCCCCCTTCCCGGTGGAGATCGACCTCGGCCAGGTCTGACCCTTGAACCCGTCCGGGGTGTGGAAGTGGTCGCGTACCTCCTGGAGCACCAGGTCCGAGAACCAACTGTTTGGATCCGCAAGGAGACCGGCTACACCTCGTCCGTGGCGAACAGTTCGAGGTGCCCGCACTTCGGACAGCGAAACGCCACTATCTGCCGCCGGGGGCGCCCCATCCGCTTGGCGCCCCCGAAGAACCCCCGCTCCAACGCGCCCTCGATCCAACGCGCGTACCCGCGCGAGTGCTCGCCGGCGTCCTCAATGAAACCGTCCATCAGACCGACGGTGCCGCAGTGGGTGCATGTGTTGTTGTTCATCCCGCGAGTTTGAAGTGCTCTCCTTTCTTCGCCAAGCTCAGGAAGGAGATTCCTGCCTACCTTGCGGTGGCGGGCTTGGCGCCACGGGTGCGCCTGACGACTGCCCTCCCGGCAGCCGGGATCGCCACGAGGCCGATCCGGTACAGGTGCAAGATGTTCCGGGCAGCGTTCCAGTCGGCGTTGCCGGACCAGCCGCAGTCTGGGTTCTTGCATACGAACGTGGCCTGGTCTTCCCGGCTGCCGGGCGTGAGGAAGCCGCACGCGGAGCATCGCAGGGAGGTGTTCGGGGCGGGAACCTTGTGCAGGGTGCCGCCGTGGCGGGCGGTCTTGTACGTCAGCATGGTCACGGTGCGGCCCCATGCCTCTTGGCTGATGGAGCGGTTCAGGCCGGACTTCTGCGCGACGTTCTTCCCGGGTTCCTCGATGGTTCCCCTGGCGGACTTGACCATGTTCGTGATGTTGAGTTGTTCGACCACGACCGTGCCGTAGGAGCGGGCGAGGTTCGTTGTGGTCTGGTGCTGCCAGTCAACGGCGCGGCGCGTGGCTCTTGCGCGGAGCTGCTTGATCTGGTCGTAGGTGCGGTGCAGCCGGTTGGAGCTGCGCTCTTTGGGCTTGCGGAAGGACTTGCGGTGTGCGGCTTGCCGCTCCAGGCGGAGCAGCTTGGCCTTCTCGTCCGGGTTCAGCCACTTGTCCCGGTCGGCGGTGCCGTCCGGGAGCCGGGCGGGTCGTTCGTGGTCCTGATGGTTGCCGTCGGACAGAGCAAGGGGGAGGTTGACCCCGGCGTCGATGCCGATTTCAGGACCAGTGTGCGGCTCAGGCTTCGGCTCCAGAGTCTGGATTCGGAAGGCGATATGCCATCCGAGCCCGTCTTTGACCAGACGTGCCCCGGTGATCCGGTTCTCCTTGTTGGCGAGCTTGCCGACCGGGAGATCCTTGGTCCAGCGGAAGCGGACACGTCCGATCTTGGGGATGTTGACCATGCCCCATCGGCGGTGCACCCGCTTGATCTGCAGGTCACGGCCCTGCGGGATGTCCACAGACATGGCGGTGCGGAAACGGGCCTTGAAGTTCGGCTCGTCCGCCCGCCCGTCCCAGCAGTTCCGCCACGCCTGGAAGTACGTTTTCAGCACCGCCTGCGCGGCCTGCGCAGGCAGCACCGCGTACCAGTCGATCTCCTTACGGGCCTGACGCAACGTCTGGTCCATGCGGGACAGCGAGCGCCGGCACTTAGGCGTCATGGTCCACAGGTCGTGGAGCTGATTCCACATCGCCCGCGCCGCGTGCGCCTGGTCGTCCATGGGCCGGATCTGTGCAGGCGTCAGCGCCAGCCGGGCGCGGTGCCCGAACTGCCGCTTCTCCCGCTCACGTTCCGTGTTCACGCGATCACTGTAGCATTTGGTTCATGTCACCACGCTGGAATCCAAACCCCGATGTGCGCACCGGTCGTCACGTCGTCTACAACCTGCATGTCCACTTGGTTTTTGTCACCAAGTACCGGCGCAAGGCATTCACCGATGCGATGTTGACGCGCACTGAAGAGATCATGCGGGAGGTCTGCGCGGACTTCGAGGCCGAGCTCAAGCAGTTCAACGGCGAGCAGGACCATGTGCACCTGCTCGTGCACTACCCGCCGAAAGTCCAGCTCTCCAAGCTGGTCAACTCCCTCAAGGGCGTGTCCTCCCGCAGACTCCGCCAGGAGTACAGCACGCACGTCCGCCGTTACCTGTGGGGCGGACACTTCTGGTCCGGCTCGTACTTCGCCGGGTCCTGCGGCGGGGCACCGTTGACCGTCGTCAAGCAGTACATCGAGAATCAGCAGCGCCCCGTGGGCTGAGGACAACACTGCGGGCCCGTGCGTACGCTCTGGGTCAGAGCAGTTCCGAGATGGCCTTCTTCACCCCCGCCGTAAACGGCCGAGCACTGCCCAAGATCAGAGGTAGGAAACGGTGCCCTACGTCACCGCCAGTGCCGGCGCCGCCGCCGGCATCTTCCCCACCCGCGCCCTCCGCAGGAACGGCTTCTCGATGGCGTAGTACGACAGCAGAGCCATCAGCAGCGTCAGCACCACGGTCGCCGCCAGCCGTCCCTCATTCACGCCGAGGGAGGCCAGGAGCCGTACGACCGGGTAGTGCCAGAGATAGATGCCGTAGCTCAGGTTGCGGCCCACCCAGGCCAGTGGAGTCAGGGCCAGCAGGCGGGACATGCGGGCCTCGGGACGTAGTTCGAGCGCCATGACCAGCGTGGCGGACAGGGCCGCCACCGCGAGGAAGCCGACCGTGTACCACACGGCCGTCCAGACACCGAGGTCCTCCGTCACCGGTACCTGCCAGGCGACCAGTCCCAGCAGGGCGAGCGCCGGCCACGCGAGGCGGCCGGACCAGGTGCGCAGGAGGGTCAGACGGGGGTCGTCGGACCGTAGGCGTGCCAGGGCTACGGCGACCAGGGCGCCGGCCAGCAACTGGTCGGCGCGGGTGTCGGTGCCGTTGTAGATGCGGTGGGCCGCTTCCGGGTTCCACAGGACGCAGCGCCACAGCAGCGGCAGCGCGCACAGGGCCGCAGTGCACAGGAGGACCGTACGGGCCCGAAACCGTCGTAGGACAAAGAGCAGAACGAGCGGCCACAGCAGATAGAACTGCTCCTCCACGCCCAGCGACCAGGTGTGCGCGAGCGGCCTGGTGAGCTCGGAGTAGGGGCCGGACTCCATGGCCCGTACGACATTGGTGAGGAAGGCGGCCGACAGGCCCGCGGCCTGGAGCGAGCCGTCGAAGCCCCACAGGGAGGTCGTCGACGCCAGCAGCGCGCAGACCGCGCACAGGGCCAGCAGCGCGGGGACGAGTCGCATCCAGCGGCGCCGGTAGAAGGACATGAGGGAGATGCCGCCGCGGCGGACGTACTCGGCGAGCAACAGGCGGGTGATGACGAAGCCGCTGATGGTGAAGAAGACGTCCACGGCGACCGCGCCGCCCGGCAGCACGTCGGGCTCCACGTGGTGGACGACGACCAGCGCGACCGCGAGGGTGCGCAGTCCGTCCAGTGCGCCCACCCGGCCGGTGCGGGACACCGCGGACGGAAAACCCCGGCTCGCACGGGGTGCGACCGGGGCTGGGGGTCTGCGGACGCCGACCGCCGTATCCGCTCCTTCCTGCTCCTTGTCCGCCACGGCCGTCGAGTCCGGTGCCTTCGCCATGAAAGAGATCTCTTCTCACCTGCCCGCTGAATCGAGTAATCCCGGTGCGCCTAACCGGAAATCACGCTCGCATGCCTCTCTGGGCGTGGGCTGTGTGGCGGAAGAATGACGTGTTCATGACAATAGAGCGGCAACACCAAAATCCGGGCCCCCTGGCCGGCGCGTACGGCGCGAGCCAGGGAGACGGCCCGACCCGGAAGGACGTCCACTCGGTGATCCGTACCCCGAACGGCAACGACTACGAGCTAGGCCGCCTCGGGTCGCGGGAACTCCTCGTCCTCGTCCTCCCCGAAGTCCGGGGCCTGGAACGGGTTCGTGGTGGGAGGCGGCAGAGCCACGGGGGTGCGCTGGGGCTGCCCTTCCGGAGCGGAGAACAGCGAGGTCAGATCGATGAGAGAGGGTCCTTTCTCCTACAGCTTGGTCATCTTGGAGTACGGGCTCAGGATCCGCATCTGCGACGAGCCGAAATCCACGAGGACCGCGATTCCGTCCTCGACGCCGATAACCCGGCCGAGACCGTACATGTCGTGGGTGACCTGGTCGCCGACCGCGAAGTGCTTGGGCGCGGGGGCGACCGGGGCTTTGAAGGGACTGGTGGGCAAATGACGCTTCGGTGCAGCAGGCTTTGTCATCCTCCTCAGTATGCGCCTACGGCGGCCCCGCCCGCTCCGTCTGTCCAGGTCCCGATTCGAACACGGACGGGCAACAGACCGCGGACGCGTCGCGGAGAAGGCCGTGGGCCTGGGACCTTCTGTCCCATGTGGGGTATGTCATGAGTTCTGTGCCCCGGTCCGCTGCAGCCCGCAGCTGCAGCTGAAGGTGCGGGCCGTGGCCGGCGCCGCCGTGGGCGAACAGGGCGCGATCGAGTACTCCGCCACCGGCGGCCCCGACGGCACCCTGACCGCCCCGGAATACTCCGCTGAGACCTTCGTCACTGTCGGCTCCGGACCCGGTTTCCGCATCGTCAACCGCAGCCCGGCCTGGGTGGCCCACGTCGCCTCGGGAGGCCCGATCCCCGCGATCGACTACTACCTCCCGCCGGGCACCACCGCCACCTCGGTGCCCAGCACCTGCCCCAGCGCCTCGCCGTCCGCCGCCGCCCCGGCGATCCCCCGGCTGCGCGTCGACCAGGTCGTCCCCGACGCCACGGGCCGGGTCGTCGTCCGTCCCTACGACGGCAGTGCGTCCTTCGCCTTCGACCCGAAGACCAGGAACAACTCGGCGAAACTGGTCGTCAACCCGTCCGCCTGACGGCAGCGAAGGGGAGCGGGCCCGTGGCCGGCCCCCCTCATCCCCGTACGCTCCCCATCTCCGCCATGAACCCCGCCGGGTTGCTGTCGAACCCCCGGATCAGCTCCTTGAGGCGCCACGCCCCGGACGCGTCCCTGGTGAACTCCGCGATGGTCGCCGCCGTGGCGTCCGCGACGCCCGCGAAGTCGTCGGCCAGCATTTGGCGGTAGCCCTCGACGACGAGCACCCCGGCGTGGGAGAGGTCGCCGAAGGTGCGGGGGCCGCCGGTCTGGTGGATGGCGACGCCGACCACCACCCGACCGTAGGCCGACGACAGGCGCTCGAACTCCAGCTCCATCACCTCGACGACCCCGAGGCCGAGGCCGGTCTCGCTGTGCCGGATCATGGTGATGGTGCCGTCCGGCGAGCGGCTCTCGGTGTGCACGACGTACTCCGGCCGCCCGTACAGGTCGCCCACCGCGTAGGTCGCAGCGACGATGTCGAGATGCCGGGCCGGTTCCCCGTAGGCGCTCGGGTCCCACTTGAGCCGCACCTGGACCTTGCCAAGACCCACACCGTCGGCACGCATCAAGCCGCTCCCCGTCAGAGTTCCGCCGGGACCCTCCCGCATGCTGAAGTATGTGCTCGGAGCAGCCTCTTGATACCTCACTGACGGTTATCTCCTGGTCAGATCTCATCCAGGAAGCCGTCAGCCGGCCGCCGCCCCCGACCTGCGCCAGAGGTCGGTCGTCTCCTCGGCGGCGCCGGGCGCCACGAGCAGCAACGGCTGGTTGTGGGAAGGCAGTTCGGGCAGTGCCATCGCTCCCGCCTCCTGGGCGATCAGCAGCGCGGGGAGTCCGTCGACCGCGTGGAAGGAGCCGATCGCGGCCGCGGTCGCCCGGCCCGCCGCGACCTGCGCGAGGGAGAGGGCCGTGGAGCCCATCACGCGCACCGTGCAGTGCCGGTCGGCGAGTTCGGCGAGCAGGGCGTCCATTCCGGGCCAGTGGGCGTGCGCCGCCCACTCGGTGAGGAAGACATGGCCGGTGAGGGTGGTGTGGGCGGCCGCGTGGACCCGGGTCCCGTTCAGATACGCCCCCCTGCCCCGGACCGCGGTGAACGTCTCGCCGCGCCACGGGTCCGCCACCACGCCGAGCAGCGGGGTGCCGTCGGCGGCGGCCAGGCCCAGCGAGAAGGAGCACCAGCCCAGTCCGTGGGCGTAGTTGGTGGTGCCGTCGACCGGGTCGATCACCCAGTGCGGGGCACCGGCGGAGCCCTCCGTCGTGCCGTACTCCTCGCCGACGATCCCGTGGTCCGGGAAGGCCCGCCCGAGCACCTCGCGGGTGTGCGTCTCCACCGCCTCGTCGGTGGCGGTCACGATGTCCGCGGGGCCGTCCTTCTCCCGCACCTCGGCCCCGGGGTCACGCGGGCGCCGGATGGTCTCCGACGCCCGGGCCGCGAGTTCCGTCGCGACCTCCAGTGCCCGGTCGAGATCCACGTCAGCCATGTCTTCCACACTACGGGCACGGGGCCCGGCGGCCGGCGACCTCCCGGTGAACCCCGGATGGATCCTGCCTCCCTTTCACGCTGTCTCCTCCCCGCTCACCGAAGGCTGCAACGGCAACGCCGTACTCACCTCGAAGCCGCCCTCTGGCCGCGGCCCCGCCCGGAGTTCGCCGCCGATGGAGTGGGCGCGTTCGCGCATGCCCATGACGCCGAAGCCCTTCACGGGCTCGGGGACGGCCGCGGTCGGCGGGCCCTCGTCGGTGACCGTGATGAGGAGGCGGGTGCCGGAGTAGACGAAGCGGACGTGCGCGGTCTGGGTGGCCGCGTGCTTGGTGACGTTGGTGAGCGCCTCCTGCACGATCCGGAAGGCCGTCAGGTCCACGCCCGGCGACAGGAGCTGCTGCTCCCCCTCCGTGGCGACGGTGACGGTGATGCCCGCGGAGGCGCACGAGGAGACCAGTTCGGGCAGCCGGGCGAGGCCGGGGGCCGGTTCCGGCGGTGCGGAGCTCTCGTCGCCGGTCTGCCGCAGCAGGCCCAGCGTGGCCTTCAGCTCACGCAGCGCGGACGAGGTCGTGCCGGTGAGGTCGTGGAGGATCTGCTTGGTCTGCGGCGGGTTGACCAGCGCAAGATGCTCGGCGGTACCGGCCTGGGCGTTGGCGAGCGCCAGGTGATGGGCGACGACGTCGTGCAACTCCCGGGCGATCCGCATGCGTTCCTCGGTGACCCTGAGCCGCGCCTCCTCCTCCCGGGTGCGTTCGGCGTGCTCGGCGCGGGCCTGCGTGGCCTCGAGATAGGCCCGCCGCAGCCGGGTCATGGTGCCGGCCGCCAGCGGCAGCAGCAGCCAGAAGAACGGGCCGATCGTGCGGAGCAGCAGCGACAGGTGGTCCATGGAGTCGGACACGGCCGCCGCGATCGTCAGCGCCGCCATGGTGGCGATGCCATAGGAGCGGATGGTCTCCCGTTCGGTGCGGGTGGCCAGCCAGTACAGGGACGCCATGACCGGGGCCAGGAGGAGGGGCGTGAGCAGATAGCCCTGCGCGATCACGATCGTGGCGCAGACCGCGTTCACCACGACGGTGACGCGGGGGTGGCTGCGGTGCAGGAACAGGGCGAGGCAGGAGACCCCCAGGAGGAGGACGGCGGTTCTGTCGTCGCCCGGCGTCTCGGCGTTGGGCAGGGTGAGCGAGGCTCCGAGGGTCGCGGAGCCCATGAGTACCGCGATCAGCGCCAGGTCGACGAGGAAGGGACGGCGGTCCGCGAACTCCTCCAGGCGGTCCGTGTAGCGCCGCTCCGGGCTGGTGGTCATCGGGTTCTCCGGTGGGTGGGCTCAGGGACCCATGGTGAGGCAACGGGGCCGCCCGTGCCGTACGACACGGGCGGCCCCTGGTGGGGGGTGGTCGTCAGACGCGTGCGGCCTCCTGGTCGGCGGGGGCGGGCTCAGGGTTGTCGGCGCCCCTGGTGAGCGCCTCGCCCTCCACGTCCACCCGGGGCAGGATCCGGTCCAGCCACTTCGGCAGCCACCAGGCCTTGTCGCCGAGCAGGGCGAGCACGGCGGGCACGATGGCCATCCGGACCACGAAGGCGTCCAGCAGGACGGCGGAGGCGAGACCGAAGCCGATCATCTTGATCATGGAGTCGCTCTCGCCGATGAACCCGGCGAAGACCGCGATCATGATCAGCGCGGCGGCCACGACCACCCGGGCGCTGTGCCGGAATCCGGAGGTGACGGCCTGGTGGGACGTCTCTCCGTGGACGTACGCCTCACGCATCCGCGAGAGCAGGAACACCTCGTAGTCCATGGCGAGGCCGAAGACGATGCCCACCAGGAAGATCGGCATCAGGCTCATGATCGGGCCGGTGGTCTCCACGCCCAGCAGTCCGGCGCCGTGCCCCTCCTGGAAGACCACGACGACCGCACCGAGGGAGGCCAGGACGGAGAGCAGGAAACCGAGAGCCGCCTTCAGCGGGACGAGCAGGGACCGGAAGACCACCAGCAGCAGCACGATCGCGAGACCCACCACGACGATCAGATACGGCACCAGCGCGGCCTGCACCTTCTCGGAGATGTCGATGTTCAGCGCGGTGGTGCCGGTGACCTCGTAGGTCGCACCGGTCTCGGACTCTATGCCGGGGCGCTCGCCGCGGATGGTCGTGACGAGGTCCTTGGTCTTCTCGTCTGTCGGCGAGGTGGACGGCACGACCGAGAAGACGGCGGTGTCGCCGGCCTCGTTGAAGCGGGCCGGGGAGACCGACACGACCCCCTTCGTCGCACCGATGTCCTTCGAGATCGCCGCCGCGGCCGCCTTCGCGTCGTCGTCACCCTTCGCGTCCACCACGACGGTCAGCGGACCGTTGAAGCCCGGCCCGAAGCCCTCGGCGAGCGCGTCGTAGGCCCGGCGCTCGGTGGTGGAGGTCGGCTTGGCCTCGTCGCCGGGCATGCCCAGCTGGAGGGAGGTCATCGGCAGGGCGAGGGCGCCGAGGCCGACCACGCCGAGGATCAGCACGGGCAGCGGACGGCGCAGCACGAACCGGGCCCAGCGGGTGCCGCCGTTGTCCTTGGCCTCTTCCCCGGCACGGCCCTGCCTGCGGTCCTTGCGGCGCAGCACCGCGTTCGGCCAGAAGCCGAGGAACGCCGGGACCAGGGTCAGCGCGATCAGTACGGCGACGACGACCGCGCCCGCCGCGGCGAGGCCCATCTTGGTGAGCATCGGGATGCCGACCACCGCGAGCCCGGCGAGGGCGATGACGACGGTGAGACCCGCGAAGACGACCGCGGAACCGGCCGTACCGACCGCGAGGGCCGTCGCCTCCTGAGGTGCCCTGCCCCTGGCGCGTTCCTCCCGGTACCGGGAGACGACGAACAGGGCGTAGTCGATGCCGACGGCGAGCCCCAGCATCATCGCGAGGGTACCGGTGGTGGTGGACAGGCCGAGGGCGTCGGAGAGGGCGAGGATCGTGGCCATGCTGACGCCGACGCCGATGAGCGCGGTCAGCAGCGGCAGTCCGGCCGCGGCCAGTGAGCCGAAGGTGACGAGGAGGACGACAGCGGCGATCGCGACACCGATCAGCTCGGCCGTACCGCCCGCGCCACCGCCGTCGGCCATGGCGGAGCCTCCCGCGTCGACGGTCAGCCCGCTGTCCCGGGCCTCCTGGAGGGCGTGCTCCAGCTGCTCCTTGCTGGCGTCGGTGAGGTCGTCGGCGGCGACCTTGTAGGTGACGGTCGCGTACGCCGTCGTACCGTCCTTGCTCACGGCCTTCGCCTGGAACGGGTTCACGGCGCTCGCGACCTGAGAGCCGTCGGCCAGCCCGGCGACGGTGTCCTCGACGGCCTTCTTGTGGTCGGCGGCGGTGACCTTCTGACCGTTCGGCGCGACGAAGACGACCCTCGCGGTCGCGCCGTCGGCCGTGGCCCCCGGGAAGCGCTGTTCCATCAGGTCGAACGCCTTCTGGGACTCGATGCCCGGCATCGAGAACCCCTCGTCGGCGGCGCCGGGCGCCTTCAGGGCTCCCAGTCCGACGGCCGCCAGGACGGCCGCCCAGACGAGGGCGACGTACCAGCGTCGTCGGAAGGCGAGACGGCCCACGCGATAAAGGAAAGTAGCCACGGCGGGGGATCTCCACATCTGGTGCCGGACGGTCCACCCAGACTGTCCGGACGAGAGGCGCCGAGTCGTCGTGCGCCTGCCGACAATCCCCGCTACTGAGAACGCAGTACACGGCGGCCCCCGCGTCCACCTCCGGGACTACCGCCTTTTCCGTTCCCTCACGACCCGGCGGGAACCGGAACGCGTGTTCCTCTGTGTGTTCTCTGTGAGACCACCAGTTCTTTGAGGCCTGACCAGCCCAAGGGGGAACAGAAACAGTGAAGTTGAGACGACTCAGACTCGCCGGAGCCGCGGCGAGCGCGCTCGCCGTGGCCTGCACCGGGCCGCAGGTGTGGGCCTCCGAGCAGCACGAGACCGCCCCGGTACCGACCCTGACCTGGTCGGACTGCCAGGGCGGTTTCGAGTGTGCCGACGCCCGAGTGCCTCTGGACTACCGGGAACCGCAGGGCAGGACCATCACCCTGGCCGTCATACGCAAGAAGGCCGCCGACCCCTCGAAGCGCAAGGGCACGCTGTTCCTGCAGCCCGGCGGCCCCGGCAACTCCGGTGTGGACTTCGTGCGCGGCAACTACGACGACCTGCCGGCCGCACTGCGCGACGACTTCGACGTCTTCGGGTACGACGTGCGCGGGGTGGGCCGCAGCTCCCAGGTGGTGTGCTGGGACGACACGACGTACACGAAGGCCGTCACCGCCGCCAAGGGCGTCCCGGGCCCCGGCGCCTACAAGCCCGCCGTCCAGCAGGCCGCCGACTTCGACCAGGCCTGCCAGGACAACGCCGGCGATCTGCTGCCGTACGTCGGCACCCAGTACGTGGCCCGGGACATCGACCTCCTGCGGCAGGCGCTCGGGGAGGACCGACTCACCTACTACGGCCGCTCGTTCGGCTCCTACATCGGTACGGTCTACGCCGCGATGTTCCCGGACCGGGTCCGCGCGCTCGCGCTCGACGGGGCGTACGACCCGGAGCACTACACCAGCCGGCCCTACGCCTACGACCGGCCGCAGTACCTCGCCCTGGACGGCGCGATGGGCCGCTTCCTGGACTGGTGCAAGGCCGACCAGGCGACCTGCGGTTTCGGTGACGGCGATCCGCGGGCCGCGTTCCAGAAGCTCAAGGCGGACCTGGACGCCAACCCGGTGCCCACCGCCAACGGGGGCCAGGCCAACGGCTACACCCTCGTCTACCGGTTGATGTTCAACATCAACGAGGGCAAGGTCATCTGGCCCTCCTTCGGCGAGGCGCTGCGCAAGGCGCAGCAGCGCGACAACACGTCGTTCCTGCTGCGGCCACCGTCCCCGGCCAGCTACGACTTCCTCAACCCGAACGTCGTCGTCGAGTGCGTCGACAAGAAGTACCCGACCGACCGGGCCCTGCTGAGGAGCCAGGTCACGACCAACGCCAAGCTGGCCCCGCTGCTGGGCCCGGCCATGGCCTACGGCCCGCCGACCTACGACCACCAGCACGCCACGGCCTGCGTGCAGTGGAAGGGCGAGCACGTCAGCCGCTACGGCGGTTCCTTCCGCGCGAAGGGCTCCGCACCGATCCTCGTCATCGGCAACACCGGTGACCCGGACACCCCGTACCAGGACGCGGTGGCCCTGTCCCGTGAGCTCGACAACGGCCGCCTGCTCACCTTCAAGGCCGAGGGACACACCGCTTTCGGCCGCAGCGCCTGCGCGTCGGACGCGATCACCAGCTACCTGGTGGACCTGAAGGTCCCGGCCCGCGGGGCGAGTTGCGCGGACGAGACCCAACCACCGTCGTCCACCCCGACGGTGGCCCCGCCCGGTACGACGCTCAAGGAACTCCGCAACGGCGTGAGCGACCGAGTGGACCACATCGGCTCGCTGCGATAACAGCGTGAGGGCCCGGGTCTCAGGAGGAGGCCCGGGCCCTCTCGCGTCACGGCAAGCGGGTCAGTACAGCGCCACCCTCGGCTGCACGGTGCCCTGGGCGTCCGGGTTGACGACCGTGATCCGGTAGACCTGGGTGAGGGTCTGGCCGGCGTGGAGCGTGTGCTGAGCGGTCGTCAGGTCGGTGAAGAGCGTGCCGGTCTGGCTCGCGGTCTCCACCGGCCGCCAGCAGCCGTGCGCGGTGCGCTGCTCGACCACGACGTCCGACGGGGTGAGGAAGGGACCCGCGTCCGGCGACTCCACCAGGAGCTGCGGGGCGACGGTCCGGTCCGCCGAGGAGTCGTTGCGGTAGGTGACGGTGACCTCGTGCCGCTCGCCGTCGGCCACGAGGGCCGTGGTGGGCAGGTCCACGAAGTCGACGGGTACGGCGGACTGCTGGGCCTGCGCGGTGGCCGCGGCGGGCCTGGCCGGGGCGGCCGCGGCGGCGGGACCGGCGGCTGCCAGACCCGCGAGTGCCACGGCGACGGAAACGAATGCGATCTTGAGACGTCTGGTGCTCATCGACACGTTCACTGTTCCTCGTGATGTGTGGGGGGTTTCGGGGATTACCCGTAGATGAGACCTCAACAAGGAGTAATACGTTGCCTGGATCTCGTGGATATTCCGTGGATACCGCCCGGTAGCCGACCTCCAACTCCCGTTGGCGTCATGGCGGACTGATAGCTTCCGCGTCACCGGCCTGGGGGAACGTCGTTGCCGGTACCTGACCTTCACAAATGAATCCAGGCGGAATTCCTTGCGCACGACTCGTGAATATCCAGGAGGAAGGCACCGCTGGGTGCCGAAAAGCCGGCGCGGGAGAATACTCGCGGCTTCGGGCATGTCCGTACTGGCATTGGCCCTCGTCGCCCCTCTCGCGTCCGCGGCCCTGACCAGCCCCTCCGCCCCGGCCACCCCGACACCGGGGGACCGTGTCACCAACACCTCCCAACTGCCGTCCGGCTGGCAGAAGTCCGGCGACCGGATCGTCACCTACGACGGTGACGGCACCGGACTGCACGTCCTGGTCGCCGACGCGGCCGACGCCTACACGTGGCACACCGCGGCCACCCTGTCCGAGCCGGGCATCGACACCGACCAGTGGATCGGGCAGACCTGTGTGACCGGGTCCGGCGACCGTGCCGTCGTGGTCTACGCGCCACGGCAGGCCGTCAACGACCAACAGGGCTTCCAGCAGGGAGCGTTCGCGGCCGTGGTCGACCTGGCCGACGGCACCGTGACCAAGCTGCCCGAGCTGGTCTCCCTCGCCTACTTCAACCCCGGCTGCGGCGACGGCGAACAGGCCGTCCTCACCCGCCCCGAGGGCACCGGCACACAACTGCTCACCGTCGACGCCCGGAAGGGAGAGCTGGTCCGGCAGCAGACCGTCGCCGGTCAGCTCACCTCCGCCGTGCCCTTCGGGAACAAGATCGCGGCCGCCCAGGGCGACTCCGTGGTCTCGGTGGACGCCAAGGGCGCGACCAGCACCCTGGCCAGGACCGACGGCACGCCGTTCCGGCTGGTCCCGGACGCGCACAGCGGGCTCGCCTACCAGGTCCCGGCCGGAAAGAAGGTGCAGGTCCGCCGGGTCACCTCGGCCGGCTCCGACAAGCTCCTCGGCTCCGGCGCGCTCGGCGCCCTCGCGGTGCACGGCAACGGCGGCCGGGTCTTCGTGACCGGCAAGGACGCCGAGGACGCCGTGCCGGCCCTGCCGAAGAGCTGGCGGACGCTGGACGTGCCGGCCTCCGCGGAGGTCTCCACCACCGGGGACCTCGCGCTGACCTCCGTCGGCAACGGCACCGAGGCGGCCGGCGGCAGGAAGGCCGCCGCGGACATCGCCCAGTCGGTCGGCATCAACGCGGTGGTGCCCGGCTCCGACACCGACTTCGGCTTCCGTGTGAAGCCCACGGCGCCGAAGGGGACTCAGGGCGAGGAGCAGTCCCCGGCCCTGACGGACGGGATCCACACCAACAGCATCACCCCAGGCGACGACGACCCGTCGACCTCCACCACCGACCCCGACCGCGCCTGCGCCGTCACCCGAAACGACCCGAAGCTCCAGTCGCTCCAGCCCTCGACCGCGCAGGCCGAGTGGGCGACGGACCTCGCCGTGCAGGGCAAGCTCGACGTGCGGCGCCGCAGCGGCTGGAACGGCAGCGAACTCCCGTCGTACACCCCGCAGGGCCTGTTCCCGTCCTCCGCGCTCAAGGGCGGCGGCCGGGTGCCCGCGCAGATCATGCTCGGGGTGCTCTCCCAGGAGTCCAACCTGCTCCAGGCCAGCTCCCGGGCGGCCGCGGGCGAGAGCAGCAACTTCATCCAGGGCGGCTACTACGGCAACGCGGGCAGCGTCCACACCGTCAACTGGGCGGCCGCCGACTGCGGTTACGGCATCTCCCAGGTGACCAGCGGCATGGCCGGGGCGGACACCACCTACACCGCCGAGCAGCAGCAGGCGATCACCGTGGACTACGCGGCCAACATCGCCGCGGGGCTCCAGATCCTCCAGGACAAGTGGAACCAGCTGTACGACAAGGGTCTGCTCGTCAACGGCGGCGACCCGCAGTACCTGGAGAACTGGTGGCTCGCGCTGTGGGCCTACAACAGCGGGTTCAATCTGCCGAGTGCGGCGGACGCGAGCGCCCCGTGGGGTCTGGGCTGGTTCAACAACCCGGCCAACGGCATCTACCCGGCCGACCGGAAGATGTTCCTGTCGTCCGGCTACGACGACGCCCGCAACCCCAACCTGTGGTCGTACCCGGAGCGGGTGCTCGGCTGGGCGGCCTACTCCCAGCAGAAGACCGATCCGGCGACCGGGGCGACCGTGCGGGCGTTCACCGTCGGCGACTGGCCCACCGGCAACGCGCCCGACGCCCAGCCGCCGCACGACACGTTCTGCAAGCCGACGCTCAACGACTGCGACGTCAGCAAGCCGCGCAAGGTCGAGGGGTCGACCCAGCCCGAGGGGCCCTGTCAGCGGGACGACTTCAAGTGCTGGTGGCACCAGCCGGTGAGCTGGACGGACTGCACGACCACCTGCGGCACCGAGGTGCTGAAGTACCAGGCGACCGACCCCGAGCCGGCGGTCGCGGCTCCACACCCGGCGGCCTGCGCGTCCACGCTCCCGGCGAACGCGCTGATCGTGGACGACGTGCCGAACACGGTGAAGTTCCGGGTCGGTGACGCCAACCCCTGTGCGGGCGAGAAGAACTGGACCAGCCGGGGGACGTTGAAGTTCACCTTCGGGTCGGCGCAGCAGAACGGCGCGACCGTCTATCCCTCGAAGATCGACTTCCATCAGCTGGGCGCGGGCTTCGGCGGGCACTTCTGGCTCACCCACACCCGGGTGCCGAGCTATACCGACTCGGTCGTCACCGGCACCTGGACGCCGGACCGGAAGATCGGCGGCTGGGCGGAGGTCATGGTGCACCTGCCCGACCACGAGGCCAACACCCCGTCGGCGACGTACCGCATCGACGTCGGTGACGGCTCGGTCGTGGAGAAGACGATCTCCCAGGACACCGGCGGCAAGAACACCTGGGTCTCCCTGGGCTCCTACGAGTTCAAGGGCACCCCGAGCGTCTCGCTGACCTCGGCCACGGCGGACGGCACCGGCGACGCCTCGATCGCCTGGGACGCGCTGGCATTCGTCCCCCTGAAGGGCAAGCCGGCGGAAACGGACACACCGTCCCCGTCCCCGTCCCCGTCCGCGCAGAAGTAACCCACACGGGAGCGGACTCCGCGCCCGCCATCGGTCGACCTGACCGGTGGCGGGCGCTGTGGCGTTCACGGCGGATCCGCGGGCAGGGGCCGAGGAACGACACCGGCCTGCGGCCGACTTGCGAACACGGGCCAGCCGACGACACGGGCCACCCCACGAACGGACCGAGGCAGCCCCAGCCGACCCCCGGCAACAAACCGAGTGACAACACCGGTCAACGACCGACCCACGAACACAGGCCAGCCAGCCGACACCCGCCAACGACCGCGCGCCGGCCGACGGCACCGGTCAACCCACGTCACTGCTCGACCGACGCGAGGCCCGCGGCTTCAGGGACTCACCCCGTGGCGTGGGCCCCGGCCCGGGCGGCCTCCACGAACGCGGTGATCAGGGTCGGATCCTTGACGCCCCGGCTCGCCTCCACGCCGCTGGAGACGTCGACGCCCCAGGGGCGGGTGACGTCGACGGCCTCGCGGACGTTCTCCGGTGTGAGGCCCCCGGCCAGGAGCCACTTCTCCCCGGCGCCGGCCACCTGCTTGCGCGACCAGTCCCAGGCCATGCCGGACCCCGGTACCGGGGCGTCGAGCAGCAGCATGTCCTCGCCCAGTTCTCCGCAGCGCGGCACGGAGTCGCCGAAGGCGGCCGCGCGGATCAGGGTCCAGCCGCCGGTCGCGAGTTCGGCGTAGTAGTCGCGGTCCTCGGGTCCGTGCAGCTGGACGGCCCCGATGCCCGACTCCGCGGCCACGGACCGTACGTACTCCAGGGGTTCGCGGCGGAACACACCCACCGTCACGACACTCTCGGGGACCCTGGCGGCCAACCGCGCCGCCGTCGCGGGGTCGATGCGGCGCGGGCTGTCGGAGAAGACGAACCCGATGGCGTCGGCGCCGGCCTCGACGGCCGTGTCGACGTCCTGCTCGGTCCTCAGGCCGCAGATCTTCACGAAGAGCGTCATGCCGCCACCGTATCCAATTCGTGTCCATGAACAACGATCACATACATAACCGTTGACGCGACCATGGCAAGCGCTTACCTTCCGAACGATACGTGCCCCCGTCGCCGCACACCATGGAGACGAACGATGCACCTGAGACCAGTCATCACATCCGTCGGCCTCATCGCCGGCACGCTCGTCGCACTGTCCGGCACCACAGCCCAGGCCGCCACCACCCGCTACGAGGCCGAGACCGCGCCCGCCACCTGCACCGGAGCCGTCGAGACCGAGTACGCCGGCTACTCCGGCAGCGGATTTTGCAACGGCACCAACGCCACCGGCGCGTACGCCCAGTTCACCGTGTCCGCACCCGCATCGGGCACGGCGACCCTGAGCGTCCGCTTCGCCAACGGCACCACCACCGCCCGCGCCGCGGACATCATCGTGAACGGCTCGACGGTCTCGTCGGCGTCCTTCGAGTCCACCGGCACCTGGACCGGCTGGACCACCAAGACGCTCACCGTCCCGGTGAACTCGGGCAGCAACACCGTCCGGCTGAACCCGACCACCGCGAACGGCCTGCCCAACGTCGACTACCTGGACGCCGAGACGTCCGGCACGACGACCCCGCCGCCGTCGAGCAGCGCCCTGTACGTGTCACCGAGCGGCACCGACAGCGCGGCCGGCACGGTGACCTCCCCGACCACCCTCACCTCGGCGATCAGCCGTATCTCCGCCGGCGGCACGATCTACATGCGCGGTGGGACGTACGCCTACTCCTCGACGGTGACCATCCCGGCCGGCAGCAACGGCACCTCGTCCGCACGCACCACGCTCTCCGCCTACCCGGGCGAGACTCCTGTGCTCAACTTCTCGGCACAGAGCGAGAGTTCGACCAACCGCGGAATCCAGCTCAACGCGAACTACTGGAAGATCTACGGCCTCGTCGTCGAGCGCGCCGGGGACAACGGCATCTACGTCGGCGGCAGCAACAACGTCGTCGAGCGCACGGTGACCCGCTTCAACCGTGACACCGGCCTCCAGCTGGGCCGGATGGCCTCCTCCACCCCGGCGAGCCAGTGGCCGGCCAACAACCTGATCCTGAGCGCCGAGTCCCACGACAACGCCGACTCCGACGGCGAGGACGCCGACGGCTTCGCCGCGAAGCTCACCACCGGCACCGGGAACGTGTTCCGGTACGCCGTCTCGCACAACAACATCGACGACGGCTGGGACCTCTACACCAAGACCGACACCGGCGCGATCGGCCCGGTGACCATCGAGTACTCCCTGTCCTACGGCAACGGCACGCTCAGCGACGGCTCCCAGGCCGGCAACGGCGACCGCAACGGCTACAAGCTCGGCGGCGACGACATCGCGGTCAACCACGTGGTGCAGCACAGCGTCGCCTACGGCAACGGCCACCACGGGTTCACCTACAACAGCAACCCCGGCTCGATGACCATCACGAGCAACGTCTCCATCGCCAACACCGAGCGCAACTTCAACTTCGAGACCGGCACCTCGGTCTTCCGCGGCAACACCTCGTGCAACAGCGGAGCGAACGACCGGTACGCCGGTGACGCCGACAGCTCCAACCAGTTCTGGTCCGGCACCAACGGCTCCCGCTGCTCCACCTACGCGGGCGCCCTGGGCTGGTCCTTCGCCTCCAACGGCAGCCTGGTCGTGACCTTCGGCGGCAAGCAGGTCACGCTGTAGGACACGGCGGGGACCCCGGGATCCGTGCCCGGGGTCCCCTCGCCGTCACTGCTTGGGCGCGGCCTGCTGGACGACCTCGAAGGTCCACAGCGTCGAGCCGGAGGCTGCGGGCCTGGGGCGGCCCTGCTCGCCGCCGCCCCCGTGCGAGGCCTGTGCCATCCCGGACATCCACTTCTGGAAGTCCTCCTCGCCACGCCAGCGCGTGTAGACGAGGTAGGTGTCCGTGCCCTCGACGGGCCGCAGCAGCTCGAACCACTCGAATCCGTCCGAGTTCTCTACGGTCCCCGCGCGGGAGGCGAACCGCTTCTCCAGCGTCTCGCGCTGCTCCTCGGGGACCGTGAGTACGTTGATCTTGACGATGCTCATGGCGCCAATTGTGCGCCAAAGGGCATCAGAGGGACGTCAGCGTGCCGCGGCCCGGGCGGGCACCTCGCCCTTCCCGCCGACGACGGCGGTCTCCATCACGGCGGTGGTGCCGAACAGGGTCTCGGTCGTGATGCCCCGGTCCGGGTCGGTGACGTAGAAGCGGGAGCCGAGCAGGGCGAGGGTCTCCTTGTCGAAGATCCACTCGTCGCGGGTGGCGAAGCCGGTGTCGTCGAGGGTGATGGCGATCCCGTGCCGGCCGGCCGCGTCGGCGGCGTCGGGGATCTCCCGCACACCGGGCAGCTTCGCGGCCGCCTTGTAGAAGGCGGCGGCGTTCGCGGGCGGCATGATCGTGCCGCCGATCAGATCGCCGATCAGGGAGAAGACCGCCTGGTCCCGCGACTCGCCCTCGACCGGCCTGGCCTCCTCGCGCAGCCTTGCGAGCAGGGCGTCGGGGTCGGTGGGCAGCGAGGCCAGCCACCGGTAGGTGGGGTGGTCGACGCCCGCCGGACGGGGATCGGGGGACTCGATGGGGAGCATCTGGTCCGGCATGATCGCGTCCTTGCCACTGGCCCTGATCCACCCGGTGACCCGGAGCGGGCCGGGGTCCTGGGAGGTCCACCGCTCCTCGGTGTGCAGGGCGCCGAGCCGCACGGGGCCGCTGAAGTCGCCCATGTTCTCGCGAACCAGCGTCCTGACGTACACGAACTGGTCGTCCCGCACCCGGACCGTGTCGCTCGCCATGGCGGCCGTGGCGATCCGGTTGAGGGTGACGGAGGCGCCGGCCGCGGTCGCGGCCGGGGCGGGTCCGGTCGCCGGGCCACGGCCGTCCACGGAGAGGGTCACGAGCAGGGCGCCGGTCAGGGCCGCGGAGGCCAGCGGCACCAGTACGGCGGGCCGCAGGAACCGGCTCCGCCGAGGCGTGACCGCTGTGTCGTGATCGATCTGCTGCATCAGTACGTCCTTGAAGTGACGGTGGCGCTCCGGCGGGAGGTCCCACTCCGCCGGGGTCGACAACAGCTCCTCGGCCTCGCTCATCGGGTCTCCTCCCGCAGGAACAGGGCCGCGAGCGCGGCCTCACTCTCCATCTCTCCGTGGGCCCGGGGTGGTTCCGTCCCGGTTCGCCCCTGTTCCTCCGCGCTCAGTCGCGCGAGCCGGGCCCGGGCGCGAGAGAGCCGGGAGCGCACGGTGCCGACCGGGACGCCGAGCGCCTCGGCGGCCTGCCGGTAGTCGAGCCCGGCGGACACACACAGCGCGAGCACCTCACGGTCCTGCCGTCCGATCCGGCTCAACGCCCGGTGCACGACGGCCAGTCGGCGGGCGTCGTCGATCCTGCCCGCCGTCTCCTCGGCGAAGTCCTCGACGGGGCGCGGCTCGGGGCTGCGGGCCAGGAAGGCGAGCCTCCGTCGCAGGCCCCGGTTGGCGTTGTACGCCTTGTGCGTGGCGATGCCGAGCAGCCAGGGCCTGAGCGAGCCGCCCTCCGGCTCCACCGTCTCCCTAGTCCGCCAGGCGGCGAGGAAGGTCTCGGACATCGCCTCCTCGGCCTCCGCCCAGTTCCCGGTCAGCCGCAGGGCGTGGTTGTAGACCGCCCGTGCGTACCGGTCGTACAACTCCCCGAACGCCGCCCGGTCCCCGGCCCGAATCCGCGCCCGGTCCGGTTCCGCCACTTCTGTTTCCCTCACACCCGTAACGCTCCGCACCTCGACCCGGAGTTCCTGTGCTCTGCGCCACACACGCTGCCGACAGCGCCCCGCACCACCCTCCCCGCGGAGCGCTTACGCTGCGTCCATGGAGCAGCGAGAGGTCATGCAGAACGTCGTCGGCATCCTCACCGAGGCACTGGAGATGCGACGGCAGGTACGCGAACACCCCGACCGGCAGGCCTCGCTGACCGGGGCGATCTCCGCGCTTCTCGTGGAGACCCTGCCACGGATCCACCTTCCCGCGGACGCCAGTGGCCTCGCGGCGGCGGACGCCGTGGCCGAGGAGCTGGGGCCCGCCATCGCGAGCATCGCCAACTGCTTCGCGTTCGCCTTCGTACAACTGGCCGAGGCCCACGACGAGGGCCGCACCGACACCTCCGCTGAGGTGCTGCGGCACATCTCCCTCCAGTTCGCGGGCGGCGCGCAGAAGTAACCGCGAGCCCCGTCGACATTTCTGCGGCGAAACGACATCCGGTCCGGCGCGAGCGACGAACAGCACCAGGGAAGCACCGGAACGGGCTCCCGGGGCGACGAGGGAGGCGCCGGGAGCCCGTTCGTGTGCGGTGGGTGCGGGTCACCGTGCAGGCAGGCCCAGCCGGCCCCGGGTCGCGGCCAGCAGGATCAGGGCCGCCGCCGTCGTGCTGAGCAGGAGGGCGTGGGCGAGGTCGCCGTCGGACAGTGAGGGGAACATGTCCGACCAGGCGATCGAGAAGAAGTTGTTGACGCCGGTGTGCAGCAGCATGACCAGCGGCATGCTCTCGCCGGACTTGTTGAACACCCAGGTCATCACGCAGCTGAACGTGATCGTCATCGCGATGAACTCCACCGGCACGGTCCACGCCACGTGCGGCCCGCCGCCCCACTCCGTGAGGAACAGCGGCAGGTGCCAGCAGCCCCACAGCGCGCCGACGAGGAGGGTCGCGGTCAGGGGGCCGTAGCGGCGCTGCATCCGCGGCATCGCGAACTCCCGCCAGCCGGGCTCCTCGGCGAGACCGGTGGTGATCATCTGGATGAGCAGTCCGGGGAGAAAGGCGGCGAGGACCATCGCGGGCGGCAGGGCGGGACCGCGGCCGGCCAGCGCGGCCGAGGCGAGAGTCAGCGTGGCCGGCACGGCGAGCAGGACGACCAGGTACCAGCGCCAGCTCACCTTGAACTTCGTCATCCTGGCCCGCCAGGTCCGCAGGCCCGCGCGTCCCTCCGTGATCCCGGTGACGAGCAGGGCCGAGGCGATCGGGCCGAGGTAGGCGCCGGGCAGGACGCCCGTGACCTGGGTGGCGCCGCCGGAGCCGGGGAAGGCGAAGTGCCAGACTCCGAGGCCGTTCTCGGAGAGGACGTACGGCGTCCAGGCGGCCCAGCTCAGTGCGAAGGCCAGCGTGAAGAACCAGGTCAGGGGGTTGCGGCGGATACTGCCGCGCAGGCCGCCGTCGGCTGGCGGAGCGGGTCGGGTCTCGGTGCTGGTTACGGTGCCGGTTTCGGTGGTCACGGGGGCTTGGGCGCTCACCGCGGATCCCTTCGGAGGGGGCTGATGTGATGGCTCCAGCACACCAGCGCGGCGCCCTCGGATCATTGCCGCGCACGCCCCGACTCCCGGTACAGCAGGCTGTACTTCAGCGGGCCCGGCGCGCGTCCTCCAGGTAGCGCAACACCGCCGCCACCCGCCGGTCCACCTGGTCCGTCGGCGCCAGGTCCAGCTTCGCGAAGATGCTCCGGATGTGCTTGTGCACGGCCCCGTCGGTCACGAACAGCTTCTCCGCGACGGCGCTGTTGCCCAACCCCTCGGCCATCAGGGCGAGTACGTCCTTCTCGCGCGGGCTGAGCCGCTCCAGCCGCGAGTCCTGACGGGACCGCGTGAACAACTGCGCGACGACCTCGGGGTCGATGGCGGTGCCGCCGGCCGCCACCCGGCGCAGCGCGTCGAGGAACTCCTCCACCCGGCCGACCCGTTCCTTGAGCAGATAGCCCAGCCCGCCGACCCCACCGGTCAGCAGCTCGGTCGCGAAGCTCTGCTCGACGTAGGCGGACAGCACGAGGACGGCGAGCCCGGGCCTGCGCCGCCGGGCCTCTACGGCCGCGCGGATCCCTTCGTCGGTGTGCGTGGGCGGCATCCGTACGTCGAGGATGGCCACGTCGGGCTTGTGCGCGTCGATGGCGTCGAGCGCCCCCTCGGCGGTACCGGCGGTGCCGACCACGTCCAGCCCCTCGGCACGCAGCAGGAGGGCAAGCCCCTCCCGCAGCAGAGGGTCGTCCTCGGCGATCACGATCCGCATGGCAGGTCCCTCTCCAGAGTCATCGGGCTACCCGCCGGACTCGCCGGACGAACAGCGTCCTCATACAGGGCCGCGCCACACCCCGCACAGCCACAGACAGCACCCCGGCGCCCCGACCGGCAGACCCGAACCCCGTCACACCCCGCACGGACGCTCACGCACCGCACGGCAGATCCGCCTCCAGTGCCGTCGGGCCGCCCGGTGGGCTTGTCAGGTGGAGGGTGCCGTCGTGGGCGGCGATGCGGTGGCGGATGCCGGTGAGGCCGGAGCCGGCGTGCTCGTCGGCGCCGCCCCGGCCGTCGTCCGTGATCCGCAGCAGGAGCCGTGAGCCGGGGGCGCGGACCGTGATCGTGGCCCGGGACGCCCCGCTGTGCTTGGCGATGTTGGTCAGCGCCTCGGCCGCGACGAAGTACGCGGTCGCCTCGACGGAGGCCGCACATCGCCGCGGCACCTCGACATCGACCGTGCACGGCACCGCGCTCTCCGCCGCGAGCCCGGTGAGCGCCCCGGCCAGCCCCCGGTCCGCGAGCACCGGCGGCAGGATGCCGCGGGAGACGGTCCGCAGCTCGGCCAGCGCCTGTTCGGCCGCGGACTGGGCCCGCTCCAGGAGTTCGTCGGCCCCGGCCGGATCGCGGGCGACCATGCGGCGGGCGGCCCCGAGCAGCACGGTCACCGTGACGATCCGGTTCTGGGTGCCGTCGTGCAAAGAGCGCTCGATGCGCCGCAGTTCGGTGGCGTGCGCGTCCAGCGCGGCGGCCCGGGTGGCGGTCAACTCGGCGATGCGCAGGGAGAGATCGGCGTCGGGACCGGCCGACAGCAGCCGGCGCCCCGGGTTCGCCTGCAGCCGTGCCATGCCGGGCGTGAGCCCCAGCATGATGGCGATCCAGCCCACGCCGAGCAGGCACACGGCCAGTGCGTCCGGCCAGGAGTGCGCGACGCCGACCCCGATGGACGTGGCGGTCGCGTCCTTCGGGGCGAGCCGCCAGTACAGCGGAAAGGCGGCGTCCCGTACGGCGAGCACCGGCAGGACGAAGCCCAGCAGCCCCAGCGGCAGGCCCACGACCAGATGCCGGACCAGCCACAGCAATTCACGCCGGGTCGTCGGATCGGCGAGGGCGGCCCTCAGTCGCGTCGGCGGGGGCGCGGGGGCGATGACCTCGGGGCCCCACCGCGCCAGCCGGACGCGTTCCATGCCGGCCAGGGCGTGCAGCACGCGCACCCCGCCGGGCGCCAGCACCAGCCACAGCAGCACGAACGGCGCCAGGACGGCCGTACCGAGTCCGGAGACCAGCTGGCCGAGCGCGGCGCCCGCGGTCGTGGCGGTCCCCACCGCAAGGCTCTTGACGTCGGCGGTGGCCATCCGAACCCCCTCTGGCTGGAGGACAACGACCCTAGGCGGAAAAGGAGTTCGCAGTACGACCGGGAGCCGGAAAGTACAGCCTGCTGTACCCCGGACCGGGCGGACCGCTGGATCGGCCGGACCGGGGTGCGGCTCGTAGCGTCGTCAACACCGAGAAAACCCCAACCACTTGGAGTACCCGTGATCCTTCTTCTCTGGCCCCTGCTCGTCCTCAGCGTGCTCGGCAACGCGGTGGCGTCCTTCACGCCCGCCGACACCGCCGTGCACCTGGCCTTCGGCACGGTCACCGCGCTGACGGCCACCGCCCTTGCCGTACGACGACTGCGCACCGGCCCCTGAGCAACCCCTACTTGAGGCCGATCGCCGCACAGTCCGCCGCGTACTCGGCGGTGCAGATCTGCTTCACGGTGTACACGTCGTCCTTGATCACCGTCTGCTGGATGTTGTCCCTGGTCAGCGCGACCACCGGCACCAGCAGGGACGGGATGTCCTTCTGGGTGGGGCTGTTGACCTTGTCGCGGATGAGCGCGTCGAACTGGAGGTCGCGGCCCTGGATCTTGTACACCGCGATCTGCGCGGCGTTGGTCGCCTCCAGCAGGAAGGACTTGTACACGGTCATGTACTGCTCGCCCGACACGACCCGCTGCACCGCGGCGAGGCTCGCGTCCTGCCCGGTCACCGGCGGGATCTTCGTGGCTCCCGCCTCCTTGAGTTCGTCGATGACCGCGCCCGCCATGTCGTCGTTGGCCGAGTAGACGGCGGCGATGTTGTTCAGTCCGAACGAGGCGATCGCCGCCTTCATGTTGGCCTTGGCGACCGACGGCAGCCAGTCCTTGGTGTCGTACTGCTTGGCGATGACGACCTTGCCGTTGAGCTCGTCCAGTGCGCCCTTCTTGAAGAGGGCGGTGTTGGGGTCGGCGAGGGAGCCGTTCATCATGACGATCTTGCTTTTCTCGGCCTTGTCGCCGAGCGCCTCGACGATGGCCCGGCCCTGCACCTCGCCGACGAGCTCGTTGTCGTGCGAGACATAGGCGTCGATGGGGCCCTGGGCGAGCCGGTCGTAGGCGATGACGGGGATGCCCGCGTCCTTCGCCTTCTGGACATCCGGCTCGATCGCCTTGGCGTCCACCGCGTCCACCAGGATCACGTCCACCTTGTCGGTGACCATCTGCTCGAACTGCTGGCTCTGCCGCTTCTCGCTCGCCCCGGCGTTGGCGTAACTGACCTTGCCCTTGCCGCGGGTGAGGGTCGCGACCTCCTTCTTGATGAGCGGGTAGTCGAACCGGTCGAAGCGGCTGGTGTCCCGGTCGGGGAGCAACAGACCCAGCGTGATGTCGTCGCCCTTCTTGGGACTCACCGCGGTGTCACTGCTGCCCACTGAGCAGGAGGTGAGCAGAAGGGCCGACACGCAGACGGCCATGACGGAGGGGATGGGGCGCATGGCGATCCTGTGGGTGGGGGGCTGTCACGTAGGCGCAACAGTAAGTGCCCTCAATCCCGATCAAACACCCTGACGATTTCCTTCAAGGGATCACCACTCGGCGTACGCAACTGGTCGTCGATGTACACACGTTGCACGGCGGTCAGCGCACGCACCATGAGGATCCCGGCGACGGCCGCGCCGACGACGGCGAGATCGGCGACCAGCAGCGTGGTCACGCCGTTGTAGGCGCGGGCGATGAGGTCGTCCGTGTCGCCGTCGTACATCAGGCCGAGCCCGGTGACCATGCCGAGCAGCCACAGCGCCCACCACACGTTCACGACGACGGGCAGCTTCCGGTCCGGGGCGCTCTTGTGGTGGATGTCGGCGACGATGCCGCGCGGGATCCACAGGTTGGCGATCGGCACGAACCAGGCGGCGTAGACCCAGATGCCGGCGTAGCGCGGGCGCTCGCCGGACAGGGCCCGCGCGTTGTCCCGCATCCGCCCCAGCCAGCCGATGAACAGGGCCGCGCACACCAGCGTGAGAAAGCTTCCGGCCGTGCTGACCAGGTGGTACGAGTCCTCCAGGGCGTTCAGCGGCCGGTGCCGGCCCTCGCCCTGGTTCGGCGGCCCGGAGGCGGGCTCCCCCGCGACGGCGAGCCGGATGTCCCATACGGCCCGCAGCGCATAGGCGGCACCGGCGAGCCCGAGCCCGGCGACGGCGAGGCGGGCGGAGCCACGCGCCGAGCGCACGGCGGGCCGGACGGTGTTCTCACTCACGGAGTCCCCCTTCGGAAGGATCGGTTCACCCCCTCATCGTCCCGAACCCGGCGATCGGTTCACGCGGACGTTCTCGGGGGGTCCGGCGGAGAAACGGGGTGCTTGTCGGGTCCGGGTGGGGAAACAGGGTGCTTCGGCGGGCCTGAAGACCAGAAGCCGAGAAGAAATCCGGCGGGGCGAGGATCGTGGGAGCCATGGACGGACAGCGATACGACGTGTGGGCGTCCGGCGCCGCCTACGACCGTTACATGGGCCGCTGGAGCCGGGCGGTCGCGCGCGAGTTCACGGCCTGGCTCGGCCGTCCGGACGGACTGCGGTGGCTGGACGTGGGGTGCGGCACCGGGGTGCTGTCGGCGGTGGTCCGGGAACGCTGCCGGCCCGACCTGGTCGTGGGCTGCGACCGCTCCGAGGGCTTCGTCCGCGCGGGGCGGGCCGGGGTCGTGGCGGACGCCATGGCGCTTCCCGTCCGGGACGGCGCCTTCGACGTGGCGGTCAGCGGTCTGACCCTGAACTTCCTGTCCGACCCCGCGGCGGCGGTCACCGCGATGGCCCGCGCGGTCCGGCCGGGCGGCGCTCTGGTGGCCGGGTACGTCTGGGACTACGCCGACGGGATGCGCCTGTTGCGTCTCTTCTGGGACACCGCCGCCGAACTCGACCCGGCGGCGGCCGAGTTGGACGAGGGTCTGCGGTTCCCCGGCTGCCGTCCCCAGCCGCTGCACGACCTGTGGACGACCGCGGGACTCGCCGACGTGATCGTGCGCGCGATCGAAGTCCCCACCGTCTTCGCCGACTTCGCCGATCTGTGGGGCCCCTTCCTGGCCGGCCAGGGCCCCGCGCCGGGCTATGTCACCACCCTCCCCCCGGCCGCCCGGGACGACCTGCGAGAAGCCCTGCGCGCGGCTGCCCCCACCGCCCCCGACGGTTCGATCCCCCTCTCGGCTCGCGCCTGGGCCGTACGCGGACGAACCAGGTGAAACCACGTCCCGAGCGAGGCGCATGCGACACCTCACACACCGGTTACGTTTCGCTCAACCTCTGGTTGCGAGGCGGTGAGCGGGCGACGATGGACGCATGACTCTGGCCGAGCGCGCCCTGGAGCGCCTGGAGGCGTGGTCCGACCTCAGCACGGGGCTGCCCAGCTGCGGAGCCGGGCTGGCGCTGCGCTCCGGGCACAGCGAGATCGTGCACTTCCACCCGGGGCGGGACGTGGATCTGCACCTCACCGAACCGGCCATCCGCAGATTCCACGACGACCTCCAGGGGTCGACCGCGGTCCGGCTGCTGCCCGGCTCCCGCTGGGTCACCGTCCACCTCGACTGCGAGACGGACGTCGACCTGCTGATGAGCCTGGTCAGCATGGCGCTGAAGGCCCACCAGGCGGGGCCCCGGCCCGTCGGGCCGGCCGAATGCAACTTCCACCGGGTCACAGTGGTCCCCCGGAACTCCCCTTTCGCCCCGATTGGGCGATAATCGGAGTATGAGTACCGCGACGTTTGTCCTGGCGGCCTCGTCGAACGAAGTAGTCAACGTGATCGCCGCCTTCGCCGGTGGACTGTTCATCGCCGGCGCGCTGGTGTGTGCCGTGGTGTTCGGCATGCGGGTCCAGGACCGGGAGCTTCCACGGCCGCTCAGCAAGGAGCAGCCGCACCTCCCGGAGACCGGGCCGATCCGTGAGATGCGGGAGATGCGCGAGCCGGACGAGCTGCCGGTCACCGCGGACGAGCAGGAACGGCTGATGCCGTACCAGCTCCATCACTCGGGAAGCAGACGAGGAAAGGACCAGCACCGCAAACGCTGGCTGCCCGGCTCCAGCGGCGGATTCGGCAGCGGCGGCCTCGGCCACGTGTGACGGGCCCGAGACCGGGCCACCACCACGCGGCCCTGCCCGCCTCCCGCCCCCCATGCCGCCCCTCGTGGTGTCACCGAGGAGGCGCCGTACCCGAGCGGGAGCGGGCGACCCCGTCGCTGTCCGCCCCGTTCGGGATCAGACCCGCTTCTGGATGCCCTTTCGGGGTTGATGTGCTTCGGCCATCGGGCGGAGAGGGGGCGGCCACCACGGGAGTGGGCCGTTCGGGTGACGCCGGGCGTGCGGCCGTAGGGGGAGGGCCCTTCACTGGAGGGACACCCCGCTGGAGGCGAGATGACACGCTGGACGACTGCCGCGCTGCTGACGACTCTGGCCCTCACCGGCCTGACCGCCTGCTCCGACGACGACAGCCCGTCGTCGGTGGCGAGCAAGGTCGCGTCCGCCGCCTCCCGCGCCGGGGAGGCGGTGTCGTCGGCCACGGCGGAGGCGGGCAGGCGGTTCGACGACATCAAGAGCGGCGTCGACGCCAGGGACGACGTACGACTCGGCACCCCCGCCACCGCGTCGGACGGCCGTACGACGGTGGAGGTCACCGCCACCAACTCCGCGGACTCGGCGAAGTCCTTCACCGTCGAGGTCGACTTCACCGACCGGGACGGCAAGCTGCTGGACGCGGTGGTGCTGACCGTGTCGGACGTACCCGCGGGTGGTACGGGCAAGGGGACCGCCCGCAGCACGCACGACCTGTCGGGGGACGTGCGGGCGAAGGTGCCGAGAGCGGTCCGCCACTAGGGCCTGTCCCAGGGCAAGGTCACGCCATCCAGAAGAAGACGGCCGTCATCCGCTTCTCCTCCAGCGTGCTGCCGGAGTAACCGGTCGCGCTGTGCACGAGGTTGGCGTTATAGAGGAGCAGCCGGTTGTACCGGTGCGGCACCCTTACGTCCTCCTCGAAGGCGTCCGGCGCGACGAACCGGGTACCGAGGGCCTCGACGAGGTTGTTGTGCGGGGCCTGCACCACGTTGCCGCCGAGCCGCCCGCCGGGCATGGCCTGCCGGTAGAAGCTGGTGCCGCAGTCCTTGGGGACGCCGGGGTTGAGATACAGCACGGCGGCGTACCGGCACAGCGCCCGCGAGTCGGTGTGCGGCCGGGGCTCGCTCTCGCCCTTCCCCACGACCTGCACGCAGTTGTGGTTGAGGGTGCCCCCGCCGGGCGCCCGCTGCACCCACAGCTCCTTGGCGCCGGTCGCCTGCTTCACCAGCCGCTCGACCCTCGCGAGCTCGGCGGGTTCGAGCCCCGGCATGGTCCGCAGTCCCGGCCAGGTCTCCGAGGTGTACGGATGTCCCTTCACCCAGTCGTCCTTGGTGAGACAGCGTTCCCGTACGGCGTCGACGTCCGGGAGCACGTCGTCGATCACCCAGTAGTCGCGGCCCTTGGTGGGCTTGCGGTAGGGCAGGACGGGAAGGGGCCGCTGCGACCGCTGTGGCATGGACATGCAGCGAATCTAGGTCCGGGGTCCGTCAGGTCTCTCCCGCGATTTCGCCAGGACTTTCCCGAGAACCGGTCAACGAACGGTCAACCGGCGGCCGGGGGTCTGTCCTGACGGTGCGTCTGTGAGCCCGGTCATCCTCCGGAAGAGGTGATGAACAACTACGGCCCCGCGTGCGTACTCCTGTGCGTCCGACCCGCCTCCCGGCGGGATACCCCTACCGGGCAGGAGGCACGGTGCCACTCTCGCGCAACGCGATGGGAACGCTGTTCGTGGGCGGAGCCCTCACACTGACTTTGGGCGCTCTCGCGTACCCGTCCATGCTGGGTGTCAGCCAGGCTGCGACCGCTCAGGACAGAATCATCGCCCAGACGCAGTGGGGCCCGCTGACCGAGCAGGACCGCGACTTCGTCGTCAAGGTGCGGGCGGCGGGCCTGTGGGAGTACCCGCTGGGGGAGGTCGCCCTGCAGAAGGGCACCACCCCGGAGGTGAAGGAAGCCGGAAGGCATCTCATCGACGGACACGCGGCCCTGGACGCCGCCTGCCGCAAGATCGCCCCGATGCTCAACGTCACCATCCCGAACGTGGCGAGCCCGCAGCAGGTCGGCTTCGTGAACACGATCGAGTCGAGCAACGGCCAGCAGTTCGACACGAACTTCGCCAACATCCTGCGGGTGACGCACGGCTCGATCTTCAACACGATCTCGAAGATCCGCTCCACCACCAAGAACTCACTGGTGCGGTCGCTGGCCGACATGGCCAACGACACGGTGCTCGACCACATGACGGTCATGGAGAAGACCGGCTTCGTCAACTTCGACCAGGCCCTCTTCATGCAGACCACTCCGCCGAAGCTGCCCGGCAGCGACCTCACTCCGCCGGCCCCGCAGCCCGGCGCGCCGATGGTCGTGCTCACCCCGCCGCCGAACCCGACGTCGACGCCGCTCGGCGTCCCCGGCGAGAACGCGAACGGCGCCACCCCGGCCGCGGGGGCGGCCCCGACACCGACACCGACCGTGGGTTAGACCTAGCCGAGCCAGGCCGTCGTGTCGGGTCCCAGCAGCCCGCCCTCCAGCGGGCTGCTGGTGAGCAGCACTTCTCCCGCCGGAAGCGGGACGGCCCGGTCCGTCAGATTGGTGACGCACCGCCAGCCCTCGTGCCGGACGAAGTCCAGCACGTCGGCCGGGGAGGCTTCCGCCCAGGTGAGGTCCTCGCCCTGAAGGAGCTTGCGGCGCAGGCGCAGGGCGGTGCGGTACAGCTCCAGCGTGGAGCCCTCGGCACCGTCCTGGGCCTCGACGGCGTACCCGGCGAACCACTCCGGCTGCGGCAACCAGGCACCGCCGGCTCCGAAGCCGTACGACGGACCGCTCGTCGTCCACGGCAGCGGCACCCGGCATCCGTCGCGCCCCTTGCGGACCCGGCCCGTCTGCTCCCAGATCGGGTCCTGGAGCACCTCGAAGGGCAGGTCGGCGACCTCGGGCAGACCGAGTTCCTCACCTTGGTAGACGTACGACGATCCCGGCAGCGCGAGCATGAGCAGCGTGGCCGCGCGAGCGCGGCGCAGGCCCTGGTGTCCGTCCACGGCGGGCGCGTGGCCGCCGGACAGCAGCCAGGCGTTCTCGTCGGTGCCCGGCGGGAGCACGAGGCGGGAGGCGTGCCGTACGACGTCGTGGTTGGAGAGCACCCAGGTGGCCGAGGCGTGGGCCGCGCGGGCGGTGGTGAGGGAGTCGGTGATGACCTGGCGCAGTTCGCCGGCGTCCCAGGAGGTCTGGAGGTACTCGAAGTTGAAGGCCTGGCCGAGTTCGTCCGCGCGGGCGTACAGCGCGCGGCGCGGGCCCGGCACCCAGGCCTCGGCGACGGCCATACGGGGCGGGGTGTAGGAGTCGAGGATCGTGCGCCAGTCGCGGTAGATCTCGTGGACCTCGTCGCGGTCCCAGTAGGGGTGGCCGCCCGGCGGCAGGCGGCCCAGGGCCTCCTCCGCGACGCCGGGCAGGTCACCGAGGTCGCGCAACGGCTCCGTCAGGTCCTTGGCCAGCGCGTGCGCCACGTCCACGCGGAAGCCGTCGACACCGCGGTCGGACCAGAAGCGCAGGGTGGTGCGGAAGTCCTCGCGGACCTCGTCGTGCGACCAGTTGAGATCGGGCTGCTCGGGGGCGAACAGATGCAGGTACCACTGCCCGTCCGGCACCCGCCGCCAGGCGCTGCCGCCGAAGACGGACTGCCAGTCGGTGGGCGGGAGTTCGCCGTGCGCACCGCGTCCGTCACGGAACACGTACCGCTCGCGCGCCGCGGATCCGGGGCCGGCGGCGAGGGCCTCCTGGAACCAGACGTGCTGGTGGGAGGTGTGGTTGGGGACGAGGTCGACGATCACCTTCAGCCCGAGCCGGTGCGCTTCGGTGACCATCGCGTCGAAGTCGTCGAGCGTCCCGAGGCGCGGGTCGACGTCCCGGTAGTCGGCGACGTCGTAGCCACCATCGGCGAGCTCGGAGGGGTAGAAGGGGCTCAGCCACAGGGCGTCGGCGCCGAGGGCGGCCAGGTGCGTGAGGCGCTCGGTGACGCCCCGGATGTCCCCGAGGCCGTCACCGTCGGCGTCGGCGAAACTGCGGGGATAGACCTGGTAGACGACGGCCTGCCGCCACCAGTCGGGGTCCTTGCCGGAGAGGTCGGGCGTGGTGGTGCGGGCGGTCACGCGGGCTCCTCTGCAAAATGTCCGTGCGGGAAATAAAGGGGATATCTGCCCACTCGCCGGAAACGTGAATCTGAGGTTATGCGGAGCGGATCGTTCCCTGTGTGTCGAAATTGTGATGGCCCATGAACTTACCTTGCATCACCGCAGGTTGACAGCGTTCCACAAGGAGATCCACCATGTGCGGACACTGTGGCGCATGTGACCAATGGGCCCAGTGTTTTCTGAGACCACTCACTCTCATCCTGACGGGATACGTATGTCCATAGCGAGACGTGTCACCCTGCGGCGCCTGCTGGGGACGGGCGCCGCGACGCTCGCCTTCTCCGCTGCCCTCGCCTCCGTCGCCTCGGCATCCGACTGCCCCGGCGGCAAGGGCTGGGAGGACGGCGGAAGCTACAAGCCGGGTACGGGCGCCGGCTCGAAGACCGAGACCGACCGCTGCGAGTTCTCCCTCGACGGCAAGAACTTCTTCGCCTCGGTCAAGGTCGACGACCTGAACCTGAAGCCGACCGACGACGGCAAGGTCCACGTCAAGGTCCGCGCGGCGGGCGACGCGTCCACCTGCACGGCCTCTCTCGCGTCCTACCGCGCGCACGGCCCGACGTTCGCCACCTCCGGCGAGCAGGTCTTCCACGACTTCGACACCGTGACCGTCAAGGCCGGCGCCGTCGACTCCCTCGACATCTCGATCCCGGACGTCGGCTGCTACGCGCAGATCGACCTCTACCGGGGCAACACGAAGTTCGACGGCAAGCTGGACGCCAACGACGGCCTTCCGCACGGCGACCTCCCCAAGGGCCCGGACCACCCGGTCATCAAGGACAAGCTGATCGCGGCCTGGAACGGCGGCACGAAGGACTGCACGACCACGCAGACGACGCCTCCGGCGACCCCGCCGGCGTCGGAGAGCACTCCCCCGGCCTCGGAGTCGACCCCGCCGGCCTCGGAGTCCACCCCGCCGGCCTCCGAGAGCACGCCTCCCGCCTCGGAGACCCCGTCGACGTCCACCCCGACCCCGTCGGCCTCGGAGTCCACGACGACTCCGGGTGCACCCACCCCCAACGGTGGCGGCGGCGACAACCTCGCCGAGACGGGCGCCAGCAGCAACACCCCGCTGATCGCGGGCGGTGCCGCGGTGCTGCTCGCGGGTGGCGCGGGCATCGTGCTGGCCACGCGTCGCCGTAAGGCCTCGCGCGCCTGATCGTTCTGACTGACGGGGCCGTCCCACCGTTCGCGGTGTGGGCGGCCCTTTCGGTTGTCCGCGGCGCTCAATGAAGGGTGGGCCGGTAGACGAGCTCCTGGGTGTGACCGTCGAGCGTCCGGCTCTCCAGCAGCTCCAGGTCGAAGTCGGCCGCACCCTGGAAGACCGGGTCGAGGCCGGTCCGGCCGGTGATGACGGGGAAGAGCGTCACCTGCACACGGTCGACCAGACCGGCGGCCATCAGCGCCCGGTTCATCGACAGGCTGCCGTGTGAACGCAGCGGCACGTCGGACTCCTTCTTGAGCCGCGCTACGACATCGATGGCGTCGCCGCTCGCGACGGTCGCGTGCGGCCAGTCGAGGGGGCCTTCCAGCGTCGTCGAGACCACCGTCGTCGGCAGGTTCCTCATCCGGGTGACCCAGGGATCGCGCACGTCGGAATCCTCGGTGCTCTCGGCCAGCATCTGCGCGAACGCCCGGTAGGTGGTGGCCCCGAAGACCATCCGCTGCTCCTCGCGGTAGAGGGCGAGGCGGTGGTCGAGCAACTCGGGCCCTTGCTTGCCCCAGTAGCCGGTCCAGTCACCGCCGGCGGCGGCGTAGCCGTCGAGACTGGAAAAGACGTCGAAGGTGTAGGTGGCGGTCATGTCGTTCTCCGGTCTTCTCGATGAACTTCTCGATGGACGTCTCGATGGACTTCTCGGTGGTCTTCCGTCGTCCCTGTAGACCCGGCACCTCTCCGGAACTCATCGCCGGGCCCGCCATGGCCCAATAAATCGAACACATGATTGAATCCGGGCATGCGATCGTTCCCCGACGACCTCGCCCGGGCACAGCGTGAGTGGAGTGCCATCTACCACGAGCTCGCCGAGCGCCCCGGCCACACCGAGCTGCGCCGACGCCTGCACCAACTGTCGGCCCAGGTCTTCTTCCATCCCCACTGGCAGCGAGGGCGCCCGCACCCCGCCGAGTGGCGGGAACTGCGTGACCTGGGGCGGTCGGGCATCGGGACCGTGAGCGAACGGCTCGAGCGATGACGGACCGAAGTGCGGGACCGTACGCCCCGGACGATCCTGAGGACATGTCCGGACCGATCCGCGTGATCGTGCACCCCCCGTCCCCCACGGGCGGCCGCCGCGTACGCGTGGACGGCGAGATCCTCGGCCTGGCCCACAACCTGACCGACGTCGCGGAGTTCCTCCGGCGGGCGGGCCTGGAGATCGACGCGGCGGAGGTGGCGCAGTCGCCGTGGATCGAGTGGAAGGGGGGCGGGCCTGAGCGGTGGGGGGCGGAGGGCTGAGTCCGGTGACCGGTCACCATCCAGGGATCAGGCATCGGGGCGGCAAGATCGGGTGCAGCACCCGCACTCAGGAATGCCGCAATCGGGACCTGTGAGTGGGTCTACAAGTTGTCCAAGCGCTGAGCTTGGGAAGCTCGGATCATCAAACCTCTTCGTCCCGAACTACTGACCAAAGGGGTGGCCCTGCAGCGCTGCGTATGCCCGCGCGACCTCGCCCAGGTACGCCTCCAGGCGGAAACGAACCTCCTCGATGGGCCTGCCATCGAGGCCCGGGTACATCAGGTCGGACCAGATAACCGTCGCGCCCCGGAGCCGGACCCGGATCGTCAGCCTGTCCGGCCCTGGCTCGGGCCGCTCCTGCGTCGCCACATCCACCGTGCACGGCATGTCCGTCGGATAGAGCGGTCCGCCTGGGCGGAGCAGTCGCTGCGGATCGATGCCGGCCATTCGGCTATCGCTGCGCGAAACGACGTCGAGGCCGTCGACGAAGAGGTACGTGTGAACGGCAACACACGCGGGCGGCCCATGACACGCGCTGATGAGCAGCGTGCTCACCGCACCATCGCTATGCCCGTCGGGCACGGTGGCCCTCACCTCGCGCGGTGACCTACGCGGCATCCGCCTGATGTGACGTCATGGGCCGATGCTAGCGGCCAGCCACGAGGACGCAGCCAACGCGAAGATCACAGAGGCGTTGGAGGAGGGTGACGTGACCCGGCCGCATTCGAACGTGCGGACACGGTTCCGGAGGCCACTTGGTACCTGGGCATTGCAGCGGGTCGTGGTCCCTGCCACGACAGATCAGGCCGGACCAGTCCACGGATAGTCCACAGCTGCTGAGTGCCTCCTCAGGACCTCGACCCATCCCACGGGGCACTGCCGACCCCGCTCTTCCAGCACCTGACTCTGCCTGGAGTCTGTCGATCGAACGGGAGTCTCGATCGGGTGATCGCGGGCCCTGCCCAGCATGAGAGCAGGGCCTGGCGGTTTGCGGGGAAAATCCAGGGGAGCGTACGGCCGCGCGCTGCTACGGTCGGGCGCCATGAGCTGGCTTCCCGATGACTTCGTCCACCCCGTCCTGGTACCGCTGCCGGGCGGTGGTCATCACCTGCGGCCGATCCGGGAGGCGGACACCCCGCTCGACTATCCGGCTGTGATGGGTTCGCGCGAGCGGCTGTGGACCATCTTCGGCCCGGCCTGGGGCTGGCCCGCGGCCACCATGACCTACGAGGCCGACCAGGCCGACCTGTTGCGGCACGAGAAGGAGATCGCCGCACACCAGTCCTTCAACTACGCGCTGTTCGACGCGGCGGAGACAGCTCTGCTCGGCTGTGTCTACATCGACCCACCGGAGAGGGCCGGCGCGGACGGGGAGATCTCCTGGTGGGTGGTGGACGAGCTGGTGGGCAGCAAGGTCGAGCAGGCCCTCGACGCGCTGGTGCCGCAGTGGATCGCCGCCGACTGGCCGTTCGAGCAGCCGCGCTTCCTCGGCCGCGAGATCTCCTGGTCGGACTGGCTCGCTCTGCCGGAGCATCCCGACACGTAAGTGGTTGTTGCACGTACCGATCTCGAAGGCTGTCGATCGAACGGGAGTCTCGATCGGGTGACTGCGGCGGTGTGATCCCATTCCGAGTGGTTCCCGGAGGCCCTGTTGTCTTCGTTGTAAGTGCCCGAGCACGTGGACTTCAACTCGCCCGCCGTGTCGTGCGATTGCCTCGCGCACGTGTACGACAACGCGGCCGACCATCCGGGCCGGGTGCGCCGGTGTCCGTCGGACATGACGGATGCGGCGTGGACGGCCCGAGGGCTACTGCCACCGGCAGCTGTTGGACGCGATCCGCTACCTGGTCGCGGGCGGGATCTCATGGCGGGCGATGCCCACGGACTTCCCCGCATGGGCCCGGGTCTGCGCCTTCTTCCGCCGCTGGCGCGAGCACGGGCTGATCGCCGAGTTCCACGACCGGCTGCGCGGGACGCTCCGTGAGCGCGAGGGCCACGAGGCTTGGCTCATGACCCTGGCCCGGAGGATGCGCGCGTGGGAGTGAGGGCTCAGCTCCGCCGTACGGCTGGCGGACTCGCCGTCTTTGCTCAGGGTCTGCGGGTCGCTTCGCGGCGATCTGGGTGGAATCGGAGAATGCGGGGCTGGAGCGGCATACCTGGTGACAAGGGTGAGCGAGGACGGCCCATGGCGGGTGCGAGCGGACGAGTAGGACAGCCCGTTCACAGGGGGAAGGTCATGAGCTGGCTGTCGAAGGTGTTCGAGCTCAACCCCGTGGGGCTCAACTGGCCGCGAGGGGTGCTGTTCCTGGATATGGCGCTGGTGCCGCTGGTCGTCTTCAGGGCGATCGGGCATGAGCAGTACTTTGTCAGCGCTTTGTTCGGCCTGCTGTTCGCGTGGCTGGCTGACCCGGGAGGCGGCTACGGGCACCGCGCGTCGCACATCGCCGTCTTTGCGCTGATCGGCGCAGGATTGACCGCGCTGGGGTTCGGCATCGGGGGAGAGGCCTGGGGCTGGCTGGTGCTTGCGACTTTCGCGGTCACGCTGGTGGCCGGACTGTCGGTCGCATTCGGGGTGCACAGGTTCATTGCCGCCGTGCTTCTGAACCTTTGGTTCATCGTCGCCCTCGGGCTCGCGTTCAGCCTTCATCATTCCGCCCGCATCACCAGTTACACCTGGGCTCAGGTGCTCGCCTGGACCGGAGGGGCGGCGCTGTGGATCGTGATGACGTTCGTCGGGTGGCTGATCCGCGGGCGCCAGGACCGACCCCAGCCGGTCGCGGAGTTCCCTGGCGACACCTCGCGGCGGAAGCTGACCCGGCCGCTGATCATGTTCGCGGTGATCCGCGCTCTGGTCATGGCCGGCAGCGTCGCGCTTGCGTTCGGACTCAACCTGTCGCACGGCACCTGGCTGCCGATCGCTGCCATGATCGCGATGAAGCCGAGCCTGGAGCAGGCCACGCTCGTATCCGCGCAGCGTCTCGTCGGCGCGCTGATCGGCGCGGCCGCGGCTGCGCTGCTGCTGTTGGTGCCCACCAGTGAACACGGACTCAGGCTTTTCGCGGTCGAGCGCGGACTCGAAGTGGTCGCGTTCGTCCTGTTCATGCACGGGGTGGCGATTCAATTCTGGAACTACGCGCTCTACTCCGCGGCCATCGCCATGGGAACGCTCATCTTGGTGGACCTTCCGCAGCCCTCGGACTATGCCGCCGAGGGCTACCGGGTGCTGTGGACGGTGTGCGGCGTGGGGATCGCTCTGCTGGTCATACTGCTTGCAGGCCTGCTCGCCAAGCACACGGCCAAAGCGCCGCAGCAACCAGCCTGAACGCAAGCTTCCGGCGCGTCGGGCAGTGGGTTGACCTGCGGCACGTACCTCCACCGGCTCAGGACACCTGCGTCAGCAGCCCCCGCACCTCCTCGTCCACCACCCGGTACCGCACCACCCGCCCCTCCTTCTCCCCCGCCACCACCCCGGCCGCCCGCAGCAGCCGTAGCGCCTGGGAGACGGCGGGGTCGTTCATCCCCGTTGCGATCGCGAGGTCGGAGACCGCCAGCGGGCCGGTCCGGTGCAGGGCCAGGAGCAGGGAGAGGCGGTTCGGGTCGGCCAGGAGGGCGAAGCGGTCGGACCAGGTGCGGACGTGTCCCGGGTCGCCGATCGCGGCGATGGCGTCGCACACCCGGTGTCCGTCGATCGTGCGGCGGTCGGCTCGGTCGGCCGGGACGAGGTGCATGGGGCTCATCCTCGCAGGAGGCCCTGTGTGATCTTCCATACCTGCGCAGGTGTGCAGCTATGCAGGAGCGCCCGCCCCCGCCTACGGTGGGCGGGCCGTGGTGCTCGGGAAGCCGGTGACGACCCCTCAAGGGTCAAGTCCGGTGCGGCCCTCGCCACTGTGATCGGGGAGTTTCCCTCCCACGTCCCTCGCGGGACAGCCACTGGCCGTCACCATCAGGCCGGGAAGGCGGGCAGGGAAACGCACGACCCGTAAGCCAGGAGACCGGCCACGGCAGCTCACGCGTTCATCCACGAGGTGCTGGAGTGACCACCGTATGACTGATCCTGCGCTGCCCGAGACCGCCGCCGCCTCCTTCCGCTGGCGCCGCGAGGACACCGTCAAGACGGCGGGTCTGATGGCCGCGATAGCCGCCCTGCACGTCGTCGCCTTCGGCATCCTCTTCCTGCTGGTCGTCCCGGAGCACTACGAGGTGGGCGACAAGGCCTTCGGCATCGGACTCGGCATCACCGCGTACACCCTCGGTATGCGGCACGCCTTCGACGCCGACCACATCGCCGCGATCGACAACACCACGCGCAAGCTGATGGCGGACGGCAAGCGGCCGGTGTCCGGAGGGTTCTGGTTCGCGCTCGGGCACTCCAGTGTCGTGGTCCTGCTCGCCGCACTGATCGCCGGCGGCACCCAGCTGGCCGGCAAGGTCATGAACGAGGGGTCAAGCACCCACCAGGTCCTCGGATTTCTCGGTACGACGGTCTCCGGGTCGTTCCTCTATCTCATCGCCGCTCTCAACCTGGTCGCCCTGATGGGCATCCTGAAGGTCTTCCGGGCGATGCGGGAGGGGACGTACGACGAGAAGGAGCTGGAGCAGCATCTCGACTCGCGCGGGTTCATGAACCGGATCCTCGGGCGGCTCACCAAGTCCATCACCCGGCCGGGGCAGATGTTTCCGCTGGGCTTCCTGTTCGGGCTCGGCTTCGACACGGCCACGGAAGTGACCCTGATGGTGATGGCCGGGTCGGGTGCGGCCGCGGGGCTTCCCTGGTACGCCATCCTCTGTCTGCCGCTGCTCTTCGCCGCCGGCATGAGCCTGTTCGACACCCTCGACGGCACGTTCATGAACTTCGCCTACCAGTGGGCCTTCTCCAACCCCGTCCGCAAGGTCTTCTACAACCTCGCCATCACCGGGCTGTCCATCGCGGTCGCCTTCTTCATCGGCACGATCGAGCTCGTCGGCGTCCTGCATGACAAGTTCGACCTCACCGACGCCCTCACCACTTGGATCGCCGACATCGACCTCGACAACGTCGGCTACGTCATCGTCGGCCTGTTCGTGGTGGTGTGGGCGGCGGCGATCGCCTACTGGCGGCTCGCGAAGGTGGAGCAGCGGTGGGGCGTCAGCAGTTCTTGAGGGACCGGATGGGGCATCGGGTGGGTGGCGGATCACCTTTCGGTCGGTCTCACAGTGCGCCCTTCAGCGCTGCTGCCTGCCTGCGCCAGAACTCCCGCGAGATCTCGGCCTTGGGAAACACGAGGTCGAAGCCGTGGAAAGCGCCGGGGATGACGTCGAGGTCGCAGGGAACGCCGCTGTCACTGAGCCGGCGCGCGTACTCGACGTCCTCGTCGTGGAAGAGGTCGAGGGTGCCGACGCCGATCCAGGCCGGAGGAAGACCGGTGAGATCCTCGCGGCGTGCGGCGGCCGAGTACGGGGAGACGTCGGGGCCCGCGACGGCGTCGCCGAGGTAGGACGACCAGCCGTACCGGTTGCTCTTGGGCGTCCAGACGCGCACCTTGAGGCTGTCCAGGTCGGTTCTCGTCGTCGTGCGGTCGTCCAGCATGGGGTAGAGGAGCAGTTGGAACGCCGGCCGGATCTCGGCCCGGTCATGGGCGAGCAGTGCGAGGGCCGCGGCGAGTCCGCCGCCTGCGCTGGCACCGCCGATCGCGATGCGATCGACGTCGATGTGCAGGTCGTCCGCTCGATCGGCCAGTCCGCGCAGCGCGGCGTAGGCGTCCTCGACCGCGGCGGGCGCGGGATGGTCCGGCCCCAGTCGATAACGGACCGCGGCGACGGTGATGCCGAGTTCGCGGGCGAAGGCGATGTTCGTTCGGTCGTCCTGCTCGGGAGCGCCGAAGATCAGTCCGCCTCCGTGGATCCAGAGCAGCGCCGGAGCCGCTGCCTTCAGGCCGGTCGGCTGGAAGACGCGAAGCGAGACGGACGGTGCGCCCTTGGGCCCGGGCACGAGGATCTCCTGGACCGAGACGTCCGGTCCCGGGTCGGTCGCGCGCCACTTCACACTCCGCACGAGGCGCGACGACAGACGGCCGTAGGACACATTGGGGATGAAGCGACCTCGTCTGAGATCGGGGTGGAAGGTGGTCATTGGGTCCTCAGTTCTGTGGGAAGGCCGGCGCAGCAGCTGCGTGAGACTGGCGTCCATGCGCCGAACTGTCAGTTCGGCATCCGGTTGAACCTGCGGACGATGCGGTCGAAGATCCGGGCCGGTAGGACGCGGTGGAACACGCTGATGCCGGCGGCCGTCGTGCCGGCGGTGCGCCGCAGTTTCGGGTTGCGGTCGGTGGCCGCCGCGACGATGACCTTGGCCACGGTGGCGGGATCGTCGCCGCCGCTGAGGTTCTTGGCCAGCACCTCGTCGAAGGTGCGCCGTCCCGACGCGTAGAGCGGCATGGGGGTGTCGCCCTGCACGCTGTGGTCCCCGAACGGGGTGTTGATCGGGCCGGGCTCGACGAGCAGGATCCGCACGCCGTGCTCGCGGACCTCGTGGTCCAGCGACCCGGAGTAGCCCTCGACCGCGTGCTTGGTCGAGGTGTAGATGGACATGAACGGGCTGGGCACGAACCCGCTGAGGGAGGAGACGTTGATGACGCGTCCGCTGCGCTGCGTGCGCATGTGCGGCAGCACCGCCCTGGTCATCCGCATGATGCCGTAGACGTTGACGTCGAAGACCTCCTGCGTCCGGGCGACGGAGAACTCCTCGCCGGCGCCGTTGGCGCCGACGCCGGCGTTGTTGACCAGGACGTCGACACGCCCGAACCGGTCGATCACCTGCTTGACCACGGAGGCGACCGATTCGTCACTGGTCACGTCGAGGTCGAGGTAGGCCACCCCGGCGGGCGCACTGACCCGCGCGGTGTTGCGGGCGGTCCCGATCACCTCGAAGCCCGCCGCGGCGAAGGCACGGGCCGTCTCCTTGCCGACCCCCGAAGAGGCACCGGTCACCAGCACCACCGGCCGAGTTGTCGCCATCACGAGCTCCCTAGACTTTGACGTACGTTCGTATGTCTTACGTTCGTACGACTATAGGGGGATCCTCGATCGATGGCAAGGGGTCACGCGGAAACCGTCGGCCGATCTACGACACAGAGTCCCTTTAGTCCACTTTTCTTATTTTTCTCACTATATGCCTGCCTGGCTACCGCGTCGGCGAACCACGAGCGCCGGTCCTGCGTGCATGGCAAGAGACCAGGACGGCCTGCTTCACCGTTCCGTTTCGCAGCGTGATCCGCGGGACATGCCTCAGGCCCCCTCCACCGCCGTCAGCCACAACTTCACGTACCGCTCCACGTCGACGCCCAACGCCACGTCCACGAGGGTCACTTCACGTTCGCCCCCGTGGATCTCGGACTCCCCGGGCCGGCGGCGGCGGTCGACGACGGTCTGGCCGCGGGTCGGGCCCGGGGCCAGGCTCACCTCCACCGGCAGGAGTTCGGTGGTCAGTCCGTCCGGGTCGACGACCGCGCAGACCGCGCCCGCGTCGCCGAGGCCGCCGGTGGGAGTGGGGTCTCCGGAGGTGGCCGGGTCGCGGTGGTCGAGAAGTTCCCCGGCCATGCGCAGACTGGGCTCCGAACTCGCCCGCAGCCGCTGGACGTCGGCGGCGGGGACGACGACCCGCTCGAACACGTCCAGGCCGTACATCGTGATCGGCACCCCGGCGGTGAGCAGTACGGCGGCCGCCTCGGGATCGTGCCAGACGTTGAACTCCGCGACCGGCGTGGCGTTCCCGGTCGCCACCGCACCGCCCATGAACACGATCCGCTCGATGTTCCGCACCACCTCGGGGTGCGTACGAAGGAGCAGCGCGATGTTGGTGAGCGGCGCGGTCGGGATCAGCGTGACCGGGCGGGGCGAGGCGAGGATCTCCCGCCTGAGCAGGGTCACCGCGTCCACATCCACCGCCACCCGGGTCGGCGCGGGCAGCCCCAGATCACCCATGCCGTCGAGGCCGTGCACGTGCTGCGCGGTGCGCACGGGCTCGATCAGCGGCCGCGCGGCACCCCGGGCGACGGGGATGTCCCCGGCCCCGGCCTGCTCCAGGACGGTCAGCGTGTTGCGGACGACGCCGTCGACGTCGGTGTTCCCGGCGACACAGGTGACCGCGCGCAGATCGATGCCTGGATGCCGTACGGCGAACAGCAGGGCCAGGGCGTCGTCGACACCGGTGTCGCAGTCGATGATCACCGGGATGGGCTGACCGGTCACGGCGGGGTCCTTTCGTCACTGGCGTACGGGTCCGACCTTACGCAGCCGCCCAGAGTTCGGACCCGCGATCACCGGCCCGGGCACCGATCCGTTCCAGCAGCTCGTCGACCGGCACGGCTCCTGGCCTACGGCCGTCCCGCAGTCGTACGGCCGCACAGCCGGCGTCGGCCTCCCGCTCCCCGATCACCGCCTGGTACGGCACCAGGCGCGCGGCACGGATGCGGGCGCCGAGGGTGCCGTTGCCGGGGCCCGAGAGTTCGGCGCGGATGCCGCGCGCTTCGGCCTGCCGTACGAGGTCAAGGGCCTGTTCCTCCTGGGCGTCGGCCACCGGCAGGACCACGAGTTGCACGGGGGCGAGCCACACCGGGAAGCCGCCGCCGTGCGCCTCGATGAGATGGGCGACCACCCGCTCCACGCTGCCGATGATGCTGCGGTGGACCATCACCGGGCGGTGTTTGCCGCCGTCGGGGCCGATGTAGTGGAGGTCGAAGCGTTCGGGCTGGTGGAAGTCGATCTGGACGGTGGAGAGGGTGGACTCGCGGCCGGCGGGGTCGGTGATCTGTACGTCGATCTTGGGGCCGTAGAAGGCGGCCTCGCCCTCGACGGGCTCGTACTCGATGCCGTCCAGGACCTCTTCGAGGAGGGCGGTGGCGCGGCGCCACAGCGCGGGGTCCGCGACGTACTTGCCGGAGTCTCCCGGGAGGGACAGACGGTACCTGGACGCTCGGATGCCGAGGTCGTCGTAGGCGCGCCGGATGAGTGCGAGGGCGGCGCGGGCCTCCTCGACCGCCTGTTCCAGGGTGCAGAAGATGTGGGCGTCGTTGAGCTGGATGGAGCGGACGCGGGTGAGACCGCCGAGGACGCCCGACAGCTCCGAGCGGTACATGCCGCCCAACTCGGCGACACGCAGGGGAAGTTCACGGTAGCTGTGGGACCGTGACCGATAGATGAGGGCGTGGTGCGGGCAGAGGCTGGGCCGCAGCACGACCTCCTCGCCGCCCAGCCGCATCGGCGGGAACATGTCGTCGCCGTAGTGCGACCAGTGCCCGGAGATCTCGTACAGCTCCCGCTTCCCGAGCACCGGCGAGTACACATGCCGGTACCCGGCGGCCCGCTCCGCCTCCCGGACGTACTCCTCCAGGACATGCCGTACGACGGCCCCGTCGGGCAGCCAGTACGGCAGCCCCGCGCCCATCAGCGGATCGGTGTCGAACAGATCGAGCTCACGGCCGAGTCGGCGGTGGTCGTGCATGGGGTTCATGGGGCTCATGGGGTTCTCCCTCGCGGTGGGGGGGCGAGGAGCCGACGGGAACGACGAAACCCCGGGGCACTCGCCCCGGGGCTTCGGACTGCGTCAGCTGTCAGCGCACCGGGACCTGCTCCGGCGTCGTCGTGATCGAGGGGATGGCTTGGGCGCGCTGCATGGGGTGAGGGTAGGGGGTGGGGTGGGGGTGGGGCGAAGGGTTTTTGGGTGCGGTGGGGTGGGGTGATCTGTAGGGACCTGGCCGCGTCTGGTGCCGGGGCGGCCTGCTCCCGATGACCCGATCTTGACCTCATGAGCTGTTCCGGACTCAAGCCGTCTGGGGTGGGTCACTAAACCCCTTTGAGACGATCGCGATCTCTCCTATGTTGGCCCGCGTGACGATCGAGGTGCCCTACCAGCCGATTCCGGTTGACCAGTCGGACGTTCGCTACGCCCACGGCCCCGACTCGGCTCTTCAGCCGGACGTCCTCGTCGGAGAGACGATCGAGTTCGACTGGAACGACAGCGCGATCTACCCGGGCACGTCACGGAAGTTCTGGGTCCATGTGCCCGCGCGGTACGACCCCGCCGAGCCGGCGTCACTGATGGTGTTCCAGGACGGTTGGTGGTACCTGGACCCCGGAGGCGAGGTCCGCGGCGCGGTAGTCCTGGACAACCTCGTCCACCGCGGGGACATACCGGTCACCATCGGCGTGTTCGTCGACCCTGGCGTCTTTCCCGACGCCGAGGACCCGAAGAACCGAAACACCGAGTACGACGCATACGACGGTTCGTATGTCGGCTTCCTCCTGAACGAGATCATCCCCGAGGTCAGGAAGCACTATTCGATCGCCGAGGACCCGGATCAGTGGGGCATCTGCGGTGGCAGCAGCGGGGGCAACTGCGCCTTCACCGCGGCGTGGCTACGCCCGGACAAGTTCCGCCGCGTCATCGGGTACCTGTCCAGCTTCGCGCAGATGCCGGACGGCAACCCGTACCCCGAAGTCATTCCCCGCGTTCCCCGCAAGCCACTGCGGATTTTCCTGCAGGCGGGCCATCGTGACCTGCGCTGGAACGAGCCCGAGGCGAACTGGCTGGCTGAGAACTTGCGAGTCGCGGCAGCGCTCGCAGAGGCCGGCTACGACTTCCGCCTCGTCCTGGGTGACGGCGGCCACAGCCCCAACCACGGTGGTGTCCTGCTCCCCGATGCCTTGCGCTGGTTGTGGCGGTCTGCTGATCGCCCGAACCAGCCAGTGGGCTCGGGTGGAGCGGCCTCGTAGAAGCGGGCGTCACGGATCAGGGTCACAGGACGTTGACTCTGCGGCGGGCAAGGGCGGTTACGGCCTGGGCATGGCGTTTGCGCTCGGCGCGCTTGCGGTCGCAGGACGCCCGGGATGTCGTCGGTTCCGCGTGCCCGGTCAGGGGCGGGCGTGATGCAGGGACCGTATGAAGGTGGTCCAGGTGTCGGGGACTATCTGGAGTATCGGTCCGTGGGGGGTCTTGGAGTCGCGGACGGCGATGACGCTGGGCAGGTTGCGGGCGACTTCGACACACTCGCCGTGCGCGTCGCCGCTGCTGTGCGTGGACTTCCTGAACTCGTAGTCGGACACGGGCCCTACATCTCCTTGCGGATGCTCTCGATGAGTCTTACGGAGTTGCTGTGCGCGAGTCCGAGCCGCGTGATCCGATCGAAGGTCGCGTTGTGGTGTGCGGCGTCAGTCTCGCTCTCCAACCAGACCTTCGTCGACGAAGTATCCACCTGTACGACGTCCAGAGCACCGGGCTCAGCGAAGGAGACGACGGTGAAGGCACAGGTCATCCCGGGGTGGGCACCGGCGATGAACGGGACCACCTGCACCCGCACGTTGGGCAGGTGCGCCGCCTCCAGCAGATGCTCCAGCTGAGCCCGCATGACGTCTCGACCACCGACCAGTTGGCGCACGGCCCCCTCGTGAAGCAACGCCCACAGCTGTAGCGGGCGTTCGCCGCCCAGCCTTGCCTGCCGTGCCATCCGCGCCTCGACGAAGGTCTCGATCTCGTCGAGGTCGTCCCAGGAACCGTTCCCGACCGCGAGGGCACGGGCGTAGTCGGCGGTCTGCAAGAGGCCGGGTACAAAGGTGAGTTGCCAGGTGCGGAGTTCCGTGGCGATGTCCTCCAGGGCCACGTACTCGATCTGCGCCGTCAGCTGCGGGTACTGGTTCCACCAGCCCTTTGCCTTACGCCGTTCCCGGTCCGCCTTGGCGAGGGCGAGCAGCTTGCCGGTAACTGTCTCGTCGGTCTCGCCCGTCCTCACGGGGCACACTATTGGACGGCAAGTCCCTTACCCGGCGCCAGGGTTCAACCCGCGCGAAACGGCCCGACATCAAGATCACGGAGTCCTGCTGGTACTGGCGCCTGGACCCGCTGGTTTCCGAGGCGTGGATTGCCGGACACCGGCAATGCGCAAAGATCTGCCATGCATGCATGCTGATGTCTGCTGGCAGAAACGGGGGGCGTCAATGGAAGCAGCCACAACCCGCAGTGTGGCGCGTGCACGCATGGGATCGGGCCTGGCGGTGACGGTGCTTCTGCTGCCTTTCGGCGGCTACGGGCTGGCCAGGGCGGGGGTAGTCCCCGAAGGCGCACCGATCGTGCTCGGCCTGCTGTCCGTGATCGCCGGCTCCGTCCTGCTACCGGCACTGTGCGAGGAGCGAGCCCCGTTCCGGCACTCATCGTCGCACCTGGCTGCGCACACCTTGACCGGCGAACGGTCCGTCGACGTCAACCGGATCACCACGGTCCGGCTGCTGACGACCTTCTCGTACGGCAGCACGTACCGGACCCTGTTGGTGCGCGATGCCCACGGTGTGCGACTGGGTATCACGACCGAGAGAAGCCGCAGGAAGCTGCGCCGAGCGATCGAGAAGGCGGACGCGAACGCCGCGCGAGGTCTCCCCAGGCCCCGCGTGAGCCGTGCGGCCCGGGCACATCTGGGCCTTGCCCCAGGGCGGGGGCTCGTCGTCCACACGGTTCTCGCCTTCCTTCTTGCGGCGGTGTCCGTGAGCCTGTACGTGGTTGCTGTACTCCGACTCGGCGGGCAGTAAGCCTTCCCCCGTAATGGCTGATTCAGGTGAAGCGGTGAACCCCGACGAGTGGGTGACCAACGGCGACCGACAGTGACGGGCATCCAGGACAGGCCACGCCCTTTTGTCTGTGACTCCGGTGCAGCCATGCCTGCCGGGAGAACTGAGCTGACGTGCGCTGATCCCCGCCAACAGGTGAGTGTGGCGGCCAGGTTGGCTGCGCGCCGGCAGCCAGAAGTATGTGCGTCGGGCGAATTGGCTACTCGACCAGATGCCGGTGCGCCTTGCTCCAGTCGATCCTGTCGTCGAGTTCGGTCAGGAACCCATCAGCAGCCCAGGTGGCCTGGGGCTCGTGCCCCTGCTCGGCCAGCCGGCGCACCAGGTCGGCATTGTCTTGCTGCCTGGCGATGACGGCGTCGACGATCCCCGCGGCCGAGTCGAGGCCGTACGCGCTGCAGAAGTCCTCCAGTCGCGATCGGCGGTCGGGCGGCGCCGGATAGTGCAGCCAGCGCAGGCATTCGGCATCGTCGCGGAACGGGGCAACGTACTCCAGGGCGTAGGCCACGTCGTTCATGCGTGGTGCCGGGCGGGCGAAGTCCCAGTCGATGATTCCCACCGGCTGGTTTTCCTGCCAGACGACGTTCCAGGGACCGAAGTCCCCATGGCAGATGACCTCGTCATCGCCTGGGCTGCCTGTTTCCGTGGACCAGTTCGCGCCCGGCGGAGGTGAAAAGCTCCTGCAGGCATCGTGGTAGTCGCGCAACAGCCGGGCGAAGTCCCTCAGACCATGGTCGTCCACGACCTTGGCCCAGCCCAGCTGACCGGAGTCACCCTCAATGTAGGTAAGGACCTCACGCCCCTCGTCGTCGATTCCCAACGGCTGCGGCGCATAGGCAAAGCCAACCTCCGCCAGGTGCCGCAGCAACGCATGGACGGTGGGCGTCCACGGCTGGACGGGCCTGCGGACAGTGTCACCAATCCGCACCACCCGCCGATGGGCACCGCCCTGCATCACTTCCTCACTCGACACGCAGTTCACGTTACCCAGCCGCCTGACGGCGCAGCACCTCGATTAGCCCCAGCCCGAATGAGACCTGTGCAACATGAAGTACGCAGGTCATGCCGGCACACATGGCAGGGGCCGATGTGGCGAAGTGATGTCGGACAGTGTCGAAATCGACTGGCTGCGCGCCTAAGGATGGAGGGCTTTTCGTTGGCCTGTGGCGGCGGACCGTACGATCGCGTCAAGGAGTCGGTGGCGCTTGACGGCGTGGGTGAAGTCCGGGGCGACAGCCGTTCCGTGGACGAGGTCGTCCCGAATCGCGGCGTAGGCGTGCACCAGCGTGTGGATCACTGTTCCGGCCAGGCCGGGATAGTCGTCGTAGCCGCTGGGCAGCGTGACCTTCGCAGGCCGACCGCCGCCGCGGGTGCCACGCACCGTGACCGGACCGATGTGCGGGAACTCGGCGGCGCTGATCTCAAGTCTCCCCTCCGTGCCGTCGATGATCAGAGAGAACCCTGCACCCGATGCCGCGCCTCCACGGTGGTGGACGGACAGAATCGCCCCGCCCGCCACAGTGCCCGAGATCGCGATCTGGTCCTCGGCGGTCATCGGAACGACCTGCCCGGTGCGCCCGACGGGAACCTGGCGGCGCCGGGTCGCGGTCGTAGCGACCACTTCCTCAAGCTCGCCGACGACCATCGACACCAGGTCGATCGCGTGTCCGAACGCGATGGTCAGCATCGTGGCCCCGAGCTTGCGGTCGAGCGTGTAGACCATGTTCGGAGACACCGGAGTGCCCCATTCGGTCGAAGACGCCACGACGGTGGCGGAGAGCACTTCCCCCACGAATCCTTCGGACACGAGGTCGGCCAGCCAGCGGAAGGTGGGCGAGGAGCGTCCCTGAAGACCGACGAAGGTGCGCGTCGTCCCGGCGGCACGCTCCATCTCCTCGGCCTCGCGCAGGTCGACGCCGAGCGGCCACTCGGAGAGCACCGGCACTCCCGCCTGCAGCACGGGCAACACGAGTTCGCGATGTTGGGGCACTTTGACGGCGACAACAACGAGGTCGACGTTCTCGTCGCCGGCGAGCTGCTCGACCGACGTGTACGCGGGTACGCCATACGCCGCTCCCGCGGCCTGGGCCGAGGCTTCGGAGCTCGCCGCCAGCGCGCGAAGCTCGATCCCGTCGACGGCGCTCAGCGCGGGCAGGTGAGCCCCGGCCGCCCAGCCTCCCGTGGCGCTCAGGCCGACGATGCCGACGCCGATCGGCCTACGGGGGTCAGGCACCGAGCTGCCGCCTCAGTGTCTCGCCGTCCCGCAGGGCTGTCATGTGCAAGAACTGCCCTGGGACCGCGTCGATCTCGCCGTTCAACACAGCGATGACCTGGTCCCGAGTGCCCGTCTCGCCGTTCAGGGTGGTCTCGTCGCTGATGAACTCGTCCATGCGGGAGATCCCGTGGGCGTTGAGCGCCCCGATGCAGCGCGGGTAGAACTCGCGCAGGTCGGTGTCGGACATGATCCCCTTCTTCGGCCGCCGGAGCGGAGGTCATGCTCGGTGTTTCGCGACGGCCCTTGACGGTTTCGTCGCGGTGATCGTCGGCAGGGGGAGGAGGAACCACTGCCCGACACTTTCGTACCGGACGGTACCGAAATTCTGCCGCACTGTCACGGCCCTCATGTGAGGAGATGTCTCACCGGTCGAGCGAAGGGGTACAGCCGCTACGCAGGCCAGCCGAGCAACGCCGTGTCGACGATCTCATCGAGCTCAGCAGGGCCGAGGCCGTTGGCGGCCTGCACCGCGATGCCGAAACCCATCGTCATGATGAACCGGGCAAGACGCCGAGGGTCGGCGTTGCGCGGAAGATCACCCTCGTTGACGGCGCGCCGGAAGCGCTCCTCAAGGCGGACCCCCGCGTCGTTGCGCCAGTCGACAAGCAGGTCGTGGACGGCCCGGCTCTCGTCGCTCGACGCCAGCGCACCCTGCACGGTCAGGCACCCGGAGGGGCCGTCGGGAGGGGTCGTGGTGCAGACCGCTCCGCGGAGGAAGGCCAAGGCCACAGCCCGTGCGGTGGGCTCCTCCAGGGCGCGCGTGGCGTAGGCGGCCGGCCCCGCGCCGTAGCGCTGGAGGGCCTTGCGGAACAACTGCTCCTTGTTGCCGAAGGCCGCATACATGCTCGTCTTGGTGATCCCCATGGCGCCGGTCAGTTCAGCGAGGCTTGCACCTTCGTAACCTCGCGCCCAGAACACCCGCATCGCGCGTTCCAGCGCCTGGTCGATGTCGAATCCTCGAGGCCGACCCATGACGGCCCTACGGGAGTCACTCATGCCATAAGCGTACCCCTCGGTACAGATCTCGGCTGACCAGCAGTTTCATCCCCACAAGGAGGTGGCGAACGCAGTTCAGTACCGATCGGTCTTGATGTGCTAGGGTTCTGCACCGACCGGTACTGAAGTAATGGGAAGGGAAGTCCGCGCCATGAAAACCATTTCGCTCGGCAGCCTCGCGGTCTCGCGCATCGGTCTCGGAGCCATGGGAATGTCGGCGTTCTACACCGGCGCCGGCCAGTTCGACGACGAGTCGATCCGCACGCTCCACCGCGCTCTGGACCTCGGGGTCACCCATATCGACACCGCTGAGGGGTACGGCCCCTTCATCAACGAGGAGCTGGTCGGCCGGGCCGTGCAGGGGCACCGAGACGAGGTCGTGCTGGCGACCAAGTTCGGACTGATCTCCCACACCGGTGGCACGGCTCCGGACAGCACCCCGGCCAACATCCGCCTGGCCGTGGAGGGATCGCTGAAGCGCCTGGGTACCGACTACATCGACCTCTACTACCAGCACCGGGTGGACCCCGGCACGCCCATCGAAGAGACCGTTGGCGCGCTGGCCGAACTGGTGGCCGAAGGCAAGATCCGCCACATCGGCCTGTCGGAGGCGGGCCCCGCCACGATCCGCCGCGCCCACGCCGTGCATCCGGTCACCGCGGTCCAGTCCGAATACTCGCTGTGGACCCGCGACCCGGAGGCCGAGATCCTGCCCGTCCTGCGCGAACTGCGTATCGGCTTCGTGCCGTACTCCCCGCTCGGCCGCGGCTTCCTGACCGGCAACATCCGCTCCCTGAACGATCTTGACGCCGACGACTGGCGCCGCACCAACCACCGCTTTGCCGACGGCAACCTGGAACGCAACCTGCGAATCGTCGACGAGGTCCGGGCCGTAGCCGCCGAGATCGACACCACGCCCGCGCAGGTCGCCTTGGCCTGGCTCCTCGCCCAGGGTGACGACATCGCGCCCATCCCCGGCACCAAGCGAGTCGCCCGGCTGGAGGAGAACGCCGCCGCCGACCACATCGAGCTCACTGCCGGCCACGTCGCCCGCCTGAACGACTTGCCCCCGGCCTCCGGCGAGCGCTACGACGCGGACAACATGGCCGCCATCGACAGCTGATCGAAGACGTACCACCACGCACGCCGCGGGTCGACATCCGGGCGAAGAGTGCCGCATTCCCAATGAGACTGTGCAGCATGAAGTACACAGGTCACGGCTCTGTGCCCCTCCTACGATCCCTGACCGGGCCGGTGCCGGGAGGGAACTGGACACGCTAGCCCGTTCACCCGGATGAGCCCACGCTGCTTCCGCAAGCTGATCACCGCGTTACACCGCGAGGGCGCGGACCCACAACGTACTGGCGCACGAACTTGACGCTGCGCCAGCCGGCTCCGATATTCGGCATTGATGCTCATCGTGGACGGCACCCTGGCGCCCACCCGCGACCATGCGATTGCCGAACTCTCCCAAAGAAGCACCCCCACCCAGGTTGCTTCGGGACGACGAGAGCGCTGTAGACCTTCCCCACTTCATTGAGGCAGTCTTCTACGCAGGTTTCGTACGATGTCGTCAATTCGTCCATTGCTGGCTTCGTACCCCGCGCCCCCATCTTCCAGGAGCATGATTTCCCGGATCTGGGCAGGCGTCAGCCCTCGGTCGTGCAGAGCTATCACCTGGTCTCGCCAGGCGATAGCCGACATAGCCCCGTCGATGTTGTAGTGCGCTTGCAGAGTGCGTTCCGCGATGTGCTGCGCCTGTGTCAGTGCCGCGTCTGCTCTCGCGAGGCTGCGTTCCGATTGAGCTTCGGACTGAGCCAAGGCACTTTCGGCCTTGCGTAGGCTGAGGACGGCCACGAGGACGGCAATCACATTTCCCGCAAGCCCTGACCACGCGGCAATACTGTCCGAGTCCACTTCCGGCCCCCTACGACGTGTTGGCCGGAGAGACGCATCGGAAGACAGACCGGTTCCCCACAGCTCACGAGGCCCCAGGTAGCTGGAAGGCTGCCAATTGACACAGATGTCCAGTCTTACCGCAAGTCCGCGGAGTCCCGGCTTCTGAAGGCCCCGGCCGAGGTGTTCACAAAGCGGCCAACATCGTCAACGCCCTGCCCACGTCGGCCCAGGTCGTCAAGAAAATCACCGATGACGTCGACGAGCTGCTGGCCTTCGACGACTTCCCCTCCGAACACTGGATCCATCTGCGGACGACGGATGTAATCGTCAAGGAGGGCAGGTCACGGGCCAGTGCCGGGGATGGCGGGCAGGCGGGGCCTGCCGATCGGGCGCGTGGGCTGCCGGCACGCCACCTTGCGGCCCTCGGCGGCGCCGGAGCCCGCTTCGAACGCGGCCACCTCGTCGAAGCCCCGAGACCCTGGCGGCGTGCACAGTGACGCTCACCCAGACGCGCACCCGCATGTGGTGATGCCAGGGCGTAACGGACAGGCTAGCGAGGTGCCGCGAGTACGTCCCGGAGTACGTTCTCGAGCGTGACGCGGGCCAGCTCGTGTCTCAGGGTCTCCTCGATGCCCTCGTAGATGCTCTGCATTGCCGGCTGGATGCCGTGACCCACCACGCATTCCTGGTCCGGGGTGGTGCGGTGCATTGCGAACAGCGGGCCGGGTTCCACTGCCTCGTACACGTCGAGCAGGGTCATCGACTCCAGCTCGCGCGCCAGCGTCCAGCCCGCGCCCACGCCCCGCCGGGACTCCACGAGCCCGGCCCTGCGCAGCTCGCCGAGCAGCCGTCTGATCACCACGGGGTTGGTGTTCGCGCTGGTCGCGATCTGCTCGGAGGTGGCGACCTCATGGCCCTGGCGCTGATAGAGGCCGATCCAGGCCAGCGCGTGGGCGGCGATGGTCAGCCTGCTGTTGGCGCTCATGGACTCCTCCTCGCGGCTGCAACGCTTCATGTTACGACAGGGAAGTCGTAACAGCAAAGGTTGCGACAACCTGTCGTAACAATTAGCGTTACGACTGCCAGGAAGGGTCAATCAACGAGGTGAGAAGAATGAGCAAGCCACTCATGGGCAAGGTCGCCCTGGTCACCGGGGGGTCGCGCGGACTGGGAGCCGCGACCGTACGGCTGCTGGCCGAGCAGGGCGCCGACGTCGCCTTCACCTACGTCAGCTCCGAGAAGCAGGCGCAGGCCGTCGTCGACGAGGTGCACGGCAAGGGAGCCAAGGCCGTCGCCTTCCAGTCCGACCAGGCGGACACGAGCCGGGCGCCGGCACTGATCGACGACGTGGTCGCGCACTTCGGCGGCCTGGACATCCTCGTCAACAACGCGGCGATCTCCGCGGCCGGCACGGTGGACGACCCGGACGCCGACACCGCCGCACTGGACCGGATGCACGCCACCAACTACCTCGGCGTGATCGCCGTCATCCGGGCCGCCTCCCGAGTGCTGCGCACGGGCGGCCGCATCATCACGGTGAGTTCCGGACTGGGCTCCCGGGTCGGCGCCCCCGGCCTTGCCGACTACTCGGCGACCAAGTCCGGGATCGAGAGGTACACCATGGGCGTCGCACGCGACCTCGGGCCCCGGAACATCACGGCCAACGTCGTGGAGGCCGGACTGATGGAGGGCGGCATGCAGCCGCCGGACTCCGAGACCCTCAAGGCCCTGGTCAGCTCGCTGTCCCTGCAACGCATGGGGCACCCCGACGAAATCGCCGCGGCGATCGCCTTCCTGGCGAGCCCCGCCGCGTCGTACGTCACGGGCGCGGTGCTGGACGCCCACGGCGGCTACAACGCCTGAACACGAGCCCCTGCCGCGCGCCCCGAAGGACATCGCGCCTTCGGGGCGCGCACCGCCAACGCAAGGAACGCGCCCGCATCCGCAGCGAGAAGGGCATCCACTGGGGCGGACGCCCTCTGTCCACCGCAGCCTGAACGACCCGGCGAATTGATGCGGTCACATCACTAGCATGGGCGCAGCGCCGACGGAGGGACTGACAGACCCGATGGAACACGTGGAGCCGGATCACACTCCCCTGCCCGCGTCATTTCCCATCGTGCCTGCGACAAATCCCGACGGCGGCTGGGGTGCGCAGCGGACTCCGCTGGCCGCACCGATGGTCGGTCTCGACCCCACGCAGCGCGACGGGGGCCCGACCCCCTCGCACTGCGCACGTTCGTGGTGACGCCGCTGTCGCCGGAAGACCGTCGAGTCCTGCGCGAAAGGCTCGCCCCCGAGGAACGAGCCCGCCTTGCAGCGGAGACGGCGGGCCCTGAAGGAGAGCGCCTCCTCATGATCCGCGCGGGGCTGCGGCTCCTCCTCGTGCAGATGTTGGACGCCGACCCAGAAGCCGTCGTCCTCGATGACGGCCCCTGTCCGCACTGCGGTCGGCCCCATGACCTCACCGCGAGCTCCCCGGCCGGCCGCCGACTGCACTTCGCCGCTGTCGGGCGAGGCGATCTGATCGTGTACGCAATCTGTCGATCCCCCGTCGGGCTCGGGCTGGGCGTGCCCGACGCACCTGGCCGCCAAGCATGGCTGCGGGCCCGCAGCCCGGCCAGGCTCGCCGCGCAACAGCAGGCTGTGGCCCGGGGGCGGTGTTCCCCTCCGCGGGACAGTTCGGTGGAGTACATCGTGCGCTTCGTCGATACGGCGCCCGAATACGACTGTGTCGTATCGGTGGCGCTGGAGGTGCCTTTCCGCCCGGACAACCCCGTTTTCCGGGACCCGCCGACCGACTGACAGACCCGGAACCGTCAAGCCGACCAGGAGCCGACCCCGGCCCGGCGTCCAACTCTGCGGCGCATTGGGCAGGCACGGAAGATCGCCGTGGTCGAGGCGTCGGTCATTCCCTGTCAGGGTGCGCAGGACCTGCCGTAACAACGTCTCCTACTTTGCTATGCCGCAGACCTCCACAACCGAACTGAATTCACTTAAGGTGCGGTGAAGTCATTGACGAGGAGGTCAACCATGGCGTTTGTTCTCATCCACGGTGCAAGCTTCGGCGCGAACTGCTGGGACGAGCTGATCCCCCATCTCGGTGCGGAAGCGTTGGCAGTCGATCTTCCAGGGCGGGGCAGCAGGGCCGGAGTCGACCTGGGCTCGATCACTCTCGCGGACTGCGCCGATGCGGTCCGGGAGGACGTCGAGGCAAAGGACCTGCGGGACGTTGTACTGGTCGGTCACTCCTTCGCGGGAGTCACCATGCCGCGCGTCCTGGACCTCATACCCGACCGGATCCGCCACGTCGTCCTCGTGTCGGCCGTGGTGCCGGCGGACAGATCCCGGGTGCTTGACCAGATCGATCCCGAAGTACGGGGTCTGGTGGAACAGTCCATCGCCGACGGCGTCTACCACCAGACCCGCGAGGGCGCCGCCGCAATGCTGTGCAACGACATGGACGAGGCGACCACCACGTCAGTCCTCGACCGGCTTGCCGACGATTCGGCCGCCCTGCTGAGAGAGACAGTGGACCTCAGCGGCTACCGACGCGATATCCCCCGGACCTACGTGCACCTCACGCGGGACCAGTGCTACGTCGAGGAACTCCAGCAGCGATCCATAGCGCTGCTTCGGCCCGACGTCATCGATCTCGACACCGGTCACATGGCAATGATCAGTGCGCCCGAAAAGCTTGCCTCCGTGCTCAACACCATTCACGGCTGATCGTCATGTTCGGCCTGCGGTCGGCGGACCGTGAAAAGGCTTCGCCTCGTGGCCCTCGGCGACGTACCCCTGCTGCAAGCCGTACGGCACGGCGACTACCGCGCCACTGGCCTTCTATGCGGTGGCAGTCATCTTCCGCCTGGCACTCACTCTCGACGCAGGGAAGATCAACTCTCTAGCTGACGGACGGTCAAGGCCGTGCCCATCGCCGTGCCCATCCGGTTCCACCGTGCCCGCCATGAACATGCCGTGAATGGCAGACTGCATGGACGGTGAGTGACGGGGGGCGCCAGTGAGTAAGAGGCAAGTACGGAAGATGCTGCGGGAGATGGCAAGCGGGGAGCCCGTTCGGATGACCGTCTCCGCGTGGTCGTGGAAGCGCCTCGCCCGACTCGCCTTCATCGCCGAGCAGTTCGGGTACGAGTACGCCGACTTGCAGATGACCAGCGACAACAAGTTCGCGCTGTTCATCGTGCCCGACCCCAGCCCGGAGGGCCGACAGCGCGCTGCGCAGAACCGGGCGCAGTATCCCGACGCCGGCGAGGGTGTAGCGCTGCCGCCTGTCGTGCCCGACGCGATCGATCTCCTCAAGGCCCGCATGGTGGTCGACAGTGGCAGTCAGTACAGCGACAAACTGCGGACGGGGATATTGGTCTTCTTCCTCACCATGACCGCCGCCGCCATCTGCTTCAGGCTGCGCGCAGACACTGACGCGGTCGTCATCGTCGGCATCGTCTGGGCCGCGCTCATGGCCCTGCTGCCCGTCCTGCTCGTCTACAGCCGACGTTACAGAGCCAAGTACGCCGCTCAGCTGAAGGCCGCCGGGTTCACGCCGGTGACCGACCGGAACGGGCGGCTGCGGTATGTGCCGCCAGGCGGACAACTTCCCGGACACGGCAATCCGTTCGCCGCAGGGGCATAGCGGCCGTGCCCGGTGGGGCCGGCGGCGGCCCCGTCTACCGAGCCCCCCAGCTCGCTGAAGATCGGTCGACGAGTAGCCGTGCCAGAACCGTGCCAGATCACCGAGCTTCCCAAGCTCAGCGCTCTACGACGTCGGCACTGAGGCGGCCCGGTCAACGTCAGGGGCATGCGCGCCGGACAGAGTCACCCGTCCCTCGTACCAATGGAGACCGACAGCGCCACCTCCCGGACTGATCCAGGTGAACACTGGCTGTCGGCCGACGTCGAAGAAGCAACCGTCTTCACGGAGCTCTGGACACCCGCGAGCTAGCTCATAGATGCCCGAAATGTGCATCAGGCATAGCATGAAAGCGGGTCGGCACACTCTCACGTGCGACCGGCCCGGAAGGGCGACCCCGGTGTGTATACGCCGGGGTCGTTGAAGCACGGCGGACGTGGCCGGCCCAGCACGGCGTGATCGTTCCGTCGATGTCCGGAGTGGCGCGGCCAGGGCGTCGTGAACCCGACATGGCGCAGGTTCGGCATTCTGGAAGCGGTCTGCGCGAACACCGCGACCGACCAGCCGGCCACGGCCACCGTCTGCCCCCCCCCTGTGATCAGGTCCGGTGGCCCGGACCCGGCCCGCCGACCGGTCGGCCTCCCCCTGTCTTCGTCGGCACAAGCCCCTTGTGGTGAACGGAATCGGGGGCGACATGCTGCCCATGGCTCAATCGGCTCGTTGGACCGGTCGGCGATGCGAGCCTGTGCCGGTCGACGGCGTCGTTCCCCGCTGATCGCGGTTGCCTGCTGGTGGATCCGAGAGGGGCAGGGTGTGCGTTGCTACGGGCACCGCGTCGGGATACGTCGTCTGGGTGCCGGGCCGCCGCCCGGCGAACACCGCGTGAACGCAGCCACCCCGCTGAGTTCCCCATGTCAGAGGACGAAGGAAGCAGAAGCTATGACGGACCGTGGGCGCAGGCCGGGCAGGGTCGGGGTGGACCGGTCCGAGGGGTTCGGCGAACGGCTGCTCGGGGTGCTGCTGGACCGCGCACACGAGATGCCGCCGGAGTTGATCGCCCCGCTCGTCGCGGAAGAGGTAGCCAGGGTCGGGGGGCGGGAGGTCTCCATCCTCCTGCAGGACTACGAACAGGTGCTGCTGGTGCCGCTGCCGGGCCGGCGGCTGAAGCTGGGCGGCCCCGAGCCGGTCGAGGACTCCCCTGCCGGCGAGGCGTTCCTGAGCCGCAGAACGGTGGAGGTGCCGAAGGACGGCAGTGTGCGGATGTACCTGCCGCTGCTGGACGGAAGCGACCAGATCGGGGTGATGGCCGTCACCCTGGACCGCGTCGATGACGACGACCGGCGACTGCTGCGCAGACTCGCCGGTCTGGTCGCGGACATGATCGTCACCAAGGACGCCTATACCGACCAGTTCTTCCAGGCCCGGCGCAGCGCCCCGATGAGCGTGGCCGCGGAGATCCAGTGGTCGTTGCTGCCCCCACTGTCGATGACGATTCCGCAGGTCGAGGTGGCCGGGATCCTGGAGCCCGCCTACGACGTGGCCGGCGACAGCTTCGACTACGCCCTCAACGGCAACGTCCTGCACGTGGCCATGATCGACGCGATGGGCCACGGGCTGGACGCGGCGACCATGGCGACGGTGGCCATCGGCGCCTATCGCCACACGCGGCGGGCCCACACCGATCTGTCCCAGGTGTACGCGTTCATGGACAGGGCCATCAACGAGCAGTTCGGCCCCGACCACTTCGTCACCGCGCAGATGATGATTCTGGACATCACCACCGGCCGACTGCAGTGGGTCAACGCAGGCCACCCCGCTCCACTTCTGATCCGGGACCGCGCCGTGGTGGACCGGCTGGAGAGCCCGACCACGTTGCCGGTCGGCTTCGGCGGTGAGGAGCCGGTGGTCAGCGAGCGGATGCTGCGACGGGGGGACCGGTTGCTGTGCTTCACCGACGGCCTCATCGAGGAGCACCACACCGGCGGGGAACAGTTCGGAGAGGAACAGCTCGTCGAATGGACCAACCGGATCCTCCGCGAGCGCACGGAGGTACGGGCGGTGGTGCGAGCGCTCTCCCACGCCCTGAAACACGAACGCGGCGGCACCACGACCGACGACGCGACCATCTTCCTCGTCGAGTGGCGAGGCGGCGACGCCGATCACCTCGCCACCCTGGACTGAGCGCGACGATGCACCGGCTCCCTCGCTGAAGCCTGCCTCCGACCTGGGGTTTCGCGCCCAAGGTCGCGGATGCCGTGGGCGACGGCCCTCGCCCGGTCGAGCGGGTCGCCCCTCCAGCCCGGGAAGCGCTCCCTCGGGGCGCCGAGCCGATCGCGGAATCGGGGGCGAGGCCGTCACGACGCACCGAACCGAGACGGTGTACACCCGATGTGATGGCGGTCAAGCGGACAGACGCGCGGCGATCTCCTGGGTGTGGAAAGGGCGCTGGCGGCCTGGCCCGGCGCTGCGGGCTGCGGGTCAGATGCCGGCCGTGTGCCGGGAGGCGGCGCGGCGGTACTCGGCGTTGATGCGCTGGGCTTCTTCGAGCTGGTCTTCGAGGATGATGATGCGGCAGGCGGCCTCGATGGGGGTCCCGTGGTCGACGAGTTCCCGGGCTCGGGCGGCGATCCGCAGCTGGTAGCGGGAGTAGCGGCGATGTCCGCCCTCGGAGCGGAGCGGGGTGATGAGGCGGGCTTCGCCGAGGGCGCGGAGGAAGCTGGGGGTGGTGCCGAGCATCTCGGCAGCTCGGCCCATGGTGAAGGCGGGGTAGTCGTCGTCGTCGAGACGGCCGAAGGAATCGTCTGCTGTCATCTCACCTCTCTGCGGAACGCGTGGAGGGGCCCTGGTGCCGTACGGCACCAGGGCCCCGAAGGAACTGCTACACCATCTGCCGGCCCCAGTGCTGCGCCGGCCTTCTGTGTCCGCCGACCCGACCGAGACGCTGTCGGGGGCGCGGGGATCGCTGTTTCTCGACCGGAGACCACCTCACTATCGATGTCCTGCGGTACCCGGACTCAAGACTTCGCCCGGGCGATCCTGATGGCGCTCGGCTCCTCCGTTCTTCCCTCTGAACCAATCACTTGCCAAACGGGTACTGCGTACTGCTTGCACTGCTGATACCGCGCACTACTGGTGGCCTCGCGAAGCGCCACTCTCCGGCAGCCAGCCCCGTCGCCCGTCCTGCGTCCGCTCTGGCTTGGAACCCCACTGCCGAACTTCCCGATGCGCGCGCCCGCAGCCGACGCCTTCACCGAGGTACCGCTCACTTCACTGCTGGGTACTGCGAATGGCGGCCCCTGATCACTGCGGGCCACCCGGTCCGGTCGTCAGCCCCGTCGCCGTCCTGCAACAACCCTGGCTTCGGAACTCCACCACCGCACCGTCCTGCGCACTGCAACTACGTACTGCTGCCCGGCAGTTCGTGTCTGCCAGGCCCTGCTGTCTCTCTGGGCTACGAGAGAAACCATAACCACAGCACCAACCAATGTCTACTCTGACCGACATAGATTTTCGCGCGTTCGACATTGAGGTAATCCGCCTCGAAGCCGTGACCCCCAGGCTGTCGGTGGCAAGACCGCAGGACCCTCGTCGCCCGGTTGTGCCAGGCGTAGACGCCGACCGGGCGACCGCGATGACCTTGAAGTGCGTACCGGCCGAGGACCCGGCGGCCCGGAACCGGACTCCGAGGGCTTCGGGAAGAGGGTGCCGCTGGACGGCTCGCCCCGAACTGAGATCAGCACTGCGACGCGACCGCCAACTGCTCACCGCATCACCCGCCTACTGCTCCACCTTCACTTCCCGCCCTCGCTCCACGGCGAGTTCGCGAAGCCGTCGGCCTGGAACAGGAACGGCTGGAGAAGGTCCCGCCAGAAGGGGGCCGTCGCTCGCGGGCTCCAGCCGTCGTCGGCCTCGCTCCGCGTCTCGTCGAACTCCCGATGCATGTAGTCGGCCAGGTCCAGGCCGTAGTAGATGATGTCGGTCTGCCACATCGAGAGCACCGGATGCCCGAAGCTTCCCCGGCCGGCCGGCAGGTATCGGTGGGCATACACGGGCACCAGCACCGGCGCCTCCGCCAGATGATGCCGCGCCGTAGCCAGCGCCGCCGTCCCGTCGGCTGGACGCTCACCCCAGCCCTCGTACCAGAACCCGTTGTGCTCAACGCCGAGCAGAACACCCTCGACCGGCCAGTCGAGTTGCCGACGCAAGCTGTCCAAATCGCCGCCCCGCCACTCCGGCCAGGGCCTGGACCAGGTCTGCCCGTCCTCGGGAGGGACGTTGACCGGGAGCCCGGCCGCAAGGAACGCTCGGTGATCGTCCGCGAACTCGAAGCCGTACTCGCGCTCGATGCGCGTGAACTCAGGGTCCGTCAGACCCGGCTCGAACTCATAGAGGCCTGTCCGTGCCAGGCGACGTGCGGCCTCCGCACCCAGGCGTACGCCCTCATTGCTGATCACCGCCGCACGCTAGCGCCGACCGCAGCCAACCGTCACCCGAGTTGTGCGCGAGGTGCAACCGTCACGGGTGGATCGGCGGCAGTTTCCGGCGCTTCCGGCCGCCGCGACAGTTCCGGAACGTGTCCCGGCCACACGCCACCAGGACGGAGCCGGCCACGGTGATTACTGCAAAGCAGGTGGCGAGGATGATGCCGAGTGGCTGGCGGTCTCCGGTCAAAGATCCTGCGGCGCGTATCAACTGCCCTACTCCGAGGGCCAGTACACCCCAGCCCGCGAGCGTGCCGGCGTGCCTGCGGCGTTGCCGCCAGACGAACCAGTGCCAACAGCCAGGCCGATGGCGCGGTTCTCCGGGGACCGTCAGCGGGGGCCGGCGACCTCGGCCTCCCCCCTACGGGAGTTCGCCCCGCGTACCACGGCCACCGCCGTCAGGGCGACCGCCAGGCCTGTCGCGGTCTGGGTGGTGAAGGGCTCGCCGAACATCAGGGCGCCCCAGACGGCGGTGACGGGGGCCATGAGGAACATGAGGGTGTTGACCTCGGTGACTCCGGAGCGCTGGAGGACGAGCCAGTACAGGCCGTAGCCGCCGAAGGTGGACAGGGTCACGAGCCAGATCGTCGCCAGCCAGAAGGAGCCGGTGGCGGGCGGGGTCGCGGTGCCGGTCGTGAGGGCGGCGGTCGTGAAGACGAGGGCGCTGGTGGCGCAGTGGACGGTCAGTGACACGGTCGGGGTCACCGGGGTGCGGGAGCGCCGGTCGAGGAAGGTGGCCGCGACCAACGAGAGCATCCCGGCGAACGGGACGAGGTAGGTCCACCAGGCCACGCCCGTGGTCGCCGCCGCGTCGGCCGTGGTGACCAGGGCTACTCCGCCGAGGCCCAGGCACAGTCCGAGCCACTGCCGGGCCGAGACGTACTCGCGCAGCAGCGGGCCGGCGAGCGCTCCCGCGACCAGCGGCTGGGTGCCGTCGATCAGGGCCGTCGTACCGCTGGAGACGCCGAGCTGGATGGCGTAGTAGACGGTGAGCAGGTAGCCGCTCTGGGAGAGCAGTCCGATCAGGGCCTGGCGGGCGAGGTCGCGGGGCGACAGGGTGCGCCAGGAGGCCCGGCCCCGGTGGACGGCGAAGGCGGTCAGGACGGCCGCCAGCGGCAGGAAGCGCCACATCAGGAGTGTCATCGCACCGGCGTCCTGCGTGCCCAGCTTGGCGCCGACGAATCCCGAGCTCCAGCACACGACGAAGGCGGCGGAGAGCAGGACGTTCATGGGAGTCACCACCCGTGACTAGACAGATCTGTATACCTCCTTGCCCCTACCACTATACAGATCGGTATAGTCGGGAGGGTGGGAGACAACGGTGGTGCACGGCAGGTACGGCGGATCAGCATGACCCCGGGTGCGCGGCGCGCCCTCGCGGCGGCGTCCCGGCTGTTCTACGAGCGCGGCATCCACGCGGTCGGCGTGGACCTGATCGCTGCCGAGGCCGGGGTGACGAAGAAGACGCTCTACGACCGGTTCGGCTCCAAGGAGCAGATCGTCGTGGAGTACCTCGCCGATCGGGACGAACGCTGGCGGACGTATGTCATGGAGCGGCTGGAGGCGACGGGGCCGGGGGCCGTCGACCGGGTCCGCGCGGTCTTCGACGCCTCTCGGGAGTGGATGGACGACAACAGCCCCAAGGGGTGCAGCATGGTCAACGCCCACGCCGAGATCAGCGACCCCGCCCATCCGGCGTACGCGATCATCACCGGCCAGAAGCAGTGGATGCTCCGCCTCTTCACCGACCTGGCCCCGGACCACGCCCGCACACTCATGCTCCTCCACGAGGGCGCACTCGTCGCCCACGGACTGCGCGTCTTCGCCGACCCGATCGGGTTCGCCTGCGGGGAGGCGACCGCGCTTGTCGGCGGGCAGGGTGCGTAGACGCGGTTCGACGGCGGGTACTGCGTAACCCATACGGCCCGGACCACTGGTGACCTCCGCAAACCCGGTGATCACTGGAGGCATGACCCCGCCCCGCGCAGCCGCCTGCGCTCTCGCCCTCTGTGGGCTCCTCGCCGTCACCGCCTGTTCCGCTCTGTCCACCCCGCCCACCGCTCCCAGGCCGCCGATCACGCGGCCCACGAGCGCGCCCCCGCATTCCCCGAATACGTCCGCTGCCCCCTCCTCCGCCCTCACCGAGGCCATGGCGCAGGCCGCGCTCGTCACCCACGCGGACCTCGGTGAGCCCTGGACGCCGACGCAGGGGGCAGCCACCTGGCACGACGGGGTGCTGAAGGCGAAGGCCGACCGGCGGGAGTGCCAGCGGCTGCTCGACGCGCTGTACGCGGACGAGTTGTTCGGGGCCGATGCCGAGCCCCGTGCGGTCGTCGGCATGGACGACGAGTGGAACAAGGCGCAGATGCGGTATCAGGTGCTCGCGCGTCCGCCGGCGGAGATCGACAAGACGTTGGCCTGGCTGAAGGGCCTTCCGCGGACGTGCGCGCAGTTCGGGGCCACCACGACCACGGGGGCCGTCTTCGGGGTGCAGGTCACCGAGGCGCCGTTGCCGGAGGCGGGGAACGCCCGGCAGGGGCTGCGGGTGTGGCTGACCGGACAGTCCCCGGACGGTGAACCGACGACGCTCACGCTGGACGTCGCCGCCGTCCGCGTGGGGGAGGACGCGATCACTGTGACGAACGGCGGCTTCGGCTACGTACAGACGGAGGCCACGCAGACCGCCGTACAGCTGGGAGCCGAGCGGCTGACGGAGATCAGGAAGCAGGGGCGGGTGGAGATCTGAGCGCTCAGTCCGGGTCGAACCGCTTCACGTGCCAGACCACGTCGTGCGCCACCTCGAGCGCGGTGCGGCTGTCCGCGAAGGCGTCCGCGCGCAGCCGGGCCAGCGCCTCGTCCGAGTCGACGTCCAGCTGCACCATGATCATGCCGACGGCCTGGTACACCTCGTCGTGAGCCTTGGCCAGGCCGCTGAGCCAGAGGTCGTCGCCCTCGGGGCCGTTCTCCTGGCCCCGGGGCAGTGCCGTCAGGGCCACGGTCATGACGCTGGCCACGAGCTCGGCGATGCGCACCTCCCGCCGGGTGAGTTCGCCGGGGACGTCCCGGTAGAGGTCGAGGGTGCCCACGCACACGGTGTCGCTGCCGAGCGGCATCGAGTACACCGCCCGAATCCCGGCGGCGGTGGCCTGCTGGGCGAAGACCGGCCAGCGGTCGGCGTCCCGGCCGGACGTCAGATCGGCGGCGAGTACGGCGGCCCTGGTCTTCGCAGCGGCTGTGCAGGGCCCGTCCCCCAGGGTGGCCTGGAGTTCCGACAGATGCTCGGCCCGGGGGCTGCTGGCGCTGAGCTGGACGGGCATGCCGTCGCTGCGCAGCGACACGCTCGCGTCGACCACCGGCAGCAGTCTGACGGCGGCGACGCACAGCTTGCCCGGAATCTCGGCGGGGTCGGCATCCCGTACCCCCTCCGCGATCACATCGGAGATCCGCACGTGATCCGGCTCTCCCGCATGGCCGGCTTCGCGGTCGGGGTGGGTCTCGCGGGGTTGGCGGGTCTCGCGGGGGTGGCCGGCTTCACGACCGCGTCCGACTTCACGGTCCCTCTCCGTCCCGCGCTCGTGGCCGATATTCCGTTCCCGCTCGCGTCCGGCTTCGCGGTCGGGGTGGGCCTCGCGGGGTTGGCGGGTCTCGCGGGGGTGGCCGGCTTCACGGCCGCGTCCGGCCTCGCGCTCGCGCCCGACTTCCCGCTCGTAGCCGGTCTCGCGGTCCCGTTCCCGGTCCCGCCCGACCTCCCGGTCCCGCCCGACCTCCCGGTCCCGCTCGTCCCGACGTTCCCGCCCGCCCCGCCCTTCGCGTTCCGCCGCCCGTCGCGGTTGGTCCCCCGGCGTCCCGAACGAGCCGGAACCGCCGTCCTGTCCGGTGAACGCTCCAGCTTCGCCGCCCGATCCGGGGAACGGACCCGGCTCGTCGCCGTGGGCGTTGCCGCGGTCGTCCGTGGGCCGCACGACCACCGCCTCCTTCGGTCAGCGCGGGGCTTGTCCGTCATCGGCCCCCAAGCGGGCTCGCCTGGGGCGGGGGGCGCCGCTCGCGGCGTACCCACCCAGGGGCACCGCCCGGCTACCCCTCGTCCAACGGGCGAAACGCCCAGGACGGGCACGGCGGATCGGCGCTCCCCGCTGTCCCGACGGCGTACAGGACACCCCTGGACAGGCCCTGTTTCGGGCTGCGAGGTCGCAGCGAGCCGTACCCTCATGCGCTCTTCACAGACCGCGCACCCGTTCCTTACGGTTTTCGGTGACGGTCAGGGAGCGGCCGCACAGCGTCGAACTGTGCCGGAGCCGCCCATGTCCCTGTCCCGCCCTCTCGCGCCGCCCTGAGTGATGCCGTCCCCGTCCCGCGATGCCGCTCGGGGCGCCTCCCGCCGTCCCGAGCGGGCCGGGGACCTTCCCGGAGGACCGTGTGAGAGAAGCCGCGCGTCCTCACCTGGGCGGTCGCCGCCATCCGGACGGCGGCGACCGCCCCGACACGGGTTCAGCGCTTGCCATACGGCTCGGCAGGGCGCCGTCGGCACGGTCCAGCGCTCCGCGTACGGATCCGCCGGGCGCCGTCGGCACGGGAGCGCTCCGCATACGGATCCGCCGGGCGCCGTCGGCACGGGAGCGCTCCGCGTACGGATCGGCCGGGCGCCGTCGCCACCGGCCGCGCGCCTCTCATACCCGCCATGCGCCCTCACCACCGGCCCCGCGCCGCCCATACGAACAAGCCAGGCGCCGCCCCTCCCGGTTCACCGCTTCGCCTACGAACCCGCCATGCGCCCTCACCACCGGCCCAGCGCCGCCCATACGAACAAGCCAGGCGCCGCCCCTCCCCGCTCACCGCGTCTCGTACGGATCCGCCGGCTCCGTCACGCGCCGCACCGCGCTCGCGTCCACGACCGGTGGCCAGGCGCCGTCGGTGCCGAGTTCGCCCTTGGGGTGCCAGGTGCCGGTGACGGTGATCCAGGTGTCGACCGGCGGGGCCCCGTCCGCGGCGCCGCGCACCTCGCCCCCGGAATCCTCACAGAGGGGGCTGTGCGGGTGCGGGTCCGAGGGTGGTGGTGCCGGGGGCCGTACGGTGTCCGAGGCCCGTCCGGTACGCGTCCAGTGCCGCCTCGACTCTTCCCGTACGGCGCAGCAGATCGCCCAGCAGCCGGCACAGGTCGGCCAGGTCACCGGCGGCGCCGGCCCGCTCCAGGAGGCTCAGGGCGCGGACGTAGTGCTCCTCGGCGGCCTCGGTGTCCCGGGCGTCCTCGGCGATGATCCCGAGGAGGCGGTGGGCGGCGGCGGAGTGCAGGGCGCCGCGCTCGGAGCTGAGGTCGCTGAGCACGTCGTGGAGCAGGGCGGCGGCCTCGTCGGACTTGCCGCGCCGGTGCAGCACATCGGCGAGCTCGACGGCGGCCTGGCTGGAGTAGAGGGCGGCCCGCTTGGCGGAGAGCATGTCGAGAGCCTGCCTCAACTCGTCCTCGGCGCGCTCCAGTTCGCCGTTCTGGGCGTAGACGTATCCGCGCATCCAGTGGCAGTTGGCGAGCTCGGTACGGATCTGGAGCCGGCGGTAGAGCTCGGCGGCCTTGGCGAGGGAGGCGTCGGCCTCGGCGAGTCGGCCCTCGGCGAGCAGGGTGCGGGCGACGGACCGGTGCATCCGGGCGACGAGGGCGGGGTCACCGGCCTGCGGGGCCAGCGCCAGGGCGAGTTCGGCGGCCTGGGCGGCGCGGGCGTGGGCGCCCATGTCCATGTAGGGGCCGATGACGCTCGCGTAGAGGAGGAGCAGGGCGTCGGGGTCGTGGAGGCCACCGCGGTTGAGCTCGTCGATGGTGGATTCCAACAGGTAGACGGAGTAGCGGAGTTCACCGGTGAGGTAGTGGGCGACGGCGCGTCCGCGCAGGGCGGGAACGCGGGCGGGCAGGGGTACGTCGTCCCCGAGGGCCTTCTCGGCCTGCTCGAAGTACTGGCGTGCGGCGCGGAGTTCGCCCGTCTCCACGGCGCACTCCCCGAGCCCGAGCAGGGCGGCGGCCCGCACCTCGGCGAGGTCGAGCGCGTCGGCCTCGGCGAGCAGGCGGCCGTACTGCGCGGCGGACTCCTCGGCCTCGCCGGTGGCGAGGGTGCGCTGGGCCTCGGTGAGGCGCAGGCGCAGATCGGTGACGAGACGGGCCGGACGGCCGGTCGTCAGTTCCTCGAACCCGACGCCGAGGCGGTCGGCGAGATGCCGGAGCGCGTCGTCGGAGGGGCGCACCCGACCGGACTCCAGGGTGGAGATGTAGGCCGGTGTGTACGCCGGTTCGGCCAGCTGTTTCTGTGTCAGTCCGCGTTCGACCCGCAGTTGCTGCACCCGTCGCCCGATGACGCCCGGGTCGTCCCGCTCCGACATGGCCAACTCCCCAAGCACCTCTTGCCGTTCGGCTCTCGCAGCCCCTAGGTTAAACGGCGTATTAACCCTGCTTAATACGTCGTCACCGCCATGGGTACTCACCGCCACCGCTGCGAGGTCGCCGTGCTCGAACGCACCAGTACCACCGCGCGCTACGCCAGGGGTTTCGCCGCCGCGGTCGTGGCCGTGGCCACACTGGTCCTGGCTGCCAACGCGGGGCCGGCGAGGGCGGCGGGGGAGCGACCGGCCGAGCAGGCACATCAGGTCCAGCAGGTCACCCGGCCCCTGTCGGAGTGAGGCCGGCTGAGGAAGCGGTCCTCAGAGCTGGAACTCCGCGGGCTGCAGGCCCAGGGTCGCGCAGGCCTCCCTCAGGATCGACTGCTCCGCCTGGGAGAAGTGACCGTCGGCACCGGCGATGACGATGCCGGTCTGGATCACCGCGCGCGCCTCGGTGGGCTTCTTGGCGGCCTTGGCGATGTCCTGGAGCGCCTCCGCCTTGCCCTGCGGGAAGTTGCGGGTGAGCTGGTCCACATGCTTGTGGAAGCGGGTGCGCAGCTGCTCCGGCGGGAAGTTCTGCAACACCTCGTTACCGAGGATCAGCGACTCCATCTGCTGGATCTCGGCCGCGTCCACGTGGCCGTCCGCCGCCGCGACCAGGGCGCACATCGCCATGCTGGCGTCGCGGTAGGCACCGCTCTTCAGCTCGGTCTTGAGGGAGCCGAGCTGCGTCTTCAGCACACCGACGAGCTGGGCGCGCGAACCGCCGCGCGAGCCGTGCGAACCGCCGTGTCCGGCCCCACCGGTCGTCGTGCCGCGCCCGCCCTGCGCCTGCTGCTGCAGGTTCTTGGCCTGGTCCTTGAGCCGGTCGAACAGTGCCATTGACGTCACCTTCGTACTCGTCTGAGTGATCTCACCCCGGCAACGGCCGGGCCCGGGTAAAGGTTCCCCCAAGCCGACCGAACCGGACGAGCCGACCGAGCCGACCGAGTCAGCCGCACACGCGCCGGTACGGCACCTCCGGAACGCAGGTCCGCCACTGCGCCCGGCTCAGCCCTGCGCCGCCCGCCCGCCCACCTTCTCCAGCACCCACAACGGATCGACGGGGTCAGCAACGTGAACGAGGACCGCCCCTCCGCCGTCCTGGGTTTCTGAGGCACGGGCCTCCCCGACCGCCCGGCCCATGGTGAGACCTCCACGTGAGTGGCACCCTGATCGCCATGACCTCTGCCTCGGCCCGCACCGCCCTGGAGCTCACCTCGGACCTCCCCGTCCCCGGCCTCGAGGACTTCTACCGGGACCTGCACCGCCATCCCGAGCTGTCGTTCGAGGAGCACCGGACGGCGGCCCGGCTCGTCGAGCGGCTGAAGGCGGCCGGTTTCGAGACGGCCGAGGGCGTCGGCGGCACCGGCGTCGTGGGCCTGTTGCGCAACGGCGACGGGCCCACCGTCCTGCTGCGCGCCGACATGGACGCGCTGCCGGTGGAGGAGCGGACCGGGCTGCCGTACGCCTCGAAGTCGCCCGGGGTGATGCACGCCTGCGGGCACGACCTGCACGTGACCTGGCTGGCGGGGGCGGCGAAGGCACTCGCGGACGGCCGGGACGCCTGGTCCGGAACGCTGCTCTTGGTCGGCCAGCCCGCCGAGGAGGCCGGCGGCGGGGCGGCCGCGATGGTCGCCGACGGGCTCTACGACCGTGTTCCGCGCCCGGACGTCCTGCTCGGCCAGCACGCGGTACCGGGCCCGGCGGGACTGTACGCGCATGTGCCGGGCCTGATCATGTCGGCGACGACGGACGTGGAGATCGTGGTGCACGGCCGGGGCGGCCACGGCTCGCGCCCCGAGACGACGGTCGACCCGGTCGTCACGGCCGCCTACATCGTCACGCGGCTCCAGACGGTCGTCAGCCGGGAGATCAAGCCGCGCGAGTCGGCCGTGCTGACCGTCGGCCGGATCGAGGCGGGCACGGCCCCGAACATCATCCCCGCCACCGCCCGTATCTCCCTGAACCTGCGGACCCAGTCCGAGGCGGTACGGGAGCGGATGATCGCCGCGATCCGCCGGATCGCCGAGGGCGAGTGCCATGCGGCGGGCTGCCCGCGCGAACCCGAGGTGACCCTGGGCGGCTCGTTCCCGGCCACGGTCAACGACCCGGAGACCGACCACCGGATCGCCGCCGTGCACCGCGAGGTCTTCGGCACCGACACCGTCTTCGACCCCGGCCCGGCGATGGCCAGCGAGGACTTCTCGAAGCTCGCGCTCGGCGAACTCCCGTACTCCTACTGGTTCGTGACCTGCACGCCGGCCGCCACCTGGGACGAGGCGCCGGGCGCGGACCTGATGGAGAAGTTCGACGCCGTCCCCAGCAACCACAGCCCGTACTTCGCCCCGGACCTGTCGACGGTGGCGCCGGGGGTGCGGACGCTGGTGTCGGGGGCGCTCGCGTACCTCGTCTAGAACGGTGTCGCCTGCAGCTCCCGCAACTGCTTCTGTACGTTCTCCAGGGCGCCCGGGCGACGGCCGGGAACGCGGGCACGCAACTGAGCGAGCAGGGCGCCGAGTTCCTGGGCCCGGGTCTTGTCGCGGACCTGCCCCCACTGGTGGTGGGCACGGTCCACGGCCTTCTCCACGGTCGGCGCATCCGGGCTCTGCCCGGCGGTCAGCCGCGTCTCGGCCACGGTCAGCCAGATCCGGCAGCTGCGCGCCGAGTCCCGCGCGAACATCGCCAGGTCCGCCCGCACCTCCGACCAGTGCAGGGCCTGCTCGGACGCCACCCCGTGCGCACGCGCGGCGGCCTGCTCGTGCGCCAGGGCGAGCGCGTCGGCGTCCTGGTGCCGGCCGGCCTGGACGGCGGCGGTGATCTGGACGTGGGGGTCCTCTTGAGGACGGTCAGGTGCCTTCGGCCTGTCCGGCGCTTGAGGACGAGGCGGTTCGGGCCTGTACGTGGGTCTGGGCACGAAGCCCCCGGGGACGGCGACCGGAACGGGCGGCACCGTGAGCACCACGTCCCCGTACGCCTCGGGGCCCAGCCTCGTGAACGCCTGCTGATGCAACTGCTCCACCGGCGGACGCCACCCGCTGCGCAGAATCGTCGCGATCGTCTTCATGTACGCCGGCACGGCCACCGTACGCCGGGAGGGCGGCGGCGCGATCCGCCCGAACACCGCGTTGTTGCGCCCGGAGTCGAGTGCGTGCGTCCGCAGCCAGCCCCACGCCTCCGCGTCGGCGTGCAGGTCGACGAGGAGCGTCGTCGACCCAGGGGAACGCAGCCGGAACTCCTCACGGATCCACTGCCAGGGCAGCGCGGTGTAGCGCACGGTGGCCGGGGTGGTGCGGGCCAGCGCGAGGTGGGGGAGGTGCTGGCGGCGGTCCAGGGCGAGCTGGCCCGCGATGAAGACGGTGAGCGGGCCCGGCGTGGCCGCGACGGCGCGCAGCCGGGTCAGGACGGCCTGCGGTTCCAGAGGGTCGGCGAGCTCCACGACATTCGCCGTGTCGGTGCCGGAGAGCACGGCGGGCGGCACGGCCGCGAGGACGGGAAGCACGGACGCCGCGTCCACCAGACGGCTCTTGCCCACCGGTGAGGCGGCGAGCAGCAGCACGGTTCCGGGCATCGGTCCCTCCCCATCCCCCGTCGATCACTTACGGCAGCACGGTAACCGCTGCGGCTGCGAAGGGGAGTTCCCAGGACGGCAAACGTCCCTTTCCTGCCCGCTCGTCGGCCCTGCGCACCGCGAAGACGGCGGGGTTCGACAGCACGTAGGGCCATTCGACTTGCCAGGGCCCCTTCCCAGGTGTGCTCTGGAAGGCGGGGGTGTATCGGGGGGTGGAGAGAGAGGAGTGCTCTCATGGCTCACGCGGCACCCGCGGGCGGATTCGCCCGAACACCCGATGTCTTCGGCGCCAAGGTGCACACGGCCGCCAGGTACGGCATCCCGGTCGTGCTCGGGCTGGTCTACGGCTACTGGGCCGCTGCGAACCGCCGTGACGGCGGGCCGATCACCGGCTGGAACGTGCTGTTCGGCTTTGTCACGGCCATCGCGTTCATCGTGCTGTGCATCGCCGTGGCGACGTTCGCCCCCCTGCTGAAGCGGGAGCTCCACTCGGCCGTGAAGTCCGGCTTCGCCGGGGCGGCCGTCGGGTTCCTGTACAGCCAGACGGGAGAGAGCGTGCTGCGCTCGACGGCGCTGGGGCTGGCGGTCGCGGCGGGGATCTTCGTCGTGTTCTTCTACCGCTACTACACGCACGAGGACGGCGAGGGGAACCGGATCCGTTAGCGGACGCACGTGGACCCCGGCCAGGAAAGGGTGAGACACCCGTTCGGGTGAACCCTCCACCGGAGGGCGGAATCTCCAGCTCCACGGCTCGCGCGGCGGCCCGCGGTCGTTTTGGCTTGAAGGGTGACCTCTCGTGTCCGGGGCGCCCTGTCGGCCGCCCTGATCGCCCTGGCGTGCCTGCTCGTGCCCTTCGGCGCGGTGGCGGCCTGGGCGGCGTACGGCCTCGCCGACACGGGCCGGTACGTCACGACGATGGCACCGCTCGCCGCCGACCCCGCCGTGCGGGACAGCGTCGCGGACGCGGTGGAGGGCGAAGTCGGCGAAACGGTACGGCCCTTGGTGCGCTCCTTCACCCGGACCCCGGCCTTCGGTACCGCCTGGGACGAGGGCAACAGAGCCGTCCACCAGGCCGTGTTGAAGGCCGTCCGGGACGGCGGCCACCACGAGGTGACCGTCGACATCGCCCCGATCGCCGCCCGGGTGGAGCACCGGGTCGCCCTGCCCCGCACCGAGATCGCCGTGCTCCCGGCGTCCCAACTCGACCGTCTTCGGAAGGGCTACGACGTGCTCGAAGTCGCCGGTTTCTGGCTGCCCCTCTCGGCCGCCGTCCTCGCCGCCGCCGGGATCGCGGTCGCCGCCTGCCGCCGCCGCGCCCTCACCGCGACCGCCCTCGGCACCGCACTCGGCGGCGCGCTGCTGGGCTTCGCCGTCGCCGTAGGCCGCCGGCTCACCCTCACCGATCTGCCCGACCCGGTGCACCGCCCGGCCGTGGGCGCCGTCTACGACGCCCTGACCGCCACCTTGCGCACGGTCTCCTGGCTGCTCGTGGCCGTCGGTCTGGCGGTGGCTCTGGCCTGCTGGCTCACCGGTCGGTACGGCTGGCCGCGAGCCCGGCGAGGGCCCGCAGGGCCCGTTCCAGATCCGGCACAGCAGCCGACGCGAGCCCAAGCCTGACCGCGTCCGGGGTGCGGTTCGGGCCGACGGCGAAGGAGGGCCCGGGCGTGACGGCGATGCCGAGCGCCGCGGCGGCGGCCGTGAAGGTGTCCGCCCGCCAGGGGGCCGGGAGGTGCCACCAGGCGTAGTACGCGCGCGGATCGGACCGTACGGCGAACCCGGCCAGGCACTCGGCCAGCACCCGCTGCCTGCGCGCCGCATCGGCCCGCTTCGCCTCGACCAGCCGCGCCACGGTCCCGTCCACCGTCCACCGCACCCCCGCCTCCAGCGCGAACCGCCCCGCACTCCACCCACCGGACCGGACGGCGTCCGCCACCGCGTCCACCCGCTGTTCCGGTACGACGAGAAAGCCGACGGTGAGCCCGGGCGCGACCCGCTTGGAGAGACCGTCGACGACGTGGGTGAGGGCGGGGGCGAGGGCGGCGAGGGGGTCGTCGTTCTCCGCGAGGAACGACCAGATGCGGTCCTCCACGACGGGAAGTTCCAAGTCGCTCACGGTTAGGGCGAGTTGACGCCTGCGCTCGTCACTGGTCGTCACGGACGTCGGATTGTGCAGGGTCGGCTGCACATAGAGGGCCGACAGGGGCGCCGTGCGATGGGCGGCGGCCACCGACTCGGGGCGCAGGCCCTCCTCGTCCGTGGCCAGCGGAACCAGCGTGATGCCGAGCCGGCCCGCGATCTCCTTGACCACGGGATACGTCAGCTCCTCGACCCCGACCCGGCCGCCCGGCCGCACCAGGGAGGCGAGGGCGGCGGCGACGGACTGGCGGGCGTTGCCGGTGAAGAGGATCCGGGACGGGTCGGGGCGCCAGCCCGGGGTGGTGAGGAGAGCGGCCACGGCCTCGCGGGCGGCCGGTGTGCCGGTGGCGGCGGCCGGGCGGAGGGCCTCGGTCAGGACGTCGGGGCGCAGCAGGGGCGCGAGAGCGTCGGCGAGGAGCTCGGACTGGCCTTCGGCGGACGGGTAGTTGAGTTCCAGGTTGACGGGGGTGCCCGCATCCTCGATCAGTCCCCGGCCGGGCCGCACCGGCGCGGTGGCCTTCACGAAGGTGCCACGGCCCACCTCGCCGACGACCAGGCCCCGCCGTACGAGTTCGCCGTACGCCCGCTCGGCCGTCGACGCGGCGATCCCGTGCCGGCGCGCGAACTTCCGCTGCGGGGGCAGGCGTTCGCCCGGCCGGAGCCGTCCGGTGGCGATGTCGGCGGCTATGCGGTCGGCGATACGGCGGTAGTCGTGCACCAAGGCCCCCTGTGATTGCACTGAGGGCAAAGATTTTATTGCACCGAGAAGTCGGGCCGACCTAGGGTCGGCGTCATGACGGCGATCCCCCTGGTCCTGGTCCACGGCCACCCCTTCGACCACACGATGTGGCGCCCGCAGATCGAGGCGTTCTCCGCCTCCCGCCGCGTGGTCGCCCCGGACCTGCGCGGCTACGGCGCCGCGGTGCCGCCCGCGCCGGTCGAGCGCTTCGAGCGGTTCGCCGAGGACATCGAGGCGCTGCTGGACGAACTGGACGTGACGGCGTGCGTGCTGGCGGGCCTGTCCATGGGCGGCCAGATCGTCATGGACTCCTACCGGCACTTCCCCGAGCGGATCCGGGGTCTGGTCCTCGCCGACACCTTCCCGGCGGCGGACACCCCCGAGGGTGTGCGGGTCCGGCACGCGACGGCGGACCGGCTGCTGCGCGAGGGCATGCGCGGGTACGCCGACGAGGTGCTGGAGAAGATGGTCGCGCCGTATGCCTCCCCCGAGGTCAAGGCGCATGTCCACGGCATGATGACGGCCACCCGGCCGGAGTCCGCCGCGGCGGCCCTGCGCGCCCGCGCCGCCCGCCCCGACTACCGCGAGCTGCTGACCCGCGTCAGCGTCCCGGCGCTGGTGGCCGTGGGCGCCGACGACACCTATACGCCGGTCGCCGACGCGCAGGCCATGCACGCGGCGCTCCCGGAGTCGGAGCTGCACGTCTTCGAGGGGGCGGCGCACCTGCCCAACCTGGAACGGGCGGGGGAGTTCAACGCCGTGCTCGGGGAGTTCCTGGCGAAGGTCGACGCCCGCTCGTAGGCTCGGGACGGTGACCCGCCGAAGGCTCGGTATCTGGAGCGCCGCCCTGCTCTTCGCCGCCGTGAGCGTGATCCTGGGATGCCGGCTCGCCGACACGGACGGCATCACCCCCGTCCCCCAGCTCCTCGCCTTCCTCCCCTGGCTGCTCGCGCCCGCCGGAGCGGGCCTGGCCCTCACCCTGCTCACCCGGTGGTGGCCCGGGACGATCTGGGCGGGCGTGCTCCTCGGGCTGCTGGCGTGGTTCATCGCCCCGTACGGGCAGGGCGGTGAGCCGGACGGCCGGGTGCTCGCCTCCTTCCGCGTCCTGACCTCGAACGTCGAGTTCGGACGGGCCACCGACGCCCTCGTCGCCGCCGTCCGCGAGGAGAGGCCGGACGTCGTGTTCGTGGAGGAGTGCGACCACGGCTGCTCGGCGGCACTGCGGCGGTCCCTGTCCGAGGGCTATCCGTACCGGCAGTCCGTGGAGGGCGCCGGCTCGGCGGGGTCCGTCGTCCTCAGCCGCTTCCCTCTGAAGCCCGCCGCCGGGATCCCGGGGAGCATCATGGGCATGCCCGGGGCCGTCGCCGACGTGCGCGGTCACGCCGTACGGCTGCAACTCGCGCACCCGATGCCCCCGCTGCCGGGCCAACTGGACGTGTGGCGGCGGGAGTTGGGCAAGCTGCGCGACTTCGCCGCCGCCCTGGGCCGCACCCCGACCGTCCTGGCCGGCGATTTCAACGCCTCCCAGGACCATGCGGCCTTCCGCGCGATCCTCGACACCGGACTGCGCGACGCGGCCCGCCTCGCCGGCTCCGATCGCACGCCCACCTGGCCGGCCCGCACCGCCCCGGCGATCGGCGCGCAGATCGACCACGTGCTGGTGTCGGAGGACTTCTCGGCGAGCGACGCCCGCTTCCTGGACCTGGCGGACACCGACCACCGTGCCCTGCTGGTGGACATCGCCCTGCACGGGCCCGGTTGACCTGGGTGTTCATAATGGCCGCATGTCCCGCATCGGCCTCACCCCGCCCGACTGGCTGATCCGGAACCTCCAACCGCAGCAGTCACCCGTCAACTGGGCCGCCGTGGCCCGCGCGTCGACAGCGATGACCCTCCCCCTGGCGATCGGCCTCTCGGTCGATCAGCCGGAGTACGGCGCCCTCGCCTCCATGGGCGCCCTGTCCGGGGTCATCGGCGACACCGCCGACGCGTACCGCATGCGGATCCTCAACATCGCGGTCCCCCAGCTGTTCGGCGCGGTCGGCATCACGCTCGGTTCGCTGGTGTACGGCCACGGGTGGACCGCGGTCGTCGCGGTCACCTGCGTCGCCCTCGTCTCCGGGATGATCTCGACGATCGGCGCGGTGGCCTCGGTCTCGGGACTGCTGCTCCTGCTGAACTCCGTGGTGGGGGCGGGTCTGCCGATGCCGGGCGACTGGTGGCTCGCCCCGCTGCTGATGACCGGCGGCGGTCTCCTCGTCCTGCTGCTGGCCCTGCTCGCCTGGCCGCTCAGGTCCGGGGTCCCGGAACGGACGGCGGTCGCGGCCACGTACCGGACGGTGGCCGACCTGATGGCCGCCTGCGGTCGCGCGGAGTACGACGAGGCACGCCGCGCCGTCACCCAGTCCCTGAACCAGTCGTACGACCTCGTCCTGGCCCGGCGCGCTCGCCACCACGGCCGCAGCCCGGAACTGACCCGCCTGCTGGCCCAGTTGAACGCGATCACCCCGGTGGTGGAGGCGGCCCCCGCCGCCCACCTGTCCGGTGAGCCGCTGGCACCGGAGATCCCGGAGACGGTCCGCCATCTCGCCCGGGCGGTGGAGACCGGCTACACGGGCCCGATAGGCCTCAGTCTTCCCGTGCCGCTGTCGGAGACCGCCCGGGCCGTCGACCACGCCCTGCGCCACGCGGCCGAGGTCGTCGCCGTACCGGATGTGGACCCGCGCGGCATCGACGACCGCCTGGGCCGCCCGGCCGCACTCGGCGTCCGGGCGGCCCGCGCCGCGCGGAACGTCGCCCTGTCGGCGGCGTCATGGCGTTACGGGCTGAGGCTGGCGTTGTGCATCGGCTTGGCCCAGGCGCTGGTCTCGCTCGTCCCCGTCCCCCGCTCCTACTGGGTGGCCCTGACGATCACCTTCGTGCTGAAGCCGGACTTCGGCTCGGTGTTCTCGCGGGCACTGCTGCGGGCGCTGGGCACGGTGGCGGGGCTGGTGGTCGCGGCGGCGGTGCTCTCGCAGGTGCCGCGCGGCGGGTGGGACGTCCTGGTGATGCTCCTGCTGGCCCCGCTGATCCCGGCGCTCACCCCTCGCGGCTACGGCTACCAGACGGCGGCGATCACCCCCGTGATCCTCCTGCTGTCGGACGTCCTCAACCACCAGGGCACGGCCCTGCTGATGCCCCGCCTGCTGGACTCCCTGATGGGCTGCGGAATCGCCCTGGTCGCGGGTTACCTGCTGTGGCCGGAGAGCTGGCACACGCGGGTCGGCGACCGGCTCGCCGACGCGGTCGCCGACACGGCCCGCTATGTGGAGTCGGCGTTCGGGACCGCCCCCGACCCCGCCGCCCGCGCCCGCATGCGCCGCCGCCTCTACCGCGACCTCTCGGTGATCCGCACGGAGTTCCAGCGCGCCCTGACCGAGCCGCCGCCCACCGGACGCCGGGCGGCGGCCTGGTGGCCGCTGGTCGTCGCCGTCGAGCGGATCGTGGACGCGACTACGGCGGCGAGGGTGCGGGTACGGCATGGGGCGCCGGCCCCGTCCACAGCCGAGGTGCAGCAAGTTGCCCTGCAACTGCGTGAGCTGGCGGAAGGCTTGCGGGAGGCGGAGGTCCTGTACGCGGTCAGGACCGACCTGACCGGCCCGGCAGGCAGCGTATTGGAGCCACTACGGCAGGAGGTCGCAGCCGCAAGGGCGGTCGCGCAACCCGTCTAGGTGCGCGACCAGCCACAACGGACCCGCAGCCGCTATACGCCGATGTCACTCCCGTCCCTGCGCCACACGGCCACGACCGCCGGCCGCACGATCTTCCCCGGCCCGTCGGGCCAGGTGCTCGCCGGCTTCTCCACCGTCGCCCCGCTGATCTCCCCCGGGTGCTGCACCGCCACCAGCACCCGCCGGTCCTGCACCAGCGGGCCGCAGGTCTCGGCTCCCGTGGGCACGGTCAGGAACTGCTTGAGCTCACCCCGCCTCTCCCCCCTCGTGGCGACGCCGAACAGCCCGTCGTGCGACCCCAGCTGGTTCCCGTCCGTGGAGATCCACAGGTTCCCGTGGGGATCGAAGGCCACGTTGTCCGGGCAGGAGATGGGGCTCACGGCCTCCTTCGGGAAGCCCGCGAAGTAGGTGGCCGGGTCCTCCGGGTCCCCGGCGACGAGGAAGAGGGTCCAGGCGAACTTCGTGCTGTCGGCCCGGTTCCACCGCTCGGTGAGCTCGAGGATGTGCCCGTGCTTGTTGGCGTTGCGGGGGTTGGCCTCGTCGGCGGGGGCGTTCGTGCCGACACCGCGGTTGGTGTTGTTGGTGAGCGCGACGTACACCTTGCCGGAGTGCGGGTTCGGCTCGATGTCCTCGGGCCGGTCCATCTTGGTCGCCCCGACCTTGTCGCCGGCGAGCCGGGTGAAGACGCACACCTCGTCGGCGGTCATCCCCTCGACATGCGACACGTCCCCCTTCGCCGTGGCGGTGACCAGCGCGATCCACTCCCCGCCGCCGTCGAACTCGCCGTCGGCGGGAAGCTTCCCGGTCCCGTCGATCTCGAGGGCGGGGGAGTCACCGGTGAGGCGGGCGACGTACAGGGTCCCCTCGTCGAGCAGGGAGAGGTTGTGCTCCCGCACGGCCCTGCCGCTGCCGTGCTTCATCCGCTTGCTGCCGACGAACTTGTAGAAGTAGTCGAACCGCTCGTCGTCCCCGGAGTACACGACCGGCCGCCCGTCGTGCGTGAGCCGCACGGTCGCGCCCTCGTGCTTGAACCGGCCGAGCGCGGTGTGCTTGCGGGGCGCGGAGGAGGGGTCGTAGGGGTCGAGCTCGACGACGTACCCGAAGCGGTGCACCTCGTTGGGCTCCTGGGCGACGTCGAACCGCTTGTCGAACCGCTCCCACTTGCGCTCGCTGGCGCCCGTCCCGATCCCGTAGCGCTTGTCCGTGGCCCGGCCGGCGTTGGCGAAGTACTGGTTGAAGTTCTCCTCGCCGTGGAGGGTGGTGCCCCAGGGGGTGGTGCCGCCGGAGCAGTTGTTGAGCGTGCCGAGGACCTTCCGGCCCGTGGGGTCGGCGGAGGTCTTCAGCAGGTCGGACCCGGCGGCGGGCCCGGTCAGCCGGAACCCGGTGGTGGCGGTGACGCGCCGGTTGAGGTGGTGCCGGGGTACGACGGTGAGCGCGCCGTTCTTCTTGTTCTCCTCCACGACCACGGCGGACAGCCCGTGCGCGGCCCAGGCGATCTCGACCTGCTCACGGGTGGGGTCGGCGGCGTCGTAGCCACGGAACATGAGCACTTCGTCGGTGTACTCGTGGTTGGCGACGAGTACCTGCCGGCCGCGTTCGCCCGGGAGGGGCAGCAGCGCGAGGAAGTCGTTGTTGTACCCGAACTGGCCGGCCTGGGCGGCGGCGGTCTGCCGGTCCGCGTCGAAGGCGGGGGCGCCGCGCAGGATGGGCTCGCCCCAGCGGAGGACGACGTTCTGGGAGTAGCCGGCCGGGACGGTCACGGTGTCGGCGGTGTTGGGCGCGACGGGGGTGAACCGGAGCCCGCGGGCTGCCTTGCCCTTGGGCCTGGGCTTGGCCGTGGCCTGCTGGGCGGCGGCTTCGGCCGACGGGGCCGTGACGACGGTGCCCGCGGTGCCGGCCGCGGCGGCGACCGTCACGACGGCGGCGGCACGCATCATCGAGCGGCGGCTGAGGGCGGTGGCGATGACGTCGCCGACGTACGGGTTGGAGGAGGTGTTGGGCGCCGGGTGGAAACAGGCGTCACCACACCGGAAACGACAGGTCAGGGCGGACCGACCATGGACGGTGTTGATCAACGGCAGCTGTACGCGCACTTTTGCTCTCCCCTTGCTTCCCCTTGAAGCTCGCGTGACGGACGGTAGGTGTGCGTCCGTGCGAGAGCAGGGCGAGGCGGTGAACGGGGAATGAACCCGGGGTGGACGTAGCGGAGTTGACGTCCCGCGCGGGTGAAGTCCGGAAGTAGGTCTTGACGCCCGGAGCCCCGGGCACCTGCCCCTGCCGAAGATCGCCATCCGGGGCCGCTAACCTTACGTGTCCGTCCTGGCCAGGGATTGACGGGCTACAACTCATGCGAAGGGTTGCGCACATGGGCATTCTCACTCTCCTGCGGAACGCGTTCGGCGGCCGATCACGCAAGGGCGCTGCCACCGAGGCAGAGGGTGCGGAGACGACTCCTTCGCAGGAGACGGCACCGAAGGTCCCCTCTCCGGCACCCGAGCCGACGCCTGCGAAGGCGGCTACGGTCCCCGAACCCCGTACCTCCACCCTCTCCACCTCCTCCGAGCACGAACTGGTCGCAGCGGCCTTCGACAAGGCGGCGGCCTCCAAGCCGACGCCTTCGGCGGAGACTCCGGCGACGAAGAACGCGGAGATCCCGACCCAGCCGGTCCCGGCCGAGGCGGCGCCTGAGACGCCGGTGGCCGAGGAATCGGCGCCGGAGAAGCCGGAGGCTGAGTCCGCGGCAACCGCGGAGGCGCCCGCCGAGGAGCCGGTGGCGGAGGAAGCGGCCGTACAGCAGACCGCTGCCGAAGAGCCGGCGACCGAGGAACCCGCCGCTGATGAGCCGGTGGCTGAGGAAGCGGCGGTAGAAGAGCCGGCCCCGGTCGTGGTGGCGGAAGAGAAGCCGCTGGTGGCGGAGGCCGCACCGGAACCGGTCGTCGAGCCCGAGCCGGAAGCCGCCCCAGAACCCGCGGCGACGCCCACGGCAGAGGCCGTCCCCGAGCCGAAGCCCGAACCGGCGGCCGAGGTCACCCCCGACTCCGCCGTCGAGCCCGAGCCGGATTCCGTCCAGGAGCCCGAGCCCGTCGCCGCCGAGGCGGCCCAGCCGGTCGCCGAGGTCACGCCCGAGCCCGAGCAGCCTTCCGACTCGGCGCCCGAGACCGTCGTAGAACCGGAGCCGCAGCCGACCGCCGAGGTCACCCCGGAGCAGGAACCGGAACCGGCCGTCACCGCGGCAGCGGACGACGCACTCGCGGCCGCCGACGGCGAGACCAGCACGGGTGGGGACGACCTCGCCGTACCCCCCACCCTCCGCACCGCCTACACCGCCGCCGCCACCGCCCTCACCACCCACAGCCTCACCGGCACCACCGCCACGACCTACCTCGTCCTCGACCGCTCGGCGAGCATGCGTCCGTACTACAAGGACGGCTCCGCCCAGGCGCTCGGTGAGCAGACCCTCGCCCTCGCCGCCCACCTGGACCCCGAGTCCAAGGTCCACGTCGTCTTCTTCTCCACCGAACTCGACGGCACCGGCGAGATCACCCTCACCGACCACGAGAACAAGATCGACGACCTCCACGCGGGCCTCGGCCGCATGGGCCGTACCAGCTACCACGCGGCCGTCGAGGAAGTCCTCGCGCACCACACCAAGAACTCCCCCGACACCCCCGCCCTGGTCGTCTTCCAGACCGACGGCGCCCCGGACGCGAAGACCCCCGCCACCCAGGCCCTCACCGAGGCGGCGAAGACCCACCCCGCCGTCTTCTTCTCCTTCGTCGCCTTCGGCGACCCGGAGAACAAGGCCTTCGACTACCTCCGCAAGCTCAAGCTCCCCAACACGTCCCACTTCCTCGCGGGCGCAACCCCGAAGGAACTCACGGACGCGGAGATCTACGAGGGCATCCTGGCGAACTGGCGCCCGTAACCCTCGAAGATCACCACAGCTCACCACCGGGCCGCCCCCTTCCCACCTCGTAAACGGGAAGCGGGCGGCCCACCCATGTCGGATACGATTTCAAGACTCGCGAAGCGACTCACCCGCACGACCAACCTGGGAGCAGCCCCCGATGGCTCGACACCTCATCACCAGCGCCCTTCCGTACATCAACGGGATCAAGCACCTGGGCAACATGGTGGGGTCCATGCTCCCGGCGGACGTCTACTCCCGTTACCTGCGCCAGCGCGGCCACGAGGTCCTCTACATCTGCGCGACGGACGAGCACGGCACCCCGGCGGAGCTGGCCGCGAAGGAGCAGGGCCTGCCGGTCGACGAGTTCTGCGCGCAGGCGCACGACGCCCAGAAGGCGGTCTACGACGGCTTCGCGCTGGCCTTCGACTACTTCGGCCGCAGCTCCAGCGAGCAGAACGTCGAGATCACCCAGCACTTCGCCCGCCGCCTGAACGAGAACGGCTTCATCGAAGAGCGCGCGATCCGTCAGGTCTACTCGCCCACCGACGGCCGTTTCCTCCCGGACCGCTATGTCGAGGGCACCTGCCCGCACTGCGGTTACGACAAGGCCCGCGGCGACCAGTGCGAGAACTGCACGCGCGTCCTGGACCCGACCGACCTGATCAACCCGCGCTCGGCGATCTCCGGCTCCACCGACCTCGAGGTCCGGGAGACCAAGCACCTCTTCCTGCTCCAGTCGAAGCTGCAGCACGAGGTCGAGGAGTGGGTGGCCGCGCACGAGGAGGAGTGGCCGCAGCTCGCCGCCTCCATCGCCCGCAAGTGGCTCAACGAGGGCCTGCACGACCGCGCGATCACCCGTGACCTGGACTGGGGCGTCCCCGTCCCGTCCGACACGTGGCCGGAGCTGGCGGCGGAGGGCAAGGTCTTCTACGTCTGGTTCGACGCCCCGATCGAGTACATCGGCGCGACGAAGGAGTGGGCGGACCTGGATCCGGAGAACCGCGACTGGAAGTCGTGGTGGTACGACGTCGACACCGACGTCCGCTACACCGAGTTCATGGCGAAGGACAACGTCCCCTTCCACACGGTGATGTTCCCGGCCACCGAGCTCGGTGTACGCGAGCCGTGGAAGAAGGTCGACTACGTCAAGGCCTTCAACTGGCTGACGTACTACGGCGGGAAGTTCTCCACGTCCCAGAAGCGGGGCGTCTTCACCGACCAGGCCCTGGACATCCTCCCGGCGGACTACTGGCGGTACTTCCTGATCGCCAACGCCCCCGAGTCGGACGACTCGTCCTTCACGTGGGAGCACTTCACGGCGACGGTGAACAAGGACCTGGCCGACACCCTCGGTAACTTCGTCAACCGCGTCCTGTCCTTCTCGAAGAAGCGCTTCGGCGAGGAGGTCCCGGCGGGCGGCGAGCCGGGCGAGGCCGAGGCGAAGCTGGGCGAGGAGATCGCCCGCCTCCTCGCGGAGTACGAGTCCCAGATGGAGGCGCTCCAGTTCCGCAAGGCCGCGGCGGCACTGCGCGCCCTGTGGTCGGCGGGCAACTCCTACCTGGAGGAGAAGGCTCCCTGGCTGGAGATCAAGACGGACAAGGACGGCGCGGCACTGACCCTGCGCACGGCGATGAACCTGATCCACCTGTACGCGGTGGTCTCGGAGCCGTTCATCCCCGCGACCTCGGCCGCCATGCGCCAGGCCTTCGCCCTCAAGGACGACACGGCCACCTGGGTCACTGCCGACGAGGCCCGTACCCTTACCGCCCTCACCCCCGGCATCCCCTTCACGGTCCCCCCGGTCCTCTTCGCCAAGCTGACCGACGAGGACCTGGAGACGTACAAGGAGCGCTTCGGCGGCTCCCCGGAGTAGTCCCGGAGCAGTCCCCGAGCAGTCCGGATACCGACCCGGGCATCGCCGTGTCCGCGCCAAGCCGTATGGTTTGCGCCATGGCAGTGCCCGGGGTCATTCCTGTCGCGTACGAGCCGAAGCACCGCACCGAGACGATCGGGCGGTATGCGGAGGGTCAGTTCCTGGCGTCGATCACATATGCCTTCCCTGAGGGGTTCCACCTCGAGGAGGGCTGGGAAGAGCAGAAGCGCCTCTACGCGGTCCTGCACACCTTCGACACCGAGGGCAATTACCGCGACTCGGACATCTGGTGCGCCGGCACATGGGCGGAACAGCAACGCGACCCGAGCGGTGACGCCTCCCCGCTGACCCGCGCCCAGGTCCACCGCGGGTCCCTGCTGCGCAGCCTCCCCCGCCGTTCCTACACGGACATCGCGATCCGTCCCTTCAGCATCACCCACGAGGGCGTCCGCTTCGGTCTGGTGATCCGCGAGGACGAGGGCGAGCAATGGGCAGAGCTCTACCCGGACCGCCTCGCCTTCGCGGAACCCTGGGACGGGACCTACGACACCTGAGCTAGGAGAGCACCCCGGCCCCCGTCGTCGTGGCCAGCGACATCGGCAGGTTCTTCACCAGGGATGCCGACGACTCCAGGCCCGAGGTCAGAGTCGGGGTCCAGTTCACGCTCGTCTTCAGGTCCTTCGAGGACGCGGCGTTGTAGGCGGCGACCAGGTCCGTCGCCGAGCCGTTGACCAGGTTGCCGGAGCCCGCGATCGCGCCCGTGCCGTCGCCGCTCAGGAGCTTCGACACCTTCACCGTGGAGGGGACCTTCCAGTAGTTGTCCGCGGCGACGACCTGGGCCTTGGCGCGTGAGTTGATGCTGTACTGCAGCGCGTAGCCGTTCAGGGTCGTGACGTCGTAGTAGTTGTTGTAGATGTGGATCTGGCCGACGCGGGCCAGCGGGGCGCGCTGGACGATGCCCTTCCAGACGTTGTGGTGGATGGAGACGCGCAGCTTGCCCGCGGGCTCGCTGTCACTGCTGCCGATCAGCATCGTCTTGTCGTGGTTGGTGAACTGGTTGCGGGAGACGGTCACCAGGTCCGAGCTCTTGGTGATGTCCAGCGCCCCGTCGTGGATCTGGTACTCGCGGCCGTAGTACTTCGGGTTCGCGGAGTCCAGGTGCGGTGCGTCCGTGAACGTGTTGTGGTCCGCCCACACATGGGTCGCGCCCCGCAGCGTCACCGAGTCGTAGTTCGAGTTCCAGTTGCCGCTGTCGCCGTCCGTCGGGTCCCACTGCGGGAAGCAGTCCTCGGTGGCGGCGAAGGTGAGGTTGCGGACGACGACGTTGTCCACGTTCTGGATCTGGAGCATGCCGCCGGAGATACCGGCCTTGGTGCCCGGCTCCCCCACGATCGTGGTGTTCGCGGGCACCTTGAAGACGATGTTCGTGGCCTGCTTCTTCTGCGCGGCCACGCGCGCGGTCTCCTGCGTGCCCGAGGGCAGCTTCGAGCGGCCGTAGGTGGCGGGGTCGTACGCCTTCAGGTACGACGTCAGCGCATAGCCGGTGCCCGACGCGTAGTCGGCGCAGGTCAGCTTCTTGCCGGCGGCGTCCGTGTTGGCGTCGATCGTGCCCTTGACCTTGATGATCCGCGGGGTGGTGTCGGTCGCCGACCCCAGCGCCTTCACCAGCTGTGCCCGGGTGGAGACGGTGAAGGTGTGCGCGGAGTCGGCCTTCGTGCCGCCGGTGGTGCCCGTGCCGGAGGACGCCCAGCCGTCCTTCGCGGCGAGCGTCTGGTGGTACAGATCCACGGCCTGGGCGTTCGCGTTCATCACGACGGCACCGGCACCGACGCCCGCGGCGACCACGGCGGCTAAGACGACCAGGGTGCGGCGGGTACGGAGAGAGCGGCGGTGAGAGGCAGAGGCCACGGGGATTCCTTACGTGCGGGGGTGGGACATGTGCGTTTCGTGGAGCACCTGTGAAGGGCGCTTCCGTCCTCAAGTAGCCGCCGGGCTCAAGGGGGTTGCCGCGACCGGGAGAAATTTCTGAGCCCCGGCCCCGCCCGGCGTGTCCGGCCTTGACGCTGGTAGCGTCCGATCACTTGTGCGAGGGCAGGGGCCCTCGCGGGGAGGGAAACCCACATGGGCAGATACGCCCTGCCGCGCCGCCGTCTGGCCGTCGCGATCTCCTCGGTGGCACTGGCCCTGTCGGGCGGCGCCGTGCTTCCGGCGACGACGGCCGTGGCGGCCCCGGCCGTCCCGTGGACCTCGGCCACGGCCGTCACAGGTGCCGATACCGACACCTACGTCAAGGACCTCGTGACCACCGCCGACGGGTCCGCCGTCGCGGTGTGGAACCAGTTCGCGGACACGGACAGCACCGAGCGCAAGCTGTACGCCGCCGTCCGCCCCGCCGACAGTGACACCTGGGGCACACCGGCCCTGCTCACCACCACCCCGGACGAGGCAGGCGGCGTCGAGCTGCACGCCTCCGCCGACGGCACGGTCACCGCGCTGTGGACGGAGTACCCGGACGAGACCTCGCCCGGCGCCGGGCCCTTCGACAGCCGGGTCGTCAGCTCCGTGCTCACCGCCGACCACTCGGCCTGGTCCACGCCGGTCGAGCTCGTCGGTACCGACACGGCCTGGGGCGACGGCGGCATCGACCTCGCGGAGGCTCCCGACGGCACGCTCACCGCGGTCTGGAGCGTGCGCACCGACTCCGGCGGCGCTCCGTGGGAGGTGTACGCCGCCACCCGCGCCACCGACGGCACCTGGTCGGCGCCCGCCCAGCTCAGCGACACGGTTGCGGACGGCGCCGACAGCGCCCACGCCCCGAGCGTCGCCGTCACCTCCGACGGCACCGTCGTCGTCGTGTGGAAGCAGACCGACGGCCCGTCCGCCTCGGTACGCACGGTCTCCCGCGCGCCCGGCGCCACCACGTGGACCGCGCCCGCCGCCGCGACTCCGAGCTACCAGTCGATCAGCGACCCCGAGGTCAGCGCGGCCGACGACGGCACCCTGACCCTGGCCTGGGACGGCAGCGACGAGTCCGAGCAGCAGACCATCCTCACCACCGCCCGCTCCACCGACGGCACCTGGACCGCGCCCGAGGCCGTGACCGGCACCGAAAACCTCGCGGGCACCCCACAGCCGCTCATCGCACCCGACGGTGACGTCACCCTCGTCTGGGTCGACTACACCACGACGTTCGGCACCCGCACCGCCACCCGTGATGCCGCCACCGGCACCTGGTCGGCCGTGCAGACGCTGTCCACGTCGTATGTGTCCGAAGCCTGGGACACCGCCATCGCCGACGACGGCACCGTGCACGCCCTGTGGCCCCAGACCGTCGGCGGCAACGTCGCACTGGTGGAGTCCGTGCGCAGCGGCGGTCGGTGGAGCAGCCCGGCAGCGCTGCCGGGCTCGTCGTTCGCCAACGTCCTCGGCCAGGTCAGCGTCGGTGAGGACGGAAGCGCCAGTGCCGTCTGGTCAGGCTCCACGAGCGACTCCTCGAACTGGCACCTGTTCGGCAGCCGTACCGCCTGGCCCGCGCTCGCCGTCAGCGGTTCCAGCGTCCCGGCGACCGCCCCGCTCAAGGGCACCACCACCGCGAGCAACGCCTGGGCGCCCACCTGGACACTGAGCCGGCCCACCTCGTCCTGGTCCGTGACCCTCACCGACACGGCCGGCCGGACCGTCCGCACCCTCACCGGCTCGACGACCGGCCTGTCCGTCACCGCGAGCTGGAACGGCCGTACGACATCGGGGAGTTACGCCTCGAACGGCCCCCTGACCTGGACGCTGCGAGCCACCCAGGACGGCGCGGCTTCGGCCGTACAGCTCGTCTCCGGCACGGTCGCCGTCACCGGCGGCGCGGCCGTCGCCCGTGACTTCGGCGGCGCCTCGGCCACCCCGGACGGCACGGGCGACCTCCTCACCCTCAACTCCTCGGGCGCGCTCACCTTCCAGCTGGGCAAGGCATCCACGGGAGCCTTTTCGGCCAAGGTCAGCGGCAGCGGCTGGCCGACCTCGGTCAAGGCGGTCCCGTTCGGCGACTTGAGCGGAGACCGCTGCAACGACGTCCTGGTCCGGCTGAGCAGCGGCGCTCTGCGGCTGTACAAGCCCGGCTGCGGGTCCGCGGTCAAGCCGTCGACGTCGTACACCTCGCTCGGCACCAGCGGCTGGAACCAGTACGACGTCCTGACCTCGCCCGGTGACATCAGCGGCGACGGCCGGCCCGACCTGATCGCCCGCAACTCCGCCACCGGGACGGTCTATCTGTACAAGGGCACCAGCACCGGCAAGCTCTCCGCGCGGGTGAAGCTCTACGACAACTGGAAGGGCTACAAGAAGGTCGTCGGCGTCGGCGACCTGAACGGCGACGGCATCGGTGACCTGCTGGCGCAGGACAAGGCGAACAACCTGTACCGCTACGACGGCACCGGCCAGGGCACCTTCAAGGCCCGGGTGAAGGTGTTCACCAACTGGGGCGGCTCCTACAACGTGATCGTCGGCGTCGGTGACATCACAGGAGACGGCAAGGCCGACCTCGTCTCCCGCGACACCGGCGGCGCCGTGTGGCGCAACAGTGGTGACGGCAAGGGGTCGTTCGGGGCGCGGGTGAAGATCGCGACCGGCTTCAGCGGCTACAAGTTCCTTTCGTAGACGGGGAGTTCGCCGGAGGTGAAACAACCGAAGGCGCCCGGGGCTTCACCGTCCCGGGCGCCTTCGTGCGTGGTCGCGGAGTTACCTCAGTTGTTGTCGTTCGTCGCGTCCGGGTCGACGCCCATCGTGAGGGAGCCGATGACGCCCTTGGCGATGTTCTTCTTGTTGTACTTCAGCTTGAGCAGGCCGCCGGTGGTGCCGCTCTGGTCGTAGATCGTGTCCTGGGTGAGCGTGGTGCGCTCGGTGGTGCTGGTGGAGTACGGCTCGACCTCGGCGGAGGCCAGCACGGACTCCTCGTCGAAGAAGAACTGGCCGGTGTGGCAGGTGTTGCCGCCCTCGTAACCGGCGTCCGTCCACTCGCCGTTGACGTGCACCTTGGTGTGAATGTGCACACAACGGCCCCGGTACCAGCCCGGGAAGATGGTCCTGAAGGTGACCTGGCCGTGCTTGTCCGTCTTCCAGGTGCCGCGCAGATAGCGCTCGTCGTCGGTGGGCTCCTGGTGGACGCCGCCACCGGTGCCACCGGTCGGCGCGCCCGACGGCGGCTCACCCGTGGGCGTACCGCTCGGCGTGCCCGAGGGCGCGTCGGTCGGGGCGGTGCCGCCGCCGGTCGACGAGGACTCGTAGCCCGAGTAGATGCCGAGCGCGTCGCAGTGCCAGATGTCGACGGCGGCGTCGGCGATCGGCTTGCAGGTCTCGGAGTCGATCACCTTGAGCCTGAGGGTGAGGGGGATGCCCTCCTTGTCCTCGGTGATGTCCTGGCGGAGCTTGTCGGCGTCGATGTAGTACGGCCCCTCGGTCGTCTCCGAGGTGAGTTTGTAGCAGGCCTCCGACGCGGTGGAACTGCTGCTCGCGGCGGCGCTCGTGCTCGTCTCGCCCGCGAACGCACCCGACGCGGCGAGGGTGCCGCCCGCACCCACCGCCACGGCCGCGCCCGCTCCGGCGACGACGACCTTGCGCCGCGTCAGGTCCTTCTTGTGTTTCGGCTGGTTTCCCGTCATGAAAGGCGAAGTTAGGTAAGAAGCCTGTCCTCAGCGTGGGAGCGGACTGTGGCTTGCTGTGGGCTCGTTCAGGACTGCGCCGGCCCGGGCGCCCCGCAGGTACTTCGCCGCGATCACCGCGAGCAGCGAGGCCGCCGTCAGGATGTAGAGGCCGCCGTTGGTGCTGCCGGTCGTGTCCTTGAGATAGCCGAAGAGGAACGGGGAGACGAAACCGCCCAAATTGCCGATGGAGTTGACGAGGGCCAGGCCCGGTGCGGCGATCCTCAGGTCGAGCCCGGACTGGGCCATCGGCCAGAAGAGGGTGGCCGCGCACTTCGATCCGACGCCGGCGAGGGTGATCGCCGCGAGGCCGAACCAGGGGCTGCCAAGGGTGGCGAGATAGGTGCCGATCGCGGACAGGACCAGGGTGATGGCGAGGTAGGGGCGGCGATCCGGGGCGCGGTCGGTGAAACGGCTCATGGAGTACATGGCGATCATGGAGCAGACCGCGGGGATCGCCGACAGGACGCCGACCTCGAAGGAGGACAGTCCGCCGATCTCCTCGATCAGGCTGGGCAGCCAGAAGGTGATCGCGTAGCCGGTGAGGGTCATGGCGAAGAAGGCACCGGTCAGCAGCAGGACCTGCGGGTGGACCAGCAGCTTGAGCCGGGACACCTTCGACGCGCGACTGCGGGCCTGCTGGTCCTCGGTGACCGCGGCCCGCAGCGCCGCCTTCTCATCGGCGTCGAGCCAGCGCGCGTCCTCGATCCGGGAGACCAGGAAGAAACCGGCGACGATACCGACGAGCACCGAGAAGGTGCCTTCCAGGCCGAACATCCAGCGCCATCCGGCGATCCCGCCCGCCCCGTGCAGTTCCAGCAGGGCGCCGGTGATCGGGCCGGTCACGATGCCGGCGGCGGCCGAACCACCCAGGAAGATCGCGGTGGCCCGGCCGCGGCTGGCGTCGGGCAGCCACTGGGTGATGTAGAGCATCGCGCCGGGGAAGAAGCCCGCCTCCGCGACACCGAGCAGGAAGCGCAGGACGTAGAACATCGTGACGTTGTGGATGAAGCACATGGCCACGATCACCAGACCCCAGGTGATCATGATGCGGGTCAGCCAGACCCGGGCGCCGAATCGTTCCAGCAGCATGTTGCTGGGCACCTCGAACAAGGCGTACCCGATGAAGAAGAGCCCCGCCCCGAAGCCGTACGCCGTGGCGCTCACCCCGACGTCCGCCTGGAGGTCCTCCTGGATGAAGCCCACATTGGTGCGGTCCAGGTTGTTGACCAGCAGCATCAGGACCAGCAGCGGCATCATGCGGCGCAGGAACTTGGCTACGGCACGACTCTCCGCCTCGGGGACGAGCGGCTCTGACATCGTTGTCTCCCTTGCTGTTCATATACATGACCACGCGTCACGTACCTGAGCCCGGAGGACGATACGGAGGACGATCGTCCGGGTCAATGGGCTGACGCATGGCCATATATGTGAACTTGGTGAAGGAGATCTACGACCCGTCGTTCGTTTCCTCCGGGTCCACGCCGACCGTGATCGACGCACGGACGCCCTTCCCGACGCCGTCCTTGCGGTACTTCAGCCGCAGCAGACCACCCGTGACGCCGCCGCCGTCATAGATCGTGTCCTCGTCGAGCGTGGTGCGCTCGGCGGTGTTGGACGCGTACGGCTCCAGTTCGGCCGAGGCGAGAACCGACTCCTCGTCGAAGAAGAACTGGCCGGTGTGGCAGGTGTGCCCGCCCTCGTAACCGGCGTCCGTCCACTCGCCGTCCACATGCACCTTGGTGTGGATGTGCACACAACGGCCCCGGTACCAGCCCGGGAAGACCGTCCTGAAGGTGACCTGGCCGTGCTTGTCGGTCCGCCAGGTGCCCCGCAGATAGCGGGTGTCGTCGGTGGGCTCCTGATGGCCGCCCGGGGGAGGGCCGGTGGGAATGCCGGTGGGGGTGCCGGTCGGGGTCCCCGTGGGTGCGTCGGTGGGCGTTCCGGTGGGAGCCGGACCGCCCCCGCCGCCGTTGCCCATGTCCTCGTACCCGGAGTAGACGCCCACCGCGTCGCAGTGCCAGATGTCCACGGCCGCGTTCCGGATCGGTCTGCACGTCTCGGAGTCGATCACCTTGATGTCGAGGAGGAGCGGGATCCCCTCCTTGTCCTCGGTGACATCCCTGCGGATCTTGTCGGCGTCGATGTAGTAGGGACCCTCGACGGTCTCCGAGGTGAGCTTGTAGCAGGCCTCGGCCTCGCTCTCCGCGCTCTTCTCCTGCGCGAAGGCGTTCACCGCACCCGCGGCTCCCAGGCCCACCGCCGCGACCGTGCCGGCACCCACCGCGACGACCTTGCGGCGGGTCAACTGCCCTGTGCTGTCGGTTTCTTGAGTGTCCGTCATGACCAAGGACCGTAGAACCCGGATTCCTGGCAGGAACATCGGAAAGAGCTGTGAAAAGCGAAGTGGCTCGGAACCGACGTCGGTTCCGAGCCACTTACGGCTGCAAAGCCCTACTTCGGCTGCGGCTTGCGCACCGACAGGTGCAGTTCCCGCAGCCGGGCCTCCTCCAGCTCCGTCGGCGCGCCCATCATCAGGTCCTGGGCGTTGCCGTTGAGCGGGAAGGAGATGGTCTCGCGGATGTTCGGCTCGTCCGCGAGGAGCATCACGATGCGGTCGACACCCGGGGCGATACCGCCGTGCGGCGGGGCACCGAAGCGGAACGCGCGCAGCATGCCGGCGAACTTCTCCTCGACGGTCTCACGGTCGTAGCCCGCGATCTCGAACGCCTTCAGCATGATCTCGGGCTCGTGGTTCCGGATCGCGCCGGAGGACAGCTCGACGCCGTTGCAGACGATGTCGTACTGCCAGCCCAGGATGTCCAGCGGGTCCTGGGTCTCCAGGGCCTCAAGACCGCCCTGCGGCATGGAGAACGGGTTGTGCGAGAAGTCGATCGCGCCGGTCTCCTCGTCCTTCTCGTACATCGGGAAGTCGACGATCCAGCAGAACCGGAACACGCCCTCCTCGAAGTGCCCGGCACGCTTGGCGGCCTCGACCCGCACCGCGCCCATGATCTTCGAGACCTCGTCGAACTCGCCCGCGCCGAAGAACACCGCGTGACCGGCGGCCAGCGACAGCCGCTTGGTCAGCTCGGCGACGTTCTCCTCGGTGAGGAACTTCGCGATCGGTCCGGTCAGCGAGCCGTCCTCGGCGACGCGGACCCAGGCCAGACCCTTGGCGCCCTGGGAAACGGCGTAGTCACCGAGCTGGTCGAAGAACTTCCGCGGCTGCGCGGAGACGTCCGGCACCGCCAGCGCCCGCACGTGCTTGCCGGCGAAGGCCTTGAACTCCGAGCCCTCGAAGACGTCGGTGATGTCGACGAGCTCCAGCTGGGCGCGCAGGTCCGGCTTGTCGGAGCCGTACTTCAGCATCGCCTCGCGGAACGGGATCCGCGGGAAGGGAGAAGTGACGTGACGGCCGTTGCCGAACTCCTCGAACAGCTCGGTCATGAGCTTCTCGATCGGCTGGAAGACGTCCTCCTGCTCGACGAAGCTCATCTCGACGTCGAGCTGGTAGAACTCGCCCGGCGAGCGGTCCGCGCGCGCGTCCTCGTCACGGAAACAGGGCGCGATCTGGAAGTAGCGGTCGAAGCCGGAGATCATCAGCAGCTGCTTGAACTGCTGCGGCGCCTGGGGGAGCGCGTAGAACTTGCCCGGGTTCAGCCGGGAGGGGACCACGAAGTCGCGGGCGCCCTCGGGGGAGGTCGCCGACAGGATCGGGGTCGCCATCTCGTTGAAGCCCAGCGCCGTCATCTTGTGACGGATCGCGGAGATCACCGCCGTACGCAGCATGATGTTCTTGTGCATGCGCTCGCGGCGCAGGTCGAGGAAGCGGTACTCCAGGCGCCGTTCCTCGTTGACCCCGTCCTCGGTGTTGATCGTGAACGGCAACGGGGCGGCCGCGCCGAGCAGCTCCACCTCGCCGACCTCGACCTCGATCTCACCGGTGGGCAGGTCCGCGTTGACGTTCTCGGTACCGCGGGAGACGACCTTGCCGTCGACGCGGACCGTGGACTCCTTGGTCAGCTTGTCGAGGGCCTCGTACGCGGGCGTGCCCGGCCGGGCGACCAACTGCGTGATGCCGTAGTGATCGCGCAGATCGATGAAGAGGATGCCGCCCAGGTCGCGCCGATTGTGCAGCCAGCCACTCAGTCGGACGTCGGTGCCGACGTCAGAGGAGCGGAGCTCGCCGCAGGTGTGGGACCTGTACCGATGCATCGTCGTTCATCCAGCCTTCGCGGATCGGGGTCTGTTTCACGTGAAACTCCCCCAAGCCTACCGGGGCCCCCAGGACCGCCTCTCACCATTACGACTTGGCCAACAGTGGCACTCCGGGAACTCCTGTTCTTAAAGTGGGGCAATGCGCACTGGTGAGCCCCTGCCCGCCGTGGGGGACGTCCTCACCGCCCTCGCGACCGGCCTGTGGCACTGGGACACCGCCACCGAGCTGGTCACGGTCGACTCCGAGGCAGCCCGGCTGCTCGAGCTGCCCGCCGAGCGGACCACCCTCACAGAGGCCCAGGCCCGGGCCCGTCTCCACCCGGTCGACTGGAACGAGATCATCAGCGTCGTCGGGCTCGCCGTCGCCGAGGACACGCTCGCCGAGGTCCGCATCAGGATCATGGACGAGCGGGGCCGGGTGATCCGTACCGTGCGCAGCCGCTCCAAGCCGTCGTACGACGCGGACAAGAAGTCGTTCCAGCTGATCGGCACCCTCCAGGAGGTCACCGAGCCGGTGCCCGGCACCCCCGCCGGACGCACCGCGGTCACCGGCGACTGGCGGCGCTCCCGCGAGGCCTTCCTGCTGGACGCCGGCCGCGCCCTGGCCGAGGCCCGCTCCACCGCCGAGGTGCTGCGGGTCGCCGCGGGCCTGTCCATGCCGGGCTTCAGCCCCGACGGCCTGGCCGTCTTCGGCGTCGAGGGCGACCGCCTGACGATCATCGGTCACCACGGACAGCAGCCCGGAGACGAGAACCCCTTCTCCCACATGTCCCTGGAGACGGACTACCCGGCCGCCGAGGTCGTGCGCACCGGCCGTGCCGTCTATCTCTCCAGCCCCGAGGCCTACCGCTCCCGCTATCCCGTCACCTGGCCGCTCGCCCAGCACTTCGACCGCCAGTCCTGGGCGTTCCTGCCGCTGACGGTGGCCGGCCGCACGATGGGCGCATGGATGGCGGGCTTCGCCTACCCGGTCGCCTTCACACCGGACGAGCGCTCGGTCCTCACGACGGTGGCCCGGATGCTGGCCCAGGCCCTGTCCCGCGCGGGCCTCGCCGAGTCGGAGCGCGAGCTGACCGACGGCCTCCAGCGCTCGATGCTCCCCACGCTCGGCCCCGAGATACCGGGCATGACCGTCGCCGCCCGCTATGTCCCCACCGGCGGCGGCCTCCAGGTCGGCGGCGACTGGTACGACATGATCCCGCTTCCCAACGGCAGGTTCGCCCTGGTCATCGGGGACGTCCAGGGCCATGACGTGCGGGCGGCGGGCCTCATGGGCCAGCTCCGGATCGCCCTGCGCGCCTACGCCGCCGAGGGCCACCGCCCCGACGCCGTCCTCTCCCGCGCCTCACGCTTCCTGAACGGCATGACGTACGGCGTCGACGCCCCCTCCGACACGCGCTTCGCGACCTGCCTGTACGTCGAGGCCGATCCGGTGACCGGCGTCCTGGAGGTGGCGCGGGCCGGGCATCCCGACCCGGCGATCCGCATGGCCGACGGCACGGTCCTGGCCCGTCACACCGAAGGCGGCCTCCCGCTGGGCATCGACCCGGACGCCGACTACCCCACGACCCGGATCGTCCTGGAGCCCGGCGAGACGCTCATGCTCTGCACCGACGGACTGATCGAGACCGGCGGCCACGACTTCGAAACCGGCTGGAAGCGCATCCGCGCCATCCTGGAGAGCCACGACGGCGGCCTGGAGGAACTCGCCGACGCCCTGGTCCAGGCCGTCCACGGCCCCTCCTCCCACCACACCACCGGCCCCCTCGCCGACCGCCGCGAGGACGACATCGCGGTCCTGCTGCTGTGCCGGCAGTCAGAGGGCTGCGGCTGCGGGGACACGGCCCTCGCGGCGCCGACCGTCCGCCGCACGATGCTCTCCGTGGCCCAGGCGGAACCGGAACGCGTCGGGGTGGCCCGCCGGCAACTGCGCGAACTGCTGCACGACTGGCCCTCGGCCGACCAGGTCGACTCGGCGGTCCTGCTGCTGTCCGAGATGCTGACCAACGTCCTGGTCCACACCGACGCGGACGCGCTGCTGCTCGCCGAGGTCCGCGGCGAGGCGGGCGACCGGCGGATGCGCGTCGAGGTCACCGACACCAGCGACGACCTCCCGCACAAGCGCCGCCCCGGCGAACTGGCCTCCTCGGGCCGCGGCCTGATGCTGATCGAACTGCTCGCAGACCTGTGGGGGGTGGACCCCCAGGGCGAGGGCAAGAGCATCTGGTTCGAGCTGTACGAGTCCTCTGGGGATGCCTCCGAGTAGCGCTCCCGCGGCTCATGCACGACACCGAAGGCGTCGGCCCCCGCGACAGCGACCGAATCGATACTTCTTTCGCCATATCGGGTGAACGATCTTCCTTCGGACATCAGTTGCAAGCGCCGGTGCCTAGTTTCCGGTGCGGAGGTGATGCTCGATGGACGAGCAGAACAGCACGGAACAGGGAAATGACGCGATCGACATCAACGACTTCGTGTTCGCGGCGACGGGCGCGCGAGTGCGGAGGCTGACGATGCCGGATGGGACGCACTGGTTCCCGGCGGTGGACGTGTGCAAAGAGCTGGGGTACATCACTACCCGAAAGGCACTGCTGGACCACGTTCCCGAACAACACCGAGAATTTCTCGAGAGTGTGACTGGAAGGCACACTCTCAGCATTCCCGCAGGTCGGGAGTGGCGACGAGACATGAACCTGGTGGATCTCCAGGGTCTGATCCGGTTGGTCAACGGCTGCACGAAGCCCGCCTCCCGGCACTTCAAGGAGTGGGTCTCGGAGGTCATCGCCACCATCCAGCGCGACGGCTCCTACGCCCTGGAACCGGCGGCCGTCCAGCCCGCCCCCGCCGGTTGCACGGCCTACGTCATGCCGCAGCAGATCACCGATGCCCTCGTCGCACTCGAACAGCGGAGCATCCGGACGGACGAGCTGCTGCGGCAGATCAACAACAGCCAGACCGCCATCGTCGAGGTGCTGCGGGACATCGCCCAGACCCTCCGCCACCCCACCGACCGCGCCCGGCCCGTCCAGGCACCGGAGTTGACGCCCGAGCAACTCCTGATCAACTGGAAGACCAGGAACCTCGTGGTCACCGAGGACATCCACAGGGTGGCTGCCCACTTGGCCCCGGCCCTACTGCACGGCGGAGCCGACTACAGCATGGAGGAGATCGCCGTCTGCACAGGGCTGACACCCGACCGCGTCCGCGATGCCCTGGAGTTGCTGTCCGAGCACGGGTGCGTACGGCAAGTGGGCCGCGCTCCGGACGGCGCACCGTTCTACGTGCTGCCGTAGCCCCTCAGCACCCACACAGAGCAGGCCCGAAGCCGCAATCCAAGCTTGCGGCTTCGGGCCTTGTCGTACCGTACTCGTCCTCGCAGCCCCTACAGGCCACCCTCGGACATCCCGTGCACGGCGGGGATCGTCCCCAGCCGTCCCTTCTGGAAGTCGTCGAACGCCTGCTGCAGCTCATCGCGGGTGTTCATGACGAACGGACCGTAGTGCACCATCGGTTCACGGATCGGCTGTCCGCCCAGGAGTACGACCTCCATGTCCGGCGTGTTGGAGTCCTGCTTCTCGTCCGCGCGGACCGTCAGGGAGCCGCCGGCTCCGAAGACCGCCGTCTGGCCCAGGTGGATCGGCCTGCGCTCAGCACCCACCGAACCGCGGCCCGCCAGCACGTACGCCAATCCGTTGAAGTCCTCACGCCACGGGAGTGTGAGTTCGGCGCCGGGTGCCACCGTCGCATGGATCATCGTGATCGGGGTGTGGGTGATACCGGGGCCCTGGTGACCGTCCAGCTCACCCGCGATGACACGGAGGAGCGCGCCACCGTCGGGGGTCGACAGGAGTTGCACATGGCCACCCCGGATGTCCTGGTACCGCGGCGCCATCATCTTGTCCTTGGCCGGCAGGTTCACCCACAGCTGGAGGCCGTGGAAGAGACCGCCGGACATGACGAGCGCCTCCGGCGGAGCCTCGATGTGGAGGAGACCCGAACCGGCCGTCATCCACTGGGTGTCGCCGTTGGTGATGGTGCCGCCACCACCGTTGGAGTCCTGGTGGTCGAAGATCCCGTCGATGATGTAGGTGACGGTCTCGAAGCCGCGGTGCGGATGCCAGGGGGTCCCCTTCGGCTCTCCCGGCGCGTAGTCCACCTCGCCCATCTGGTCCATCATGATGAACGGATCGAGGTGCCGGTAATGGATCCCGGCGAACGCCCGTCGTACCGGGAAGCCCTCGCCCTCGAAGCCACTCGGCGCCGTCGTCACGCCGAGGACGGGACGGGCCACCGCGTCCGCCGTCGCGGCCACGCGAGGCAGGGTCAGCGGGTTGTCGACAGTCACTGCAGGCATGTCGGTACCTCCTTGTGGTTCGAGTTTAGTTGAGCGTTGAACTTTCTGCCACCTCTAACGGCAGAAGCCCGGAGGACATTCCCTCCAGGCTTCTCCGAGACCCGCACCCCCTGAAGAGGTCAGGCGGCGAGTTCCGGTTCCCGATCAGCCGTCTTCTGCGGTGTCCGGCGGTCGTCCCGCATCACCAGCGTCGCCAGCAATGCCGCCGCCAGGACGCCGATCGCGCTGACCGTGAAGGTCATGGACATGGAGTCGGTGAAGGCCTCGCGGGCCGCCGCCACCAATCCCGGATCCTTAAGGGCCACCGCCCCGGCTATCGAGTGCCTCGCCTGCTCAGGCGTCCCCTCGGGCATCCGGCCCGCGAAGCCGCTCGACAGGAGCGAACCCAGGATCGCGATGCCCAGCGCCGTGCCGGCCTGCTGGACGGTGTCGTTCAGGGCCGAGCCGACACCCGCTTTGTCCTCGGGGATGGTACCCATCAGGGCCGCCACCGCGGCCGGCATCGCCAGACCCGCGCCGAGCCCGAGCAGCCCGAGCGCGACTGCCGGAACGGTGAAGCCGGAGTCCGCCGTGACCGTGGTCAGCAGGGCGAAGCAGGCCGCCATCACCAGCATGCCCGCGAGGATCACCCACCGGTTGCCGTACTTCGCGGCGAGCTTCACGCCCATGCCGTTGCCCAGCAGGGCCGTGACCGCCAGCGGCAGGAAGGCCAGGCCCGCCTTGACCGGTGAGTAGCCGAGCACGAACTGGAGGTACTGGGTGAGGACCAGCAGCAGACCGCCGTTGCCTGTCTGGACCAGGGCCAGCGAGAGCGAACCGCCGCTGAAGTCGCGGTGCTTGAAGAGGACCAGCGGGACCATGGGGGACTTCGTGACGTTCTCCCAGATGACGAAGCCGGCGAGGGACACGAGGGCCACGGGCAGGGCGGCCGTCCACACCCCGTGCTGCGGGAGCTCGATGATCCACCAGACCAGGGCGGTCATCCCGGCCGCCGACAGCACGGCGCCCAGCGGGTCGGCCTTCTGCCAGGGCGCCTTCGACTCCGGCATCAGCGTCAGACCGGCGACGATCGCCAGGGCCACGACCGGCACGTTCAGGTAGAAGATGGACTGCCAGGAGAAGTGGTCGATCAGGACGCCGCCGAGTACCGGGCTGCCGACCAGACCCAGCATCGCCACCGAACTCCAGGCCGCCATCGCCCTGCCCCGCTCGTCCTCGTCGAAGACGGTGATGAGGATCGAGAGCGTGGACGGCATGATCAGGGCGCCGCCGATGCCCATCGCGACGCGTACGGCTATCACTTCGCCGGGGGTGGTGCACCAGGTCGCGGCCAGTGAGGCGGCCCCGAAGAGCAGGAGCCCGATCAGCATCACCTTCCGGCGGCCGAACCGGTCGCCCAGGCTGCCGGAGGTGAGCAGGAGGCCGGCGAAGACCAGGATGTAGGAGTCCAGGATCCATTGGGTGTCCTGGGCACTCGCCCCGATCTCCTCGGTCATCACCGGCACCGCCACGGTCAGCGCCATGCTGTCGACGACCAGTACCAGGCTGCTGAGGCAGAGCACGATCAGGATCCACCAGCGGCGTGGATTGCGGGCTTCCAAGGCGTCGTCCATGACAGTTCCCCTCCGGCTTCGTGAACACCGTTCCTCGCTGCGAACACTGTACGCACAACGGAACGCCGTACGCAAGCATCGATTGATGTACGCTCTATGCGAACGACGTACGCAGCAGGTCGGGCCGCGGAAGAAGGAGTACCGATGACGACGAAGCCGAGCCCCATCCCCTCCGTCTGGGCCCGCCCCCAGCGCGAGTCCGACCAGCCGGTGCTCAGCCGTGCCGCGATCGTGCGCGAGGCGATCGTCATGCTGGACGCGGAGGGCGTCGAGGCGCTGAGCATGCGCAAGCTCGCCACTCGGTTGAACGCCGGCGCGGCCTCGCTCTACCGGCACGTGGCCACGAAGGACGAGCTGATGGAGCTGGCGGTGGACGAGGTCGCCGCGGAGATCCATGTCCCGTCGGCGGACGGTCCCGAGTGGCGCGCGGCCGTCACGGAGGCGGCCCGGTCCTTCCGTACGACGGCTCTGCGGCACCCATGGCTGCCCCCGGTGCTCGGCCAGGCGGGCCTCGCCTATCTCGGCCCCAACCTCATGTCCTACTCGGAGCGGCTGGCGGCTCTGTTCACGGCCGCCGGATTCCCCGATCCCGGTACGGCGATCGACGCGGTGCTGTCGTACGTGATCGGCATGAGCACCACGGAGGCCGCCTGGCTCACCACGGTCGCCCGCTCCGGTGACTCCGAGTCGGGCCTGATCGCCCGTCTCCTGCCCGCAGTGCAACAGGCGACGGCCCCGCACAGCCATCTGTCCCAGGGCTACGCCGAGACGGAGGAGGCGGCGACCACGGACCCGGCGGCGATGAGGGACGCGAAATTCGAGGCCGCCCTGGACATCGTCCTGGACGGCCTGTCACTGCGCCTTGAAACACCGGGCTCCTGAGCCCCCCCCCGGCGCCTGAACCCGCGGGGCGGTGAGCGCGTTACCCGTACATGCGCCGCATCGCGAACTCGACCATCTGTTCCACGGCCTTCGCGTCGAAGACGATCCGGTGCTCGCCCTCCATGTCGAGGACGAACCCGTATCCGGTCGGCAGCAGGTCGAGGACCTCGGCGCCGGTGATCACGAAGTACTTGGACTCCTTGCCCGCGTACCGCCGCAGCTCCTTGAGGGTGGTGAACATGGGGATCACCGGCTGCTGGGTGTTGTGCAGGGCGAGGAATCCGGGGTTGTCGCCGCGCGGGCAGTAGACCTTGGACGTGGCGAAGACCTGCTGGAAGTCCTCGGCCGACATCTGCCCGGTGGTGAAGGCGCGCACCGCGTCCGCGAGGGAGGGCGGGGACGGCTCGGGGTACAGCGGCGGCTGCTGGCCGTACCCGCCCACACCGCCCGCCATGGGCTGCTGCGGCGGGACGCCGTACTGCTGCTGGGCACCAGCGCTCTGGTCGTAGCCGTACATGGGCGTAAGAGTACCGAGGGGGTGGGCGCGGCGGGCGGCTACCGGCAGCCGGAAACCGACAGCGACCCGACAGCCGCCGGCCCTGGGCTTGTGGCGTCCCCCGCTCGTAGCGTCGATCCATGCGCCGACATCACGACGACGAGGTCCATGAGGACGAGATCCACGAGCACGACAGAGGGCTCTCCCACGACCTTCCCGTGCTCGCCCGCCGCCGGATGATCCGGCTCATGGCGGGGGTGGGGGCGGGTCTGGTGCCCCTGGTGGGCTGCACCGCCGACGACACCTCTTCTTCTGCGGCCGCCGACTCGCCCTCTGCGTCCTCGGCGAGCGCCGCGGGTTCCGCCGAGTGCGCCACCGTCCCCGAGGAGACCGCCGGGCCCTACCCCGGCGACGGTTCGAACGGCGTGAACGTGCTGAAGGAGAGCGGGGTGGTCCGCGGCGACATCACCAGGAGTTTCGGCGACTCCGCGGGCGGCACCGCCGAGGGCGTCCCCCTGACCTTCACGCTCACGGTCGTGGACGCCGCCTCCGGCTGCGGGACCCCGAAGCGGGGCGCGGCCGTCTATGTGTGGCACTGCGACCGCGAGGGCGGTTATTCGCTGTACACCGAGGGTGTCGCCGACGAGAACTACCTGCGTGGCGTCCAGGAGACCGACGAGCGGGGACAGGTCACCTTCACCAGCGTCTTCCCCGGCTGCTACACCGGCCGTTGGCCGCACATCCACTTCGAGGTCTACGGCAGCCTCGCGGACGCCACCACGGCCACCGCGATCACGAGCACCTCGCAGCTCGCGCTCCCGAAGGACGTCTGCGACACGGTGTACGCCACCGAGGGCTACGAGAGCAGCGTGGACAACCTCGGCCGGCTCTCGCTGGAGTCGGACAGCGTCTTCAGGGACGGTCACGACCAACAGCTCGCGGTGGTGAAGGGGAGCGTGGCGGAGGGGTACACCGCCACACTGACCATCGCGGTGTGAACCGTCACAGATGGCCGGATCGGGGTTGCGACTTATTACCGACGGGTAGCATCATCGTAGCTACTTGTTGGTATGTGAACTAGCGCGAGGAACGACGTGCCTCGCCGAACTCTTAACGGAGCCGTCGCCATGGGGCACTACAAGTCGAATCTGCGCGACATCGAGTTCAACCTCTTCGAAGTACTCGGGCGGGACAAGCTGTACGGCACCGGCCCGTTCGCGGAGATGGACGTCGAGACCGCGAAGAGCATCCTGGAGGAGCTGACCCGACTCTCCGAGAACGAGCTCGCGGAGTCCTTCACGGACGCCGACCGCAACCCGCCGGTCTTCGACCCGGAGACGAACACCGCCCCGGTCCCGGCGTCCTTCAAGAAGAGCTACAAGGCCTTCATGGACTCCGAGTACTGGCGGCTCGGCCTGCCCGAGGAGATCGGCGGCACGACGGCTCCGCCGTCCCTGATCTGGTCGTACGCGGAGCTGATCCTCGGCGCCAACCCGGCCGTGTGGATGTACTCCTCCGGCCCGGCGTTCGCCGGGATCCTCTTCGACGAGGGCAACGAGATCCAGAAGAAGATCGCCCAGCTCGCCGTGGAGCGGACCTGGGGTTCGACCATGGTGCTGACCGAGCCCGACGCGGGCTCCGACGTCGGCGCCGGGCGTACCAAGGCGGTCCAGCAGGAGGACGGCTCCTGGCACATCGAGGGCGTCAAGCGTTTCATCACCTCCGGTGAGCACGACATGGAGGAGAACATCCTTCACTACGTGCTCGCGCGGCCGGAAGGTGCCGGTCCCGGCACCAAGGGGCTGTCCCTCTTCCTCGTCCCGAAGTACCTGTTCGACTTCGAGACCGGCGAGCTGGGCGAGCGCAACGGCGTGTACGCGACGAACGTCGAGCACAAGATGGGCCTCAAGGCGTCCAACACCTGCGAGATGACCTTCGGCGACCGGCACCCCGCCAAGGGCTGGCTGATCGGTGACAAGCACGACGGCATCCGCCAGATGTTCCGGATCATCGAGTTCGCGCGGATGATGGTCGGCACGAAGGCCATCTCCACGCTGTCGACGGGCTACCTCAACGCGCTGGAGTACGCCAAGGAGCGCGTCCAGGGCCCGGACCTCGCGAACTTCATGGACAAGACCGCGCCCAAGGTCACCATCACCCACCACCCCGATGTGCGCCGCTCGCTGATCACGCAGAAGGCGTACGCGGAGGGCATGCGCGCGCTCGTCCTCTACACCGCCTCGATCCAGGACGCGATCGCCGTCAAGGAGGCCGCGGGCGAGGACACGAAGACCGAGCACGCGCTGAACGACCTGCTCCTGCCGATCGTCAAGGGCTACGGCTCCGAGAAGGGGTACGAGCAGCTCGCCCAGTCGCTGCAGACCTTCGGCGGCTCCGGGTTCCTCCAGGAATACCCGATCGAGCAGTACATCCGCGACGCCAAGATCGACACCCTGTACGAGGGCACCACCGCGATCCAGGGCCAGGACTTCTTCTTCCGGAAGATCGTCCGCAACCAGGGCGCGGCCCTCAACTCCCTCGCCGAGGACATCAAGAAGTTCCTGGCGCTGGGCACCGGCGGCGAGGACCTCGCGGGTGCCCGTGAGCACCTGGCCAAGGCGGCCGTCGAGCTGGAGGCCATCGTCGGCCTGATGCTGACCGACCTCGCGGCCACCGAGCAGGACGTCAAGAACATCTACAAGGTGGGCCTCAACACCAGCCGCCTGCTGCTGGCCTCCGGTGACGTCGTGGTCGGCTATCTGCTCCTCAAGGGCGCCGCGATCGCCGCCGAGAAGCTGGAGACCGCCTCCGCGAAGGCTGTGTCTTCTAAAGATGTGGCCTTCTACACCGGCAAGATCGCGGCGGCGAAGTTCTTCGCGGCCAACGTCCTGCCCGGCGTGACACTGGCCCGCAAGATCGCCGAGGGCGTCGAGCTGGACCTGATGGAGCTGGACGAGGCCGCGTTCTAGGACACACCTGTACAGCTGCACACCGTCGTCACGAGAGCCCGCTCCCATCGCCGGGAGCGGGCTCTCGTACGTCGTTAAGGTGAACCCATGAGCGCACCCCACCGCCTCGACCGCGGCCACACCGACGACCTCATGACCTTCCTGGCGGCGAGCCCCACGCCGTACCACGCGGTGGCGAACGCCGCCGAGCGACTGGAGAAGGCCGGCTTCCGCCAGGTGTCGGAGACGGACGCCTGGGACGCGGAGACCGCGGGGGCTTCCGCCTCGGGCAGCGGCGGAAAGTACGTGCTGCGCGGCGGCGCGATCATCGCCTGGTACGTCCCCGAGGGCGCGGCGCCCCACACGCCGTACCGCATCGTCGGCGCGCACACCGACTCCCCGAACCTGCGGGTCAAGCCGCTGCCGGACACCGGGGCGCACGGCTGGCGCCAGGTCGCCGTGGAGATCTACGGCGGGCCGCTGATGAACTCCTGGCTCGACCGCGACCTGGGACTGGCCGGCCGGCTGACCCTGCGGGACGGTTCGACACGGCTGGTGAACGTGGACCGGCCGCTGCTCCGAGTGCCGCAGCTGGCGATCCACCTGGACCGCGCGGTGTCGGCGGAGGGGCTCAAGCTCGACAAGCAGCGGCATCTGCAGCCCATCTGGGGCCTCGGCAACGACGTGCGCGACGGTGACCTGATCGCCTTCCTGGAGGAGGAGTCGGGGCTCGGCGCGGGCGAGGTGACCGGCTGGGACCTGATGACGCACTCCGTGGAGGCGCCCGCCTACCTGGGCCGGGACAAGGAGCTGGTGGCGGGTCCGCGCATGGACAACCTGCTGTCCGTGCACGCCGGGGTGGCCGCCCTGACCGCGGTGGCCGGCGGCTCGAAGCTGCCGTACATCCCCGTCCTCGCCGCCTTCGACCACGAGGAGAACGGTTCGCAGTCGGACACGGGCGCCGACGGGCCGCTGCTCGGCGGGATCCTGGAGCGCTCGGTGTTCGCGCGCGGCGGCTCGTACGAGGACCGGGCGCGGGCCTTCGCGGGGACGGTCTGTCTGTCCTCCGACACCGGGCACGCCGTGCACCCCAACTACGCGGAGCGGCACGACCCGACGCACCACCCGCGCGTCAACGGCGGCCCGATCCTCAAGGTCAACGTCAACAACCGCTACGCCACGGACGGTTCGGGCCGGGCCGTGTGGGCCGCCGCCTGCGAGAAGGCCGACGTGCCCTTCCAGTCCTTCGTCTCCAACAACTCCATGCCCTGCGGCACGACCATCGGCCCGATCACCGCGGCCCGGCACGGCATCAAGACCGTGGACATCGGCGTGGCCATCCTGTCGATGCACAGCGTCCGGGAGCTGTGCGGCGCGGACGACCCGCATCTGCTGGCGAACGCTCTGGTGGCGTTCCTGGAGGGGTAGTTCGCGGGAAGTGGGGGTACCCGCAGGGTCGGGCCGGAACGACCGGACCGGACAGGGAGGCGACACTCATGGGCCTCGGCGGGTGCATCATTCTCATCGCCGTGGGAGCAATCCTCACGTTCGCCACCGACTGGCACATGCAGGGGGTCAACCTCGACCTGGTCGGTGTGATCCTGATGATCGTGGGACTGATCGGCGTGACGACGTTCAGCAGCATCGCCCGGCGGCGGCGCGTGGTGGTACCGCCCACCGCGCCGACGGTCGTCGAGGAGGAGCGGCATGTGCGCCGGGACGGATACTCCGACGGATACGGCGTTTAAGTCGGATTCATAGGACAACCTTGAGCAATCCGTGATCTGGGTTGACTTGGGCGCTTGTGTGAAAGTCGTGAAGACTCGGGATCCTTGAGAGCCCGGGGGGTCAGCAGTGCCGGGCGTGAACCACCAGCACACCCGGGGCTCCCCGTGCTCCACCCCACGACGACAGTCGGGGCGCCCGATCCGAGATCTCCGCGCCCCCACCGGCATGCCTCGCCGCGCGCACGCCGCACCCGACGAATTCGACGGCCCGCAGCGCCTGGTGGCGCTGATACCGGCCCACAACGAGCAGGACCGCATCGCCGACGCGATCCAGGGCCTGTGGCGGCAGACCCGGCGTCCCGACCTGATCGTCGTGGTCGCCGACAACTGCACCGACGCCACCGCCGAGATCGCCGTCGCGCACGGCGCCCAGGTCTTCGCCACCCAGGGCAACACGCACAAGAAGGCCGGCGCCCTCAACCAGGCCATCGCCTGGGTGCTGCCCCATCTTGAGGACCGCGACCTGCTGTTGGTGCAGGACGCCGACACCGTCCTCGACCCGTCGTTCAGCGAGACGGCGATCGGCACCTTCAACCGCAAGGTCGGTGCCGTCGGCGGGGTCTTCTACGGCGAGGACGGCGGCGGTCTGCTCGGCCTCCTCCAGCGCATGGAGTTCCACCGCTACGCCTGGGAACTGGAACGCTCCGGCGGCAAGGCCCAGGTACTCACCGGCACCGGCACCGTGTTCCGCGCCCGCGTCCTGCGCGAGGTGCGCGTCGCCCGCCGCGACGGAGTGCTCGGCGGCGGCCACGCCTACTACAGCCTCGCCTCGCTCACCGAGGACGACGAGATGACCAAGGCGGTCAAGACCCTCGGTTACCGGACGATGTCCCCGGCCGGCTGCGCGGTCACCACCGAGGTCATGCCCACCCTGGGGAAGTTGTGGCACCAACGGCTGCGGTGGCAGCGCGGGGCCCTGGAGAACCTGCGCGACTACGGCTGGACACGTGTCACCGCCCGCTACTTCCTTCAGCAGTTCCTCATGGGGTTCGGCGCGCTGTCCTTCCTGGTCTATCTGACCTACATGGTCACGTACACCGCGCTGTACGGCTGGCCCGGCTTCTCGCCCTTCTGGACCGCGATCGGGCTCGTCTTCGTGGTCGAGAAGACGGTCTCCGTGCGCCGGGCCGGGCCGCGTGCCGTGCTGGTGGCGGCGCTGATGATCCCCGAGATGCTCTACGACCTTTTTCAGCACGCCGTCTACTTCTCCTCGCTGTGGGGCCTGTTGCGCCGCAGCGAGGAGAAGTGGGTGGCCACGTGACCCTCACGTCCCTCGAAGGAGAAACATCATGTACGGAAGAGTGATCGGCGCGGGAACGACCGGGGCCGGCGGTGCCACGCTCGCGGCGACCGGGCTGTGGCTGAACAGCATGGCGATGGTCGTGACCGCCACGACGCTGGTGGCGGCCGGAGTCGCGCTGTTCAAGCTGGTTCCGCGGAGGCGGTGACCGCACGTCTGAAGACAGAGCGGGAAGGGCGGGCCCGGGAAGCGGGCCCGCCCTTTCTTATGGATGGGGCGGATCAGCGCAGGCCGGCGAAGAGGTCGTTCTCGGGCAGGGCCGCGCCGGTGGCGTCCTGGACACGGACGAAGGTCTCCATGCCCATGAACTCGCCGAACCTCTCCTTGCCCATCCTGAGAAAGAAGATGTTCTCGCCCTGGCTGGCGTGCGCGGCCAACGAGTCGAACTTCTGACCGCTGAACGCGGTGGTGTCCACCCACGTGGTGATCTCGTCGTCGGGAAGGCCGATCTCGGCCAGCGCGGCGGTCTCGGCGGGGTCCGGCTCCGGCATGTCCTCATGGAACTCGCGCATGATCTCGCCGAACCGCTGCATCATCGAGCGGGGCATCGTGGTCCAGTACACCTTCGGCGTCAGCGCGGTCATCTCCAGCGCCGCCATCGTGATCCGGTGGGCCTGGATGTGGTCGGGGTGGCCGTAGAAGCCGTTCTCGTCGTAGGTGACGACCACATCAGGTCGGTAGTGCCGCATGAGTTCAGCGAGTCGGGCCGCGCCGTCCTGCACGGGGGTCTGCCAGAAGGATCCGGGGGCGTCGTTGCTCGGCCAGCCCATCATCCCGGAGTCGGCATAGTCCAGCATCTCCAGATCGCTGATCTTCAGGACGTCACAGCTCGCCTCGAGTTCCTGGCGGCGCAGCAGGGCGACCGCCGCCGGATCGTGCCCGGGATCACCTGGCTTGACGCCCCCCGGCCCATCGCCGCAGCCGCCGTCGGTACAGGTCACGAGCACCGTGCGGATGCCTTCCGCCGCATACCGCGCGAGGACCCCTCCGGTTCCGGTGGCCTCGTCGTCGGGGTGGGCGTGTACTGCCATCAGCGTCAAGGGCCGGTCAGTCATGAAGAAGTCCTCCTGCGGAATTACGTCTGGGTCCGAGTGTGCGTGCGGGCGTACCGCGATCCGGGGGACCGGATCCCGCCGGTCCCTCGTCGATGCAACCGCGTCGGCCGGACCGACTGTTCCCGGCGCGGCCGCCTCGCCGGTACAGGTCGATGATCGTCGTGCAGATCAGCTCCTGGGCGCCCGGGGGACGGGACGAGTCCCTGGGCCCGCTGCCCTCGTGGGCTTGGGAACGAGCGGGGGAGCCGCTGACCGCCGCCGGCCTCGAACCTGCACACGCGCGTGCGGCGAAAGACGGGACTCAGCCCGTCGGCCTACCGGCGGCGTTGCGGAGCGGGCGCCGGGGAAGCGGTAACGACATGAGATTCCTCGTACGCGACCGGCTCCTCGGCTTCGGTGACGACTACTGGATCGAGGACGACCACGGCAACAAGGTGTTCCTCGTCGACGGCAAGGCGATGCGCCTCAGGGACACCTTCGAGCTGAAGGACACCAGCGGGCGGGTCCTGATCGACATCCGCCAGAAGATGCTCGCCCTGCGCGACACCATGCTGATCGAACGGGACGGCGAACCGCTGGCGACGATCAAGCGGAAACGCCTGTCGCTGCTGCGCAATCACTACCGGGTGGCCCTCGCCGACGGCAGTACCGAACTCGACGTCAGCGGCAAGATCCTCGACCGGGAGTTCGCCGTCGAGTACGACGGTGAACTGCTCGCAGTGGTCTCGCGACGTTGGCTGCACGTGCGGGAGACCTACGGCGTCGACATCGTCCGGGACGACGCGGACCCGGCGCTGCTCATCGCCGTGGCGGTGTGCGTGATCCACCTCGCCGAGAAGGAGCGGGAGGACGACTGACCTGCTGAGGTCTCAGAGCACCCGGTCCTTCAGGGCCGGGAACTGCTCCCTGGTCACGGCCACCTTCCCGGGGTCGAACTCCACCGTGAGGATCTCCTCGCCGGCGCCCGCCTCCGCGAGGACCTCGCCCCACGGATCCACCACGATCGAGTGACCTGCCTGCGGAACTCGCGCATGCGTCCCGGCCGTTCCACAAGCGAGCACGAACGCCTGGTTCTCGACCGCCCGCGCCCGGGCCAGCAGCGTCCAGTGCGCCCGGCGGCGCTCCGGCCAGCCCGCCGGGATCACCAGGGTCTCGGCGCCCGCGTCGACTAGACCGCGGAAGAGTTCGGGGAAACGGAGGTCGTAACAGGTGGCGACGCCGACGGTCGTCTCCGGCAGACGGACCGTCACCAGGTCCTCGCCCCGGCCCATCAGCACGGCCTCGCCCTTGTCGAAACCGAAGCGGTGGATCTTGCGGTAGGAGGCGGCCAGTTCACCGGAGGGCGAGAAGAAGAGGGAGGTGTTGTAGAGGGTGCCGTCAGGGGCCCGCTCGGGGATCGAGCCCGCGTGCAGCCACACGCCCGCGTCGCTCGCGGCCTTCGCCATGACCTCGTGGGTCGGCCCTTCCAGCGGCTCGGCCTCGTTCCCGAACCCCTCGAAGGCGAACGCCCCGGTGGTCCACAGCTCCGGCAGCACGACGAGGTCGGCACCGGCCTGATCCCGTACCAGGGACGCCACGCGACGCCGACGCGATTCGACCGATTCGTCCTCATCCACGGCGATCTGGATCAGAGAGGCGCGCACACTACCACCGTCCTGGCATTCGAGCCGTCCATTACGGGCCTACGATCGTCACACGAAAGCACTGCCGGGGTGCCTCACAGCAGCGTAACTTAGCGTTCCAAGACACCCGCCGACAGCCACCACCTCCATTGGCAACGCCGCCATCACCAGCCCGTGCTCCGACCGCCGAGGGGTCCCGTTCCGTGAGTCTGCATCCCACCCTCCAGCCCTACGCCGACGCCTGGACCCACTCCATCGATGCGATATCCGAGCTGGTGACGCCCCTCGTGGAGGGAGAGTGGAACCGCCGCACCCCCTGCCCGGGCTGGTCGGTCCGGGACGTGGTGTCCCATGTCATCGGTCTGGACTGCGAGATGCTGGGCGACCCGCGCCCCATCCACACCCTCCCCCGCGACCTGTTCCACGTGACCAACGACCACCAGCGGTACATGGAGATGCAGGTCGACGTCCGCCGCCACCACACGGCACCGGAGATGACCTCCGAGCTGGAGTACGTCGTCATCCGCCGCAACCGCCAGCTGCGGAACGACTCCCGCGACCCCGGCACGAAGGTGCGCGGCCCGCTGAGCACCGAAGTGACGCTCGCGGACTCCATGCGCCAGCACGCCTTCAACGTCTGGGTGCACGAACAGGACCTGCGCACCGCCCTGGGCCGGCCCGGCAACCTCGACTCCCCCGGCGCGCACATCGCCCGGGACGTCCTGCTCGAAGCGCTCCCCGACATAGTGGCCGTCAAGGCCGACGCCCCCCGCAGCTCGGCGATCGTCTTCGACGTCCACGGTCCCATCGAGTTCCTGCGCACCATACGCGTCGACATCCAGGGCCGCGGCACCCTGGAGACCGCCCCCGCCCTCGGCCCCGCCGCCACCCTCACCCTCGACTGGGAGACCTACGTCCGCCTGGCCTGCGGCCGCGTGACCCTGGAGTCGGTGGCGGACCGCGTGAAGGCGGAGGGCGACCCGGAACTGACGTCGGCGATCCTCAGGAACTTCACGGTGACGCCGTAGCGGGTGCCGAAGCCCGCCCCGGCGGGTGTGGCGGGCCCGATGCGCTGACGTCCGGTCAGCCGGCGTCCGGTCAGGCGGGCACGTGGACCGTCTCCACCCGGCTCGCCACCAGCCGCTCCCGCTCCCGCCGGGCCGCCCGTCCACGCAGCCGCAGGATCTGGCTGACGCCGAGCGCCTGGAGTACGAAGACGGAGGAGAAGGCGACGGAGTAGTTGTCGTCGGTGGCGTCCAGGAGCACACCGACGGCGAACAGGGTGGTCATCGACGCGACGAACCCGCCCATGTTGGTGATGCCGGACGCGGTCCCCTGCCGCTCCGGCGGGTTCGCCGGCCGCGCGAAGTCGAAACCGAGCATCGAGGCCGGTCCGCACGAGCCGAGCACGACGCACAGCACGATCAGCAGCCACATCGGCGCGCGCTCGCCGGGGTAGGCCAGCGTGGCCGCCCACAGCAGCGCCGTCGCCCCCACGGTCCCGAGCGCGAGCGGCAGCCGCGCCTCGTGGTGCCGGGCGACGAGCTGGCCGTAGACCAGACCGACGACCATGTTGGACAGCACGACGAGAGTGAGCAGTTCGCCCGCCGTCGCCCGGGACAGCCCCTGCGCCTCGACGAGGAACGGCAGGCCCCACAGCAGCAGGAACACCATTGCCGGGAACTGGGTCGTGAAGTGCACCCACAGCCCGAGCCGGGTGCCGGGCTCCCGCCAGGACGCGGCGATCTGCCGCCGTACATAGGCCGCCCCCTGGTGCGGGAACGGCTCCGGCTCCTGTCCCTCGGGGTGGTCCTTGAGGAAGAGGAGCAGCAGGACCAGCACCACCACACCCGCGAGCGAGCTGCCCGCGAACGCGGGGGTCCAGCCGATGCCGTGCAGGAGCCTGGCCAGGACCAGTGTGGAGACCAGGTTGCCCGCCATGCCGGCGAGCCCGGCGAGCTGCGCGACCAGCGGACCGCGCCGGGCCGGGAACCAACGGGTGCCCAGGCGGAGCACGCTGATGAACGTCATCGCGTCGCCGCAGCCGAGCAGGGCGCGCGAGGCGAGGGCCGTTCCGTACGACGGGGAGAACGCGAAGCCGAGCTGCCCCGCCGTGAAGAGGACCACGCCGAGCGTCAGCACCTTCTTGGTGCCGAGCCGGTCCACGAGCAGGCCGACGGGTATCTGCATGCCCGCGTAGACGAGGAGTTGGACGATCGAGAAGGTCGACAGGGCCGAGGCGTTCACATGGAAGCGGTCGGCCGCGTCAAGGCCGGCAACTCCTAGGGACGTACGGAAGATGACCGCGACGAAGTAGACGGAGACGCCGATGCCCCACACGGCCATAGCGCGTCGGCCGCCTGGGGGTGCCCCTTCTGCGGAAGAGCCACCCGGAAGAGTGGACTTGTTCACCGGAGCTCACCCCGGGCGAGGTGGGAGAACCACTCGACGTGCCCGTGAATCAGGCCTACGACCGCCTCCGCGTCGCCGGAGCGCAGTGCCTGGAGGATCTGCTCGTGCTCGGCGAGGGTCTTGGTGATGCGGTCCGGGTGGGCGTGCATCACGGCGACGCCCATCCTGAGCTGGCGGTCGCGGAGTTGGTCGTAGAGCCGGTTCAGGATCTCGTTGCCGCCGCTTCGGACGATCTCGGCGTGGAAGCAGCGGTCGGTGACGGCGGCGCCGGCCAGATCCCCGGCGGCGGCCTGCTCCTTCTGCCGCGCGAGCAGTTCCTCGAGGCGCGCGATGAGCTGAGGAGACGCCGGTACGGCCTTGCGGGCGGCGTGTCCCTCGACGAGCTGCCGGGTCTCGACGACGTCGGCGATCTCCTGGGCGGAGACCGGCAGGACCAGCGCCCCCTTTTTCGGGTAAAGCTTGATCAGCCCCTCGACCTCGAGACGCAGCAGCGCCTCTCGCACAGGCGTGCGGGAGACTCCGACGGCCTCGCCGAGTTCGCCCTCGGTGAGCAGAGTCCCGCCCTCGTAACGGCGGTCCAGGACACCCTGCTTGACGTGGGCGTAGACGCGGTCTGCGGCGGGAGGCGGTTTCACGGCCAGGCTCATGCCCACAGCATAGATACAACACGTACGCATGATGAGTCCCGTTCCAGCATTCGGACCTCGACAGGAACTCCTGTCCGTGAAAGCCACACCCGCCCCATCTCGGGCACAACCTTGTGTGCTAGTTACGTGTCACACACGTGCGGCATCACTTTCTTCCCCTTCAACTCGGCCGCACTCAGGGGCATTCGACCGTATTCGGGGTATTTCACTTGATTACCGCTACCAAGGGCCTCCGCGTCCGCAGAGCCGCAGCCGTCGCCATCACGACCGGCGCAGTGCTCGCCACCGGAGCTCTCACCGCGGCACCCGCGCAGGCGCTCACGACGCCGACCATCACCGCCAAGGGCGGATTCCTGATGAACAGCGCGACCGGCACGACCCTCTACAGCAAGTCGGGGAACACGAAGCGGCTGACCGCTTCCACCACGAAGATCATGACCGCGAAGGTCGTGCTCTCGCAGTCGAACCTGAACCTGGACGCCAAGGTCACGATCAAGAAGGCGTACAGCGACTACATCGTCTCCAAGGGCGCTTCGTCCGCCCACCTGATCGTCGGCGACAAGGTCACCGTCCGTCAGCTGCTCTACGGGATGATGCTGCCGTCCGGCTGTGACGCCGCGATGGCCCTCGCCGACAAGTTCGGCTCGGGCTCGACGGTCTCCGCGCGTACCAAGTCCTTCATCGCGAAGATGAACACGACTGCCCGGAGCCTCGGCATGGCGAACACGAAGTTCGACTCGTTCGACGGAATAAGCAATGGTTCGAACGCCTCGACGCCGAAGGACCTCACGCTGCTCGCCCGCAACGTGATGAAGAGCTCGACCTTCAAGTCCGTCGTGAAGACCAAGAAGTACACGGCGAAGACGATCACCAAGACCGGCAGCACCCGCACCATGGGTGCCTGGACGAACACCAACACCCTGCTCGGCTGGAACGGCACGCTCGGCATCAAGACCGGCTCGGGCACCGACTCCAAGTACTGCCTCGTCTTCGCCGCCACGAAGAACGGCGAGTCCGTCATCGGCGCGGTCATGACCGCCTCCTCGGCGGCCAACCGCACGAGCGACGTGAAGAAGCTCATCAACTACGGCTACGCGAAGATCAGCTGACGCCGACCACGAAGGGGCCCGTCGCCGGAAGCGACGGGCCCCTTCAGCGTTGGACGACGTGTCCACCGCGGGCAGATCACGCCCAGGTGATCAGCTTCTTCGGCTGCTCGAGGACAGCCGCCACGTCGGCCAGGACCTTGGAGCCCAACTCGCCGTCCACCAGACGGTGGTCGAAGCTCAGCGCGAGGGTGGTGACCTGGCGGGGCTTCACCTTGCCCTTGTGGACCCAGGGCTGGAGCTTGATCGCGCCGACGGCGAGGATCGCGGCCTCTCCCGGCGGGAGGATGGGGGTTCCGGTGTCGACGCCGAAGACGCCGACGTTGGTGATGGTGACGGTGCCGCCCTGCATCGCGGCCGGGCTGGTGCGACCCTCCTTGGCCGTGGCCACCAGCTCGCCCAGGGACTCGGCCAGTTGCGGCAGGGTCTTGGTGTGGGCGTCCTTGATGTTCGGGACGATCAGGCCACGGGGGGTGGCGGCGGCGATGCCCAGGTTGACGTAGTGCTTGAGGACGATCTCCTGGTTCGTCTCGTCCCAGGAGGCGTTGATGTCGGGGTTGCGCTTGATCGCGACCAGCAGGGCCTTGGCGATCAGCAGGAGGGGGTTCACCCGCAGGCCCTGCAGATCCTTGTCCTGCTTGAGTTCCTCGACCAGTTTCAGGGTGCGGGTCACGTCCACCGTCACGAACTCCGTGACGTGCGGGGCCGTGAACGCCGAACCGACCATCGCCGCGGCCGTCGCCTTGCGGACGCCCTTGACCGGGACACGGGTCTCGCGGGCGGCGTCGTACGACGCGGTGGGAGCCGCCGCGGCACTGACCGGGGCCTGCGTCACCGCCGGCTCGGGCGCGGGCGCTTCGGCCGGGGTCGCCGCCGCGTGGACGTCCTCGCGGGTGATGACGCCGTCCGGGCCGGACGGGATCACCGTGGTGAGGTCGACGCCCAGGTCCTTGGCCAGCTTGCGCACCGGGGGCTTGGCCAGCGGGCGGGGCTGCTCGGTGGCGGCCGGGCTCGTGCCGGCCGGGCCGTGGCCGTTCAGTTCGGTCTGGATCGCGACCGACGCCTGCTGGACCGGAACCTCCGGGCCCTTGCGGGGCCGGCGCTTGGTCGAGGAGGCCGCCACGCCGTAACCGACCAGGACCGGCTGACGGCCCTCCGGCTTCTTCTCGGGAGCCTCGGAGGCATCGGGAGCCGCGGAGGCTTCCGGCGCCTCGGCCGGCGTCTCCGGGGCCGCGGGAGCACCGCCCGCCACGTCCACCGAGATGATCGCCGTGCCCACGTCCACCGTGGTGCCCTCGGGGAAGCGCAGCTCGCGCACCACACCGTCGTAGGGGATGGGCAGTTCGACGGCTGCCTTGGCCGTCTCCACCTCGCACACCACCTGCCCGTCGGTGACCGTGTCACCGGCCTGGACATACCACTTGAGGATCTCCGCCTCGGTGAGCCCCTCGCCCACGTCGGGCATCTTGAACTCGCGCACGGACGCTTCCGTCATCGTCGTCACGACCCTCTCCTCAGTACGCCAGCGAGCGGTCGACGGCATCCAGTACCCGGTCCAGGCTCGGCAGGTACTCCTCCTCCAGGCGGGCCGGCGGGTAGGGGGCGTGGTAGCCGCCGACCCTGAGTACCGGGGCCTCCAGGTGGTAGAAGCAGCGCTCCGTGATCCGGGCCGCGATCTCCGCGCCCGAACCGAAGAACACCGGCGCCTCGTGCACCACGACCAGACGGCGGGTCTTCTCCACCGAGGCCTGGATCGAGTCGAAGTCCAGGGGCGAGACCGAGCGCAGGTCCAGAATCTCCAGCGACTTGCCCTCCTCGGCGGCCGCGTCGGCGACCTCCTTGCAGAGCTTCACCATCGGGCCGTACGCGACGAGGGTCAGGTCGGTGCCCTCACGGACCACCTTGGCCTTGTGCAGGGGGCCGGGGATCGCCTCGGTGTTGACCTCGCCCTTGTCCCAGTACCGGCGCTTGGGCTCGAAGAAGATCACCGGGTCGTCGCTCTGGATGGCCTGCTGCATCATCCAGTACGCGTCGGAGGGGTTGGAGGGACTGACCACCTTCAGGCCCGCCACGTGCGCGAAGAGCGCCTCGGGGGACTCCGAGTGGTGCTCCACGGCGCCGATGCCGCCGCCGTAGGGGATACGGACGACGACGGGCATCTTGACCTTGCCCAGCGAGCGCGCGTGCATCTTCGCGAGCTGGGTGACGATCTGGTCGTAGGCCGGGAAGACGAAGCCGTCGAACTGGATCTCCACCACCGGGCGGTAGCCGCGCAGGGCGAGGCCGATCGCGGTGCCGACGATCCCGGACTCTGCGAGCGGGGTGTCGATGACCCGGTCCTCGCCGAAGTCCTTCTGGAGGCCGTCGGTGACGCGGAAGACGCCGCCGAGCTTGCCGACGTCCTCGCCCATGACGAGGACCTTGGGGTCGGTGTCCAGGGCGCGCCTGAGCGACTCGTTGATCGCCTTGGCCAGTGCCATGTTCGTGGATGTCACGTGTTCCGCTGCCATGATCAGGCCCCTTCCCCATCCGTGAACGACGCCTGGTAGGCGGCGAACTCGGCCCGCTCCTCGTCGACGAGCGCGTGTCCGTCCGCGTACGCGTGCTCGAAGAGGGCGAAGCGATCCGGGTCCGGCATGGCACGGACCGCCTCACGCACTCGCCTGCCCAACGCCTCGGACTCGGTCTCCAGTTCCGCGAAGAATCCCTCGTCCGCGTGGTTTGAGGACTCCAGGTACCGGCGAAGGCGCAGGATCGGGTCCTTCGCCTCCCAGGCCTCGCGCTCCTCGTCGGCCCGGTACTTGCTCGGGTCGTCGGAGGTGGTGTGGGCGCCCATGCGGTACGTGTAGGCCTCGACGAGCGTCGGTCCCTCGCCGCTGCGAGCCCGCTCCAGAGCCCACTTGGTGACGGCCAGCGACGCGAGCACGTCATTGCCGTCGACCCGTACGCCGGGGAAGCCGAAGCCCTGCGCGCGCTGGTAGAGCGGGACGCGGGTCTGCCTCTCGGTCGGCTCGGAGATGGCCCACTGGTTGTTCTGGCAGAAGAACACGACCGGGGCGTTGTAGACCGCGGAGAAGGTGAACGATTCGGCCACGTCGCCCTGACTGGAGGCGCCGTCGCCGAAGTAGGCGATGACCGCGGAGTCGGCGCCGTCCTTGGCGACGCCCATCGCGTAGCCCGTGGCGTGCAGCGTCTGGGAGCCGATGACGATCGTATAGAGGTGGAAGTTGTTCCCGTTGGGGTCCCAGCCGCCGTTGTTCACCCCGCGGAACATGCCGAGCAGGTTGGTCGGGTCGACCCCGCGGCACCAGGCCACGCCGTGCTCGCGGTAGGTGGGGAAGACGTAGTCGTCGTCGCGCAGCGCCCGTCCCGATCCGATCTGGGCGGCCTCCTGGCCGAGCAGCGAAGCCCACAGGCCCAGCTCGCCCTGGCGCTGCAGGGAGGTGGCCTCGGCGTCGAAGCGGCGGGTGAGCACCATGTCGCGGTAGAGGCCGCGGAGCTCTTCGGGGGTGATGTCGGCGACGTACTTGTCGTACTCGGCGTTCTTGACGCGCTTGCCCTCGGGCGTCAGCAACTGAACCAGTTCGGGCTTGGTGCTCGGGGACTTCCTCGTCCCGGCGCTGCGTCGCGGCTTGCGCGCGGCAGTGCTCTCCACGGTCACGTGTGCTCCTCCGTCGGTCCGGCCCTCGGGGTTGCCGGGAGCTGGGGGTCCCCCAACTCGTTCAGAGCCTGGGGAAGCGGCTCACCTGTTTCCGACACCCGTGCACGGGGTGGGTGTCACTTGGCCGGAACAGGCGTGACAGGTGCCCCGGCGAGCGCCCTGCAAGAATCACGTTACCCAGTGCTCCACATTTCTGTGAAACCCCCTTTGACCTGCGATTTTGCTTGGATTTCCAAGTAAATCGGAAAAGGCTGGAAGGGGCGCTGGTCACAGCCTTGCAGGAGGCCGGAGCAACGGCACGTTATCCCGTCGACCCTGGTCACCGGAAGAGCATCCGCGTCCGACTTGCCGAGTGCGCAAGAAGTCCGTGACCGAAGGGGACCGACAGCGACTTACTGTGTCGTTCCGTGACTGCACGTGACAACTCCCAGCTCACAGCGCTGGCCCGTGCCCTAGCATCTGGCGCGTGCCGCGCTCTCCCGTACCACCTCTCATGCCTCACGCGCCCCCGCTGGGCGCCCTCCTCCGCCAGTACGCCGCCGGATCCGCCCTCGCCTGCGATCCCGTCGACCAAGGCCTTCTCAACCGCGGCTACCGGCTCCGCACGACCCGCGGCCGCTATTTCCTCAAGCACCACTTCGACCCCGAGACGGCCGCCCCCGAGGCGATCGCCCGCCAGCACGGCGCCACCCAGCGCCTGGCCGCCCTCGGCGTCCCGGTCGCCCCGCCCCTACCGGCCCACGACGGCCGCACCGTCGCGGTCGTCGGCGGCCACGCCTACGCCCTCCACCCCTGGATCGAGGGCCGCCATCGCCACGGCGCCCAGCTCACCGCCGAACAGTGCGGCCGACTCGGGGCGCTGCTGGGGGTGGTGCACGCGAGCCTGGAGCGGGTGATGCCGGTGGAGGGGTGCGAGCAGGGGGAGAAGAGTGCGTCGACGCGCGGAGGCGCACGAACCGACGAAGGCGCCCCGGACAGCGAGCCGCGCACGCCGTCGGGCGCCGGAACATCGGATCGCCGGCGCCTCGCACCGCCGGGTGAAGGCGTCCCGGACGACCGGCACCGCGCGCGGGCGGCCCGGAGCGCGCCAGGTGCAGAACGCGCCGCATCCACGCGCCATGCCACCGCGCCTGCCCACGGCGCCCGCGCCGGGAAGCCGCACGCCGGTCACCCACACGTCCACACCGGGACCGCGCCACCCGTCGACGCCGGCGCCGACCCCGCCGCCACCTTCGCGCTCATCGACGACCTCCTCGCGCGCGTGCGCGGACACCGTCCGGCCGACTCCTTCGACGAGCTGGCCCGGCACCGGCTCCTGGAGCGGCGGTCACTGCTCGAACAGCACCTGGGACGGCGGCCTCCGCACAGTGGGCCGGTGGGCTGGGTACACGGGGACTTCCACCCCTTCAACCTGCTGTACCGGGGTGACGCGCCCGCCGCGATCGTCGACTGGGACCGGCTCGGCGTGAAGCCCCGCGCGGAGGAGGCCGTACGCGCCGCCGCGATCTTCTTCGTACGTCCCGCGGGGACGCTCGACCTGCCGAAGGTGCGGGCGTACGCGCGCGCGTACCGGCGTACGGCGGGAGCCACTCCCTCGGAACTCGCGGCGGCCGTGCATCGCGTGTGGTGGGAGCGCCTCAACGACTTCTGGATGCTGCGCTGGCACTACGAGCGGGGTGACACCCGCGCGGATTCCCAGTTCCCGGCGGCGTCGGCGCTGGTGGTGTGGTGGACGCGGGAGTACGAGGCGGTGTGCGACGCGTTCGTGGGATGACGCGGCGGCCTCGGAAACGGCACGCGCGCGTGGCGCCCGTTCCCGGGGCCACGCGCGCGTGAAGAGTTGCGGGCGGTCAGGAGTCGCCGCCGTCGCCGCCTTGCGTGCCCCCGACCAGGTCGCCGGTCGGGTCCGCCGACTCCGTCGGCTCCGGCGCCGTATCGGTCGGCTCGGCCGTGTCCGTCGGCTCCGTCGCCGTCTCGGACGGCTGGGTCGCCGTGGGCGAAGGCGTGTACGAGGGCGTGTACGACGGCGTATAGGACGGCGTGTAGCCGGAGCCTCCGGAGTCGCCGCTGTTGTCCGTGGACGTGTCGGTCTCCTCCTCGGTCGGCTCGTCGCTCGGCGTCTCGCTGGCCGTCTGGTCGTCGGTGCTCTGCGAGGTGGACGGCGTCACGGACGTGCCGGTGCCGCCACCGCCCCCGCCACCGCCGCCGCCGTTGAGCGCCAGGGCGACGCCCGCCGCGACGGCGATCACCGCGAGGACGGCGAGGATCCACAGCTTGCCGCGGCCGCTGCCCCGGTTGCCATGTCCCTCGAAGCCGCCGTCGTCCCCGCCGCTGTAACCGGAGGGCAGGATCGGCTGCGGAATCTGGGTGGTGCCGGAGGAGTCGCCGGGGTGCGGCAGCACGCTGGTGCTCGCGAAGCCCGCGGAGGGCGTGCCGCGGCCGTCGTGCGCCGTCACCGGGCCGGTGTTCCAGGTGCCGGTGTGGCCGCCCTGGTCGTACAGCATCTGCAGGCCGTACTGGACGAGCCCGCGCATCTCCTCGGCCGTCTGGAAACGGTCGTCCGGCTCCTTGGCGAGCGAGCGCATGACCAGGCCGTCGAGCTCCGGCGGGACGGCGTCGGAGACCTGCGACGGAGGCGTCGGGATGTCCTGGACGTGCTGGTAGACGACGGAGAGCGGGGTCTCACCCGTGAACGGCGGCCGCAGGGCGAGGAGTTCGTAGAGCAGGCAACCCGTGGCGTACAGGTCGGAGCGGTGGTCGACCGCCTTGCCGAGGGCCTGCTCCGGGGAGAGGTACTGCGGGGTGCCCATGACCATGCCGGTCTGCGTCATCGTCGTGGACGCGCCGTGCAGGGCGCGGGCGATGCCGAAGTCCATGACCTTGACGGCGCCGTTGTGCGTGATGATCACGTTCGCCGGCTTGATGTCGCGGTGCACGATGCCGTGCTGGTGCGAGTAGGCGAGCGCCTCCAGGACCCCGGAGACGATGATCAGCGCCTGCTCGGGTCCGGGCGCCTCGGCGTTGAGCAGCAGATCCCGGATCGTCCGTCCCTCGACGATCTCCATGACGATGTACGGCACCGACTGGCCGCCCACGAAGTCCTCGCCGGAGTCGTACACGGCGACGATCGCGTGGTGGTTGAGGCCGGCCACGGACTGGGCCTCGCGCGTGAAGCGGGCCTTGGAGGTCGGGTCCTCGGCGAGGTCGGCGCGCAGCAGCTTGACCGCCACGGTGCGGCCGAGCCGTACGTCCTCGGCCGCGAACACCTCGGCCATACCACCCCGGCCGAGTCTGCGGGTCAGCCGATATCGGCCGTCCCCCACCAGTCCGCCGTTACCCCACAGCTCCGGCGCATCTGACATTCCGCCGCCAGTCGCCTCGGGGTCGGACGGGCCCTGAGCGCGCTGCTGCTGTGCCATCGGTCCTCGCCGTCGTTTCTGCCCGCGGTGCGCGCGGTGTTGTCACGGTCTCCGTCGGCCCACGCTACAGCCTTCGCGCAAGCCGCCGGTCCGGGATGAGCCCAGGGACCGGCCCGAGACGGACCGGCCATCAAACCTGTATGACGTCTCGACGTGCAAATCCTGTGTACCGGCCGTAGGGCACCTGTAACACCCGCGCGACCTTTCTTTCGCGTACGGTCACGGAACGGGCACCTCGCTTCCGCGGGGACGGGCGGTACGGAACGGGACTCCGTGGCCAAGGTCACGCCCGCCGACCCCCGGCACGCCGACCGGGCACGGACCTCCCCCGGAAGAAGAACCCGAACGAGCGTTTCCCACCGGCGACATGAAGGGCCCGGCAGCGTCGGCTGCCGGGCCCTTCTCAGGTCGGGGGTTACAGGTACGGTCCGCCCGAGCGGCCGCCGGCGCGCGGGTCGACACCTTCCTCATGGCCGCCGACGCCCGGGGGCAGCGCGCGGCGCATCTGCTCCAGCTGGGCCCGCGCGGCCATCTGCTGGGCGAACAGCGTGGTCTGGATCCCGTGGAAGAGGCCCTCGAGCCAGCCCACCAGCTGGGCCTGGGCGATGCGCAGTTCCGCATCGCTCGGGGTCACCTCGTCGTTGAAGGGCAGGGAGAGCCGCTCCAGCTCCTCCACGAGTTCGGGGGCCAGACCGTCCTCCAGCTCCTTCACCGAGCTCGAGTGGATCTCCTTGAGCCGCGCCCGGCTGGCCTCGTCGAGAGGAGCCGCGCGCACCTCTTCGAGCAGCTGCTTGATCATGCTGCCGATCCGCATGACCTTCGCGGGCTGCTCGACCATCTCCGTGACCGGAACCTCGCGGGAGTCGTCGTCACCCCCGCCGCCCAGCGCCATCCCGTCCTGGCCCACGACCAGGATCTGGGGACCTTCCGGCGAACCTTCGTTCCTCGGCATCTCCATGCCGCCATTCTCTCGCACCCGTACACCTCACCGGTGAGGTGCCCCCGCTACACGCTGATCCACCGTCCGCAGAGCGGATCGCTCCCCTGGCGCCGCCCGGAATGCCGGTCTCCTGCCTGGATGCCAGGCTTGTCCCGTGACTCCCTGGCTACGCGCGACGGTACTGGCGATCGTGGTGGGCTCGAGCACCGTCGTCCTGCCGCAGGGCGGTCGGCTGTACGGGACGCCTCAGGCCTACGGCGCCGAGTCGCAACCCCTCACCTCGGCAGGCCCGACGAGCTCGGGGCGCCCGCGCGGCACCGCGAGCGCGCCGCCCTCCTTCACCGACTCGCGGTCGCCGTCCTGGCTACCCGGCCACCGGCCGCTGCGGAGGACCGACTGGTCCCTCGCCACCGGGACCCCGCCGCGCACCGCCCCGAGCTCGTCGGCCTCCCCCTCCGACACCCCGTCGAGCGCGGGGGCGGCTCACGGACGGCGGCACCCCGCCACGAATCCGGCGCCCTCTCCGCCCGTCGGCCCCTCGGATTCCCCGCGGGGCCATGGCCCTGAGCGCGCCTCACCCTCGGCCTCCCTCGCTCCCTCCCCCTCTGCCGCCACCCCGTCCCGCGCCGGAAGCCGTGCGGGTGAGGGGCGGGAGCGGCCGGGGCGGCGGGAGGAGCCGGTGGAGGAGGAGGCGGACGCCGACGGCACGGATTCCGGACAGGCCGATGCCGGGGACGGTGACCTCACCGCCGTGTCGGAGCCGCCCCCGCGGACCGCCGTGGCACCGTCACGACCCGCGCAGCGGCCCGCGGCCGCGCCCAAGGTGTTCATCCTGCCGCTCGGCACCGGGCTGGTGCTGGTCGGCCTGGGGCTCGGGCTCGGCCTGTTCGCGCTGCGGGTACGGCGCGGGTAGAGCCGTACCGGAACGCCGGAACGGCTACGGCGTGACCAGCAGGACCTTGCCGATGTGGCCGCTTTCCTCGACGACCCGGTGCGCGGCGGCCGCGTCGCTCATCGGCAGCTCGCGGTCGACGACGGGACGGATGTGCCCGGCGTCCAGCAGTGGCCACACATGCTCGCGTACGGCCGCCACGATCGCCGTCTTCTCCTCCAGCGGCCGCGCCCGCAGTGAGGTCGCGCTGATCGCGGCGCGCTTGTTCAGCAGCGTGGCGATGTTCAGCTCGCCCTTGATGCCGCCCTGCATGCCGATGATCGCGAGCCGTCCGTTGACGGCGAGTGCCGTGACGTTGCGGTCGAGGTACTTCGCGCCCATGTTGTCGAGGATGACGTCGGCGCCCGCTCCGTCGGTGGCCTTCCTGACCTCCTCGACGAAGTCCTGTTCCCGGTAGTTGATCAGGATGTCCGCGCCGAGCTCGGCACAGCGGTCCAGCTTCTCCGGTGTGCCCGCGGTCACCGCGACCTTGGCGCCCACGGCCTTGGCGAGCTGGATCGCCATCGTGCCGATGCCGCTGGAGCCGCCGTGCACCAGCAGGGTCTCACCGGGGCGCAGGTGGGCGACCATGAAGACGTTCGACCAGACCGTGCAGACCACCTCGGGCAGCGCGGCCGCCCGCCGCACGTCGAGGCCCTTGGGCACGGGCAGCAGCTGTCCGGCCGGTACGGCGACCTTCTCCGCGTAGCCGCCGCCCGCGAGCAGCGCGCACACCTCGTCGCCGACGGCCCAGCCGGAGACGCCGGGGCCGATGTCGGCGATCCGTCCGGAGCATTCCAGGCCGGGATAGGGGGAGGCGCCGGGCGGGGGGTTGTAGAAGCCCTGCCGTTGCAGGATGTCGGCGCGGTTGACGGCGCCGGCCACCACCTCGACCAGCACCTCACCCTCGCCGGCCACGGCATCCGGTACCTCGCTCCAGACCAGCGCCTCGGGTCCACCGGGTTCGGGAATCGTGATCGCATGCATGCGCCCGACGCTACTCCTCGTTCTCCGCGCTCCCTCGGCCCCCGCCGCTCGGTCCGCGGTCCCATGCGGTCTCCGCCCTTGGACCGGTCCTTGCGAAATTCGCTGTGCACCACCGATGAGTTTGCGCGACGGTAAAGGTCTTCCCATGCGTAACCCAAGAACGCGGAAGGACATCCCACCATGAGCCAGCACACGTCAGCCCTGGCCATCGAAACCGCGGGCCTGGTGAAGACGTTCGGCGAGACCAGGGCCGTCGACGGAGTCGACCTCGCCGTGCCGGCCGGCACGGTCTACGGCGTCCTCGGCCCGAACGGCGCCGGCAAGACCACCACCGTGAAGATGCTCGCCACACTGCTCAGGCCCGACGGCGGCGAGGCCCACGTCTTCGGCCACGACGTGGTCCGCGAGGCCGACGAGGTCCGCGGCCGGGTCAGCCTCACCGGCCAGTACGCCTCCGTCGACGAGGACCTCACCGGCACCGAGAACCTGGTCCTGCTGGGCCGCCTCCTCGGCCACCACAAGAAGGCCGCACGCGAGCGTGCCGGGCAGCTCCTGGAAGCCTTCGGGCTTTCGGACGCGGCCGGGAAGCAGGTCAAGCACTACTCCGGCGGCATGCGGCGCCGTATCGACATCGCCGCGTCCATCCTCAACACACCCGAACTGCTCTTCCTCGACGAGCCGACCACCGGCCTCGATCCGCGCAGCCGCAACCAGGTCTGGGACATCGTGCGCGCGGTCGTCGCCCAGGGCACCACCGTGCTGCTGACCACGCAGTATCTGGACGAGGCCGACCAGTTGGCCTCCCGGATCGCCGTCATCGACCGCGGCCGGGTGATCGCCGAGGGCACGAAGGGCGAGCTGAAGGCCTCGGTGGGCGCCGGGACCGTACATCTGCGTCTCAGGGACGGCGGGCGGCGGCCCGAGGCGGCGGAGATCCTACGACGGGCCCTGGACGCCCAGGTGCAGCTGGAACCCGACTCGGTCGCACTGACGGCCCGGCTCGCTTCGGCGACCGGTGACACCGCCGCCGAACAGGCCTCGCGCGCCCTCGCCGAGCTGGCCCGCACCGGGATCACCGTCGACAACTTCTCGCTGGGCCAGCCCAGCCTGGACGAGGTCTTCCTCGCCCTCACCGGACACGACACGCACGACGACCGCGACGCCCACGACGACAAGGACGAGGTGGCGGCATGAGCACCGCGACACAGACCGAGGCCCAGGACCTCGCCCCCGTCAGCGCGGAGTCGCTGGCCGCACTGCTGGTCACCGGAGAGCGTCCACCGCGCCCGAGCGCCCTGTCGGCCTCGCTGACCTTCGGCTGGCGGGCGATCCTCAAGATCAAGCATGTGCCGGAGCAGCTCTTCGACGTCACCGCGTTCCCGATCATGATGGTGCTGATGTACACGTACCTGTTCGGGGGCGCCCTGGCCGGGTCCCCGAAGGAGTACATCCAGTTCCTGCTGCCGGGCATCCTGGTGATGTCGGTCGTGATGATCACCATGTACACCGGCGTCTCGGTGAACACCGACATCGAGAAGGGCGTCTTCGACCGGTTCCGCACGCTGCCGATCTGGCGGCCGTCGGTGATGGTCGGCTATCTGCTCGGCGATGCCCTGCGCTACACGATCGCATCCGTCGTGATGCTCACCGTCGGTGTGATCCTCGGCTATCGCCCGGACGGCGGCGTCGGTGGTGTGCTCGCCGGGATCGCCCTGCTCGTCGTGTTCTCCTTCGCCTTCTCGTGGATCTGGACGATGTTCGGGCTGCTGCTGCGCACCGAGAAGTCGGTGATGGGCGTCAGCATGATGGTGATCTTCCCGCTGACCTTCCTGTCCAACGTCTTCGTCGACCCTCGCACGATGCCGGGCTGGCTCCAGGCCTTCGTCAACAACAGCCCCATCACCCATCTGTCCTCGGCCGTGCGCGGCTTGATGGCGGGCGACTGGCCCGCCGACGAGATCGCCTGGTCGCTGGGGTGGGCGGGCCTGTTCATCGCGGTCTTCGGGCCGGTCACCATGCGGCTCTACAACCGCAAGTGATCACTGCGAGGGCATCGGAGGCAGCGGGCGCGCGTCGGGTGCCACCTGGGTGCCCGGCGTCGCGCGCACGATCGTGATCAGCCGGTCCGTCAGCTCCAGCGTCCCGATGGCCGGATCGTCGTAGCCGAGCACCCGGTGCCCGCGCAGAACGCTCACCACGAGGTCTTCCGTCTCCCTCGGATTCCTTCCCACCTCGGCCTTTATGACCGGTCGTTCGACGATGTCGAGCCCGCTGCCCTGCTGGATGAGGTCCTCCATCACCATGCCGGCGGCGGGGCTGAGCACGGAAAGACCGAGGAGCCGGCCGGCCGCACTGGCGCTGGTGATGACGGCGTCGGCACCGGACTGCTTGAGCAGCGGCGCGTTCTCCTCCTCGCGCACGGCGGCCACGATCTTGGCGCCCTTGTTGAGCTGCCGGGCGGTCAGGGTCACGAGGACGGCCGTGTCGTCGCGCTGGGTGGCGATGATGATCTTCCGCGCCCTGTGCACCTCGGCACGCTTGAGCACCTCACTGCGTGTGGCGTCCCCGACGATCCCCGCATAGCCGTCGGCGGTCGCGGCGTCGATCGCCTTGCCGCTGGGGTCGACCACCACGACCTGCTCCTTCTTCAGACCCGTCGCGCAGACGGTCTGGATCGCCGAGCGGCCCTTGGTGCCGAAGCCGACGACGACGGTGTGGTCGCGCAAGGTGGACCTCCAGCGGTTGAGCCGCCACTCCTCCCGGGTGCGTTCGGTGAGGACTTCGAGCGTCGTGCCGACCAGGATGATCAGGAACAGCACACGCAGGGGCGTGATGACGAAGATGTTGGTGAGCCGGGCGGCATCGCTGACCGGGGTGATGTCGCCGTATCCCGTGGTGGAGAGGGTGACGGTCGCGTAGTACCAGGCGTCGAGGAAGTCGACGGACTGGTCGGAGTTGTCGTTGTAGCCGTCACGGTCGGTGTAGACGATCAAGGCGGTCGCCGCGAGGACCAGCAGGGCCATCAGCACCCGCTTGGCGACCTGGCGGAACGGGTGCTCCACCACCGTGCGCGGCAGCTTCACCTTGTGGGTCACGAGATGCTCGTCCGCCTGGCGGGCGATCGCGTCATGGCCCGGAAGTTTCACGTGAAACACACCCCGATTCCGGCGGACGCCCAGGGCAGATCGAGCAGTTCGGCCTCCTGCCCCGGACGGGCACCCCCGGGCGGTACGACGGCGAGGGCGTCGGCGGCCGCGATGCCCCGCAACATGGCCGGACCGTTGTAGTGCAGCGGAACCGCACTGTCACCGCGCAGGACGACCGGGACGAGCCGGGTGTCGTACGGATGACCGTGGGCCTCGTCCCGCAAGGGCAGCGTGTACGGCTCCGGGGCCGGGCGGGCGGCCAGGGTGCGCAGCAGCGGCTCGGCGAGCGTGAGCAGGCCGGAGACCGCCGCCAGGGGATTGCCTGGCAGGCCGACGAGGTGCTGGTTCTCCTTGGTGCGGGCCAGCAGCATGGGGTGACCGGGACGCACCTTGACGCCGTCGACCAGGAGTTCGGCGCCGATACGGCCGAGCACGGGGTGGACGTGGTCGACGGGTCCGGCCGCGGTGCCGCCGGTCGTGACGATCACGTCGGCGTGGGAGCCGGTGACGGCCTTGCGCAGGGCCGCGGCGGAGTCACCGAGCCGGCGTACGGTGGTGACCTCGGCGCCGAGAGCGCGCAGCCAGGGCGGGAGCATCGGCCCGAGCGCGTCCCGGATCAGGCCGTCGCGCGGAGCACCCTCGGTGAGCAACTCGTCGCCGAGGACGAGGACTTCGACGCGGGGGCGGGGGACGGCGGTGAGGGTGTCGTATCCGGCGGCCGCGGCGAGACCGAGGACGGCCGGGGTGACGAGGGCGCCGGGCGGCAGGAGCTGGTCGCCGCTGCGGCACTCCTGTCCGCGTGGGCGGATGTCCTGGCCGTGGACGACCTCCCGGGTGGCGTGCAGCCTGCCCTTCTCGTCGGTCTGCCCGTGCTCGCTGCGCAGGACGGCGGTGGTGTCCGGGGGGATGCGCGCGCCGGTGGCGATCCGGGCCGCCTCGCCGTCGGTGAGGGGCGCGGGCTCGGCGTGTCCGGCCAGTACGCCCTCGTCCCGTACGTCCCAGGGGCCGGGTCCCGCGACCGCCCAGCCGTCCATGGCCGAGGTGTTGAAGGACGGGAGGTCCGTGAGAGCGTCGAGGGGAGCGGCCAGGGTGAGACCGAGGGCGTCCTCGAGCCGTACGGAGACGGGGGCGCGGCGGGCGCCGCGGGTCACGGCACGGGCGGCCCGGGCGGCCGTGGCGCGGGCCTCGGTCCAGGGGGTCGCCTTGTGGTGGGCGGGCGGTTCGGGCGCGCGACCGGAGGCCTGGGGCGGGGGTACCGGGGCACGGTGGGCGGCACCGTTGTCTTCCTTCACCAGCGCCAGCGCCTCCTCGACGTCGAACTCCTCGGCGTCCTCGGCGTCCTCGCCGCTCCGCAGGGACCGGGCGGTCATCCGGCGTCCGGGCGGGTGTCGGGGCCCCCGTCGGGCGTGGCGGCGGTGTCGCCGTCGGTCTCGTCGGCCCAGCGCAGGGCCAGGGCCGCCGCCTTGCGGGAGGCCTCGGCGACCGCCTCGGGACCACCGCCTGCCTGCGCGGCGGCATAGCCGACGAGGAAGCTGGTCAGGGGTGCCGCGGGCCTGGCCACGCCGTGCGCGGCGTCACGGGCGAGGTCGAGCAGCACGCCGGTGTCGACGTCGAGGTCGATGCCCAGTTCGTCCTTGACTGCGGAAATCCATTCATCCAACACGTGCCCATGCTCCCTGATGCGTGCCCTGGCGGTGGCGATGTCGTCCCAGGTGTCGCAGTCGAAGGACGCGACGGGGTCGGGGACGCGGGTGAGGTCGAGCGCCGCGGTCAGCCGGCGCAGCGGAAGGCCGGTGAGAGCGCCGTGCTCCTTGGTGAGTGCGGCGAGTTCGTGCCGCAGCGAGGTCGCGCGGTACGCGGCCACCAGCGGCTGGTCGCGGCCGTCGGCGTCGGTGAGCAGCACGCCGTCGGCGCCGCCCGTGCGCAGAACGGTCAGCAGCAGGCGTGCGGTGCCGTCCTGGAGGAAGGGCAGGTCGGCGGAGAACACCAGGACGTACCGCGCCGTGGTGTGTCGCAGGCCGGCGTCCAGGGCGGCCAGCGGGCCGCCGCCGGGCGGGTCCTCGCGGGCCCAGGTCACCGGCCGGGCGGTGGGGCGGGGGTCGGCGACGACGACGGTGGTGCCCGCGTCGGCGCAGGCGGCGAGGACGCGGTCGAGCAGGGCGCGTCCGCCCACCCGCACACCGGGTTTGTCCGCGCCGCCGAGCCGCCGGGCGGCACCGCCGGCGAGCACGACGACGTCGTACACGGGACCGGCGCCTGGATCGCGCGAGGGCTCGTACGAGGTCACCCCCCGAGTATGCGTGCCGCCGCGATCACAGGGAACGTGCGGCGGCGCCGCGTTCGCGCGGTGCCGGTGCCGGGGTCGCGACCGCGGTGTGCCGGCGCCGCGGTCACAGGGTGCGCAGCAGGACCGCCGGCTGTTCCACGCAGTCCGCCACATACCGCAGGAAGCCGCCCGCGGTGCCGCCGTCGCACACCCGGTGGTCGAAGGTGAGCGAGAGCTGGACGACCTGGCGCACCGCCAGCTCGCCCTCGTGCACCCACGGCTTGGGGACGATGCGGCCGACGCCGAGCATGGCGGCCTCGGGGTGGTTGATGATCGGCGTGGAGCCGTCGACGCCGAACACGCCGTAGTTGTTCAGCGTGAAGGTGCCGCCCGTGAGTTCCGCGGGGGTGAGGGTGCCGGTGCGGGCCGCCTCGGTCAGCCGGGCGAACTCCGCGGACAGGGCCTCGGTGTCCCGCGCGTGTGCGTCCTTCACGACCGGCACGACCAGTCCCCGCTCGGTCTGCGCGGCGAACCCCAGATGCACGGCGTCCAGCCGGACGATCTCCCTGGCCGCCATGTCCACGGTGGAGTTGAGCTCGGGGAAGCGGGCGAGGGCGGCGGTGCAGATCCGGGCGAGCAGCGCGAGCAGGGAGATCTTCGGAGCGCCGGCCGCGTTCATCGCGGCACGCGCGCGCATGAGTTCCGTCGCGTCGGCGTCCACCCAGCAGGTGGCGTCGGGGATCTCGGTCCGACTCCGCGAGAGCTTGTCGGCCACGGCGCCCCGGACGCCCTTGAGAGGGACGCGGGTCCCTCCGGCGGTTGTCGCAGGGGCGGTCGCCGGGGTGGCGGCCGGCACGGGTGCCGGCCGCGTCTGTACGGCGGCGGCCCGCAGGGCGTACTCGACGTCCGCCCGCAGGATCAGTCCGTCGGGGCCGGAGCCGGTGAGCTCCTTGAGGTCGAGGCCGTTCTCGCGCGCGAGCCGGCGCACCAGGGGCGAGATCACGGGAACGGGCCCGTCCACCACGGTCGCACCGGACTCGTCCGCCCTTCCGGCCGTCTGGGCCCGGCGCCCGTCATCCTGCTCCTCAACCGCCTCGGCGGCGATGCTCCGGCCGTTCGCGGCCGCGGGTACGGCGGGTGTCGGGCGTACCCTCCGCCGCCGCGCGGGTGCCTCGGAGGTGCCGTACCCGACAAGTACGTTGCCCGAGCCTCCCGCCGAACCGCCGGAGTCCGCCGTCGAAGCGCCGGGGGCCGCCGCTCCGACCGCCACCGTGATCAGGGGAGCCCCCACCGGGAGCTCGCTGCCCTCCTCGCCGAAACGGGCCGTGACGACACCGGCGTAGGGGCACGGGACGTCGACCATCGCCTTGGCCGTCTCGACCTCGACGACCGGCTGGTCGACCGCGACGACGTCGCCGACCTCCACCAGCCAGCGGACGATCTCCGCCTCGGTCAGGCCCTCGCCGAGATCCGGCAGCCTGAACTCCAGCACCTGCGCCATCAGCTCTCCGCCTCCCACTGCAGACGCCCCACGGCGTCCAGGATCCGGTCCACGCCGGGCAGGTGATGACGCTCCAGCATCGGCGGCGGATAGGGGATGTCGAACCCGGCCACGCGCAGCACCGGCGCCTCCAGATGGTGGAAGCAGCGCTCCGTGACCCGGGCCGCGATCTCCCCGCCCGGTCCGCCGAACCCGCCCGACTCGTGCACGACGACCGCACGCCCGGTCCGCCGCACCGAGGCCGAGACCGTGTCGTCGTCGAACGGCACCAGTGAGCGCAGGTCGACGACTTCGAGGTCCCACCCCTCCTCCCGCGCGGCCTCGGCGGCTTCGAGGCACACGGGTACCGACGGGCCGTACGTGATGAGTGTGGCGCTCCGGCCCGAGCGCCGCACCACCGCGCGGCCTATCGGTTCAACGGTTCGGGGATCGTCCGGGTTCCAGGAGTCCTTCGACCAGTACAGCCGCTTGGGCTCCAGGACGACGACCGGGTCGTCGGAGGCGATGGCGGCGCGCATCAGGCCGTAGGCGTCGGCGACGGTCGCGGGCGTGACGACGTGGAGCCCCGGCGTCGCCATGTAGTACGCCTCGGAGGAGTCGCTGTGGTGCTCGACACCGCCGATGCCCCCGCCGTAGGGGACCCGGATGGTGATCGGCAGCGGCATCGCCCCGCGCGTGCGGTTGCGCATCTTCGCCACATGGCTGATCAGCTGCTCGAACGCCGGGTACGCGAAGGCGTCGAACTGCATCTCCACGACCGGTCGCAGCCCGTACATCGCCATACCGACGGCCGTGCCCAGGATGCCCGCCTCGGCTAGCGGGGTGTCCGTGCAGCGGTCCTCGCCGAACTCCTTGGCGAGCCCGTCGGTGACCCGGAAGACACCGCCGAGGGTGCCGACGTCCTCGCCCATGACGTGCACGGTGGGGTCGGCCGCCATCGCGTCGCGCAGCGCGCGCGTGAGGGCCTGCGCCATGGTGGCCGGCTTGAGGGCGACGGTGGTCATCGGCGCGTACCCCCGTGAGAGTCGTGCTCGGCTTCGAGCTCGGCACGCAGCTGCGCCTGCTGCTCGCGCAGTTGCGGGGTGGGCTCGGCATAGACATGGGCGAACAGGTCCACGGGGTCGAGGACCGGGTCCTGGTTCATGCGCTGGCGCAGCCCGGCGGCGAACTCCTCGGCGTCCTGGCGCACGGCCTCGATGCCCGCCTCGTCGATCAGGCCGCGCTCGGTCAGCTCGTGCTCCAGAAGGGCGATCGGGTCGTGCCCGCGCCAGGTCTCGACCTCGGCGTCGCCGCGGTAGCGGGTCGCGTCGTCGGCGTTGGTGTGGGCGTCCACGCGGTAGGTGATCGCCTCCACCAGAGTGGGTCCGCCGCCCGCGCGCGCGTGGCGTACGGCGGCGCTGAGGACCTCGTGCACGGCAGCCGCGTCGTTGCCGTCGACCAGCCGCCCCGGCATGCCGTAGCCGACGGCCTTGTGGGCCAGCGACGGGGCCGCGGTCTGCTTGGCGAGCGGAACGGAGATCGCGAAGCCGTTGTTCTGGACCAGGAAGACCACCGGGGCCTGCCAGACGGCGGCGAAGTTCAGCGCCTCGTGGAAGTCGCCCTCGCTGGTGCCGCCGTCGCCGACCATGGCGAGCGCGACCACGTCGTCGCCCTTGAGGCGGGCGGCGTGCGCGAGGCCGACGGCGTGCGGGAGCTGGGTGGCGAGAGGGGTGCACAGGGGCGCCACGCGGTGTTCGCGCGGGTCGTAGCCGGTGTGCCAGTCGCCACGCAGGAGGGTCAGCGCCTGGACGGGGTCCAGGCCTCGGGCGACGGCGGCGAGGGTGTCGCGGTAGCTGGGGAAGAGCCAGTCACGGTCCTGAAGGGCCAGCGCGGCGGCGACCTCGCAGGCCTCCTGTCCGGTGCTGGACGGGTAGACGGCGAGGCGGCCCTGCTTGGTGAGGGCGGTGGCCTGCGTGTTGTAGCGGCGCCCGCGCACCAGCTCGGCGTACAGGCGGCGCAGCAGGGCCGGGTCGGCCTTGGCGGCCGCGTCGGTGCCGAGGACGCGTCGTGGCTCCGCGTCGGGCAGCAGGGGCGCGGGGTCCGTGCGGGGCTGCCATGCGGGCGGCGGCGATGGCCGGTACGCGCCCCGCTGCTCCATGACCGTCATGACGGCACCTCCTCGTGGGAGCGGCTGGTGGCGCACCACGGGTGTGTGAGGCGCCTCACCTACCGATTGTTCGGTCGTCGGCACATTTTGGCTACCGGCCCCCTCAGGCTGTGGACAAACGGTTCTCCACAGCCTCCAATGAACGCAGTACGTCCATGACAGGGAGGCGGGGGGACATGGCAACTGAACAAATGGCCGAAGGCCCGGAGAGCGGCGTCCCCCTCCCACCCCCGCGTCCGCTCGACGCCATCGACCAGGACATCCTCCAGATGCTCCAGGCGGACGGCCGCGCGTCGATAAGGTCGGTCGCCGAACGGGTCCATGTCTCGCGCGCCAACGCCTACGCGCGGATCAACCGGCTCGTCGAGGACGGCGTCATCCGCGGCTTCGGAGCCCGCGTCAACCACGAGCGCGCGGGCCAGGGCACCTCGGCGTACATCACCCTGAAGATCGTCCAGAACTCCTGGCGAACGGTCCGAGAACAGCTCAGACAGCTGCCCGGTGCCTCCCACATCGCCCTGGTCGGCGGGGACTTCGACGTGCTGCTCCTGGTCCACACGTCCGACAACAGATCCCTGCGCGAGCTGGTCCTGACCCGCCTCCAGGCGATCCCGGAGGTCCTCAGCACCCGCACCCTCCTGGTCTTCGAGGAGGAGGACCTGGAACCGCAGGGCTGACGTCAGGGCTGTGCGCGCAGCCCGGAGAACACCAACTGCACGACCGCGTCGGCGACTTCGCGCTCGTTCATCCCTCGCCCGTCCGGGCGGTACCACTCCACGATGGAGTTGATCATGCCGAAGACCAGGCGGGTCGCGAGGCGTACCTCCACGTCGCCGCGTACCTCGCCGTCCGCGGCCGCCGCCTTCAAAAGCTCGGCGACCCGGTGGTCGAAGTCACGTCGGCGCTCCAGGGCCCAGCGCTCGGTGCCGGTGTTGCCGCGCACGCGCAGCAGCAGGGTGACGTACGGGAGTTCGGCGATCAGCACCTCGACCATGCGCCGCACGACGTACTCCAGGCGGCCGGAGGCACGGCCCACGCGCGCGTGCTCCTCGTCGAGGATCCCGAAGAGGCCGTCCAGGGCCCGGCTGACGGCCCGGCGCAGCAGCTCCTCCTTGCCGGACACATGGTGGTAGATCGACGACTTGGAGATACCGGCCGCCTTGGAGAGGTGCTCCATGGAGGTGCCGTCGTAGCCGCGCTCGTTGAAGATCTGCACGGCGACGGACAGCAGCGTCTCCGGGGTGTACGTGTCCCGCTTGGCGGTCGTCATGAGGTGCTGCCCTCCCGCTTGTCGGAGGCGTACGCATGGCGGTACAGCGCGAGCGAGGGCGCGTACCGCCCGGAGGGGTCGCGCAGGTGCAGGTCGTCGAGGAGGGAGTACGCCCAGTTGCGGCCGAGCCTGCGGCTCCACTCGAACGGGCCGAGGGGATAGTTCACCCCGAGCCGCATCGCGGTGTCGATGTCCTCCTTGGTGGCCACGCCCTTGGCGACGGCGTCGTGCGCGAGGTCGACGATGCGGGCGACCGTACGGGCGACGATCATGCCGGGCACGTCACCGATGACGCTGACGTCCTTGCCCAGCGCCTGGAAGAGCCCGACGGCCTCGCCGAGGGTCTGCTGCGAGGTGTCCTGGGAGGCGGACAGCGCGATGCGCGTGGCCCTGCGGTAGTCGAGGGCGAGGTCGAAGTAGACGACGTCCCGGAACTCCACCGAGGTCTGGCCGTCGGCGAGGGCGAGCTGTCCGCCGCTCGGCATGACCAGCCGGGTGCCGTGGTCCTCCTCCTCCTCGCGGACCGGAATGCCCGCCTCGCGGATCAGGGCGAGCAGTTCGGACGCGGGGCCCAGGTCACCCTCGGCGACGACGTACGCGGGCGCCTGGGCCGGCTCCGCGGTGTGCGGCTCGTCGCGCTCGGCGCCGTCCGTGTAGTCGTACCAGCCCTGTCCGCTCTTGCGGCCGAGCCGGCCCGACTCGACCAGACGCTGCTGGGCCAGCGAGGGCGTGAAGCGCACGTCCTGGAAGAAGGCCCGCCACACGGAGTGCGTCACGGACTCGTTGACGTCCTGCCCGATCAGGTCGGTCAGTTCGAACGGGCCCATCTTGAAGCCGCCGCACTCGCGCAGGACCGCGTCGATGGTGGCGGGCTCGGCGCCCTGGGCCTCGTAGACCGCGAACGCCTCGGCGTAGAAGGGCCGCGCGATGCGGTTGACGATGAAGCCCGGGGTGTCGGCGCAGGCGACCGGCGTCTTGCCCCACGCGCGTGCCGTCTCGTACGCGCGCGTGGCCGAGGAGACGTCGGTGGCGAACCCGGAGACGACCTCGACCAGTGGCAGCAGCGGGGCGGGGTTGAAGAAGTGCAGGCCCACGAAGCGGCCCGGGTGGCGCAGGGCACCGGCGATGGCCGTCACCGACAGGGAGGAGGTGTTGGTGGCGAGCAGACAGTCCTCGACGACGATGTCCTCCAGCTCACGGAAGAGCTGCTGCTTGACGTCCAGTCGCTCCAGGACGGCCTCGATGACCAGGGTGCAGTCCGCGAGGTCGGTGAGGTGCTCGGCGGCCGCGAGACGGGTGCGCGCGGCATCCCGGTCGGCGGCGGTGAGCCGGTCCTTCTCGACGAGCCGGTCAAGGCGGGCACCGATCGCGTCGGCGGCCTCCCGGGCGCGGCCGGGGGCGGCGTCGTACAGCCGCACGTGATGCCCGGCGACCAGCGCGACCTGGGCGATGCCCTGGCCCATGGTGCCGGTGCCGACAACGGCCACGGGGCTGCTGAGGTCGAGTCCTGTCATGTGCGCGATCCTCCCGCACGGGGTTTTCCACAGATGCGGCGGACCCCCTTGTCCCGACCGATCGTTCGGTTACTCTAACTCTGTCCGGCTGTTCCTGCCCATGTTTCTGCCCAGGTCATGAGCTCGACGAAGAGTTCGAAAGACGAGGAGTTGGTCCCGCATGGCCGCCGAACTGACCGTCCACCAGCTGATCGCCAAGCACCGGCCCACCCTCGACCAGGCGCTCGAAGCGATCCGCACGCGCGCGTACTGGTCCCCGCACCCGGAGCATCCCAAGGCCTACGGCGAGCAGGGCAGCCTCGACATGGCGGCGGGCAAGGCCGCCTTCGACGCCCTCCTGGGCACCCGCCTCGACCTCGGCCAGCCCGGCACGGACGACTTCGTGGGCGGCGAGGTCTCGCCGTACGGCATCGAGCTGGGCGTCGAGTACCCGCACGCGGACGTGGACGTGCTGCTGCCCGCGATGAAGGCCGGCCAGAAGGCGTGGCGGGACGCGGGCGCGGAGATCCGCGCGGTGGTGTGCCTGGAGATCCTCAAGCGGATCAGCGACCGGACCCATGAGTTCGCGCACGCGGTCATGCACACCAGCGGCCAGGCGTTCATGATGGCGTTCCAGGCCGGCGGCCCGCACGCGCAGGACCGCGGCCTGGAGGCGGTGGCCTACGCGTATGTGGAGCAGGTCCGCACACCCGACACCGCGGAGTGGACCAAGCCTCAGGGCAAGCGCGAACCGCTCGCACTCACCAAGCAGTTCACGCCGGTCCCGCGCGGGATCGGCCTGGTCATCGGCTGCAACACCTTCCCGACGTGGAACGGCTATCCGGGCCTGTTCGCCTCCCTGGCCACCGGCAACGCGGTCCTGGTGAAGCCCCACCCGCGCGCGGTGCTGCCGCTCGCGCTCACGGTCCAGGTCGCGCGGGACGTCCTGAGCGAGACCGGCTTCGACCCGAACCTGGTGGCACTCACCGCCGAGCGCCCCGGCGAGGGCATCGCGAAGACCCTGGCCACGCGCCCGGAGATCCGGATCATCGACTACACCGGCTCGACGGCGTTCGGCGACTGGCTGGAGGCCAACGCCCGTCAGGCGCAGGTCTACACGGAGAAGGCCGGCGTCAACTCGGTGCTCGTGGAGTCGGCCGGCGACTACAAGGGGATGCTCGCCAACCTGGCCTTCTCGCTGTCGCTGTACAGCGGTCAGATGTGCACGACCCCGCAGAACCTGCTGATCCCGCGGGACGGCATCCGCACCGACGAGGGCCCCAAGACCTTCGACGAGGTGGTCGCCGACCTGGCCCGCTCCGTCGACGGCCTCCTCGGCGACGACGCGCGCGCGAACGCCCTGCTGGGCGCGATCGTCAACCCGGACGTGAAGGATCGCCTGGAGGCCGCGGCGGGGCTGGGAGAAGTCGCCCTGGTGTCGCGGGAGATCGCCAACCCGGAGTTCCCGGGCGCGGTCGTCCGCACCCCCGTCGTCGTCAAGCTGGACGGAGCCAAGCCGGACGACGAGGCCGCCTACATGAGTGAGTGCTTCGGGCCGGTGTCCTTCGCCGTGGCGGTGGACTCGGCTTCCGAGGCGGTCGAGTTGCTGCGCCGGACGATTCGCGAGAAGGGCGCCATGACAGTCGGCGCGTACACCACCGACGAGGACGTCGAACAGGCCGTCCAGGAAGTCTGCCTGGAGGAGGCGGCCCAGTTGTCGCTTAACCTCGTGGGCGGCGTCTACGTCAACCAGACTGCCGCGTTCTCCGACTTCCACGGATCAGGGGGCAACCCCGCGGCGAACGCCGCGCTGTGCGACGGGGCCTTCGTCGCGAACCGGTTCCGGGTGGTCGAGGTGCGCCGGGAGGCCTAGGACCCGCCGAGGCTCCAGTGGTAGAGGGTCATCGCCACACTCGTCGCCAGGTTGTAGCTGGAGACCTGGGGGCGCATCGGCAGCGCCACCAGATGACCGGCACGCGCGCGTAGTTCGGGCGACAGCCCACTGCGCTCCGAGCCGAACGCGAGGACGGCGTCGTCCGGGAGCTTCACGCCCCGGATGTCGTCGCCCTCCGGGTCCAGGGCGAACACCGGGCCGGGCGGCAGCTCGGCGACGGTCAGGCGCTCCACCGCGGTCGCGAAGTGCAGGCCCGCGCCGGCACGTACGACCGTCGGGTGCCAGGGGTCGAGCGTGCCCGTGGTGACCACGCCGGTCGCCCCGAAGCCCGCGGCCAGCCGGATCACGGCGCCGGCGTTGCCGAGGTTGCGTGGATTGTCGAGGACCACGACGGGGGCGGTACGCGGTGTGTGCGCCAGCCTCTCGAGGTGGGCGGCCCGGGACGGCCGTACGGCCAGGGCCGCCACCGCCGTGGGGTGCGGACGCGGTACGAGGGACGCGTACGTCGACTCGGGGACCTGTGTCAGCAGCGCGTCCAGGGTGTCCCGTACGTCCGGCGCCAGCTCCTCGGCCAGGGCGAGCGCGGCGCCCCGGTCGACGGCGACCGCCACCGGGACATCGGCCCCGAAGCGCACGGCGTGCTTGAGGGCGTGGAAGCCGTCGAGCAGCACGGAGGTGTCGGCGAGCCGGTGCCACAGGCTCACGGGATCGGGACCGGTCATGCGGGGAAGCCTACGTGCGTGTGATCGGGGTTCTCGGGGTCGCCGGGGCCGCCGGTGGGCCCCGGGGTCCGCGCGGACTCCGGCTCCTTCGATGCGCCCGGCTGCTGGGGGCCCGTTTGCCCCTGAAGACCCCGTTGCCCCTTCGGACCGCGCTGCCCGGGCAGCCCCGGCCCCTGGCCGCCCCCGCCCGGGAAGCGCGCCCACAGGCGGCCACGCGCGCGTGCGGCCCCGTCGCCGAGTCGGCGAAGGAAGGACGTCGGCAGGAAGACCGAGTCGGCGGCGATCATCGCCAGCGAGAAGAACGGCAGGCCGAGGACGACCGCGATCACGGCGTGCTCGGTGATCATCGCGGCCAGCAGGATGTTCTTCACCCGCCGGTTGAACAGCGTGAACGGGAACGCGACCTGCACGGCGACCGTGCCGTAGGTCACCAGCATCACCATGACGCCGTGCGCCGACAGCAGGTCGGCGAGGGCGGGCCACGGCGAGAAGGAGTCCAGCTGGAGGGGGTAGTAGACGGCGGTGCCGTCCTGCCAACGGGAGCCCTGGATCTTGTACCAGCCCGCCGTCGCGTAGATCAGACAGGCCTCGGCCATGATCACGAGCAGGGCGCCGTTGTGGACGATGTTGGCGATGACGTCGAGCATGATCCGCGGCTGGCCGGACCGGGCGAACCGTCCCACCGCCCACCACAGGGCCTGTGCCGACCACAGGACCCACAGAAGCGCCGGGACGAACCAGTCGCCGTTCAACTTGTCCAGGAAGGCCGCTGACACCAGCACGAGCCCGAGGACGCCCCACAGGGCCGGACTGGCCCGGTCCACGACATGCTCCCCACGCGCGCGTGCCTCCCGCGTGCGCCGGGCCCGCCGCTCGTCCAGCGACCAGACCTGGCCGCAGCGCGTGAAGACGAGATAGATGCACATCAGATGCAGGACGTTGTCGCCGCCGTCGCCCATGAAGATGCTGCGGTTCTGCAGCGAGAGCACGCCGACCATGAAGAGCACGGACATCGCCCGGGTGCGCCAGCCGAGCAGCAGCAGCAGGCTCGCCAGGACGGCCAGCATGTAGACGGTCTCGAACCAGAACTGGCCGTCCGACCACATCAGGGTCGTGAACGCGCCGTTGATCGATATCAGCTGCTCGGCGAGGTTCCAGTTCCAGGGACCGTCCGGGCCGTACAGCTCCTGGCGGTGCGGGAACTCGCGCAGCAGGAACAGCAGCCAGGTCGCGCTGAAGCCGATGCGGATCATCGCGGTCTGGTAGGGGCCGAGGGCGGCCTCGGTGACGCGTGCGATGCCGGTCGACACCGCCAGGACGAACCGGTTCACCGGACGCTCCCCTCGGTGTCGTCCGCCGTCACGGCCCACCAGGGCAGCTCGCGGTAGACCGGCTGCACCGAGACCTTCTCGTCGCTCCACTTCGGCGGGGGCACGTTCGTGGTCCTGGAGCGGACCTGGACGCTCACGAGGACGTCGCCCGGCGCGGTCGCGTCGTCGCGGTCCAGGCGCAGCACCACGATGCGGCGCAGATACGTCTCGGACAGGGTGCCGCGCACGCCGACCGGGCGGTTGTCGGCGTCGTGCGTGGCGACGAAGAGGTCCCAGGAGCGCCTCAGCTCGTTCTGCTGGGTGTGGCTGGGCAGCGGATTGCCGTCTATGGCCCGGCCGTCCTGGGCGGACAGGTCGTACCACCCGGTCGTACGGCTGCCGCCGTCAGCGCTGCGTATCCGGGCCCGGACCTGCACCGCGATGTCCTGCTGGAGCGGGTTCGGCGCGAAGAGCTTCCAGTTCTGCTCGAACTCGGGGTAGACCCAGTCGTCGACCGCCCTGCCGTGCTGCTTGGTCACCGTGTTCTGTGGCGCGACGTGCAAGAACACCATCCCAATGTGCACACAGACGGCGACGGCCACGACGGCGAGCGCCAGGGCGACGCCGATCTGGTAGCGGAGGGAGAGAGCGGCCACGCCGGTAGGGGGGTGGGGGTCGCCGTAGGGGGCGGGGGCTGCTGCGGCCCGGCGTATCGCGGAGGGGTCGGCGGGCTCACTGTCCGGTGCGGGGAACTCCTCCTGCGGCTGTGAGGGCGCGGCCGGCTCGCCTGGCGCTTGCGCCCTCTCCGGCCCTTCCGGCCCGTCCGGCCCCTCCGGCTCGGGGGCATCGCCCGGCTCGCTCGGGGCGCCCGGTTGTCGCCGGGCGTTCGAGCCTCCGTCGTACGCGTCCATTCCGCCCCGTTCCCGATTCCGGTCCGTTCACCGCCGCCCGGCCGCAGGGGGGCCGCAACGGCCGTGGCCGACGCGCGCGCCCCTCGCCGCGGCTCGCACCGGCACGGTACTCAGGCCCGACCGCCCCGCACAGCCCCTTCCGACCGGCCCCGCCGTGGCCGTTCTCACTCCCGCCCCGGTTTTCCACAGGGAGCCGGGTGGGTTTTCCACAGCGGTTGACACCTTACGGCGCCCGGCACACCATGGAATCGCACGAACCGAACGATCGGTCGGGAGCAGGTTCCGGCGGAGCCCAGGTCGAGGGGGCCTCATGGCGACAGCAGCCGCGCACCAGACGGTGAGCACACAGACGTACGGCGCTCAGGGCGCCGTCGACGACACAGCCGCGTACGAGAGCGCCTTCGACGCAACGGTGGCCGCCGACGAGCGCATCGAGCCGCGCGACTGGATGCCCGACGCCTACCGCGCGACCCTCGTCCGCCAGATCGCACAGCACGCCCATTCCGAGATCATCGGCATGCAGCCGGAGGCGAACTGGATCACCCGCGCGCCCTCCCTGCGCCGCAAGGCCATCCTGATGGCCAAGGTCCAGGACGAGGCGGGGCACGGCCTCTACCTCTACAGCGCGGCGGAAACCCTCGGCACCGGTCGCGACGAACTCCTCGACAAGCTCCACTCCGGCCGCCAGAAGTACTCATCGATCTTCAACTACCCGACCCTGACCTGGGCGGACGTCGGCGCGATCGGCTGGCTGGTGGACGGCGCCGCGATCACCAACCAGGTCCCGCTGTGCCGCTGCTCCTACGGCCCGTACGCGCGAGCGATGGTCCGCGTCTGCAAGGAGGAGTCCTTCCACCAGCGCCAGGGGTACGAGTCGCTGCTGGCCCTGAGCAACGGCACGCCCGAGCAGCACGCGATGGCTCAGGACGCGGTGGACCGCTGGTGGTGGCCGTCCCTGATGATGTTCGGCCCGCCCGACGACGAGTCCGCGCACTCCGCGCAGTCGATGGCCTGGAAGATCAAGCGTCATTCCAACGACGAGCTGCGGCAGCGTTTCGTCGACATCTGCGTTCCCCAGGCCGAGTCCCTGGGCCTCACGCTCCCCGACCCGGACCTGCGGTGGAACGAGGAGCGCGGGCACCACGACTTCGGCCCGATCGACTGGACGGAGTTCCGGGAGGTCCTGAAGGGCAACGGACCGTGCAACGAACAGCGGATCACCCAGCGCCGGCGGGCGCACGAAGAGGGCGCCTGGGTGCGGGAGGCGGCCGCGGCCCACGCGGCGAAGCACACCGGCGAGACAGGAGCGACGCGCGCATGACGAACACCGACTGGCCCCTGTGGGAGGCTTTCGTGCGCTCGCGCCGCGGCCTCTCCCACACCCACGCCGGCAGCCTGCACGCCCCGGACGCGGAGCTCGCCCTGCGCAACGCACGCGATCTGTACACCCGCCGCGGCGAGGGCGTCTCGATCTGGGTGGTCCCCTCGTCCGCGATCACGGCCTCCTCGCCCGACGAGAAGGACCCGTTCTTCGACCCGTCCGCCGACAAGCCGTACCGCCACCCGACGTTCTATGAGATCCCGGAGGGGGTGAAGCACCTGTGACCGCACCTGAGACGACGGCTGCTCCCACGCCCTCCCCGGTTCCCATCGCGGCCGCCCTGGCCCTCGGCGACGACGCACTGGTGCTCTCGCACCGCCTGGGCGAGTGGGCGGGCCACGCCCCCGTCCTGGAGGAGGAGGTCGCCCTCGCCAACATCGCCCTGGACCTGCTCGGCCAGGCCCGGCTGCTGCTGTCCATGGCCGGCGACGAGGACGAACTGGCGTATCTGCGCGAGGAGCGCGCCTTCCGCAACCTCCAGCTGGTGGAGCAGGAAAACGGCGACTTCGCCCACACCATCGTCCGCCAGCTCTACTTCTCCACCTACCAGCACCTGCTCTACGCCGAACTGGCCGCGGGCGACGGCCCCTTCGCCCCGCTCGCCGCGAAGGCCGTCAAGGAGGTCGCCTACCACCGCGACCACGCCGAGCAGTGGACCCTGCGGCTCGGCGACGGCACCGAGGAGAGTCACGAGCGAACCCGGCGGGCCTGCGAGGCGCTGTGGCGGTTCACCGGCGAGATGTTCCAGCCGGTGGAGGCAGTGGACGTCGACCGGGAGCGCATGGAGGCCGCCTGGCTCGCGTCCGTGGGAGAGGTCCTGCGCCGGGCCACCCTGACCGTGCCCGAAGGGCCGCGCACGGGCGCGTGGGCCGCCGGGGCCGGACGACAGGGCCTGCACACCGAGTCCTTCGGCCGGATGCTCGCCGAGATGCAGCACCTGCACCGCAGCCACCCGGGGGCGTCATGGTGACGCTCACCCCGCTGGAGACCGAGCTGTTCGCACTCGCCGGTTCGGTGCCCGACCCCGAGCTGCCCGTGCTCACCCTGCACGAGCTGGGTGTGCTGCGCGCGGTGCATGTCCGGGACGCGGACTCGGTCGACGTCGAGCTGACTCCGACGTACACCGGCTGCCCGGCGATCGAGGCGATGTCCCTGGACATAGAGCGGGTGCTGCGGGAACACGGCGTGCGGGAGGTCACCGTCCGCACGGTCCTCGCGCCCGCCTGGTCCACCGACGACATCACGGCCGAAGGGCGTCGCAAGCTGCGGGAGTTCGGCATAGCGCCGCCCCGCCTCGCGGCGGCGGCCGGACCGGTCGCGGTGCGGCTCGGGCCGACGCGGACGCTCGACACGGCGGCCGAGGCCGTTCTCTGCCCGCACTGCGGTTCCGCCGACACCGAACTGCTCAGCCGGTTCTCCTCCACCGCGTGCAAGGCGCTGCGGCGGTGCCTCGACTGCCGTGAACCGTTCGACCACTTCAAGGAGTTGTGATGGCCCGCTTCCACCCGCTCCCGGTGGCCGCGGTCGACCGGCTCACCGACGACTCCGTGGCCCTGACGCTCACCGTGCCGCCCGAGCTGCGCGAGGAGTACCGGCATGCCGCCGGTCAGCATCTCGCCCTGCGCCGCACGGCCGACGGCCGGGAGATACGCCGGACCTATTCGATCTGCTCTCCGGCACCCGACGGAGAGGGACCTCGCGAACTGCGGGTCGGTGTGCGGCTGGTGGAGGGCGGAGCCTTCTCGACGTACGCGCTCAAGGAGATCAACGTCGGTGACGAGCTGGAGGTGATGACCCCGGCCGGCCGGTTCACCCTCGACCCGGCGCCCGGCCTGTACGCGGCGATCGTCGGCGGCAGTGGCATCACCCCGGTGCTGTCGATCGCGGCGACGCTGCTGGCGCGCGAGCCCGGGGCCAGGTTCTGCCTGATACGCAGCGACCGCACCTCCGCGTCCACGATGTTCCTGGAGGAGGTCGCCGACCTGAAGGACCGCCACCCCGAGCGCTTCCAGCTGGTCACGGTGCTCTCCCGGGAGGAGCAGCAGGCGGGGCTGCCGTCCGGGCGGCTCGACCGGGAGCGGCTGACCGGACTGCTGCCGGCGCTGCTGCCGGTGGACCGGGTGGCGGGGTGGTTCCTGTGCGGACCGTTCGGACTGGTGCAGGGCGCGGAGAAGGCGCTGCGGGAGCTCGGGGTTGCCCGTACCCGTGTCCATGAGGAGATCTTCCATGTGGATGCCGGGGCTGCCCCGGCGCAGACGGTCCCCGCGCCCGCGCACAGCACGGTGACCGCCCGGCTCGACGGACGTGCCGGCAGCTGGCCCGTCCAGGACGGCGAGTCGCTTCTGGAGACGGTGCTGCGCAACCGGTCCGACGCGCCCTACGCCTGCAAGGGCGGGGTGTGCGGGACCTGCCGGGCCTTCCTGGTCTCCGGCGAGGTGCGCATGGACCGCAACTTCGCGCTGGAGCCGGAGGAGACGCAGGCGGGCTATGTACTGGCGTGCCAGTCGCATCCGGTGACGGAGAAGGTGGAGCTGGACTTCGACAGGTAGGTCGGGGGCAGCCCGTTCCCTTCTCCTAGAACCTGTTCTATCTTGACGGACCGTCAGATCAGCTGACCCGATCTGCCGACCCGTCGGAAGGACAGGGACCGTGGACTTCACCTTCAGCGAGGAGCAGCAGGCGGCGGCCGAGGCGGCGCGGGGGGTGTTCGCCGATGTCGCGCCGGACGCGGTGCCGTCTCCGGCGCTGACGACGGGTGCCGTGGCCGACGGGTTCGACCGCGCGCTGTGGGCCAGGCTCGCCGACGCGGACCTGCTGAGCCTGCTGTCGGCCGAGGAGTACGGCGGGGCGGGCCTGGACGCCGTCGCGCTGTGCCTGGTGCTGCGCGAGTCGGCGAAGGTGCTGGCGCGGGTGCCGCTGTTGGAGAGCAGTGCGGCCCTGGCGGCCGTACAGGCGTACGGCGGACCGGAGTTGAGGGCGGAGCTGCTGGAGCGGGCGGGGCTCGGGGAGGTCGTGCTGACCGTCGCCGCGAACGGCCGCACCGGCCATGACCCGGCCGAACTCGCCGTCACCGCACGGCGGGAGGAGGGGGAGGGGGCCGACTGGATCCTGGACGGCGTGCAGACGGCGGTGCCGTGGGCGTACGACGCGGACTACGTCGTCGTCCCCGCGCACACGGCCGCGGACCGGACCGTCCTCGCGCTGGTGCCCCGGGTCCATGACGGCGCGGCGCTCGGCGAGCAGTTCTCCACCAGTGGGGAGCGGCTGGGCGAGCTGCGGCTGGAGTCGGCGCGGATCGCCGCGCGGGACGTGATCGACGTCGAGGGCGCGTGGGAGTGGCTGCGGGATCTGCTGACCACGGGGACGTGTGCGCTGGCGCTCGGCCTGGGCGAGCGAGTGCTGCGGATGAGCAGTGAATACACCAGCAAGCGGGAGCAGTTCGGGTTCCCGGTCGCCACCTTCCAGGCGGTCGCCGTGCAGGCCGCCGACCGTTACATCGACCTGCGCGCGATGGAGGTCACGCTGTGGCAGGCCGCTTGGCGGATCGCTGCGGGAGCGGGGGGCACGCTACCGGTCGCGGGGGACGTCGCCGTGGCGAAGATCTGGGCCTCCGAGGGGGTGCGGCGGGTGGTGCAGACGGCACAGCATCTGCACGGCGGCTTCGGCGCCGACGTCGACTACCCCCTGCACCGGTACCACGCCTGGGCCAAGCATCTTGAGCTGTCGCTGGGCCCGGCGGCGGCGCACGAGGAGGCGTTGGGGGATCTGCTGGCGGCCCATTCTCTGGGATAGGTGAAACCGCGGGGCCCTTGATCGGCGACTGAGAGGATGACGGAACCGCACCGACGGAAGGAGGCCGAGCATGATGGTGCTCGTCCTGTCCGGCATCCTCGTGCTCACCCTCGGGGGATGCGTCTGCGTCTGGTGGGCGGCCCGGGGCGGCCCACGCTGGACGCGCGCGGTGTCCGCCGCGACCCTTGCGGCGGGCGAGCTGGCCCGCCGCGCGAGCCGTTACGACCGCAACCCGAGCGGCGGAGACGACTGAGCGCCCGCCGCCCGGGACCGCCGGAGGCTAGAGAACGAAGCCCGGTCGGCCGTCGTCGGTCACCACGGGGCGGCCCGTCTCGGCCCACAGCTGCATGCCGCCGTCGACGTTCGCGGCGTCGATGCCCTGCTGGGCCAGGTACATCGTGACCTGGGCCGAGCGGCCGCCGGACCGGCAGATCACGTGGACGCGGCCGTCCTGCGGGGCGGCCTCGGTCAGCTCGCCGTAACGGGCCACGAAGTCACTGATGGGGATGTGCAGCGCCCCTTCGGCGTGACCCGCCTGCCATTCGTCGTCCTCGCGGACATCCAGCAGGAAATCGCCGTCCTTGAGGTCCACGTCCGTCACCTGGACCGTGGGCACACCAGCACCGAAATTCATGGGGCCGACGCTACCCGACGACCTCGGGACGCGGCCGGTCACTCCTGTGCGAGCAGCTCCGCGAGCTCCGCCTCGCGTGTGGAGACGTCGGCCAGGAGCTTCTCGGCGATCTCCTCCAGGAGGCGGTCCGGGTCGTCCGGTGCCATCCGGAGCATCGAGCCGATCGCGCTCTCCTCCAGCTCCCGCGCGACCACGGAGAGCAGTTCCTTGCGCTGGGCGAGCCATTCGAGACGGGCGTAGAGCTCCTCGCTGGGGGTGGGTCCCTGCTCCGGGGGCTTCGGCCCGGCGGCCCACTCCTCGGACAGTTCCCGCAGGAGTGGCTCGTCCCCACGGGAGTAGGCCGCGTTGACCCGGGTGATGAACTCCTCGCGCCGCGCCCGCTCGGTTTCGTCCTGGGCGAGGTCCGGGTGGGCCTTACGGGCGAGCTCGCGGTAGAGCTTGCGGGCCTCGTCGCTGGGGCGCACCCGCTGCGGGGGCTGCACCGGCTGGTCCGTGAGCATCGAGGCGGCCTCGGGGAACAGGCCCTCCCCGTCCATCCAGCCGTGGAACAACTCTTCGACCCCGGGCATCGGCATCACCCGGGCACGGGCCTCGTCCGCCTTGCGCAGGTCCTCGGGATCACCGGTGCGGGCGGCCCGGACCTCCGCGATCTGCGCGTCCAGCTCGTCGAGGCGGGTGTACATGGGGCCGAGCTTCTGGTGGTGCAGGCGGGAGAAGTTCTCCACCTCGATGCGGAAGGTGTCCACCGCGATCTCGTACTCGATGAGCGCCTGCTCGGCGGCCCGTACGGCACGCTCCAGCCGCGCGGTGCCTGCGGCGGCTGCGCCGTGAGGGTCGGCTTCCGGGGACGTCATCCGAACAGCGTAGCCGCGCCGGCCGGGCCGGGCGCCATCGGAGGTGCCCGTGCGGGTTGTCGGGCGGTGCGGGCGAGTGGGGTGTGTGGGCTGGTCGCGCCGTTCCCCGCGCCCCGGAGTGGGGGACAGCCACGCCCGCCCGGTGCGCCGGCCTCCTCACACCCCCGTTTCCGCCGCCACCTTCCCCGACCGGATCCCCGCCACCAGGTCCGCGTGGTCCGCCTCCGTGCGGTCGGCGTAGGTGACGGCGAAGGTGGCGATCGCCTCGTCGAGTTCGTCGTTCTTGCCGCAGTAGCCGGAGATGAGGCGCGGGTCGGCGCTGTGGGAGTGGGCGCGGGCCAGGAGGGCGCCGGTCATGCGGCCGTAGTCGTCCACCTGGTCGGCGGAGAGGGCGGCCGGGTCCACGCTGCCCTTGCGGTTGCGGAACTGGCGGACCTGGAAGGGGCGGTCCTCGACGGTCGTCCAGCCCAGCAGGTTGTCGCTGACGACCTGCATCCGCTTCTGGCCCAGGACCACCCGGCGGCCCTCGTGGTCGACCGACGGGGCCTCGAAGCCCGCGGTGACCAGGTGGGGCACGAGCGCCGAGGGCCTCGCCTCCTTGACCTGGAGGACCAGCGGTTCACCGCGGTGGTCCAGCAGCAGGACGACGTAGGAGCGCGTGCCCACGCTGCCCGTGCCGACCACCCGGAACGCCACGTCGTGCACCGCGTGGCGGGCCAGCAGGGGGAGGCGGTCCTCGGAGAGGGTGCTCAGGTAGTGCTCCAGGGACGCGGCCACCGCCGCGGCCTCCGCGTCCGGCACCCGGCGCAGCACCGGCAGGGCCTCCAGGAACCGCCGGCCGCCGTCATCGGTCGGCTCCGTCGACTTCGCCGCGAAGCGCCCGCTGGTGTTGGCCCGCGCCTTCTCCGAGACCCGCTCCAGCGTGCCGACCAGGTCATGGGCGTCGGTGTGGGAGACGAGCTCCTCGTCCGCGATCGCGTTCCACGCGTCCAGCACCGGCAGCTTGGCGAGCAGCCGCATGGTGCGCCGGTAGGCACCCACCGCGCCGTGCGCCGCCGCGCGGCAGGTGTCCTCGTCGGCGCCGGTCTCCCGGCCCGCGAGGACCAGGGAGGCGGCGAGCCGCTTGAGGTCCCACTCCCAGGGGCCGTGCACCGTCTCGTCGAAGTCGTTCAGGTCGATGACCAGGTCGCCGCGGGCGTCGCCGTACAGCCCGAAATTGGCCGCGTGGGCGTCGCCGCAGATCTGGGCGCGGATCCTGGTCATCGGGGTGCGGGCGAGGTCGTACGCCATGAGGCCCGCCGAGCCGCGCAGGAAGGCGAACGGTGTGGCCGCCATCCGCCCCACCCGCAGCGGGGTCAGCTCGGGGATGCGGCCCCGGCTCGACTCCTCGACCGCCTCCACCGCGCCGGGACGGGAGAGGTCGAGGTCCAGCGCGGCATGGGCGGCACGCGGGACGCCCTCCCGCAGTGCCTTGCCCTCCTTCTTGGGCGAGCCCTCCACGGGCCACTGCGCGAGGCCACGCACCAGGGGCCGCCGCGCCCCGGCCGCGGCGCCGGCCGTCTCACCGGCCCGCGCCCCGGCCGTCGTCTCCACACCGGCCTCGGTCACCGCGACCGCCTCCCCCGTGACTCGCAGGAACATCAACTCGTGCCGACCGTACAACCACCAGCCGAAACGCGTCAGACCCTGTGGACAACTCCGCCGCTGTGGAAGAACTCCGTGGAAGAGGCGCGGCCCGGGCTCAGCCCAGCTTGTCCACCGCCTGGTAGTAGGTCCACGCGGTCGCGTCGCACGACGTCTTCTTCACACCCGAGTACGTGGCGCACACGCGCTTGAGGTCGGCGTAGAACGCGTCGTCCAGGCGGGCCTTGTTGGCCTCGAAGGTACCGGCCGCCTCGTAGTTGCCGTAGCCGAAGTCATGACGGACACAGGCGTTCGCGAACGGGAAACCGAAGGGGTTGTCGGGGGAGGTCGTGCAGGAGTCGGTGGACCAGTCGAAGCCGTACGCGCTCCAGGCGCTCTGGTTCGCGCGGGCCGCGAAGAAGGCGTTGTAGCTGCTCGCACCGGTCTGGGTCCAACTGCTGAGCACGGCGGCCTTGTCGGCCGGGGCGGCCTGGGCGGCCGAGGCCGGGAGCAGGACGGCGGTCACGGCGAGGGCGGCGGTGAACAGAGGCGCGGCAAGACGACGGCGCATGGGCTCTTCCTCCGGGCATGGGGACGCCCCCTCGGGGATTCACCGGGGCGTGGCCCAGCGAAGGCCGAAGCCCTATGCCGCACGCATGCCGCAGCTATAGAAGGAGGTCACACCCACCGGCATCGACCAGGCGCAAGCCCAGAGCGCCGCGCGCGAGCGTCACGCCCGCAAATACGCGAGCACCGCCAGCACCCGTCGATGCGTCTCGTCCGCCGGCGGCAGATCCAGCTTCGTCAGGATTCCCCCGATGTGCTTGCCCACCGCCGCTTCCGACACCACCAGCTCCCGCGCGATGGCCCCGTTGGACTTGCCCTCCGCTATCAGCGCCAGCACCTCCCGCTCACGCGGGGTGAGCCGCTCCAGCGGATCACGGCGCCGGCGCAGCAGCTGCCGTACGACCTCGGGGTCCACGACCGTGCCGCCGTCCGCGACCTCGGACAGCGCGTCGACGAACTCCTCGACCTGGCCGACACGGTCCTTGAGCAGATAGCCGACGCCCGTGCCGTCGCCGGAGTCGAGGAGTTCGGAGGCGTACGTCCGCTGCACGTACTGGCTGAGCACCAGCACCGGCAGGGCGGGGCGGCTCTCCCGGAGGCGGACCGCCGCGTGCAGGCCCTCGTCCTGGAAGCCGGGCGGCATGCGGACGTCGGTGACCACGATGTCCGGGCCGTGCTCCTCGACCGCCGCGATCAGCGCCTGCGCGTCGCCGACGGCCGCGACGACCTCGTGACCGCAGCGGCTCAGCAGGCCTATGAGGCCCTCGCGCAGCAGCACACTGTCCTCGGCCAGGACTACGCGAAGCGATCGGCCGCCTCGCTCAACTCGGTCACCTCGCAAGGGAACTCCACACGCAGCAGGGTCGGTCCGCCCGGCGGGCTGGACAGGGAGAGTCTGCCATCCAGGACCGACACCCGGTCCGCGAGTCCGGTCAGTCCGCTGCCCGCCGAGGCGTCGGCGCCGCCGCGGCCGTCGTCGCGCACCTCGAGGACCAGCCGCCCGGCCGTGTACCCGCCGCTCACCTGGGCGCGGTCGGCCCCGCTGTGCTTGGCGATGTTGGCGAGCGCCTCGCAGACCACGAAGTACGCGGCCGCCTCCACCGCCTGCTCGAACCGTCCCGGCAGCGGGAGGTCCACGTCGACGGGGACCACGGAACGGTCGGCGGCGTCGGCCACTGCGGCCCCGAGGCCGTAGTCCGCCAAAACCTTCGGGTGGATGCCGTGGATGAGTTCGCGCAGTTCGGCGAGGGCCTTGCCCGCCTCGTCGTGGGCCTTGGCGAGCTGGTCGGCGAGCGGTCCGGGCGGGGCGTCGAGGCGGGCCAGGCCCAGGGTCATCGTCAGGGCGACCAGGCGCTGTTGGGCACCGTCGTGCAGATCGCGTTCGATGCGTCGGCGCTCCGCCTCGAAGGCGTCCACCAGCCGTACCCGCGACCGGCTGAGTTCGACGACCCTGGCGCCCAGGTCGCCATCCCGGTCGGCGATCAGCAGCCGGGTCAGCTCGGCGCGGGCGCCGGCCGCGACGCCCAGGACGTAGGCGCCGAGAGCCAGCAGCAGGACGCCGAGCACGGCGACCCCGAACGCCGTCGGCCAGGTCGTGACCGTCCACTGCTTGAGCACCTTCGTCTCGCTGCCTTCGCCGATGGTGGCCATGAGCAGCGGGGTGGCGGCCATGGACACCGGGAAGAGCAGCGCGACCGTGAACACCAGTGCGTCCAGGGGCCACAGCAGGCCCGCGAACAGCACGGTGTACGCGAGTTCGCGCCAGGTGACCTGTTCCTTCAACCGGGTCGTCAGCCAGGACATCAGTCCCTCGGCGGCCGGTGCCTGGTGCGGGTCCGGTGCCGGGTCCAGGTCGACCAGGCCGAGCCTTCGCCGCTCCACCCAGGCCACCGGAAGACCGGCGAGGGCCAGCACGACCAGCAGCGGCAGCCCGACGAGCACTATGGCGAGCGCCCCGCCGACGGCCGCCAGCGTCACCAGCCCGACCAGGGCGAGGACACCGGTGACCGCGCCGGTCAGCAGGTAGCCGACCGAGCGCCAGGGCCACGCCGACAGCAGGAAGCCCGGCCGGGACATGGCCTGCCACACATTCCGAGGGTGCATGGGAATCACCGTAGAAGGGCGGCCGGGTGCCCGGCCATGGGCCCAGGGGGCGGGCCGGGGGTAGGGCCAGCCATACCCCCGGCGGCGGGAGCGACGGGATCCGGCCAGGTCAGCGCCGGGGCGCGGGGTCTGCCGTACGGCCGGCCGGGCAGTCGTACGGCGGTCCCGGCCGCCCCACGACGGGTCACGGCCGTCCGCTCGCAGGCTCTTGCCACGGCAGGCTGCTGCCAAATTGAAGGCACAATTCCGCCAACGTGCGGTGCGAACAATGGCCAAAGGACGACGCTTCGGCGTTCCGCGCCGGCCGGGCCGTTCCCTGGGCCATGGCCGCACGAGATGGGGGAGTCACACGTGGAATTCCAGCTTCTCGGACCGGTGGAGGCGAGAGACGGGGCCCGGCGCATCGCGCTGTCCGGTTCCAAGGTGCACACGGTTCTCGCCGTGCTGCTGCTCGCCCGGGGACGGGTGGTGAGCGACGGACGGCTGAGCGAACTGCTGTGGGGGTGGAGTCCGCCCGCCACCATGAACGCGCAGATCTACACCTACATATCCCGGCTGCGGAAGCTGCTCGGCCCCGGGGTCGACCTGGTCCGGCGCCAGCCCGGCTACCAGTTGACGGCGGCCGGTGCCCACCTCGACGTCCTGGAGTACGAGCGGCTGGACCGGCTGGGCCGGCGGGCGCTGGAGGAGCGGCGGTTCGAGGACGCGGCCGAGACCCTGCGGCGGGCACTGGAGCTGTGGCGGGGTCCGGCGCTGGCCAATGTGACGCCCCATCTCGCCGAGGCGGAGCTGCCGCGGCTGGAGGAGGCCCGCACCAGCACCCTGGAGCACCGCATCGAGGCGGACCTCGTCCTGGGCCGGCACCAGCGGGTCGTCTCCGAACTGACCGGTCTGGTCGCCGAGTTCCCGGTACGGGAGCGGCTGCGCGCCCAGCTGATGACGTCCCTGTACCGGTGCGGGCGGCAGGCCGAGGCGCTGCGGGTCTTCCACGAGGGGCGCGGGGTGCTCGCCGAGGAGCTCGGGGTGGACCCGGGGCCCGACCTGACGGCCACCTACCAGGCGGTGCTCAGCGGGGAGTTGAGCCTGCTGCCGCAGCCGCCCGCCACCGGGCCGGTGTCCCTGGTGTCGCCGCCGGTCATGGTGCCGCCCGCGACCGCCGACTTCACCGGCCGGGAGGGCGAGTTCGCCGAGTTGTGCGCGCAGTTGGCGCCGGCCGCCCGTCCCGCGGGCTTCCGGACGCGGCGCCTGCTCATCACCGGGATGGCCGGGGTGGGCAAGACCGCCCTCGCCCTTCAGGTGGCGCACGCCGTGGCCGGGGAGTTCCCCGACGGGCTGCTGCACGCCCGGCTGAGGAACGAGGACGGCACGGTCAAGGACTCGGCCGAGGTGCTCGTACGGCTGCTGCGGGCGCTCGGTGAGCGCAGCGAGGACATGGCGGCGCCGGACGCCCCGGACCGGCTGGACGACCTGATCCACCGCTATCGCACCCGTACAGCGGGGCGCCGGCTGCTGATCCTGCTGGACGACGCAGCGGGCGAGCTCCAGCTGGACGCGCTGCTGCCGCCCACGACGGACGCGGCGGTGCTGGTGACCAGCCGCAACCGGCTCACCGCCGTGCCCGGTTCACGCACTGTCGTCCTGGAGCCGATGGGTGCCTCGGAATCCCTGGCACTGCTCGCCACGATCGCCGGGAACAGCCGGATCGTGGTCGAGCCGGAGGCGGCCGACGTGATCGTGCGGGCCTGTGCCGGGCTGCCGCTCGCGCTGCGGGCCGCCGCGATCCGGCTCGCCGCCCGTCCGCACCGGCCGGCGGCGCGGCTGGCCCGGCGGCTGGCCGACCCCGCGCTGCGGCTCGGCGAGCTGCGCACCGGCGACCTGGACGTGGGCCGCGTCCTCGGCTCGGCCCTGCGGGCGCGGCCGCAGGGCGAGCGGAACCTCGCGGGTGTGCTGGCGTCGCCCGCCGGCGGCACGTTCACCGCGGCCGAGGCCGGAGTGGAGGCCGGACTGTCCGAGGACACGGCCGAGGAACTGCTGGAGCGGCTGGTCGAGGGCGCGCTGCTGGAGATGGCGGGCATCGACGCGGAGGGCCGCCCGCGCTACCGCTTCCACGAACTGGTACGCCTGGCGTCGCTGACCGAGACGGCCGGCAGGACCGCCGACAGGCGGCTCACGGCGGCGGGTTGAGCGCCGGCCCCGCGGCCGTCGAGGCGCCCTGCGCAAGGTGATGCGCTCCCCCACGCCGAACTCCCGCGCCGAGCTCCCACGGCGAGCCCTCGCGAGGGCCCGGTGAGCGGGCCCGAGCCCTTTGGGTATGCCCAGCCCTACCCCAAGTCTCGTCCCTGCCGCACTGCGCCGGAGTGTCCTCACGCGGTTTCGTGGAGTCACCGAGAGAACGAGAGAGGCGGCACCCGGATGACGGCTTGGCTGGCGGAGCAGATGGCGGCGCACGGCGGCGTCGGCATTCTCGCCGTGGTGCTGCTGCTGCCCGCGCTGGAGGCGGCCCTGCCGGTGATCGGCGCGCTGCTGCCGGGGCAGACGGCGGTCGTGCTGGGCGGGATGCTCGCCTGGCAGGGCCATGTGACGGTCGAGGCGGCACTGCTCACCGCGCTGGTCGGTGCCGTCCTCGGCAACCTGGCCGGATACGCGGTCGGGCGGCGCTGGAAGAGCCGGGTGCTTGCACCGCTCCAGGCACGGGCGGGCCGGCGCCGGTACACCGAGCGGGCCCTCGGGCTCATCGAACGCCGGGGCGCCGGCGCGGTGTTCGTCGGCCGCTTCACCGCCGTCCTGCGCACCCTGGTGCCGACCCTGTGCGGGGCGACCCGGATGCCCTTGCGGCGCTATCTGCTGTGGTCCGTGGTCAGCAGCGCGGTGTGGGCCCCGGCGTTCGTGCTCATCGGCTATGTCATCGGGCCCGCCGGACCCGGGTGACACCGCCCCGGCGGCGGCCCACGCAACCTCTTGCCACGGCAGTCACCTGCCACGCGCAACGCCGGACCCGGCACCCCGGCCCCGCCCACAATGGCCGTGCCGACGCCGGCTCGCCAAGCCCGAACCCTCCGTCCCGCCCAGGTCTGCGGGAGGACCGACACCGAACGAGTTGGGACAGATGAACAACGACGCCATCCAGTTGCGCTCCGTCAGCAGGAGTTACGGGTCGGGCGACAGCGCCGTGACTGCCCTCGACCAGGTCTCCCTCTCCTTCCCGCGCGGCACCTTCACCGCTGTCATGGGCCCCTCCGGCTCCGGCAAGTCGACCCTGCTCCAGTGCGCCGCGGGGCTGGACCGTCCCACCTCGGGTTCGGTCTCGGTGGGCGGTACCGAGCTGACCAAGCTCAGTGAGACCAAGCTGACGCTGCTGCGACGTGAGCGCATCGGGTTCGTCTTCCAGGCGTTCAACCTGCTGCCCGCTCTGACCGCCGAGCAGAACGTCGCCCTGCCGCTGCGGCTGGCCGGCCGGAAGGTGCCGAAGTCCCGGGTCCGGGAGGTGCTCCAGCAGGTCGGTCTCGGCGACCGCGCCCGGCACCGGCCCACGGAGATGTCCGGCGGCCAGCAGCAGCGCGTCGCGCTGGCCCGCGCGCTGATCACCCGCCCCGAGGTCCTCTTCGGCGACGAGCCGACCGGCGCCCTGGACTCGCAGACCAGCCGTGAGGTGCTGGCACTGCTGCGCTCCATGGTCGACCGCGAGGGACAGACGATCATCATGGTCACCCACGACCCGGTGGCCGCCTCCTACGCCGACCGCGTGGTCTTCCTCGTCGACGGCCGCGTCAACGGTGAGCTGATCGGCGCGAGCGCGGACGACATCGCGGCCCGTATGACCAAGCTGGAGGCCGTGCCGTGCTGAGCGTCGCCCTGCGCACCCTGCGCACCCGCTGGGTCACCTTCGTCGGCAGTTTCGTCGCGCTCTCGCTGGGTGTCGCCCTGCTCGCCGTGATGGGCCTGGCGCTCGCCTCCTCCCTGGACGCGCCCGAGCGACAGCCGGAGCGGTTCGCCGCGGCACCGGTCGTCGTCCAGGGGCAGGACACCCTGTCCGTGCCGACCCCGATCGGCGACCGCACCCAGAAACTCGCCCACCCGCGCGCGGTGCCCGAGGAGACCGTGGCGAAGCTGCGGCGGCTCGGCACGGTCGTCGCGGACCGGTCGTTCGCCGTGCGGGCCGAGAAGGGCCCCGGCGACCTGGTCGGCCACCCCTGGTCCACGGCCGCCTTCACGCCGTACGAGATCGACGCGGGCCGTGCTCCCCGTACTGCCGACGAGGTCGTCGTCAGCGGCGACTGGACGCGGCCCGGTGAGCGCGTCACGACCGACCGCGGCACCGTGACGGTCGTCGGCACCGTCGCCCCGCGCGGCTTCGAGGATGCCGTCTTCTACACCGACGCCCGTGCCGCCGAGCTGTCGCCGAAGAGCACCCAGTTGGTGGTCGAGGCGGACGCGGCGGAGGTGCGCGAGGCCGTCGGGGGCCAGGATCTCCAGGTCCTCACCGGCACCGACCGCCGTCTCGCCGACGCCGATCCGGACCGCGACAGCGAGGCGCTCACCGCGATGAACGCCATGTTCGGCACCGCCGGCGGGGTCACCGCGTTCGTGTCGGTGTTCGTGGTGGCGTCCACGTTCGCCTTCGCGGTCGCCCAGCGGCGCCGGGAGTTCGGCCTGCTGCGCACCGCGGGGGCCACGCCCGGCCAGATCCGGCGGATGGTGTTCGCGGAGGCCCTGATGGTCGGCGTGCTGGCGTCGGCGGCCGGCTGTGTGCTGGGCGCGTACGGCGCCCCGAAGCTCGCCGCGTGGGTGGTCGACGGCGGTCTCGCGCCCAGCTGGTTCACCATCGGCGACTTCACCTGGCCGTACCACATGGCCTTCTGGACCGGTCTGCTCGTCGCGCTGCTCGGGGTGATCGCCGCGTCCTGGCGGGCCGGCCGCACCGGGCCCACCCAGGCGCTGCGCGAGGCGTCCGTGGACACCAAGGCGATGACCTGGGGCCGCTGGCTGTTCGGAGGGGGACTGCTGCTGACCGCGGCGGTGACGCTGGGGCTCGCCCTGGTCTCCGACCCGGGCGAGCTGTTGCACCGCAAGACCTATGTGAGCCGTCCGATGCTGCTGATCACCGCGATCGCACTGCTCGCGCCGATCCTGGTGCGCCCGCTCACCCGGCTGATCGCCTGGCTGCCGGCCCAACTGCCCGGCGCTGGCGGGATGCTGGTACGGGAGAACGCGGCCGCCGGCATCCGCCGGACGGCGGCGATCGCGGCGCCCGTCCTGGTCACCGTCGCCCTCGCGGGTTCACTGCTGGGCGCCACGGCCACCCTGAACGAGGCGAAGGCCACCGAAACCCGCGAGCAGACGGCCGCCTCGTTCGTCGTCACCCCGGCCGGGGACGCCGGGTTCGACGCGGCGACTGTGGAGAAGCTCAAAGCGGTCAAGGGCGCCGTGGTGTCGGCCACCTCGTCGAGTGCCGTGTACGTCCTGGAGGAGGGTGTCGCACTCATCAAGTCCGAGGCTCGCGCGGCCGAGGCGGGCCCCCTCGCGAAGACCGTGCATCTGCCGCTGGCCGCCGGAAAAGCGAGCAGTCTCGACGACGACTCGATCATCGTCAACGAGGAGTGGGAGAAGCACACCGTCGGGCAGAGCGTGGACGTATGGCTCGGGGACGGCACGAAGAAATCGCTGCGGATCGCCGCGGTGATGACGACCGGCACCGGCAACAACGGCGCCTACGTCACCCCCGCCAACGCCCCCAGCGCGAGCGTCGACCGGGTGGACGTGGCTCTCGCCGACGGTGCCGACCCGGCCGCGGTGGCCGCCGCGCTCACCAAGGCGGGCGGACAGGTCTTCACCAAGGACCAGTGGGTGCAGGCCAGTTACCCCGAGACCAACCGGACGACCCGGTACGGCTTCATGCTGGTCCTCGGTATCGCCCTCCTCTACACCGGGATCTCCCTGGCCAACACGATGGTCATGGCGACCTCCGACCGGGTGCGCGACCTGGCCGTCCTGCGGCTGGCCGGGGCCACCCAGTGGCAGGTGCTGCGGCTGGTCGCCGGTGAGGCACTGATGGTCGTCGCGGTCGGCGGAGTGCTCGGACTCCTGGTCGCCGGGCTCAACCTGGCGGGCATGTGGAGCGCGCTCGGTCTGCTGTCGGTGTGGAGCCCGGTGGAGATGCCGTGGGCGGAACTCGGGGCGACCGTGGGTGCCTGTGCCGTGCTCGCGGTGGTGTTCTCCGTCGCCCCCGCCGGGCTGGCCATGCGGCGCCGGGCGGTGGAACTGGCCGGCATGCGGGAGTGACCCCCTGACCGGCGCCGATCGGTACCTCCCCCGTCCCGGTCGGCGTCACCCCGCTCGCGGGCCCACCCCGGGGCCCACGGGCGGAACGACGGCCGGGCCGCCCCTCGCAGGGCGACCCGGCCGTCGTACAACTACGCCGTACAACTACTACGGCGCATGTTTCACGTGAAACAACGGACACAAAAAATCAGGCCGCGGGGTCGTACACCTCCGCCATCGCGACCGCGATCTTGCGTGGACCGGTGAACGGCTCACGGCCGTGGGCGGCCAGCATGTTGTCGACGATCAGGATGTCATCGCGCTGCCAGTCGAAACGGGTGGTCGCCGAACGGTAGGCGGCACGCAGATGGGCGACGGTCTCGTCGGGGATACGGCCGCCGTCCCCGTAGTAGGTGTTGGTGGGCAGGTCCTCGTCGTCGAAGATCTCCCGCAGGCCCTCCTGGACCTCCGGGGCCAGCGAGGTGACATGCCAGAAGGTGGCGTGGTTGAACCACACCTCCTCGCCGGAGCCGGGGTGGGTGTGCACCACGGGCCGGATCGCCGTCGTGCGCAGTCCGCCGTCGGACCGCCATGCGGCCGTGATGCCCTTCGTCCGGCAGTACTCCACGACCGCGTCCCGATCGGTGGTGTTGAACGCCTCCTGCCACGGCACCCCGAAGTCGGCGTGGAAGTTGCGCACCACCTGCCAGCCACCGCGCCGTACGAACTCCTCGCGCACCTCCGGGTCGATGGCCCGGCGCACCTCGCGGATGTCGGCGAGCGGGGTCGCGCCCTGCGTGAGGGCCGGCTCGATGCAGTAGAAGTACAGAGTGTTCGGCCAGACGGCCTGGTAGGAGTTCTCGTTGTGCAGGAAGATCTCCTCGTCGGCCGGGTAGTCCGTGGACGTGTAGACCTGGCCCTTGATGGTGGAGCGCGGGGAGGAGCGTTCGGCGTAGGTCAGCGGGGCGCTGCCGGAGAAGCCGCGCACCACCGCGTCGAAGCCGTCGACCCCGCCGACCTCGAAGCCGCGCAGCAGGATCGCGCCGCGCTCGCCGAGGACCGTGCGGAGCTTGTCGCGGTGCTCGCGGATGTGGTCGTGAACCGATGTGCCCGGCTCGGCCGTGTACGCGACGGCGGTCGTTTCCTCGATCGCGGTCATGGGACCAGCACCTCTCTCGTCCGTGTCTCCTCTGCCAGTTCCTGGTCGTAGTGCCGGAACACCACCGGCCCGGTGGCGCCCGCCTCCCGGGCCAGGGCCGCGAACACCCCGTCGGTCACCGGCAGGTCCTGCACCACCCAGGTGTCGGGGCCGGTCGGTTCGGCGTGGGCGACCAGCACCGGGCCGTCCGTCGCCGGCTGTACGTCGACCGCGCTGAGGTCGGTGACGATGCCGACGCCGATCGCCTTGACCACGGCCTCCTTGCGGGTCCAGCAGCGGAAGAAGGCGTGGGTACGGGCGGGGCCGCCGGGCGCGGACAGGATGTGGGTGAGTTCGGAGGCGCTCATCACGAACCGGGACGCCCCTTCCACGTCCAGGCTGCGGTCGTCCTCCAGGTCGACGCCCACCTGGTGGCCGACGACCACGGCCAGCAGCCAGTGCGGGCCGGAACGCGAGAGGTTGAAGTCCAGGTCGGTGGGCGGCCAGTCGATCCGGGGCCGGCCGTGCTCGGGGTGGGCGCAGCGCGGGCACGGGCGGCGGCCGAGGACCACCTCGCGCGGGGGCACACCGAGATAGCCGGAGAGCACCCGGCGCACGGCCGCATGGGCCGCCGCGTACCGTGCCGCGGCCGGTTCCGGCAGCCGCCGGACCATCGCGGCCTCGTCGTCCGACAGCAGGTCGGTGGCATCGGGGGCGAGCGTGTCGGGCGCCCGCCCCCGCCAGATGTGGACCGCGTCATGGTCCCTGAGCTGTTCGTATGCGGCGGTCATCGCCTCAGTCCGTTCGTCGGTGGGTCAAGCGTCGGCCGTCGGGGCTCAGTCCGACATCGCCACGAGGACCCGGCGGTCGCCCGTGAAGGGGCGGCGGCCGTGGGCGAGCAGGATGTTGTCGATCAGCAGCAGGTCGCCGGCGCGCCAGTCGACGTCCACGGCGTGCTCCAGGCCGCGGTCGCGGATCTGGACGACGTACTCGGCGGGGATGGGGCTGCCGTCGGCGAAGGTGACGTTCTGCGGCAGGTCGTCCTCGGGCAGGATCTGCGCGAGCGCGGCCGCGGTGTCGTCGCCGAGGCCGGCCGGGTGCCACTGGTCGGCCTGGTTGAACCAGGTCTCGGTGCCGGTGACCGGGTGGCGGGTGGTGGCCGGACGGACCGAGGTGACACGGATGCCGCCGTCGGCCTTCCACTGCCACTCGGCGCCGGTCGGGTCGAGGAAGGCCTCGACCTCCTCGCGGCTGGTGGTCTCGAAGGTGTCCTGCCAGCTCTTGCCGAGGCCGTAGCCGTCGTGCAGGTTCTGCACATAGCGCACCCCGCCGGCGAAGGCCGCACGGACCTCGTCGTCCAGGGAGCCCAGCCACAGCTCGGCGTCGACGACCGGGGTGGCGCCGCCGCTGCCCGGCTGGATCTGGCAGTAGAAGGCGAGCCGGGCGGGCCAGGCGTGGGCGTAGCTCATCTCGTTGTGCATCGAGATGGTGAACTCCTGCGGGTACTCCGTGGAGGTGTAGACGTTGCTGCCGACCTTGGTGCGCGGGGAGTTGCCGTGCACATAGGCGAGGCGGTTGGGCAGCAGCAGGTCGAGGACCTCGTCCAGGCGGTCCGGGGTGACGCCGAAGCCACGGAAGACCAGGCCCTTCTCCTGGGCGAGCAGCCGGGCGAGCTCGTCCGGGCCCATCTCCCCCAGCCGGGCCAGGAGTTCGTCGGCGCCGCCGACGCCCTCGGACTCCAGGTCCAGCGGCGTCCAGATGCTCTCGCGGGTCGTGTCGCGGGTCGTCATGGGGTCATGCCTCCAGGTCCTTGATGAGGTCGGCGACCAGTTCGGCTTCCCGCTGGGCGAGGTAGAAGTGGTCGCCCGGGTAGGTGCGCAGGGCGAAGTCGGCCGTGCGGGTCAGCTCGGCCCAGGCCAGTACGTCGTCGCGGTCGCAGCCCGGGTCGTCGGTGCCGAGATGCGCGGTGATCGGGGCGCGCGTCGGGCGGGGCGGGGACGCGGGCCGGTAGTTCTCGATGAGGCGGTAGTCGGCGCGCAGGGCCGGCAGCAGCAGCTCGCGCAGCTCCGGGATGTCGTAGACCTCGGAGCCGAACGAGCCCAGCCTCCGTACGCCGGTGACGAGTTCGTCGTCGCCGCGCAGGTGCAGTCCGGTGGGGCGGGCGCGGTGCGGGGCGGAGCGGGCCGACACGAACAGCCGCCGGGGTACGACACCGTGCCGCTCCTCCAGCCGGAGCGCGGTCTCGTAGGCGACCGAGGACCCCATGCTGTGCCCGAACAGGGCGAGGGGCCGGTCCAGGAGGGGCAGCAGCGCGGCGGTGACGGCGTCGGCGAGCGTGGCCATGTCCTCGACACAGGGTTCGGCGAGCCGCTCCTGCCGGCCCGGGTAGCGGACGGCGACCAGCTCGACGTCGTCGGGAAGGTGGGCGGGCCAGGTGTGGAAGAGCTGCGCGTTGCCGCCGGCGTGGGGGAAACACACGAGGCGGGCGCGGGGGGCGCTCCTCGGGGGGTGGCGGCGCAGCCAGGGGTTCTCGCGTTCAGTCGTCGGAGTCCTTGTCGGTTGCGTCATCCGTCAGCTCTCCCTTCAGATCCGGTGCCAGTGCGGCGAGCAGGGCCAGTGCGGCCATCGCGACGGCGATCGTGCGTACGGTGGGCAGGGCGCCCCAGGCGGCGAGGAGCAGGCCACCGGCGAAGGAGCCGGCGGCGTTGGTGCCGGAGCCGACCAGGCCCGCGGCGGCGGCCACCCGGCCCTGGAGGGCGTCCGGCGTGGTGCGGACCTGGTAGACGGCGGCGGCCACGTTGAAGACCGCGCCGACGAAACCGGTCCCCGCGTACAGGGCGCCCAGGGCCACCGGGCTGCCGGTGAGCCCCATCGCCCCGATCAGCAGGGCCCAGGACACCGCGCCGGCGATGAGCAGCGTGCGCTGCCCTCGGATCCGGCGCTGGATCCGGCCCCCCGCCAGCGCCCCGCACAGCCCGCCGACACCGCCGATGCCGACCACGACGGCGAGGGTCTGCGAGGGCAGCCCGGCCTCCTTGATCCTGAGGACCAGGGCGAGCGCGAGCATCTGGAACAGCACGTTGGTGGCGGCGACGTATCCGAGGGCGGCCCGCAGGAAGCGCTGCCGCCACAGCCACCGCAGGCCCTCGGCGACCTCACCGGCGAGCCGGCCCGGGTCTGCCGCGGCGGACCGCTCCTCCTGGAAGGGCTTGCGGATCAGCAGCAGGCTCGCCGCCGAGACCAGGTAGCCCACCGCGCCGAAAGCGAAGGGAAGCGCGCGGCCCGCCGACTGGAGCAGTACCCCGGTGGGCTGGCCCACCAGGCCGGCCGCCCTTCCCCTCGCCTCGTTCTGGGCGAGGGCGGCCGGGAGCTGGGAGGCCGGGACCAGGTTGCGTACGGCACCGCGTTCGGCGAGCCGGTAGAACACGGCGAGGGACGCCTCCGTGAAGGCCACGGCCGCCAGGTGCGCCACCGACAGCCGGCCCGCCGCGAGGGACAGCGCCACGCTGCCGACCGCCACGATCCGGCCCGCCTCGCAGCCCAGCATCACCCGCCGCCGGTCCCACCGGTCCACGACCGCCCCGGCCGGCAGCTGCACCAGCAGCAGCGGCAGCAGCGCGGCCGTGGACACCACCGACATGGCCAGCGGCGACCCGGTGTGCCACAGCACGATCAGCGGATACGCGACCGAGGTGACCCGGGTCGCCAGGAACGACAGGCTCGCCCCCGACCACAGCAGCAGGAAGTCGCGGTTGCGGCGCAGCGGCGGATCCGCCCGCGCGGCATCGGCGGCCTCGGTCAGCGTCATGTCCTGCACCACTCCAGGACCGCCATCGCGCTGTGCATCTTGTTCTCGGCCTGGTCGAAGGCGATGCTCGCGGGGCCGTCCAGGACCTCCGCGGTGACCTCGTCGCCGCGGTGTGCCGGCAGGTCGTGCATGAACACCGCCTTGGGGCTGCCCTCCCACAGCGCCGAGGTCACCTGGAACGGCGCGAACACCGCACGCCAGTCCGGGTCGGGCTTGCTGGTGCCGGTGGTCTGCCAGCGGGTGGTGTACACGACGTCGACGTCGGCCGGCAGGTCCGCCATGTCGTGCCGCTCACGGAACACCGAGCCGTACCGGACGGCCTGCTCGGCGGCGCGCTCGCGGAAGGAGGCGGCCAGGCCGTATCCCGGCGGGGTGCGCAGCTCCAGCTCGGCGCCGGGGAACCGGGTCAGCGCGAGCGCCAGCGCCGACGCGGTGTTGTTGCCCTCGCCGACGTAGAGCACCCGCAGTCCCTCGATCCGGCCGAACCGCCCGCGCAGGGTGGTCAGATCGGTGAGCGCCTGGGTGGGGTGCTCGTCGGCGGACATCGCGTTGACGACGGCCATCCGCTCCTGGCCGGCCCAGGCACGCATCTCGGCGGGATCGCCCGCGGTGCGCGCGACCAGCACGTCGAGCATCCGGGACATCACCCGTCCGGTGTCCTCGCTGGTCTCCCCGGTGTTGAGCTGGAGGTCGCCCGGGCCGTACGTGACGAGCTGCGCGCCGAGCCGTAGCGCGCCGCTGGAGAAGGCGGTGCGGGTGCGGGTGGAGGTCTTGCTGAAGTAGACGCCCACCACGTCCCCCGCGAGCGGGGCCGGGCGGCCCGCGGTGCCTGCCGAGAAGGCGGCGCCGCGTTCGACGAGGGCGTACAGGTCGGCGTCGGTGACGTCGTCGATGGAGATCAGATGCCGTACGGATGTCACGGAGGGCCTCCTGGTGGCAGTGGTGGGAGACGGGCCGCGGGTCATGCCCGCTCCTCGTCGGTGACGACCGGGGCGAGGACTGCCGGAAGTTCGTCAAAGTCGCCCGCGGAACGCCAGTCGGCGGCCAGTCGCCCTTGCCCGAACGTCCCGTCCTGGCGGCCCAGTTCGGCGGTGAGGTGCTTGACGACGGCCTTGCCGGAGTCGGCGTTGGTCAGCGCGACGAAGCCGGTCCCGGCGTGCAGGCGGCTGATCGCCATGTTCCAGTAGCCCGTGGGCTCGCCCCCGTGGCCGAACTCCAGGTCGTCGCCGCTGTCGTCGACGATCGTGCCCAGCCCGTAGAAGGTGCCGGTCTCGCCCGCCAGCAGCTCCCTGGCCAGGGCCTGCGGGAGGGGTGCGCCCGGTGCGCCGAGCAGTGCGTCGCGCACGGCGAGGGTGAACCGGGCGGCGTCGGCCGCCGTCGTCCACAGACCCGCCGCCGCGAGGTGGGCACGGCGGCGCCAGCCGCCCTTGAGGGGCGTGCCGTGGGCGTCGTGGCCGAGGGCCACGGGCAGGCCCGCGGTGTGCGGGTGGTCCTGGTCGAAGCTGGTGTCGGCGAGAGCGAGCGGATCCAGGACCAGACGCCGCATCAGCGGCTCGAAGGCCTCTTGGGTGACGTCCTCCAGGACCTGCTGGAGCACCCAGTAGTGGGTGCTGCTCTTACGGAACACCTCACCGGGCGGGAGTTCGCGCCGCACCCTCGGCGTGGTCACCGGCGGCCTGCCCTCCAGCAGGTCCAGAAGTGTGGGCAGCTCCTCGCCGGGCCGGAAGCCGACGCTGCGGTGCCGGGCGAGCCCGGCGCGGTGCCCGAGCAACTGCCGTACGGTGACCGGCCCCTGGGCCTGCGGGTCGTCGGCGAGCCGCCAGCCGGTGAGGTACGTCGAGATGTCCGCGTCGAGGTCGAGGACACCCTCGTCCACCAGCCGCAGGACGCCCAGCGCGGTCACGTGCTTGCTGATCGAGCCGACCTGGAAGAGGGTCCGGGCGGAGACGGGCACGTCACCGTCCGCGGCGAGCACCCCGTGCCCCTCGACCGCCACGACCTTGCCATCGCGGATGACGGCGAGGGCGACACCGGGGACATGGTGGTCGGCCATGACGGCGTCGATGCCTTCGACGACGGGAGCCCGCGGTGCGAGCAGCGCGGCGACCTCGGCGGCCGCCTCACCGCCGGCCCGGGCGAGCAGGCGGGACAGCAACTCGGCAGGCACCTCGACCGTGGCGGGAGCCTCGGCCCCCGGAGCCTCCTCGACCACCGGAACGTCCTCGGCCGCCGGAGCCTCCACAGCGGCCGAAGCCGTGCCCTGCATGTCCTCGTCCACCGCCGCCGCCAGCTCGATCAACGTGTCGTGCTGGTACATCCGGTAGATCGAGATGGCGAGCCCTGCCGCGCGGGCCGCGGCCAGCACCTTGATCATCAGCAGGGAGTGGCCGCCGAGGTCGAAGAAGCGGTCGTGGACGCCGATCTGCTCGACGCCGAGGACCTCGCTCCAGATGGCCGCGAGAGCCTTCTCGGTCGGGGTGCGCGGCGGCACGTGGTCGGTGCCCGTGCGCAGGTCGCCCCGGTCGGGGGCGGGCAGGGCGCGCCGGTCGACCTTGCCGTTGGCGTTCAGCGGCATGGCGTCCAGGGCGATGAAGGCCGCGGGGACCATGTAGTCGGGCAGCCGCAGCGCGCAGTGCGCGGCGAGGTCCTCCGGGGACGACCCGGTGCCGGTCCAGTACGCCACCAGCCGCCGGTCCCCCGGCACCGGCTCGTGCACGGAGACGAATGCCTCCCGCACCTCCGGATGTCCGGTCAGCACCGTCTGGATCTCGCCGAGTTCGATCCGGTAGCCGCGGATCTTGACCTGGTCGTCGATCCGCCCGAGGAACTCGACGTTCCCGTCGGGCAGTCGGCGCACCAGGTCGCCGGTCCGGTACAGCCGCGCCCCCGGCTCGAGACCGTACGGGTCCGGCAGGAACCGCTCCGCCGTCAGGTCCGGCCGGCCCGCGTACCCACGGGCCACACCCGTCCCGCCGACGTACAGCTCCCCGGCCACCCCGACCGGCACCGGCCGCATCGACGAGTCCAGCACGTACACCCGCATGTTCGGCAGCGGGCGCCCGATCGGGACGACCTCGCGGCCGACCGGTCCGGTGACCGGGAAGACCGTGGAGCCGACGGAAGCCTCCGTGGGGCCGTACTCGTTGATCAGGCGGCCGGGTCCGAGGATGTCCAGCGAACGGTCCGCGGTGGTCCCCGGCAGGGCCTCGCCCGCGACGACCGTCACCGCGGCGAGCTCGTCCGCCTGCTCGGTGGTGAGCTGTTCGGCGAGCAGATCGAGATGGCCCGGGGTCAGCTTGACGAAGCTGTAGGGAGCTCCTGCCAGCAGCGCACGGCCCAGTTCCGCCGGAGCGGTGTCCTGCGCGACCGTGAAGACCCGCTGGCCGGTGACCAGGGGACCCCACAGGTTGGGGACGATCAGGTCGAAGGCGACCGAGGAGAACATCGGCGCGCCGCCGGTGCCTCGGGAGGCCAGTTCACGGGCCGCCCAGGCGACATGGTTGACCAGGCCCCGGTGCGCCACCTCGACGCCCTTGGGGACACCGGTCGAGCCGGAGGTGAAGATGACGTAGGCCAGCGCGTCGAGGTCGTCGCGGCGGTCCGGGGCCACCACCGGCCGGCCCGCGCCGGCCGTCGAGGCGAACAGCACGTCCGTACCGTCGAACCGGTCCGCGTACGCCTCCGAGGTCACCGCCACCCGCGCCCCCGACGTCCGCACGATGGCGGCGACCCGCTCGGCGGGGTAGGACGGGTCGACCGGCACGTACGCGCCGCCCGCCTTCCACACCGCGAGCAGGGCGGCGATCAGGTCGGGGCCCCGGTCCAGCTGGATCGCCACCCGGGCCTCGGCGTCGATCCCCCGGGCCCGCAGGGCGTGCGCCAACTGGTTCGCCCGGGCGTCGAGTTCGGCGTACGAAAGGGTCTCGGCGCCCAGGGTGACGGCGGGCGCGTCCGGGACACGGGCCGCTTGGACCTCGAAGAGCTGGAGGACGGAGGCGGTCTCGGCCTCGTGGGACGTGTCGTTCCACTCGACGAGCTGGCGGTGGAGTTCGTCCTCGGGCAGCGGGACCGCGCGGGCGTCGCCGGACGGGTCCTTGGTCATCGCGTCCAGGACGGCCGTGTACAGCGCGGTCAGCCGGTCCGCGTGGGCGCGGGACAGGGCGTGGGTGTGGGTGGTCATCAGGAGGTACCCGGAGACCGCCGACACCGCCAGGTCGAACTCGGTGGCGCCCTCGCCGGAGCTGGCCTCCAGGTCGACGCGGTCGGTGTCGACGTGGTCGAAGTCCTGGTAGCTGAAGCGGACGTCGAGCAGGCGCTCCACGCCGGCGTCGTGCTGGATCGCCGGCATCGGGTAGCGGCGGTGCTCCCACATGCCGGCCTCATGGGCGAAGACCTCGCGGACGAGCTCCTCCCAGGTGCGGTCGCGGTCGGCGTCGAAGGCGAACGGCAGGGTGTTGAGGTACATGCCGTAGACCCGGTCGGCGCCCGGCGCCTCGGGGCGGGCGCTGAAGACCAGCCCGGAGTGGAAGCGGTCCTCCTCGGTGAGCAGGCTCAGGACCTTGAGGTGGGCGGCGAGCAGCACGCTCTTGATCGAGACGCGGGCCCGGGCGGCAAGGGCGCGCAGCCCGGCGTCGAAGGGCTTCAGCGCGACCGCGACCCGGTAGCGCTCGCGCTCGGCGGAGCGGTCGCCGGCCCAGCCCGACGGCAGGGAGAGGCGGGCGTACCCGCCGGTGACGCCCTGCCAGTGGTCGCGGTCGGTCTCCGAGTCCAGCGACCGCAGTTCGGCGGCGACGAAGTCCGCGTACCGCACCTGCGGCGCCGCCACCGCGGTCGCCCGCCCGGCGCCGTCGCGGACGCGCCGGTACTCGTCGAGCAGCTCCATCAGCAGCGCGCGGTGGCTCCAGCCCTCGGTGATGGCGTGGCAGACGGTCAGTCCGAGCCGCCAGCCGTCGTCCTCGACGTGCGCGGTCATGCGCAGCAGCGGGGCCCGCTCCAGGTCGAAGAGGTCGGCGCGCTCGGCGGCGACGAAGGCCGCGACCGTGGCACCGGCCGCGGAGGCGTCCAGGCCCCGCAGGTCGTGGACGGCGACCGGGATCTCCGCGTCCGCGTGCACCACCTGGAGCGGCTGGGAGTACCCGTCGAGGTGGAAGGAGGTGCGCAGCATCTCGTGCCGGGCGGCGACCGTGACGGCGGCGGCGCGCAGGGCGTCGGCGGAGAACGCCGCGGACTCGGTGATCCTGAACGACGACACGTTGTGGTACGCGTGCCGGTCGTCCGCCAGCATCTCCAGGACCATGCCGAGCTGCACCTGGGTGAGCGGATAGGCGTCCACCGCGTCGGCCGGCAGCGCGGCCCGGTCCCCGTCGCCGATCAGCGCGAACCGCTCGACGGGCACGTCGACCTCGGTGCGCGCGGGGCGCCCGGTGAGGAACTCGGCGAGCTCGGCGACCGTGCGGTGCTCGAAGACGTCCCGCACTCCGATGTCGAACCCGGCCGAGCGCAGCGCTCCGACCAGGGCGACGGCCCGGATGGAGTGCCCGCCGATCTCGAAGAACCCGTCCTCGACACCGACCCGTTCGAGGCCGAGCACCTGCGCCCAGACCTCGGCGATGCGCTCCTCGGTCACCGTGCGCGGGGCGACATACCCGTCGTCGGCGGCCTCGGCGGCGTCGGGGGCGGGCAGGGCACGCCGGTCGACCTTGCCGTTGGCGTTGAGGGGCAGCGCCTCCACGGGGATCAGGGCGGCCGGGAGCATGTACGCGGGCAGCCGGTCGGCCAGCTGCGCCCGTACCGCGTCGGGGGCGGCCTCGGCCGGCGCGTAGTACGCGGCGAGCTCACCGTCGTACGTCGTCACGAACGCCTCGCGGACGGCGGGGTGCTCGGTGAGGACGGCCTGGATCTCGCCGAGTTCGATCCGGTAGCCGCGGATCTTGACCTGGTCGTCGATCCGCCCGAGGAACTCGACGTTCCCGTCGGGCAGTCGGCGCACCAGGTCGCCGGTCCGGTACAGGCGGCCGTCGCCGAAGGGGTCCGGCAGGAACCGCTCCGCCGTCAGGTCCGGCCGGCCCGCGTACCCACGGGCCACACCCGTCCCGCCGACGTACAGCTCCCCGGCCACCCCGACCGGCACCGGCCGCATCGACGAGTCCAGCACGTACACCCGCATGTTCGGCAGCGGGCGCCCGATCGGCAGGACGTCGAGGTCGGAGGCGTCCGGGACCGGGAAGACCGTCGATCCGACGGACGCCTCGGTGGGCCCGTACTCGTTGATCAGTCGTGTCCCGGGGGCGAGGGCCCGCCAGCGTTCCAGGGTGGCCCGGGTGAAGGCCTCGCCCGCCACCACCAGGACCGGGGCCAGTGCGGCCGCCTGCTCGGCGGTGAGCTGCTGGGCCAGCACGTCCAGGTGCCCCGGCGTCAGCTTGACGAAGCTGAACGGGCCCGCGGCGACGAGGTGTTCGCCCAGGTCGGCCATGTCGACGTCCTGGCCAAGCGTGTGGACCGCCTGGCCGGTGACCAGCGGCGCCCACAGGTTGGGGACGACCAGGTCGAAGGCGACCGAGGAGAACAGCGGGGCGCCGCCGGTGCCTTGGGAGGCCAGTTCACGGGCCGCCCAGGCGACATGGTTGACCAGGCCCCGGTGCGGCACCTCGACGCCCTTGGGGACACCGGTCGAGCCGGAGGTGAAGATGACGTAGGCGAGTGTGTCCAGGTCGTCCCGGCGGGCGGGAGCCAGCACCGGCAGCCCCGTGAGGTCCGGCAGTCCGGTGAGCGTGGCCACCGCGGCGGACGCCTCGCGCATCGCGGCCATCCGGGCGGCCGGGTAGGACGGGTCCACCGGCACATAGGCGCCGCCCGCCTTCCACACCGCGAGCAGCGCGGTCAGCAGGTCGGGGCCGCGGTCCAGCTGGACGAGGACACGGGACTCGGCCGTGACGCCCCGCTCACGCAGGACGTGCGCCAACTGGTTCGCGCGCCGGTCGAGTTCGTCGTACGACAGCGAGCCACCGGCGTGCCGGACAGCCGTCGCCCGCGGAGTGCGCGCCGCCTGTGCCTCGAAGAGCCGGAGGACGGAGGCGGTCTCGGCCTCGTGGGCGGTGTCGTTCCACTCGACGAGCTGGCGCTCACGCTCGCCCTCCGGGAGGAAGGTGGCGCGGGCGTCGCCCTCCGGATCGGCGGCCATGGCCTGAAGGACCTGGCGCAGCATCTGTGCGAGGCGGTCCGTGCCGGTGCGGCTCAGGGCGCGTGGGGAGGCGGTCAGGACGAGGTGGCCGACACGGGCGGAGACGCCGAGCGGGAACTCGGTGGGGCTGTCGTCGATGCTGGCCAGGTAGTCGACCTGGGCGCGGTCGACCTGGTCGAAGTCGTGGTAGCTGAACCGCATGTCGATCAGCCGTTCGCCGTCGGCGAGTTCACGCTGGATGACCGGCATCGGATAGGTGCGGTGCGGCCACAGCTCGACCTCGCGGGCGAACACGGAGGCCACCAGTTCGCGCCAGGTGCCGGCCGCCGTACGGTCGTGGGCGAAGGGCAGCGTGTTGAGGTGCATGCCGTAGACGCGGTCGGCGCCCAGGACCTCGGGCCGGGCGTTGCAGACCAGGCCGGAGAAGAAGCGGTCCTCCTCGGTGAGCATGCCGAGCGTCTTGAGGTGGGCCGCGTGCAGCACGCTCTTGAGGGAGGCGCCGGCCCTGGCGGCCAGGGCGCGCAGGCGGTCCTCCAGGTCGTGGAAGGGGACCGGGACGCGGTACGGGGCGCCGGTGTCGTCCGGGGCACCGCGCCAGGAGGCGGGCACGGACAGACGGGCGTATCCGTCGACGACGGACTGCCAGTAGGCCCGGGAGTCCCCGGAGTCGAGGACCTCCAGTTCGGCGGCGACGAAGTCGGCGAAGCGCACGGCCGGGCGCTCCGGCTCCATGGCGTCGGCGCCGTCGACCAGACGGTCGTACTCCTGGAGCACCTCCATGAGCAGCGAGTGGTGGCTCCAGCCGTCGAGGATCGCGTGGCACTCGGTGTTGGTGATCCACCAGCTGCCGTCGCCGGCGGTGTGCGCGTACAGCCGCAGCAGCGGCGGGGCGGCCAGGTCGAACAGCCGGGCGCGCTCCTGCTCGGTGAACTCCCTGAGGGAGGCGGGGAGTTCGTCCTGGCCGAGGTGGGAGAGGTCACGGGCGCCGACCGGCATCTCGGCGCTGTCGTGGACCAGTTGGAGCGGGACCGAGTAGGTGGTGAGGTCGAAGGAGGTGCGCAGGACCTCGTGCCGGGCGACGACCCGCGCGGCGGCCGCACGCAGCGCGTCCAGGGAGAAGGGGCGCTCGTCGCGGATCCGGAAGGAGGTGACGTTGTGGTACGGGTGCTTGCCATCGTCGGTGAGCATCTCGACGACCATGCCGAGCTGCACCTGGGACAGCGGATAGGCGTCGGCCAGGCCGTCGGCCGGGAGCTTCGCCCGGTCCTCGGCGCCGATCAGTGCGTACGGCTCGACTGTGCGGTCGGCGTCGGCCGGGGCCGGGCGCCCGGTGACCAGTTCGGCGATCCGGGCGACCGTGCGGTGCTCGAAGACGTCCCGTACGGCGAGGTCGTAGCCGATCGCGCGCAGCCGTCCGACCAGGGTGACCGCGCGGATGGAGTGACCGCCCAGTTCGAAGAACCCGTCGTCCACACCGACCCGGTCGAGGCCCAGCACCTGCGCCCAGACCTCGGCGACGCGCTCCTCTGCGACCGTGCGCGGGGCGACGAAGGCGGCGCCGCCGAGGGCGTCCTGGCCGGGCGCGGGCAGGGCACGCTTGTCGAGCTTGCCGTTGGTGGTCAGCGGCAGCGCGTCCAGGATGACGAAGGCGGCCGGAACCATGTACTCGGGCAGCCGGGCGGCCAGGTGGGAGCGGAGTCCGCCGGGCTCGGGCGCGGTGTCCCCGGCCGGGGTCACCCACGCGACCAGCCGCTTGTCGCCGGGGGTGTCCTCGCGGACCAGGACGACCGCGTCCCGGATGTGCGGGTGGGCGGCCAGTGCGGTCTCGATCTCACCGAGTTCGATGCGGAAGCCGCGGATCTTGACCTGGTCGTCGATGCGGCCCAGGAACTCCAGGCTGCCGTCGGGCAGCCGGCGGGCCAGGTCGCCGCTCCGGTAGAGCCGGGAGCCGGGCGGGCCGTACGGGTCCGGGACGAACCGCTCGGCGGTCAGGCGCGGCCGGTTGAGGTAGCCGCGGGCGACACCGGGCCCTGCCACGTACATCTCGCCGGGCACCCCGACCGGGACCGGGCGGGCGTCGGCGTCCAGCAGGTAGACGCGGAGGTCGGCCAGCGGGTGACCGACGGGGTTGCCGGCCCGCGGGTCGAGGTCCGCCTCGGTGATGCGGTGGTAGGTGGTGTGGACGGTGGTCTCGGTGATCCCGTACATGTTGACCAGGGCCACCCGGTCAAGGCCGAACCGGTCGGCGAACGGCCGCAGTTCGGAGACCTCCAGCTTCTCGCCCGCGAAGACGACCGCGCGCAGGGACAGCTCGGCGTCGGTGTCCACGAGGGAACGGAACGCGGTCGGCGTCTGGTTGAGGACGGTGACCTTCTCCCGGACCAGCAGGTCCAGGAAGTCCTCCGGCGACCGCGTCACGGCCTGCGGTACGACGACCAGCCGGCCGCCGAACAGCAGCGCGCCCCACATCTCCCACACCGAGACGTCGAAGGCGTAGCTGTGGAAGAGCGGCCACACGTCGGTCTCGGCGAAGGCGTAGTGCTCGTGGCCGCGCTCCAGGAGGCGGGCGACGTTGGCGTGGGTGAGGGCGACACCCTTGGGGCGGCCGGTGGAGCCGGAGGTGTAGATCGTGTAGATCAGGTTCTCGGGGCTGCCCGGGACGCCGGGGTTCGTGTCGGGCAGGCCGTCCAGCGGGTCCCGGTCCAGGACCAGGAGGTCCACGTCGAAGAGGTGGGCGTGGTCCGAGGTGGTGACGACCACCGGGACCTGGGCGTCCTCGACGATGTACGCGAGGCGGTCGGCCGGGTTGGCCGGGTCCAGCGGGAGGTAGCCGGCTCCGGACTTGAGGATGCCGAGGAGGGCGGGGACCAGCTCGATGCCGCGTTCCAGACTCAGGCCGACGAGGGTCTCCGGGCCGACGCCCTTGGCGATCAGGGCGTGCGCGACGCGGTTGGCGCGGGCGTCGAGCTCGGCGTAGGTGAGGTGGGTGCCCTCGAAGGTCAGGGCCGTGCGGTGCGGGGTGCGGGCGGCCTGCTCCTCGAACAGCTCGTGCACGCGCCGGGTCGCCGGGGCCTGTTCCCGGGGCGGGCCGAGCAGCACGGCCCGCTCCTGCTCGCCCAGGATCTCCAGGGCGGACAGCGGGGCCTCGGGGGCGTCGGCGATCGCGTGCAGCAGCCGTACCAGGTGACCGGCGAGGCGCTCGATCGTCGTACGGTCGAACAGGGCTGTCGCGTACTCCAGTCGGCCGCCGAGCGTGCCGTCGGCGCCCTCGCGGACCTGGAGGTCGAGGTCGAACTTGGCGACCCGGCCCGAGCCGGCGAAGGGCTCCGCCCGGACGCCGGGCAGGTCGAAGGCGGCACCCCGGTCGCCGTGCAGGGTGAAGGCGACCTGGAACAGGGCGGTGCGGGAGAGGTCGCGTTCGGGGGCGAGGGCCTCGACGACCTGGGCGAAGGCCACGTCCTGGTGGTCGTAGGCGTCCAGGACCGTGGCGCGGGTGCGGGCCAGCAGACCGGTGAAGGACGGGTCGCCGCTGAGGTCGCCGCGCATGACGAGGCTGTTGATGCCGTAGCCGATGAGCTGCTGGAGCTCGGGGCGGCCACGGCCGGAGACCACGGTGCCCACCGCGATGTCGGTGCGGCCGGTGTGGCGGGCCAGCAGGGTCTGGTAGGCGGCCAGGAACAGCATGAACAGCGTGCTGTCCCGGTCGGCGGCGAGCTGCCGCAGGCGGGCGGCGAGGTGGTCGGGCACCTCGAAGGGGACCGCGTCGCCGGCGCCGTCGCGCACCGGCGGGCGGGGCCGGTCGGCGGGCAGCTCCAGCGGCGGCAGGCCGGCCAGCGCGGCCTTCCAGTGGTCGAGGTGACGGGTGACCACCTCCTCGGTCATCGTCGTGCGCTGCCAGGACGCGTAGTCGGCGTACTGCACGGCGAGCGGGGCCGGGGCGGCGCCCGCGTACAGCTCGCTGAGCTCCTGGCCGAAGACCTGCGTGGACCAGGCGTCGCAGGCGATGTGGTGGAAGACGACCGCGAGGACGTGCTCGTCGTTGCTCACGCGGACGAGCCGGCCGCGCACGGGCCAGTCACGGCCGAGGTCGAAGGTCCGGGCGAGGTCGGCCTCGACGAGGGCCCGCACCTCGGCGTCGTCGGCGGCCGTGGTGTGTGCCAGGGGCAGCGGGCGCGGCGGGTCGACGATCTGCACGGGCTCGTCGCCGGACAGCTCGTAGCGGGTGCGCAGGATCTCGTGCCGGTCGACGACGCCCTGCCAGGCCCGCTCCAGCGCCTCGGTGTCCAGGGCGCCGCGCAGCCGCAGCACCAGCGGCACCAGGTACTCCGGGCTGTCCGGCTCCAGCCTGCTGAGGAACCACATCTGCTGCTGCCCGTACGACAGCGGCAGCGCGGCCGTGCGGTCGGCGCGGGGTATCTCCGTGCGGCGCGGGGCTGCGGCACCGCGGCCCGCGAGACGGCGCCGCAGCAGCTCGGCGCGCAGCGCGTCGGCCTCGGTCCCCGAGCCGCCGTCGCCGCCCGCCACGACGGGCCTCTCCATTTCCCCGGTGCTCATACCTGCTGCTCCTCGGTGTGCGATGCGGTGTGGGGGCGGACGGTGGCGAGGGAGTGCGGCGCGGTGTCGGGGCCGGTCGCGGAGGTCGCCCCGGTCTCGTGCAGCAGCTCCGTGTCGGAGAGCGCCGCCACCTCGGCTGTCACGCGGTCCGTGACCGTCGTCGCCAGCTGGGCGATCGTCGGGCCCTCGAAGACCGTGCGGACGGCGAAGTCGATGCCGAACTCCTGCTGGATGCGGGAGATGAGCCGGATCGCGAGGATCGAGTTGCCACCGATGTGGAAGAAGTTGTCGTGCGCGGAGGCCTGTACGCCGAGCAGTTCGGTCCAGACCTCGGCGATCCGCTCCTCCACGGGCCCGCTCGGCGCCACGTGCGCCGGGCCGTCCTCGCGGCGGCCCGGTTCGGGCAGGGCCCGCCGGTCGACCTTGCCGTTGGCGTTGACCGGGACCGCGTCCAGGGCGGTGAAGGTCGCCGGGATCATGTACTCCGGCAGCCGGGCCGCGAGATGCGCGGCGAGGTCGGGCAGTTCGGCGCCGGGCGCGGCCGGGACGGCGTAGCAGGCCAGGGCCGGTTCGCCGCCCTCGGGGCGGTGGACGACCACCACGGCCTCCCGGATCTCGGGGTGCTCCTCCACCACGGCCCGGATCTCGCCGGGTTCGACGCGGTAGCCGCGGATCTTGACCTGGTCGTCGAGCCGGCCGAGGAAGGCCACGCTCCCGTCCGGCAGCCGGCGCACCAGGTCCCCGGTGCGGTAGAGACGGGCGCCCGGGGCACCGCCGTACGGATCGGGCACGAACCGCTCGGCCGTCAGCTCGGGCCGGCCGGCGTACCCGCGGGCCACGCCCGTCCCGCCGACGTACAGCTCGCCCGCGACACCGACCGGGACCGGGTCGAGGGACGGGTCGAGGACGTACATGGTCATGCCGGGCAGCGGGCGGCCGATGGGCAGGACGTCGGGGACCGGTTCGGCCTCGTCCTGCGGCACCGGGAAGACCGACGTGCCGACGGAGGCCTCGGTCGGGCCGTACTCGTTGAGGAGCAGCATGTCGGGGGCGAGCTCCCGCCAGCGCTCCAGCGCCGCCCGGGTGAACGGCTCGCCCGCCACCACCGTGAGCGGGGTCAGCGAGCCCGCCTGGGCCGGGGACAACTGGTGGGCCAGGATGTCGAGATGGCCCGGGGTCAGCTTGAGGAAGCTGAACGGGGCCGCCTCCGACAGCCGCTTGCCGAGCTCCGACATGTCCGTGTCCTGCGGCAGCAGGAACAGCCGCTGGCCGGTGACCAGGGGCGCCCACAGGTTGGGGACGACCAGGTCGAAGGCGACCGAGGAGAACAGCGCGGCACCGCCGTAGTCCCGCCCGGCCAGGTCCCGCGCGGCCCACGCCACATGGTTGGCGAGGCCCCGCTGGGTGACCTCGACCCCCTTGGGCACACCGGTCGAGCCGGAGGTGAAGATCACGTACGCGAGCCGGTCCGGGTCCCGGTCCCGCGCGGGCGCGGCCGCGGGCCGTACGGCGATCTCGGCGGCGTCGGTGTCGAGCCGCAGCACCCGCGGGACCTCCGCCCCGGTGAACCGCTGCTCGTACGCCGACGAGGTGACCGCCGTGCGCACCCCGGCCGCCCGGCACATCGCGGCGACGCGCTCCGCCGGGTAGGACGGGTCGACCGGCACATAGGCGCCGCCCGCCTTCCACACCGCGAGCAGGGTGGTGACCAGTTCGGGGCCGCGGTCGAGCAGGACGGCGACCCGGCGCTCGGCGCCCACGCACAGGGTGCGCAGCTGCTGGGCGAGACGGTTGGCGGCGGCGTCCAGCCCGCCGTAGGAGACGGTCCGTTCGCCGAAGGCGAGGGCGGTGCGCTCGGGGTGGGTGCGGGCCTGCTCCTCGAAGCGTTCGAGGACGGTGCGCTCGCCGGGCTCCCAGGCGGTGTCGTTCCAGCCGTCGAGGAGCTGCCGGCGCTCCTGCTCGCCGAGCAGGTCGAGGGCGCCGAGCGGGGTCTGCGGGTGGGCGGCGACCTGGTCGAGCAGGGTGAGGAAGTGGCCGGCCATGCGTTCGGCGGTGCTCCGGTCGAACAGCGAGGTGGCGTACTCCAGGACACCGTCCAGGGCGCCGCCCGGGGTCTGCCGCATGAACAGCGACAGGTCCGTCTTGGCGACCTGCCAGGCCTCGGTGAACGCGGCCAGGTCCGCGTCCTCGGTGACGACAGTGGTCACGCCCTCGCTGTGCAGGTCGAAGGCGACCTGGTAGAGCGGGGTGCGGGACAGGTCGCGCTCCGGCTGGAGCTCGTCGACCAGCCGCTCGAAGGGCAGTTCCTGGTGGACGAAGGCGGCGCGGGCCGCGTCCCTGACCCTGACCAGGGCCTCGGCGAAGCCCAGGTCGGGGGTCAGACCGCAGCGCACGACCAGGGAGTTGAGGAAGAAGCCGACCATGTGCTCGGTCTCGGGCCGGGTGCGACCCGCCACCGGGGTGCCGACCGGCACGTCCCAGCGGCCGCTGTAGCGGGCGGCCAGGGTGGCGTAGGCGGTCAGCAGCGTCATGAACGGCGTGGCCCCGTGCCGGCGGCCCAGCTCGGTCAGGGCGGCGGCGGTCCGCTCCGGTACCCGCAGCGGTACGACGCCTCCGCGCGGGTCGCGGACCGCCGGACGGGGCCGGTCGGCGGGCAGCTCCACCGGCTCGACGCCGTCAAGGGCGGCCCGCCAGTGCGCGAGCTCCGACTGGACGAACTCCTCGGTGAGCCGGGCGTGCTGCCAGGCCCCGTAGTCGGCGTACTGGAGCTCCAGGGCGGGCAGCTCGGGTGCGCGGCCTTCGGTGCGGGCCGCGCACAGCTCGCGCAGCTCCCGCTCCAGGACGACCGTCGACCAGCCGTCGCAGGTGATGTGGTGCAGGGTCAGCAGCAGCAGGTGGTCCTCGCCGGGCAGCCGCGCCAGCAGCGCCCGCCACAGCGGCCCTTCGGCGAGGTCGAACCCCTGGGCGAACTGCTCGGCGAACAGCGCGGGCACCTCGTCCCGGCCGGCGTCCACGACCCGCAGCCCGACCTCCGCGGTTCCCGGCGCGTCGATCACCTGCCGCACCTCACCGCCCTCGGCGGGATACCGGGTGCGCAGCGGCTCGTGCCGGTCGGCCAGCGCGTTGAGGGCGGCGGCCACGTCGGCCGGGTCGAGCCCGGCGGGCAGCCGCAGGAACAGGGGCGCGACCCATTCGGGGCTGCCGGGATGCATCCGGTCCAGGAACCACAGGCGGCGCTGGCCGGAGGAGAGGGGGAGAGGGCCGGTACGGGGGGTGGGTCGGAGCACGGATTCGACGGCGGCCGCCGGGACCGTTGCGAGCAGTCGGGCCTGCGCCTCCACCGTCGTCGCGCCGAACAGCCCCCGCAGGGAGATCTTCTCTCCGGAGGCCGCGCGCAACCGGGCGGCCAGCCGGGTCAGTTGCAGCGAGGTGCCGCCGAGCGCGAAGAAGTCGTCGAGCGCGCCCACCTGTTCGCGGCCCAGCAGCTCCGCCCAGACCCCGGCGACGAGCTCCTCCGCCGCGTCGCGCGGAGCGACGAACCCGGCCCGCGATGCGGCGGCGAGCTCGGCCGGCGTGGGCAGCGCGGCCCGGTCCGCCTTGCCGCTCGCCAGCAGCGGGAAGGCGTCCAGGACGTGGAAGAAGGACGGCACATGGCTCTCGGGCAGCCGTTCGGCGAGGAAGACCCGCAGCTCGGCGGAGCCGGGAGCGGGACCGTCGGTCGTCAGGTGCGCCGCGAGCCGCTTGCCGCCGTCCTCGCTCTCGTACGGCACCACGACGGCACCGGTCACCGAGGGGTGCGCGGCGAGGGCGGCCTCGATCTCACCGGGCTCGATGCGGACGCCGTTCACCTTGACCTGGTGGTCCAGGCGGCCGAGGTACTCCAGCGTGCGGTCGGCCCGCCAGCGCACCTGGTCCCCGGTGCGGTAGAGCCGGGCCCCGGGCTCGTACGGGTCGGGCACGAAGCGCTCGGCGGTCAGTTCGGGCCGGCCCGCGTACCCGCGGGCCACGCCGACGCCGCCGACGTACAGCTCACCGGGGACGCCGACCGGCACGGGCGTGCCCGACGGGTCGAGGACGAGCGCCTTCAGGCCGGGCAGGGGGCGCCCGATCGGGACCGGGCCGCTGGTCACGGCGGGGTCGGTGGCGAAGGCGGTGACGTCGATGGAGCATTCGGTGGGGCCGTAGGTGTTCCACACCTCCAGCTCCGCGCCCGCCAGTTCCCGTACCCGTGCGACGAGTTCGGCGTGCAGGGCTTCCCCGGCCGAGAACAGCAGACGCAGCGAGCCGCAGCCGCTCCAGTCGCCCTCCTCCACCAGCAGCCGCAGCACCGAGGGCACGACCTGGAGGACCGTGATCCCCTGCTCGGCGACGGCCCGCAGCAGCCCGGCCGGGTCGCGCTCGGCACCGGCCGGGGCGAGCACCACCGTGCCGCCGCTGACCAGCGGCGCGAAGATCTCCCAGCCGGCCGCGTCGAAGCCGATGGTGGTCTTCTGGAGCACCCGGTCACCGGCGCCCAGCGCATGCCGCCCGACCGTCCAGCCGACCCGGTTGGCGATGCCCGCGTGGGTCACGGCGACGGCCTTGGGTGTGCCGGTCGAGCCCGAGGTGAAGATGGCGTACGCGACACCGTCCGGGTCGGCGGCGGGCAACGGACGTGCGGGGTCGGGGAGTTCGGCGTCCGCGGCGGCGGGGTCGACGCGGCGGGCACCCGCCTCGGCCACCGGGTGCTCCAGCTCAGGGGCCGCGAGCACCAGGCCGGCCCCGGACTCACGGATCAGCGAGGTCAGCCGGGCCGTGGGCTGGTCCGGGTCGAGCGGCACATAGCCGGCGCCCGCCCGCCACACCCCCAGCAGCGCGACCACCAGTCCGACGCCGCGGGGCAGGCTCACCCCGACGAGCGTCTCGGGCCCCGCGCCCAGGTTCCCGAGGAGGCGGGCCATGCGAGCGGACGCGCGGTCCAGCTCCTCGTACGTCACCGCCCGCTCGCCGTCGGCGACGGCGACGGCGTGGGGCGTACGGAACGCCTGCTCGGCGAAGCGTTCCGGAAGCAGTTCGGCGTTCACGGCAACTCCTGTCACAGACCTGGGTGGAGGGCGGCGCGACTCAGGCCGCGGAGGACTCGTGCATGCGGCGGCGCAGGCTCAGCGGACGCATGTCGGTCCACACCTCGGCGATCCGGGCCAGGCACTCCTCGCGGGAGCCCTCGGTGCCCTCGGCGTGCCAGCCCGCGGGCAGCTCCCGCGCGACGGGCCACAGCGAGTACTGCTCCTCGTCGTTGAACACCACGCGCTGACGGGGGCCTTCGGTCTGCTGCTCTGCGGTCATGACTGCTCCTTCAGGCATACGGATGGTCGGTATCGGTGCGGGGAGAAGAGGGGACGACGGCTCTCAGGCCGGCAGGAAGTCGTCGACGCGGACTCCGAGCCCGCGCCGTTCGGCCTCCTCGCGCACGTACTCGGCGAGTGCGATGTCCAGCACTCCGAGGCCGAACGGCGAGTACACGACGGGGCGTTCGGGCGTGCGCTGCAGCGTCACGCGGCCGCGCAGCAGCGCGCCGATCTCGGCGGCGACGAAGTCCCGGTCGCCCGCGATCCGCTGGGCGAGGTCGAGGGAGGTGCGCTCTCGGCACACGTGGTCGGTGTCGTCGACGACGTTGACCGCGCCGAGGATCGCCTCGGCGGTCAGGTCGCGCAGGGAGACGTGCAGGACGGTGGTGTCGGGGCCGCAGGCGGCGAGGTCCAGGTGCGGGGTCGCGGCCGTGGTGGCCAGCGAGACGAGCCGGTGCTCGCCGAGCGCGGCGGCGAGGTCGGTGACCGCGTGGGCCTTCACCGCGGGCGCGGCCTCCTGGCAGCGGGCGGCGAACTCCTCGGCGCGCACCGGGTCGGTGTCGTACAGGGCGGCCTCGGTGAGCCCGGGCAGGGCGGCCGCGAGGAAGCGCAGGATCTCCAGGTTGATGACCCCGCAGCCGACCAGCAGCACGGAGGCCGGCGGGCGGTCGGCGGTGAGCTCCGCGGCGGCCAGGGCGGCGCTCGCCGCCGTCCGCTTGGCGGAGACCACCGCGCCCTCGACGAGGGCCACCGGGCGCCCGTGGTCGAGGGAGTTGAGGACGATGGCGGCACTGGCCCGCTCGGTGCCGGCGGCCACGTTGCCCGGGAAGGAGGCGATCCACTTCATCCCCGCGGCCGGCCGCCGACCGCCCCGGTAGGCGGGCAGCCCGATGATCCGGTCGCGGGCGTGGTGCTCCTCGGGGAAGCGCAGGAACGTCGAGTGCGGCAGGGACGTGCGGCCCTCGTCGTGCAGCCGGTAGGTGTCGGCGACGAGCTCGATGATCTCCGTCTCCCGGCCGGACAGGACGTCCGTCACGTCGGTGCGTCGGAGGATCAGCATGGGGTTCCCTCTCTGCGGAGCCTTTCGGTGATGCAGCGATGGTGGGTTCGGCCGCTATATGCGCCCTATACGGCCCGGAGGGCCTCGACGTCGTACAGCACGGTGTCCGCGAGCAGCGGGTCCTGCCGCACGTCCACGGCGAACCCGCGCGCCGTCAGCAGGTCCCGTACGGCGGCCAGCCGGCCGTCCTCGTCGTGCACCTCGGCGACCACCGCGCCGACGAGGGGCCAGTGCTCCTCCTCGACGCCGCGCAGCACCTCCAGCTCGGCGCGCTCCACGTCCACCTTGAGCAGGTCGACCCGTTCGACGGCGTGCCGGCGCAGCAGCTCGGAGACGGTGACGGCGGGCACGGTCAGTTCGACGCCCTCGTGCAGCCCCTCGACCAGTTCGGCCGCGTCCTCGGGGTCGACGCCGCTGTTGCGCAGGAAGGTCAGGGTGATCTCGTCGTCGGCGTCCGGGTCGGCGTGCAGACCGGAGTTGCCGGGTGCTTCGGGGTAGTAGGTGAACTTCAGCAGTCCCGGGCGGTCGGCGACGGCCACGCACTCGGCGTGCCAGCCGGGGGCCGCGTGCTCGGCGAGGTTGCGCTCCAGACAGGCGTGCAGCGCGGGCGCGGGTTCGGCGGCCAGGACGCGGACGCCGGGCCGGGTGCGGGCGCAGTACACCGACATCAGGCCGATGTTCGCGCCGATGTCGACCACGGTGTCACCGGGCCGCAGACGTCCGGCCGCCCGGTGGTAGGCGCCGGGCGGCAGCATCTCGCGCCACATCGCCACGGCGGCGGGGCCGTTGGTGCACCACACGGCGGGTCCGTCGGGGAGTTGCTGACGCGGGCTCGTGCTCATGCCGCCCCCGATCCGAGCGCCAGCAGGAACGCCAGGTCGTCGTGGGCGACGAGGCCGACGTCGGACACGGCGGTGTCCGGGGCGTCCAGGGAGACGTCCAAGAGGCACCGCCAGGTCTCGCCGAAGCGTTCGACGGTGGCGGCGTCGAAGAGGTCGGTCCGATAGCGCAGGACAGCCTTGAAGCCCCGGGAGTCCTGGAGGATCTCCACGGTCAGGTCGAGCTGGCCCTCCTGCTGCGGTACGTCGACCAGTTCGGCCCGCAGGCCGCCGAGGCGCACCGGGCCCTCGTACAGGCCCTCGACGGGCAGCCGGTCGGCGGCGACCAGGGTGCAGGAGATGCGGAACAGCGGTCCGCCGCCCAGCAGTTCGACCGGGTACCGGGCGTGGGCCAGGCCGCGGCGCAGCTGGTCCTGCGCGGATCCGATCGTGTCCAGCAGGGTCGTCGCGGGGGTGAACCGGGCTGCGGTCGGCAGGGCGTTGACGTAGTACCCGACGGCCTGCCGGGTGTCCGGGGTGAACCGGGTCGTGGCCGGGCACCCGATGAGAAAGCCGTCACCGCAGCCGGAGCGGTGCAGGGCGGCCTGAAAGGTGCCGAGCAACCAGACGAACGGCGTCAGCCCACGCCCTGCGGCGGCCTCCCGCAGCCGCCGTGCGGTGTCCGGATGCCAGCCGACCTCATGGGTGGCACCACGGAGCGCACGGTGCGGCGGACGCGGCCGATCGGTGGGCAGCACAGCGGCCCGAAGCCCCGCACACACCTCCCGCCAGTACCCGGCCGCACGTGCACCCCGCACCGAGGAAACGAAGTCCCGCTCCGCACGCACCTGTTCGTTCCAGCCCGCCGGTGTCGGTGTCGCCGCCCGGCCCGGCTCGGGTGCCGTGGCCGGCTCCCCGGTGCGGGCCCCGTACTCGGTGAACAGGTCGCGCATCAGCAGCCACTGGGACGTGGCGTCGCTGACGATGTGGTGGGTGACCGTGACGAGGAGTGTGTCGGTGGTGGACCGGCGGAGCAGGACCGCGCGGAAGGCACCCGCGGTGAGGCAGAAGGGCTCCTCGCCGGCCAGCGTGGCGAGTCGGAAGAGCTCGGCGTCATCGGCGCCGGGCGTCTCGCGGACGTCCAGGCGGACGGTTCCCGGCGCGTCGACGCGGCGCACCGGCCCGTCGTCGGTGCCGGGGAAGCGGGAGCGCAGCAGCTCGTGGCGGGCTGCGAGCGCGGTCAGCGCCTCCTGGAGGACGTCGACGCGCAGGGCACCGCGCAGCCGTACGGCGAGGACGACGTTGTAGGCGGAGCTGTCCGGGTCGAGCTGGTGGGCGAGCCAGAGGGCTTCCTGCCCGGCGGAGAGGGGACGCGCGTCGGCGGCGGCCCCCGGGGTGACGGTCATGGCCGGTCAGTCCTTCCACAGGTGGGAGACGTCGCCGAAGTTCTCGCGCACCCACGCGTCGGAGTAGATGGTGTCGAGGTAGCGGTCGCCCCCGTCGGGGAACATGAGGACGCAGTTCGAGCCCTCCGGGACCCGGTGCCGGATCTTCCACAGCGCGGCCACGGCCGCCCCGGAGGAGCCGCCCGCCAGCACCGCCTCCCGGGCGATGAGCCGACGGCAGGCCACCACGCACTCCAGGTCGGAGATGTGCACCACCTCGTCGGCATAGGCCGGATCGGCGAGCGGCGGCACCACGGAGGCACCATGCCCGGGGATGAGCCGCTGGGTGGACTCCAGGCCGAAGATCGCGCTGCCCAGCGCGTCCACCGCGACCACCCTGGTGCCGAGCCCGCGCTCGCGGATGTGGTCACGGCAGCCGCGCAGCGTCCCGAAGGTGCTGACCGGGCAGAACAGGTAGTCGACCTTGCCGTCGAGGCTCTCCGCGATCTCCCGCATGGTGGTCTCGTGGGCCTTCGGGTTGAGCGGGCTGGAGTACTGGTTGGGCCAGTACGCGCCCGGGATCCGGTCCACCAGCTCCCGCACCCGGCGCAGCCGGACCGGCAGGTACTCACCGGTCAGCTCGTCGCGTTCGGTGACCACCTCGACCTCGGCGCGGAAGGCCCGCAGGATGGCGAGGTTCTGCTCGGTGGTCTTGCCGTCCACCACGCAGATGAAGCGCAGTCCGAAGTAGCGGCAGATCTGCGCGAGCCCGACGGCCAGGTTGCCGGAGCTGGACTCGACGATCACGGACCGACCGGGTTCCACCTCGCCGCCACGGATGGCCCCCAGCAGCATGCCGAGCGCGGAGCGGTCCTTGATGCTGCCGCCGGGATTGAACCGCTCGACCTTCCCGAACACACGGGAGCCGAAGTCCGGGAGCAGTCGCGCCAGTTCGACGAGCGGGGTGTTGCCTACGGTGGACAGAATTCCGGGAAAGGTTTTCTCAGGCACGGGGCCCCTCCAGGGCGTAAGCGCCCGAAGGGGCGCGAGGAACTGCGCGACCAGCCACGACGAAGCCGCAGCCGCCCGACGACCTACTGCGGCACCCCCTCCTGCGCCCCGCCCAGCGCCGCGGCCAGGTGCGCGGTGATCGCGTCGATCGTGGGGTGGTCCCAGGCCAAGGTCGGTTCCACCACCAGTCCGAAGCGGTCCTCCACATCGCCGCACAGGGTGAGCGCGTACACCGAGTCGAGTCCCATCTCGGCGAGCTGGGTGCCCTCGTCGACGTCGGCGGGGTTGCGCTCCAGGTAGTAGGCGACCCGGTCGACGAGCCAGGCGCGGATGGCCTGCGGCGCGGTGCCGTCGGCGGCGGCCGCGGGGGCGGGGGCGGAGGTGGTTTCGGTCATGAGTCAACTCCCTTGGCGGGCCCGCCGTTCGTGGCGAGCCGGGTACGGAAAAGGTCGAAGGTGCACGCCGCCTCGTGCCGCGCGGAGAGCTCCGCGAAGAGCGCGTCCACGGCGGACTCGGGCAGCGGGTCGCGGCGCGGACCGAGCCGCTCGGCGAGCCGGTGCAGCGCGGCGCCGGCCCAGCGCGGATCGGCGAGGAACGGGTCGCCGGCCGGGTCCTCGGCGGCCGCGCGCCACACGCCCAGGCAGGCGGCGGCCGCGAGGAGGAGGACGTACCGCTCGGCGAGCAGGAAGGCACGGCGGCCGGCGAGCGGGGTGCGGTCCTGCGGGGGCAGGGCGCCGGCGCGGTCCGCGAGGTCGGCGAGATGGCCGGTGAACTCGGCGGCGAGCGAGGCGAGTTCGGCGTGTCCGGGACCGCGGCGGGCGAGGTCGTCGGCGAACTCGGGCAGCAGCGCGGCCAGTCCGTCCGCACCGCGCGCGGTCAGCTCCAGCCGGCCGAGATCGAGGGCGGGCAGCGGGTCGTGGAGCCGGAAGAGCGAGTCGTCGTACGGCTGCCGCGTACCGCTCGCTGCCGGGCGCCAGGCGCGGTCGGCGAGCCGGGGCAGCTGCGGCACGATGTTCGACAGGCACACCGCTCCGCTCGCGTGGGCGAGCGCGACGACGGGCAGGTCCCGTGCCGTCTTCTGGAACCCGGCGTACGGCCCCTCGCGCACATAACTGCGGGCGCCCAGCAGCACCCCGAGCCGGTAGGAGCTGTCCTGGAGCAGCTTCGGCACCAGGTACTTCACCGCCGCCGACCGCACACTCGCCTCCTGGGGCGCGAGATGCAGGGTGCGCGCGGCGACCATGGCGAGCGCGTCGCAGATCAGCAGGTCGACGAAGGCGCCCGTGAGGGTGGCGCGGGCGAGGGGCAGGGCGCTGACGGGACCGCCGTACAGCTGCCGCTCCCCGGCGAAGGAGAGCACGGTGCGCAGTTGCCGGTCGCCGAGGCCGACGACCATCCCGGGCAGCACACAGCGGGTGACCTGGAAGACCTTCAGTACGGTCTCCATGGCGCCGCCCTCCTCGCCGAGCAGGGCGTCGGCGGGGACGGGGGTGTCGGTGAAGTCGGCGCCGCCCAGCAGGCAGCCGCGCACGCCGGAGGTGGAATAGCGGGCCGAGCGGTCGACGGCCGGCGAGTCGAGGCCGACGAGGAGATGGGAGTGGCCTCGGCTGCCGGGGCGTTCGTCGGTCCGGGCGAACAGGACCGCGGCCTCGGCCCGGCCGATGTTGTTGACCAGCTGCTTCCCGCCGTCGAGGAGGTAGCCGCCACCGGGTGCGGGCCGGGCGGTGAGCGCGATACGGGCGAAGTCGCTGCCGTGGTCGAGTTCGGTGTAGGCGGCGACGACCCGGCCGCCGCCGCGGAGCAGGCCGGCCACCCGGCTCCGCTGCTCGTCGGAGCCGTCCGCCCACACGGGCAGTCCGGCGATGAAGCTGGTCACCCCGTGTCCGATCGCGAGGGAGGCGTCCCGCCGGAACAGGCTCCGCATGAGCAGGGCGAACCGGTCGGCCCGTGCGAACCGCCCGCCGAACTCCACCGGCACGAACTCGGCCCCCAGCCCGAACCCGGTGAGCGCCTCCTCCCCGGCCGCGAGCAGCTCACCCCGCTCGTCGGCGTCGAGCACGGCGCGCAGGCCCAGCGGGTTGGCGGGGTCGTCGGGGTCACCGAGAAGGGCTTCGAGGGCGGTGATGCGGTCCAGAGCCGGGTCGGTGGAGGGAGCCGTCTCCCCGCCCGAGGCGCCCTCCGCACCGCCGGCCACCCGCTCCCACTCCTCCGTCGGCTCCGACGTCAGCAGGTCCGTCATGCCGCTTCCTCCTTCGGGGTCTCCGCCAGGCGGCACGGGAACAGCGAGAACAGCAGGCCCTGTTCGGTCTGGGTGTGCAGGGCCGGCAGCAGGGCGTCCAGGGCCGGGCCGTCCGTGTCGTCCAGGTCGGGGGCGCCGGTGAGGCGGTGCAGCAGGCGGGCCAGGACCGCGTCCAGCCAGGCCGCGTCCGTCCACAGCGGGCCCCGCGCCCTCGGCGTGCCGGTGTTCTCCAGCCACAGGTGCAGGCTCGCCGCTCCCGCGTACACGAGGGCGTACCGGCGGGCCGCGTCGAAGGCCGGCTCCGGTACGGCCCGCGCGCTGTGCCGCAGTGCGCCCATCTCGGCGTGCAGCTCCTGCGCAGCCCCCAGCAGTGCCCTGGCGCGGTCGGCCACCGAGGCCGGCGCGGTCCGCGTGACCCGCTCGACCGCCTCCGGCAGCGACTGTACGACGCTGGACCCGGACCGCGCGTACAGGCTCAGCCGACCGTGGTCCAGCGTGGGCGCGGGCCCGTCCAGCCGGGCGGCCACCGCCACCCCGTCCAGGTCGGCGAGCCGTCCGCGCCAGCCCCGGCACAGCACCGGGAACTGGTTGATCAGGGAGTTGAGGTTGACGGCCGTACTGCCGTCGAAGATCCCGACGATCCGGTGGTCCCGCTCCAGCTTCTGGAACGCCCCGTCGGCGAAGTCCCTGGTCAGCATCGCGCGGGCGCCCAGCAGCGAGCGCAGCGCCCCGATCACCTCGTCACCCAGCGTCGGCACCAGGTACTTCGCCACCGCCGACACCGCGCTCTGCTCCCCGGTCAGGGTGTGCGCGGAGCGGGTCGCCACCAGGGCCGCCGCCTCCATGGCCAGCAGGTCGGCGTAGGACTCGGCCAGGGTGCGGGCGGCGTGCGGGAGTCCGGCGAGCGGACGCCGGTACAGGTGGTGGGAGCGGGCGAACTCCACGGCGATGCGCAGGGCGTGGTCCGTCATGCCCAGGGACATCGCCGAGCAGAGCGTACGGGTGATCTGGAAGCCCTTGAGGATGATCTCCAGGCCCTCGCCCTCGCCGCCGACCAGCGCGTCGGCCGGTATCAGGGCGCCGTCGAAGGCGATGCCGCTGATGTCGGCGCCGCGCACACCGTGGGTGGGCACCTGCGGCAGCGCATGCCGACTGCCCTCGGCCAGAGCCGACTTGTCCACGAGGAAGAGGCTGAAGCCGCGAGTGCCGCCCTGCGGCCTGGTGCGGGCCAGGACGCACACCAGGTCGGCCCGGGTCGCGTTGTTGATGAGCCACTTCCGGCCGTCCAACCGCCAGCCGCCCGCGACGGGCTCGGCCCGCAGCTCACCCGCCAGCAGGTCGCTGCCGTGGGCGTGTTCGGTGAGCGCCAGCGAGACGACGGCACCCGCGCCGACCCGCTCGGCCAGCGCCCGTGCCTGCTCCTCGCCTCCCGCCACCCACACCGATATGGCACCCAGATACGTCTTGGCGTGCGCGAGGGCGGAGGTGAAGTCCCGCCGGGACAGCGTGCGGATGAGCTGGAGCAGTTCCTCGCCGGTGCGCAGCTCACCGCCGTGCTCGGCCGGCACGAAGAAGCGGGGCACCCCGAGCGCGTCCAGCTCCCGGCACACCTCGGCCGGGAACTCCTCGGCCCGGTCCCACTCCGCGACCCGGCGGTAGGAGAACACCCGCCGCTCGTCACGGGGGTCGCCGAGCTTTTCCTCCAGCGTCCGGGCGAACCCGTGCGGATCCCAGCCGGCCCGGAAGGCCCTGGCGAGCTCCGGCGACAACTCCTCGTGCAGAGCGGTCAGTCCACCGCTCTCGAACAGCTCCCGCATCCGGGCCCGGCGGATCTTCCCGCTCGTCGTCCGGTGGACGCGGCCCGGCTTGACCAGCACCACACCGCCGACCCGCACCCCGAGGCGCTGCGCGAGGCGGGCGCGGGCGGTGCGGGCGAGGGCTGCCAGCTCGTCGGCCGTACGGCCGCGCCCGCGCACCTCCTGGACCGCGACGATCTCCTCGGCCCCCGCGCCACCGGGCCGGGACGCGAAGACCGCGGCCGGACGGTCGGCGAAGGCGGGGTCCAGGTCGCGCAGTTCACGCTCGATGTCGTGCGGATAGAGGTTCCGGCCGTGCACGATGATCATTTCCTTGAGGCGGCCGGTGACGTAGAGCTGTCCGTCCCTGAGCGCCCCCAGGTCGCCGGTGCGCAGGAAGGGCCCGGTCCCGTCGGCCGTGACCGCGCCGAAGGTCCGTTCGGTCTCCGCGGGCCGGTTCCAGTAGCCGAGCGCGACACTGTCCCCGCGGATCCAGATCTCCCCGACCCGCCCCTCGGGCAGTTCGCGGCGGCCGGCCGGGTCCACGATCCGCACGTCGAGCCCGTGCACGACACCGCTGCTTGCCAAATCCTGCCGTACGGCGTCCTCCTGGGCCTCGGTGACCTCGTCCCGGGCCAGCGCGCCCGCGTCGGCGGACAGCACCGTCGGCGGTTCGTCGGCGGGGGTGCCGGAGACGTAGAGGGTGGCCTCGGCGAGTCCGTAGCCGGGCAGCAGGGCCCGTGCCGAGAAGCCCGCGTCCGCGAACCGCTCGGCGAACCGGGCGAGGGTGGCGGCGTCGACCGGTTCGGCGCCGTTGCAGGCGTAGCGCCAGCGCGACAGGTCCAGGCCCGCGGTCTGTTCCTCGGTCAGGCGGCGCGCGCAGAGGTCGTAGGCGAAATTGGGGGCGCAGCTGACCTCGGCGCCGTACTCGTCGATGAGCCGCAGCCAGGACACCGGGCGCTTGAGGAACTCGGTGGGCGACATCAGCACCGCCGTGCCGCCCAGGTACAGCGGGGCGAGCATCATCGCGATGAGCCCCATGTCGTGGTGGGCGGGCAGCCAGCTGCACCAGGTCATGTCGCCGTGCCAGCCGTGCCGGTCGCGCATCATCCCCAGGTTGTGGACGAGCGCCCCGTGCGGCACCATCACGCCCTTCGGGTCACTGGTGGAGCCGGAGGTGTACTGGAGGAAGCACAACGTGTCCGGTTCGACGGGAAGTTCGTGCCAGGCGTCGGCGTCCCCCGACTGCTCGGCCGACTCCACCTCCACCGCCGTGAGTCCGGGCAGGTCCGCCTGCTCGGCCTCCAGCCAGGGGCGCACCGCCGTCAGGCCCGGGCCGTCGGTCAGCACCAGGTGTGCCCCGGTGTCGGCGGCGATCGCGGTGGTCCGTGACTCCTGGCGCCCGAACCCGCCGGGCAACGGCACCGGCACGGGCACCGCGCCGGCGTAGAGGCAGGCCAGGAACGCGCGCAGGAAACCGGTTCCGGGGCCGCAGGACACCAGCACCCGGTCGCCGGGCGCCACCCGGCCCGCGAGCCACTGTGCGGCGGCCCGGGCCCGGCGGTCCAGCTCCCCGTACGTCAGCTCCTCCACCTCCGGCCCGGTGCGGAAACGGACGGCGCTGTGCGCGGGCCGGCGCTCGGCCCTGCGGCGCAGCGCGCCGACGAAGCTCTCGAAGTCGGTCACCCCAACTACTCACCCTCTGCGACCCGTCGGGCCGCGCTCGCACAGCTGCGGTCTGGACTTCAGCCAACCGGGGCGCACTATGCGGCACCTATATGTGGCCTTTGGCGCGGTATACAGCGTTCCGCGCATGTCGACGGCCGCCGTACGCACCACAGGGGGAGGGGTGACGTACGGCGGCCGTGGGGGGGTGATGCGGCGGGCCAGAGGGTGGCTCAGCCGCATCCGCCCGCGTGCCCGTCGTCGACGCGGACTTCGGCGCCGTCGAGGGGAGCGGGCTCGCCGGGGTCCGGCGCGAGCCGGGGATTGTTCGCCGCGAGCGCGGCGACGAAGGCGGGGAGCCGGTCGACTCCCCAGTACTTGTCGTAGTGGTCGACGAAGAAGGGGACGCCGAAGACACCGTCACGCTGGATGTCCAGCAGCACCCGCACCCCCTCGGCGCGCAGCTCCGGGTCGTCCGAGGCGCACGCCAGCTCCTCCGCGTCCAGGCCGAGTTCGGCGCCGAAACCGGCGATGGTGCGCCGGTCGCAGACGTCCTGCCCCAGCTCCCAGCGGGCCCGGGCGGCCAGGGCGATGTACTCGGGTCCCCGGCCGTGCCGTGCCGCGGCCAGATAGCCGAGGTGGGGCACCTCCCACACCGGGTCGCGGTCCACCGGCCAGCTGAAGGAGAGCCCGCGCGCGGCGGCCAGCCGCCGTACGTCCTGGAGGATGTAGCGGTGCTTCTCCGCCGACATCGGCGTGTAGGGAAAGGCCCCGCCGGCCTCGGCGAGCATCTTCGCGCTCAGCTCGTCGGGCTCGAAGAACGGCACCCACTCCAGGGCGGCCGCCGTCCGCGGGTGGTGCTCCAGCAGATCCCGGTACGCCAGCCACGAGTAGGGGCTGCGCAGCGAGAAGTAGAACCGCGGAGGCCTGCGGGTCCGGCGGGCGGCGCTCACAGCGAGATGCCGCCGTCCACCTGGAAGACCTGGCCCGTGATGTACGACGCCTCCTCGGAGACCAGGAAGGACACCAGCGAGGCGACGTCCCCGGGGGACCCGAACCGCTTGAGCGGGATCCGGCCCTGCATCTCCTTGGCCTTCTTCGGCGGCAGTACGGAGGTCATGTCGGTGTCGATGAAGCCGGGCGCGACCGCGTTGGCGCGGATGCCGTGCCGCCCGGCCTCCTTGGCGAAGGACCGGGTGAAGCCGATGATCCCCGCCTTGGACGCCGAGTAGTTGGTCTGGCCCGCGTTGCCCGCGACCCCGGCCACCGAGGAGAGGGTGACGACGGCTCCGCCGCCCCGCTTGACCATCGGGAAGGCCACCGCGCGGCACAGGTGGTAGGTGCCGTCGAGGTTGGTGCGCACGACCGCGTCCCAGTCCTCGTCCGGCATCAGCACCAGCGGGCTGTCCCGGGTGATCCCGGCCGAGGTGACCGCGGCCGTCGCCGGCCCCAGGGTGTCCTCGGCCCGCTGCACGAACTCCCGGACCTGGGCGGCGTCGGCCACGTCCACGCGCCGCGCGAACACCCGCCGCCCCAGCTCGCGCACCTCCTTCTCCACGACGGCGGCGGACTGTTCGTCGGAGCGGTAGCAGAACCCGATGTCGTGGCCGTCACGGGCGAGCCGCTCGACGACCGCCCGGCCGATACCGCGCGACCCGCCGGTGACGAGCGCGACTTTGGGGCTTTTGGGTGGTGCGGACATTGCGTCGTCTCCTTCTGGCTGTCTCATACGGTCAGCAGCGCGCGCCCGGGCGCCGGCGCCAGCTCGGTGACATCCCGCAGCGCCACCACGAACGCCCCGATCCGCAGCACCTCACGGCTGCCGACGTACGTCTCCCCGGCGAGGATCGCCGTCTCGTCCACGGCCTTGACCATCCGCACCCGGTGCTCGAGGACGTCCCCGGGGTAGGCACGCGCCCCGAAGGCCACCTCGTTGATGGAGCCCGCGAGTTCGACCTTCCCGGCCAGCACGTCCGGGTTGGGCGCCTCCCACACCGACAGCAGCACCGCGGACTGCGCCCAGGACTCCACGACCAGGGAGGTCGGGTAGGCGTAGTCGGCCGGGGCGGCGTCCTGGCCCAGCGGGGCGTAGCAGGGCTCGTTGCCGGAGACGGCCTTGACGGCGGTGAGGCTCTGCCCGGGGACGACCCGCCGGACCCGGTCGACGAGCAGCAGGGCGCCCCGGTGCGGAATGGTGTTCTTGATACGGCTGACGCCGTACTCGCCCCGGGTCACGCGGCGCCCTCGGCTTCCTGCTCGCCCTGCTCGGCGCCGTCGCCCTGGCCGTCCCGCACGCGGTAGCGGAGCCGGATGTCGGCGACCTTGCCGCGGTTGGTGGCGACGGCCGCCTTGAAGAGCAGGCCGGCCGCGTTGTCGGTCACGGTCACGTCGGCCAGCACCCGGTCGCCGGGGAACACCGGCCGGTGGAACCGGCAGCGGTCCATCGCGACGAGGTCGACCTCGCCGCCCTCGGCCCCGTCGCGGGCCGGGACGTTGCCGTGCGCCCACTGGCGGACCGTGCGGTCGGCGGCCTCGATGAGGAACACGCCTGGCAGCACGGGGAAGCCGGGGTAGTGACCGTCCACGACGGGCCCGTCCACCGGTGCGTCGAAGGCGGTGACGGCCCCCGCGGGACCGCTGCGGATCAGCTCGAGGTCGCCGAGCGGCGTCGCGGCGCTCACTGCGCGTCCCGCAGCTTGCGGTCGAGCAGCTCGTAGGTCCCGCGCAGCGAGGTGATGGCGGCGAGCTCGGTCTCCTGGAGCTTGACCCCGTACTCCTTCTCCAACCGCACGGTGATCTCCAGCGCCATCAACGAGTCCACATCGAGGTCGTCCACGAAGTGCGCCTCGTCGGTGACCTCGGTGACGTCCAGGTCGAGAACATCGGCGACCAGATCCCGCAGCTGCTCCTTGTCGAGCACGGAGGCGGCGATGGTGGTGTCGGTCATGACGTACACACGTCCTTCCTGATGAGGGTGAACACAGACGAACTGAAAAAGCCGGTGACGGGAGGGGAACCCGACGACGAAAGCCGCACGGGTGGTGCGGGTGAGAACACAAGGGCCGAAGGCGAAGCCGAGGCCGTCACGGCTCCCCCACCCGCAGCACGACCGCCCCGGCCTGCCCGTCCGCATCCACGGACGTCACCAGCGCCACCGAACCCGCACCGCCGGCGGCAACCGCCCCGGCGAGCTGCAGCGACGCGGACGCCGCCCCCAGATCCCCGACCAGCCGCCGCAACCGCAGCCGAGGCGGCCGATGTTCCCCGAAGATCCCGGCGAGCGCGGCATCCTCCCGGGCCCCGAGCACCCCGCCCCCGTCGGACGGAACCAGCAGCCCCACGTCCTCGACCGGGACGTCGGCCTCCTTCAGCGCCTCCCGCACGGCCCGGGCCACGGCCTCGTCGGCCCCCTCGGGATCGGGAAAGGCGATGAACCGGGACCCGAGCAGCGAAGCCAGCGCACTGCGGCCGTAGGCCCGAGCCCGCCCGGCCGACTCCAGCAGGAACAGTGCGCACCCCTCACCGAGCGGCCCGACCGGCTGCCGATGCGGCCCCCCGCTGCGCGCCCGGTACTCCAGCCAGGCCCGCTCCCGGGAGAACTCCTCGACCGCCCCGCACAGCACCGCCTCACAGTGCCGGCGCCGCAGCAGCCGCGCCGCGTAACTGAGTGCGAGCAGCCCGGTCAACGCCCCGCCGGACACGGTCGTGTTGGGCCCGCGCAGGGTGTGCCAGATGGCACTCTGCCCGGCGGCGCGGTTCATCACGGTGTTGGGGAACAGCGCGGGATCGACATGGAAGGGCTTCTCCCCGGTCAACGAGTCCCGCGTGAAGTCCATGATCGACTGCACACTGCCGTGCCCGGTGCCCAGCACCATGCCCACGGCCTCGGGCACCTCCTCGGCGAGCCCCGCCCCGGCCTGCTCCAGCAGCATCCCGGCGGTGGCCACGGCGAGCCCGGTGGCCCGGTCCATCGCCCGGGTCCCCTTGCGTCCGAGCACGGCGCGCACATCGAAGTCCGGTATCCGCCCGGCCCGTTCGTACGGCCCGAGGTCGGCTTCCTCGTCACCGGCACGCACCGCGTCCCGCAGTCCCCGCACGCCCTCGGCGAAGGCCTGGGCGCCGAGACCGTACGGCGACGCCACGGACCAGCCGGAGACGACCAGGGTGTCCGGGTCCGCCCCGGTGGCAAGACTGACACTCATAGCTGTCTTCTCCTGAAGTCGTAGAAGGTAGGGGGCAGTAGGGGAAGTAGGGGGGAAGTCAGCCCCACGCCCCGGCGGCGGCATGCAACTCCGCCCCGTCGACGCCGATGGTGTTGCCGGTCAGCCACGAGGACTCGGTACGGGACAGCAGCGCGACCGCGTCCGCGACGTCCTCGGGCCGGGTCAGCCGCCCGTGCGGGTTGTTCTCGGCGGCCCGCTCGATGTACCCGGCGTGCTCGGGGATCCGCCGCAGCGCGGGCGTGACGGTGGTCCCCGCCCGCAGCGCGTTCACGGCGATCCCGCTGGTGGCCAACTCGCAGGCGAGCTGGCGCACATGGGACTCCAGGGCGCTCTTGGCCGCCGACACCGCCCCGTAGCTGGGCAGGTGCTGCGAGGTCCCGGCGCTGGTCATGGCGTACACCTTGGAACCGCTGCGCAGCAGGTTGGCCGCGACCAGGTCCTGCGTCCAGTGGACGAGGCTGTGCGCCATGACGTCGAGCGTCATCTCGATCTGCCGTCCGCTGATCTGCTTCTCCCAGCCCTCCCGCGGCAGGAACGGCACCAGCGATCCGAAGGCCAGCGAGTGGACGAGAATCCGTATCCCCCCGGTGGCCCCGGTCAGTTCGGCGAGCTCGGGCACGATGTCGGCCCGGGTCGCCCGGGAGGCGGCGTTGGCGTTGAAGAACCGCGCCTCGACGCCCTTGCCGCGGATGTCCTCGACCAGCCGGGCGACCTCGTCCTCGCGCGCGGCGGTGTCGAAGTGCACCCCGGCGACATGGACGCCCTCCTCGGCCAGTCCGAGCGCGATGGCCCGTCCGATCCCGCTGGACGCCCCGAGAACCAGGCACCAGCTGCCCTCAAGCGACTTCAGCATGCTGCAACTCCTGTGTGAGACGGTCCTGTACGGGGGAGACCCGGACGAACGCGACCTGGCCCGCCCCGGTCGCACTGACGACGAGCCGTTCCCCGTCGTCCCGCGCGGTCACGGCGTGCGCGAGAGCGAGAGCGGGACCGAGACATCCGGTCCGCCGCAGGGGCACCTCGTCCTGTTCCGCCCCCATCCGCGTGCGCACTCCGGCGAGCGCCCCGGCGACGGCCTCGGACACCGGGGAGGTGTCGAGATCGAGGTGCACACTCAGCGCCGACGACACCGGCCCGCCCGGCACCCGACCGGCCCCCCCGGACACCCCCGGCGCTTCGCCCGCGACCGCACTCGCGCCCTCGTGCACGCGCGCTCCAGGAACCAGCTCCTCCAGCACCCGGTCCATAACCCGCGCGGCCCGCTCGCGGCCCTGCGGACGAGCCAGTGCCCCTGGGGGCAGGAACACCGAACGGGCCCGGAGCGTGGCGTGGACGGCGGCGCCGCGGGCGCGGGCCGAGGTGAGCGGCTCCAGGGCGAGCACCGCCGCGCCCTGCTCCCCGCCCCCGCCCCGCGGGGCCGGCACCGGTTCCTCGGCCGCGGCCAGCAGCAGCGCGCCGCACCGGCCGGCGGCCAGCGCCGACGCCCCCGTGGACAGGGCGTCCAGCGCGGCCGTACGGGCGGTGGCGACGGTCAGCGCGAAGCCGTGCAGGGAGAGTTCGGCGGCGAGCCGGTTGCCGAGCACGTTGACCGCGAAGTACGGCGCCAGGGCGGGGGAGATCCCGTCGGCGCCGCGCTCGGCCACGGTGGCGTCCATCGCGTCGTACACCGCGGCGAGTCCGGCGTTGGTGGCGAGCAGCAGCCCCCGCCGGTCGGCGGGCACGGCATCGGCCCAGGCCCCGCCGGCGACCGCGGCCCGCGCCGCGGCGAGCACGTACTGGGCGGCGGCGGGAAGGTACTTGTACCCCCGTGCCCCGAGCCGCACCCGGTGATCGAACCACTCACGACCGTCCGACGGCAGCCCACGGTGGGCCGCCGCGACCCCGGGCTCATCGCCCCAGGCAGAAACGACTCCCACCCCGGTCACAGCGATCTCATCCATCGGAACCCCCCACGGACGACGAACCGTCGGCCGCCGCCAGCACCACCGACGCGTTGTTCCCGCCGAACCCGTACGCGTTCACCAGCACCCGCCGCACCCCGAGCGGCACAGCCCGCTCCGGCAACCACACCTCGCACTCCGGGTCCTGCTCCTTCACCGGGACGTTCCCCGGTACCACTCCGTGCCGCAGGATCAGCGCTCCGGCCACCACCCCGAGCGCCGCCGACGCCCCACCCGCATGCCCGAGCAGCGCCTTCAGGCTGTACAGCGGCACCGGCCCGGCACCAGCGCCCACACCCGCACCGAGCACCCGCCGCAGCAACCGGCTCTCCAGCACGTCGTTGAGCCGCGTACCGGTCCCGTGCGGCACCACGCACCCCACGTCGTACGGCGGCTCACCCAGCGCCCGCCGCATCGCCCGCACGATCTGCTCGCCGTCCTCCCGGGGCGCCGTCGGATGGTCGCCGTCACAGCTCCAGCCGACCCCGTCGAGGCTCAGCACCCGCCCGTCACCGGAGTCGAGCGCCCCGCGGGCCCGGGCGTGCGCCGCCGACTCCACGACCACCACGCCCGCGCCCTCCGCGAACACCGTCCCGGCCCGGTCGCTCTCGAAGGGCCGGCACCGCTCGGGATCGACGGCCCCGAGCCGGTTGAAGCACCCGAGCGCGACCCGCGAGTAGGCGTCGGAACCCCCCGCGATCACGACATCGGCCTCACCGGCACGCACCAGGTCCATGGCGACCCCGAGGGCGTACCCCCCGGCGGCACAGGCGTTGGCGACGTCGAGGGCCGTACCGAACAGCCCCAGTTCATCGGCGAGCGCGCTCGCGAGCCGGAACGGCGGCTCCCACCGCTGTCCGCCCCGCTCCCGCTCGTTCACCCCGGGCTCGCCCATGCAGCTGCCGAGCACGACGGCGCTGCGCACCGCGTCCAGGGCATCGGCGTCCAGCCCGGCGTCGGCCAGTGCCTCGGCGGCGGCGAGCGAGGCGAACCGCGTCGCCCGCTCGGACGTCGGGTCGAGACCGGGCAGGTCGAGGTCGGGCACCAGGTTGATCAGCGGCAGGTCCATGAGGGCGAGCGGATCCGCGGGCCGGTCCGGCAGACGGGTCCCGGCCGCCGTCATGGCCCGCCACAGCTCGCCCGCGCCCACACCGTGGCAGGTGACGGCGCCGACCCCGGTGACCACGACCTCGACCTCGGCGTTCATGCCGCCCGGCCCTCCAGGGCAGCGTTCATGCGGTCGTCGAAGGAGACCAGCGACCAGTCGCGCCGGTTCTCGATGACGGCGTACCCGTGGGTGATCCGCCCGGTGGCGGTCTGCACCAGCTTCCCGTCCCGTACGACGTACGTGTCCATGCGGGAGTCGTAGGTGAACCCCTTGAAGACGCTCTCGACGGTGAGGACGACGTAGAGGTCCTCCTCCATCCGCGCCTCGTCGAGGACGGTGATCCGCGAGTGCGGCACCACCGGGATCCAGTTCTGCTCGTCGAGCAGTGTCTTGATGGAGACCCCGCGGTCGGCGACGAGCCGGTCCTTGGCCTCCTCCATCAGCCGCAGATAGCCGGACATCTGCTGGCGCTCGGTGAAGTGGCAGTACCAGTAGGGGATACGGAACTTCCAGGCGTACGCGTTCTTCCCGGCCGTCAGCTCCTTGACCAGGTCGTCGGCGGCGAGGTCGGCCTCGACCGGCTCGGGCGTCCAGCCCGGCTCGGCGGCCAGCCGGTCCACCGCGAACGGCGCGAGCGCGGCCGGCACGGGCAGCTCGCCGCCGCCGCGCGGGTCGAGGCGCAGCTGGACGCGCACGGTGGAGGTGACGGCCTTGAGCAGGGTCTCGCGCCGCACGTGCAGGGTGACGGCGAAGACCAGCTCGCCGTCCTTGGCCCTGCGGTGCGGCCGCACCTCGGCGACGGCCGTGTCGTCGATGTGGAAGGCGTGCAGGATGCGGGTGTCGATGTCGACGATGTCGGTGCACAGCCCGTACACCTCGTAGACCGTGCCGGGTGCGAGGCCGGCCTGCCTGAGATGGTTCAGCACTGCCTCCTCGACGAGGTAGTTGACGTGCTTGAACCCGATCCAGGTGCAGATGTTGGAGCCCTCGTAACGGGGCCGGATCTCCAGGGAGCTGGGCTCCTTCAGGGCGAGGACCGCGGCCTCGATGTCAGCGGTGTGCGTGGTGGTCACGTCGACTCCGTGAGTAGAGATGGGCAGGAGAAACTGAACGCTCGTGCAGGTGAAGGACGGTGGTGCGGGTCCGGACCGGCCTCAGGAGGCCGTGCGGATCGCGCGGGCGACGCCCGACGTCCCGACCCGCTCGGGAAAGACCTCGTACAGCAGCTCGTGCACGGCGTCGGCGAAGTCCCGCGGCCGCTCCGCCATCGCGCAGTGCCCGCAGTCGTCGAACATCCGCAGCCGGCCGTCGGGCAGAGCGGCGGCCAGCGCCCGCGCGTCCTCGGGCGGGGCGGCGAAGTCCTCGGCGCCGGCCACGACGAGCACGGGCAGCCGCAGCGCGTCGACGTCGAGTCCGGGGCTGCGCAGATAGGCGCCGAAGAACTGCTGCCAGCCGTACGGCCCGATCCGCTCCCGCACCCTGAGCGCCATCGCGGCACGCAGCTCGGGCGGGACGCGGTCACCCGCGCCGATCCGCAGTCCCTCTTCGAGGATCCGGTGGAACCCGTTCAGGTAGTACTGGGCGTCGTCCCAGGTGAAGGCGTCGGGGGAGCGCCGGTGGAAGGGAGCGACGACGACAGCGGCCCCGATGTCCCCCCGCCGGGCCAGCACCTCGAGGGCCGGTCCCGCGGTGAAGGAGTGCACGACGACCACGTCCACCCCACCGGGCACCTCGTCCAGAGCACGCTCCACATGCCGGCCCGGCTCCTCGGTGACGCTCCACCGCGGGTCGCCCTCGGCCCCCCAGGGCAGCACCCCGTCCCAGACCTCGACCGCGTCATCGGCGAGTTCCGTGTACGCCCCCCACTGGGACGTACTCCCGGCCAGCCCGTGCAGCAGCAACACCCGCACCGGCTCGACGGCTCCGAGCGCCCCTCGCCGCAACCGGACCCGGGCGGCCGCCGACGGCGACGAAAGCGGCACGGGTGGTGCGGGTGGGAACACCAAGGCCGAAGGCGAGGCCGTCACGCCGCACCCCCCGCCGCCGCGAGCAGCAGCAACGCCGCACCCGCGTCATCGCCGCCGGCGTCCCCCGTCCCCGCACTGGCGAGAACGACCTCGGCCACAGCACCGGACCGCCCCTCCAGCCACACCACCCCGGCAGCGCACTGAAGAACCCCGAGCGCACCGGAGGCCGGACCGTACAGAGCGGTCAGGTCGTGCACCGGCACGGCACTGCCCGCCGCCGCACCCAGCCCCGCCGCAGGCGCCCGCACCCCTTCCGGATGCTCGGGCACACACCACAGGCCGACAACCCCGGACGTACGCCGCCGCACCTCGGACACCGCGTCCGCATGCCGGCCCCGCCGCGCGTACGGCCCGAGGACGGCCAGCGGCCGCACCCCCCGCGCCTCGGCCGAGGTCCTCGACTCGACGACGAGCGCCGCCGCCCCGTCGAACAGCTCGGGCACCCCGCCCGCACGCTCCTGGGCGACCCCCGTGACATGGCGCACCGCCGGATTGTCCGGCTCCACACCCACCACGAGCATCCGCTCGGCCCGCCCCGAACCGATGAGCAGCCGGGCCCAGTTGACGGCGTCGAGACCGGAGGTGGGCCCGTTGCACAGGGTCAGGTTGGCGCCGCGCAGCCCGTGCGTGATCGCGACCCAGGAGGCCACCACGTTGCTGGAGGTGGCGGGCAGCATCATCGGGCTGGTGCCGAGGTAGGTCGACTCGGCGATGGTCCGCACGGTCTCGCAGACGGTGTCGGCGTTGCCGTAGTTGGTGCTGGCACTGACCCCGACGCTCTCGCCCGGCACCGTCAGATCGCCGGCCTCGTCGAGGAGCGCGGCCGCCCGCAGCGCGTCCCGTGCCGCCACCATGGCGAGCTTGGTTGCCCGGTCCTTGTACCGCAGCCCGCGCCCGCTCAGCCGCGAGACGGGGTCTGCGGCCTCACGATGCCCGTCGGGCAACGCCGAGAGCAACTGCCAGGGCCCGTCGAGTCCACGGACCGCACTGCCCAGCCCGGTGATCACGGCATCCGCCGTGACGGCTTCACTCATCACTCGCCCCCACGCGCTCTACGACGGCGACCGCGTTGAGTCCGCCGAACCCGAAGGAGTCGATCTGCGCGAGCCGCATCGGCTCGGCCGGCCGCTCCGCCACGCCTCGCACCAGCCGGAACCCGGCCACGGCCTCCACGGGATCGTCGAGGTACACGGTGGGCGGCACGGTCCCGGTGCGCAGCACGTCCACCGCCGCGACCAGGCTGTGCAGCCCGGACGCCCCGGCGGTGTGCCCGGTCATCGACTTGATGGCCGTCATGTACGGCGAGACGTCCAGCCCCGCGAACACCGAGCCCAGCGCGGTCGACTCGGCCTCGTCGTTCAGCGGTGTGCCCGTGCCGTGCAGCATGACCAGGTCGATGTCCGCGGGCCGTACGCCGGCCCGCCGGTGTGCCTCCTGGACGGCGGCGGCGATGCTCTTGGCGTCCGGCGCCGAGGGGTGGTAGGCGTCGCAGTTGACCGCGACCCCGCGCACCCGGGCATGCACCCGGGCCGCCGCTCCCGGGCCGTCCGCCTGCCTGCGCAGGACGACGGCCACGGCGCCCTCACCCTGGAGCATCCCGCGCCGGGCCCGGTCGAACGGCCGTACCCGGTCGGGCGCTTCGGGGTAGCAGCGGTCGAGCAGCCCGTAGGTGCTCTCGGTGATGGTGTCGACCCCGGCCACGACCACGGTGTCCGCCGCGCCCGCCTCCAGCAGGTCGGCGCCCATCGCCAGCGCGTACAGCGAGGCCGAGCAGGCGTTGGCGACGGTGTGGGTGTCGGCGGCACCGAAGCGCCGGCGCAGCATGGTGCCGAAGTGCAGGTCGGCTGCGTCGAAGGGGATCCCGTCGCGCCAGGACAGCTCGACGGAGCGCAGCTCCCTGAGCGTCGTCCCGACCAGCACCGGCACCGAGGACAGGTCGTCCCCGAGCCCGGCGTCCGCGGCGGCCGCGGCGACCGCCTGTTCCAGCCAGCGGGTCGCCCGCAGCGGCTCGTCGACGCCGGGCGCCGGCCGGTCGTCGATCTCGTAGGCCACCTGCGCCCGGAATTTCTCCCGGTCGTAGCCGCGCAGCGGTCCGAGCCCGCTCCGCCCCGCGACCAGCGAGTCGAAGATCTCCTCGACACTGCCGCCGATGCTGGCGACGGCCCCCATCCCGGTCACGATCCAGCTCATGCCGCGCTCCGGTGGTCCCGGAACGCGCCGAGGATGAGGACGGCGTTGTTTCCGCCGAAGGCCAGCGCGTTGTTCTGGACGATGGTCAGCTCCGCCGCGACGGCCTCGTTGGGTACGCAGTCGACCGCGCACTCGGGGTCGGTCTCGCGGTGGTTGATCGTCGGCGGGATGAAGCCCTCGGTGATCGCCAGGGCGCAGGCCGCCGCGGAGACGGCGCTGGCCGCGCCCATGCTGTGCCCGATCATCGACTTGATGGAGACGGTGCGCGGCATGGCGTCCTCGCCGAACACCTGGCGGATGGCGCCCGCCTCGGTGATGTCGTTGGCCTTCGTCCCGGTGCCGTGCGCGGAGACGAAGTCGACCTGGTCCGGGGTCACGCCCGCGTTGCGGTGGGCGATCTCGATGGTCCTCGCGATGCTGCCCTGGTCCGGTGCGACCGGGTGCAGGGCGTCGCAGGCGAGCCCGTAGCCGAGCACCTCGGCGTAGATCCGCGCCCCGCGGGCCAGCGCCGACTCCAGGCTCTCCATGAGCAGGATGCCGGCTCCCTCCCCGGTGAGGATGCCCTCGCGGTCCTTGTCGAAGGGGCGGCACACCTCGGGGGCGACGGTGCCGAGCCGGTAGAACCCGGTGAACGTCTTGCGGCAGGCCGCGTCCGCGCCCCCGCACAGGGCGATGTCGACGTCTCCGCTGCGCAGGGCGTCGTAGCCGTAGCCGACCGCGTAGTTGCCCGCCGCGCACGCGGTCGGGATCGTCACGGCCTCCACGTCCGTCAGGCCCAGCTCGCGCACGATGCCCGCGGAGAGCCGGCCCGCGGGAACGCGCCGGGCGACGGCGGGGTCGTACTCCTCGGGCCCGCTGTCGATGCTCATCCCGACGAGCTGGTCGAGGTCGCGGGACTCGCCGTCCGTGGTGCCCACGGACACCAGGGAGCGGCGGGCCCGTACGTCCTCCTCGGTCATGCCCGCGTCCTCGACCGCCATCCGCGCGGCGGCCACCGAGAACTGGCTCGCCCGGCCCAGCTCCTCGGGGTGCTGGCGCACGATCCAGCGCTCCGGCTCGAAGTCGGTGACCTCGCAGCCGTTGGCGTGGGCGAAACCGGTCGTGTCGAACGCGGTGATCGGCTTGACGCCGCTGCGTCCGTCACGGAGTCCGCCGGTGAAGGCCTCGACTCCGATGCCGATGCTGGTGATCACACCGAGTCCGGTGATGACGACCCGGCGGCCGGAGGCCTGTGTGTCCGTGCTGATCGAAGCATTCATCGCAGCTCACCCGTCTGACGGTCGGAAGGGGCGTCAGTGCCGGGCGGCTTCGGCCACCACCGCGTACACACCCTCCAGGTTGACCATGCGGCTGAGCTCGGCCTGGTCGATGGTCACGTGCTGCGTCCGCTCCAGGGCGGCGAGGATCTCGATGGCCCGCAGCGAGTCCGCGTCGTGCTCCTCCTTGAAGAGGCTGGTCCCGGTGACCTCGTCCTCGTCGATCTCGAGGATGTCGCAGACGATCTCCTTGATCTCCTGCTTCCGCTCGGCGTCCAGCCCGTCCGTCAGGCTCACGTTGCTCATCTCGACTCCCTGAGTACGTCACTGCCGGAGCCCGGTGGCCCCGCCCTCTGACGCCCCAAGACTGAGATCGCCCGCTATACGGCCCCTATACGGTCTCTGCGCCCCTGCTCGGAACGCGGGTGCCCGCACCTACTTCGCGCCCACGGGGAACTGCGCGGCCGGCCCCCGTGGGCGCGCTACTCCTCCTCAGCTCCCGCGAGCCACCCCAGCTGCGCCGCCCGCAACCCTGCCTGAAAGCGGCTCCGCGCCCCGAGCCGGCTCATCAACTCCGCCGTGATCCGCCGCCCCGTCCGCACCGAGACCCCGAGCTTGCGCGCCACGACCTCGTCCGTGAGCCCTTCCCCGAGCAGCCGCAGCACCGCCTGCTCCTGCGAGGTCAGCTCCCCCTCCCCCCGTTCCCGGTGCTGCGGCCGCCCCCGGGTGAAGGGCAGCGCGTTCTCCCACACCCGCTCGAACAGCTCGCCCAGCGCGACCAGCACCCCCCGCCCGTGCAGCACCAGCGCCCCCGCCGCGGAGTCGTCGGGATCCGTCGGCAGCACCGCGTGCGCCCGGTCGAACACGAGCATCCGCGACGGCAGTGACACGGTGGTACGCACCTCGTCCCCGTGCGAGTGCAGCCACCGCAGGTGCTCCACGGTCGCCGGATCGTTGTGCACGCTGTCGAGATACACGCTGCGCATCGCCACTCCGCGTCCCGCGAGGTCCTCGCAGAGCGGCCGGCTCGCCTGCCGGCTCTCCGCGGTCTGGGGTCCTCCGGCCGCGAACGTCAGCAGCTCGCCCTCGCACTTCTGCGTGAGCTCCTCGATGCGGGAACGTATCTCCTCCAGCCCGTTGAGCCGCTCGATGACCGAGCCCCGCAGATCCTGCTGCGCGGCGTTGTGGTCGTCGATGAATCGCGCGACTTCCGTCCGCGCCTCGGCCAATTCTTTCTGCCGTTCCAGGAGTTCGTTTTCCCGACGCGTCACCAGGGCCTGGAGAGCCACTTCCGGACTCACCGCGCGCAGGTTTTCCGGAGCGCCCCAGGAGGGTTTTACGAGATTGAGCCGTACACATTCGTCGAGCGCGGAGCGCACTCGCTCCGGCCGCCACCCCAGGGAGGACACGAGGTCCTCCACGGACCCCGGCTGTCTGAGTAGCGACCGGTAGATCTCGGACACATGGGACGGCAGCCCGAGCGGCTCCAGCATCTGTGCTCCTCCCCCAGTGATCACAAAGTGCCGCCGATCATTATGTTTATCCAGAAAATGATTGGCAACGAAAATGTGACGATCCACAGGGTGACCGCACAGTAACAAAGGGCCCGCTTCATCGAAGCGGGCCCTTTCGGCCACGGTTGGCCGACTTCCATCCCCCTGGGGGGACCGTCTCATCCCCAGATGGGGTCCTCGTCCGGGCTGTCCGTCGTCACCGTCACCGAGCCCCAGATGGGGTCCTGCGGAGCGGCGACCGTCGACACCCCGGCCACCTGGGCGGAACCGGAGGCGGCGGCAGAAACGCTCGCGCCTCCCAGCACGACGGTGGCCGAAAGAACCAGGGTGGCGACGGCGGCACGCAGCAGGTTGTCACGCATGAAGTATTTCCCCCTCGGAAATCAAGAATTAAATTTCTTGCGATTCCGTCGGCCGGATTTCCCCGTCCTGCCGACAACTGAATCTTCACCGAGGAACTCCGCGCACCACCACAGAAAAGCAATGCAGGGAGCTGCGCTGGCAAGGTGCTGACAGCGGAATGCACCCCGCCGGTTTCCGCCCCCGAAATCCCGCTCCGCGACCGGAGCCGACTGACCTGGCGCTACGCCCGCCCAACGCGCCGGAGTTCCCCCCTCCGCAGACCCCGCCCAGCCACCCGCTCCGCACAACACCCGCCGCCCGCCCCGGAGCCCGGCCCGGGGGTGCAGCTTGATGCCAGTGAGAGCGACCTCACAGCGTGAGCCCCGCCACCACCCGGGCCCCGCACCGGGACAACAAGAAGCCCCTCAGGTCCAGGACCTGAGGGGCTTCCAGTGGTGCGCGAGGGGGGAGTTGAACCCCCACGCCCTTTCGGGCACTGGAACCTGAATCCAGCGCGTCTGCCTATTCCGCCACCCGCGCATTGGGTGTGTCCTCGGGCTCCTCGCCTTGCGGTGCGGCGCCCTCCGACACGCAGAACATTAGCACGCAGGAGGGGGTGGGTTCACATCCCATATCCGGGGGCAGCCGCCCACCAGCGGGTTCGGATGCGGTCCACCGAACCCGGGTGCCGTCGGCCACGTATCAACCTGTGCTTGTTCACGTATCAACCTCGTACCGGTAGCGCCCGTCTGCCCCGGAGCCGGTCGGGCTCCACAGTCAGGTGCGGGACACTGGTCTGCGGCCACCTCTACGATCCTTGACAGAGGAGTTCGACCGCGGAGTTCGAAGTGGAGCTCCAGAGGGAACTTCGGAGGCGTCGACACCCGTCGACAGTGCCGACAGGGGGAACCAGCCGATTCACCGGCGCGTGGATACGATCAGTAAGCAGTACCAGGTAAGCAGCACACAGCGCAGTACCCAGGACGGCAAGGACGGAGGAGGTGCCTCATGGGAGTCCTGAAGAAGTTCGAGCAGCGTCTCGAAGGTCTGGTCAACGGCACCTTCGCCAAGGTGTTCAAGTCCGAGGTGCAGCCCGTGGAGATCGCGGGCGCGCTCCAGCGGGAGTGCGACAACAACGCCACCATCTGGAACCGCGACCGCACGGTCGTACCCAATGACTTCATCGTGGAGCTGAGCACGCCGGACTTCGAGCGGCTCAGCCCCTACTCGGGCCAGCTCGGCGACGAGCTCGCCGGCATGGTGCGCGACTACGCCAAGCAGCAGCGCTACGCCTTCATGGGCCCGATCAAGGTCAACCTGGAGAAGGCGGACGACCTCGACACCGGTCTGTACCGGGTGCGCAGCCGTACGCTCGCCGGCTCCACCGACCAGCAGGCCCCCGGAACCGCGGCCCCGGCCGCCCGGCCCGGCGCGGGAGCCGGCGGCTACGGCTACCCGCCGGCCGCACCGGCAGGCGCTCCGCCCATGCCGTCCGCCCCGCCTCCCGGCCGTGGCGCCCCCGGCGGCTACGGCTATCCGCAGCCCGCCCAGGCCCAGCGCCCCGGCGCCGGCGGCCCGGTCGGCGCGCCCGCGCCCGGCTCCCGTACCCGCCACTGGATCGAGATCAACGGCACCCGCCATCAGATCTCCCGCGCAACGCTGGTGCTGGGTCGCAGCACCGAAGCCGACGTGCGGATCGACGACCCCGGCGTCTCGCGCCGGCACTGTGAGATCCGGACCGGAACGCCCTCGACGATCCAGGATCTCGGGTCCACCAACGGCATCGTGGTGGACGGGCAGCACACCACCCGCGCTACGCTCCGCGACGGCTCGCGGATCGTCGTGGGCAGTACCACCATCATTTACCGGCAAGCCGAAGGGTGAAGCGGGGGCAATGTCAGAGCTGACCCTCACGGTCATGCGGCTGGGTTTCCTGGCCGTACTGTGGCTGTTCGTGATCGTGGCCGTGCAGGTCATCCGCAGCGACCTGTTCGGTACGCGTGTCACCCAGCGCGGCTCGCGCCGGGAGGCCGGCCGGGCCCAGCAGGCCCAGCGGCAGGCGCCTCCGCAGCAGCGCCAGCAGCCGGCGGCCGGCGGCCGCCAGCGCCGTAACGCCCCCACCAAGCTCGTCGTGTCCGAGGGCACCCTCACCGGCACCACGGTCGCCCTCCAGGGCCAGACCATCACGCTGGGCCGGGCGCACGACAGCACCATCGTGCTGGACGACGACTACGCCTCCAGCCGCCATGCCAGGATCTACCCGGACCGCGACGGCCAGTGGATCGTCGAGGACCTGGGCTCCACCAACGGCACGTATCTCGACCGAACGCGGCTGACGACCCCGACGCCGATTCCGCTGGGCGCGGCGATCCGCATCGGCAAGACCGTCATCGAGCTGCGGAAGTAGTGCTACATCATGAATAGGCGCGAGCGGAGCGAGCACGCGGTGTGGGCCCCCACCCCGGGCCCCGGCGCGCTCCCGACCGGAGGGTGGGCACCGTGCGGATGTACCCGGAGCCGACGGGCGAGGTGCGCATGAGTCTGTCACTGCGCTTCGCCGCCGGATCGCACAAAGGCATGATCCGGGAGGGCAACGAGGACTCCGGATACGCCGGGCCCCGCCTGCTCGCCATCGCCGACGGCATGGGCGGCGCCGCCGCCGGCGAGGTCGCCTCCTCCGAGGCCATCTCCACCATCGTCGCCCTCGACGACGACGTGCCCGGCTCCGACGTCCTCACCTCGCTCGGCGTGGCCGTCCAGCGCGCCAACGACCAGCTGCGCTCCATGGTCGAGGAGGACCCCCAGCTCGAAGGCATGGGGACCACGCTGACCGCTCTGCTGTGGACGGGCCAGCGGCTCGGCCTCGTGCACGTCGGCGACTCGCGCGCGTACCTGCTGCGCGACGGCGTCCTCACGCAGATCACCCAGGACCACACCTGGGTGCAGCGCCTGGTCGACGAGGGCCGCATCACCGAGGAAGAGGCCACCACCCACCCCCAACGCTCGCTGCTGATGCGGGCGTTGGGAAGCGGTGAACACGTCGAGCCCGACCTCTCCATCCGTGAGGTCCGCGCCGGCGACCGCTACCTGATCTGCTCCGACGGTCTGTCCGGCGTCGTCTCCCACCAGACGCTCGAGGACACCCTCGCCAGCTACCAGGGCCCCCAGGAGACCGTGCAGGAGCTCATCCAGCTCGCACTGCGGGGCGGCGGCCCCGACAACATCACGGTCATCGTCGCGGACGTCCTCGACCTGGACACCGGGGACACCCTCGCCGGGCAGCTCTCCGACACCCCGGTCGTGGTCGGCGCGGTCGCCGAGAACCAGCACCAGCTGCACGACAACGGCATCATGCAGACCCCCGCGGGCCGCGCCTCCGGGCTCGGCCGCCAGGGCCACGGGCAGGGCGGCGGCGAGTACGGCCAGCCCAGCTCCTCCGACACCACCGGCTACGTCCCCGCGGACAGCTTCGGCGACTACTCCGACGACGACTTCGTCAAGCCCCGCAAGGGCCGCAAGTGGCTGAAGAGATCGTTCTACTCGGTCCTCGCGCTCGCCGTCATCGGCGGTGGCCTCTACGGCGGCTGGCGCTGGACGCAGACCCAGTACTACGTCGGCGTCAACGACGAGCACGTGGCGCTGTACCGCGGCATCAGCCAGGACCTGGCGTGGGTCTCACTCTCGAAGGTGTCCAAGGACCACCCCGAGATCGAACTCAAGTACCTGCCGCCGTACCAGCAGAAGTCGGTCGAGGGCACCATCGCCGAAGGCGGCCTGAAGACGGCCCAGAAGAAGATCGACGAACTGGGCGTCCAGGCCTCCGCCTGCAAGAAGCAGGCCGAGGCGCAGGCCAAGGAGAGCGAGAAGAACTCCAAGACGGGCGAGGGCCAGGCCGGCGGCACCACGGGAACCACTCAGTCCTCCCTGACGTCCAAGGCCACACCGACCCCGACGAGCACGTCCTCCCCGTCCCCGAACGCTTCCGCATCCCCGACCGCGCCCACGCCCACCCCCGGCCCCACCCTCTCGGACGAGGAGAAGCAGGTCGTCGGGAACTGCGGTACGCAGTAGGCAAGCCGTGAGAGGCCCTGTCACACGATGAGCAGCAGTACTTCGAACACGTCGACGCACCACACGTCCACGATCGGCGCGATCGGCGCCCCGAGCCGCCGCAACACCGAGCTGGCGCTGCTGGTGTTCGCCGTCCTCATCCCGGTCTTCGCCTACGCCAACGTGGGTCTGGCCATCGACGACCAGGTCCCCACCGGGCTGTTGAGCTACGGCCTGGGCCTCGGCCTCCTGGCCGGCGTCGCCCACCTCGTCGTCCGCAAGTTCGCCCCGTACGCGGACCCGCTGATGCTGCCGCTGGCCACCCTGCTCAACGGCCTCGGACTCGTCGCGATCTGGCGCCTCGACCAGTCCAAGCTGCTCCAGCAGATCCATGTCGCCGGCGGCAAGGCCACCAACCAGCTGATCTACACGGCGATGGGCATCGCCCTCTTCGCCGTCGTCCTGGTCTTCCTCAAGGACCACCGCGTCCTGCAGCGCTACACCTACATCTCGATGGTCGGCGCGCTGGTCCTGCTGCTCCTCCCGCTGGTCCCGGGTCTGGGCGCCAACATCACCTACGGCGCCAAGATCTGGATCCAGGTCGGCAGCTTCACCATCCAGCCCGGCGAGTTCGCCAAGATCGTCCTCGCCGTGTTCTTCGCCGGCTACCTCATGGTCAAGCGGGACGCGCTCGCCCTCGCCAGCCGCCGCTTCATGGGCCTGTACCTGCCGCGCGGCCGCGACCTCGGCCCGATCATCGTCGTCTGGATGATGTCGATCCTCATCCTGGTGTTCGAGACCGACCTCGGTACTTCGCTGCTGTTCTTCGGAATGTTCATCATCATGCTGTACGTCGCCACCGAGCGGACCAGCTGGATCGTCTTCGGTCTGCTGATGTCCGCGGCCGGCGCCGTCGGCGTGGCCAGCTTCGAACCGCACGTCCAGACCCGTGTCCAGGCCTGGCTCAACCCGATGCACGAGTACCTGCTCAGCCGCAACGGCAGCAACGACGGCCTCGTCCACTCCGAGCAGGCCATGCAGGCCCTGTGGGCCTTCGGCTCCGGCGGCACCCTCGGCACCGGCTGGGGACAGGGCCACTCCGAGCTCATCCGCTTCGCCGCCAACTCCGACTTCATCCTCGCCACCTTCGGCGAGGAGCTGGGCCTGGCCGGCCTCATGGCGATCCTGCTGATCTACGGCCTGATCGTGGAGCGCGGCGTACGCACCGCCCTCGCCGCCCGCGACCCGTTCGGCAAGCTCCTCGCGATCGGCCTGTCCGGCGCCTTCGCGCTCCAGGTCTTCGTGGTGGCCGGCGGTGTGATGGGCCTGATCCCGCTGACCGGTATGACGATGCCCTTCCTGGCGTACGGCGGTTCCTCCGTCATCGCCAACTGGGCCCTGATCGGCATCCTGATCAGAATCAGCGACACCGCACGCCGCCCGGCGCCCGCCCCCGCCCCCAGCCCCGACGCCGAGATGACCCAGGTGGTCCGCCCGTCATGAACAAGCCCCTGCGCCGGATCGCGATCTTCTGCGGCCTCCTGGTCCTGGCCCTGCTCATCCGCGACAACTGGCTCCAGTACGTCAAGGCCGACAGCCTCAGGGAGGACCCGGACAACCGCCGTGTCCTCATCGCGCGGTACGCCACTCCCCGCGGCGACATCATCGTCGACGGCAAGTCCATCACCGGGCACGCGGAGACGACGTCGGGCGACTTCAAGTACAAGCGCACCTACAAGGACGGCGCGATGTGGGCGCCGGTCACGGGCTTCGTCTCGCAGTCCTACGGCGCCACCCAGCTGGAGTCCATCGAGGACGGCATCCTCACCGGCAACGACGACCGGCTCTTCTTCCGCAACACCCTCGACATGCTCACCGGCAAGCCGAAGGAGGGCGGCAACGTCGTCACCACGCTCAACGCCGCCGCGCAGAAGGCCGCCTACAACGGTCTGAAGAAGCAGGGCGGCAAGGGCGCGGTCGCCGCCATCGAGCCCTCCACCGGCAAGATCCTGGCGCTGGCCTCCTACCCGTCGTACGACCCCTCGACGATCGCCGGCGGCAGCGACTCCGACGCCGAGGCCTGGAAGAAGCTCGACAAGAAGAACAACCCCGACGACCCCTCGCTCAACCGGGCGCTGCGCGAGGTCTACCCGCCCGGCTCCACCTTCAAGGTCGTCACCGCGGCCGCCGCCCTCCAGAACGGGCTGTACACCTCGGCGGACGAGAAGACCAAGTCGCCGCTGCCGTGGACCATGCCGGGCACCACGACCCAGTTGAAGAACGAGGGCAACATCCCCTGCGAGAACGCCACTCTGCGGACCGCGCTGCAGTACTCCTGCAACACGGTCTTCGGCAAGGTCGGCTCCGACCTCGGCAACGAGAAGATGCTCGACGAGGCCAAGAAGTTCGGCTTCACCGAGGAGCAGTTCACGCCGGTCCGCTCCAGCGCGCCGGTCTTCTCCGACGACATGGCGCCCTCCGAGGTCGCGCTGTCCTCCATCGGCCAGTTCAACACCGCCGCGACCCCGCTCCAGATGGCCATGGTCGCCTCGGCCGTCGCCAACAACGGCACCCTGATGAAGCCGTACATGGTCGACTCCCTCCAGGCCCCGAACCTGGACACCCTGGAGAAGACCGAGCCGGAGAAGATGAGCGAGCCGCTGTCGGCGGAGAACGCGCAGATCCTCCAGTCGATGATGGAGACGGTCGTCCAGAAGGGCACCGGTACGACGGCCCAGATCCAGGGCGTCACCGTCGGCGGCAAGACCGGTACCGCGCAGCACGGCGAGAACAACAGCAAGAACCCGTACGCCTGGTTCATCTCCTATGCCAAGGTCGGCGACAGCGCGCCGGTCGCCGTGGCCGTGGTCGTCCAGGACGACAACGCGGTCCGCGAGAACATCTCCGGCAGCGGTCTCGCCGCCCCCATCGCCAAGAGCGTCATGGAGGCGGTCATCGACTCCAAGAAGTGACCCCGCTCACGTCCCCTTCACATCGGTGCACGTTGCGATACCGGTCCTGTATCGGGTGACGCACTTGGCCAGGTCACACAAAGCTAGCCGGGTACGGTAGGCCCGGAGTGCAGCCTCCGACGGCACACACGTGCCGGTCGGGACCGACGGAGAGGGCTGGTAGGAAGCTATGGAAGAGCCGCGTCGCCTCGGCGGCCGGTACGAGCTGGGCCAGGTGCTCGGCCGTGGTGGCATGGCGGAGGTCTACCTCGCCATGGACACGCGCCTCGGCCGCACGGTGGCGGTGAAGACGCTGCGCGCGGACCTCGCGCGCGATCCGTCCTTCCAGGCCCGGTTCCGCCGGGAGGCCCAGTCGGCCGCCTCGCTCAACCATCCCGCGATCGTGGCGGTCTACGACACGGGCGAGGACTACATCGACGGGGTCTCGATCCCGTACATCGTCATGGAGTACGTCGACGGCTCAACGCTGCGCGAGCTGCTGCACTCCGGCCGCAAGCTGCTGCCGGAGCGCTCCCTGGAGATGACCATCGGGATCCTCCAGGCACTGGAGTACTCCCACCGCAGCGGCATCGTCCACCGGGACATCAAGCCGGCGAACGTGATGCTCACGCGCAACGGCCAGGTCAAGGTCATGGACTTCGGCATCGCCCGCGCCATGGGCGACTCCGGCATGACGATGACCCAGACCTCCGCGGTCATCGGCACCGCGCAGTACCTCTCGCCCGAGCAGGCGAAGGGCGAACAGGTCGACGCGAGGTCGGACCTCTACTCCACCGGCTGTCTCCTCTACGAACTGCTGACGGTCCGGCCGCCCTTCGTGGGCGACTCCCCGGTGGCCGTCGCGTACCAGCACGTACGCGAGGAGGCGCAGCCCCCGTCGGTCTTCGACCCGGAGATCACGCCCGAGATGGACGCCATCGTCCTCAGGGCCCTGGTCAAGGACCCGAACTACCGCTACCAGTCGGCCGACGAGATGCGCGCCGACATCGAAGCCTGCCTCGACGGCCAGCCGGTCGCGGCCACCGCGGCGATGGGCTCGGTGGGCTACGGCGGCTACCCGGACGACCAGCCGACCACGGCCCTGCGCGCCGACGCGGGCGCCACCACCATGCTGCCGCCCATGAGCCCGGACGACGGCGGCTTCGGCTACGACGACCGTCCCGACCGGCGCCGCCAGAAGAAGTCGAACACCTCGACGATCCTTCTGGTGGTGGCGGGCATCCTGGTGCTCGTCGGCGCGATCCTGATCGGCAAGTGGATCTTCAGCGGCGGCGGTGCGGGCAACGACACCGTGAAGGTGCCGAACCTCGTCGCCCAGTCGCGGTCCGACGCGGAGAAACTGCTGACCAACAGCGACCTCAAGCTGGGCACGGTCACCAAGAAGACGTGTGAGGAGCAGAGCACGGGCAAGGTCTGTGAGCAGGACCCGGCCCAAGGGACCGAGGTGGACAAGAACACCACCGTGAACCTGGTGGTCTCCACGGGCGCCCCGAAGGTGGCTGTGCCCAACGTGATCGACAAGGACATCGACGCGGCCACGAAGCTGCTTCAAGACAAGGGCTTCGAGGTGAAGACGACCACGACCGAGTCTTCCCAGGACCCGGGCACAGTCCTCAGCCAGAACCCCGACCCTGGGACTGAGCTGGAGAAGGACTCAACAGTGACACTCGAGGTCGCCAAGGCCGAGGAGAAGTCCACGGTCCCGGATGTCACCGGCCAGTCCTGTGACGACGCCAGGGCACAGATGCAGGCGAACAACCTCGTCGGCAACTGCACCGAGGTGGAGACCGACGACACCAACCAGATCGGCAAGGTCATCGCGACCTCGCCGCAGGCCGGTACCCAGGCCGACAAGAACTCGTCGGTCAACATCCAGATCGGCAAGGCGAAGGACAAGACCGAGGTCCCGAACGTCGTCGGCCAGACGGTCGCCCAGGCCCGGCAGATACTCAACAACGCCGGCTTCACGAACATCCAGTTCGCGAACGGCAGCGACCAGAGCGACACCGCGCTCGTGGCCCAGCAGAGCCCGAACGCGGGCGACGAGGTCGACGACCCGGGCGGCACCCAGATCACCCTGGCCACCGTGAGCGTCGGCGGCAACAACGGCGGCAACAACGGCGGAGGCTTCCTCAACGGCGGAAACGGCTAGCCGCCCGGAGAACCCCGCCCAAAGACAAGCCCCGACGCCCCTCACAGGGCGACGGGGCTTTGTCATGGCGACCGTCTTCCTATGTGACGACTCGTTGGCCCGTTGGGGTGGGGTAACGAAGCTCTGCCCTGGCCATGAGGCCCCGCCTCAAACGAAGGGCAGAACGTGATCAACGAATCGGCACTGCTGGAATCCAAGACCCTGCGCGACGGCGTGCTGGAACGGACGGACGTACTCACCGCATCCCTCGCCATCTTCTCCCGCCGAGCCGTCCTCAACGTCGCCATGCTGCTCCGAGACAGCGAAGTCGCACGTCAGGTGCGTGTGTACCTCCTGGACATGGAGTACCTGGCCCGCACCCAGCCTGTGGATAACTCTGTCCGCCCTGATCGAAACATCGGGCGAGCACCGCAAGGAACTGATCGCCCTGCGGGCAGGAGTCCAGCGCATCGAGCGACGTCTCCACCAGCACCACACCCGCCTTCAACGACTCGAAGGCGTACGAGACGACCGGCCCACCGTCGGAGTCATGGCCGCCATGGACGCCATGAACGGCCGCACGTTCGAACACCACATCGCCAGGCTGCTGCGCCGCGACGGATGCACCAACGTGACCGTGCAGGGCGGCCACGAAGACCGGGGTATCGACGTCAGCGGCCTCACGGCCGATGGACGACGCCTCGTCGTCCAATGCAAGCGGTTCGCGAAGGACTTCCAGCGGTTCCCCGGCGCTCCACTGCTCCAGCAGCCCACGGTGTACGACGGTGATCCCGGTCTCGGCGGCGATGAGTAGGCACGGCCCGACGCAAAGAGGCCCGAAGCCGCAAGAGATAGTTGCGGCTTCGGGCCTCCGTCATGCTAGGTCAGTTCCTTCGGCAACGTCCGCTCGCTGTCCACCTTCTCGGTGCGGACCAGCTCACCCCACACCACATACCGGTACCGCGAGGTGTACACCGGCGTGCAGGTCGTCAAGGTGATGTAGTGGCCCGCCTTCTTCTTGCCGGACTCCTTGGGGATCTGGCCGAGGACCTTGACGTTGTACTTCGAGGTCTCGGCGAGAACGGCGTAGGTCTTGTAGACGTACCACTCGTCCTTGGTCTCGAAGACGATCGCGTCGCCCTTTTTGATCTTGTCGATGTTGTGGAACTTCGCGCCGTGGCCGTCGCGGTGAGCGGCGAGGGAGAAGTTGCCCGTCTTGCCGCTGGTGGGGAGCGTGGCCTTGACGGGGTCGGTGTAGTAGCCGGCGACGCCGTCGTTGAGGATCTTCGTCGCGGTGCCCTTCTCGACCAGGACCTCGCCGTTCTTCATCGCGGGGACGTGCAGGAAGCCGATGCCGTTCTTGGTGTCCAGCGCACCGGGACCGCCGGTGGTCCGCTCGGTCCAGCTGTCGCGCACCTTGTCGGCCTGTTTGTCCGCCGCGCGGTCCGCGACGACGTTCGTCCACCACAGCGAGTAGACGACGAACAGGCCGAGCACCAGGCCCGCAGTGATGAGGAGTTCACCGAAGACGCTGACCGCCATGGCGATCCGGCCGGTGCCGCGGCGACGCGGCGCTGGGGTACCGGTGTTCTGCTCTTGCTCGGTGGTCGCTGCCACTAGTCATCTGCCCTTACTGGACGAGCGCATCCGGCTTGCCCTTGCTGCGCGGCCGTTCCTCGACCATCTTGCCCCAGACGATCAACCGGTACTTGCTGGTGAACTCCGGCGTGCAGGTGGTGAGAGTGATGTAGCGGCCGGCCGTGCTGAAACCGGATCCCTTGGGGATGGGGTCGATCACACTCGTGTTGCTCGGAGCCGTCACCGGCAGCGTCGACGTCATCTTGTAGACGAAGTAGTCGTCCTGCGTCTCGACGACGATCGCGTCGCCCGGGGAGAGCTTGTTGATGTAACGGAAAGGCTCGCCGTGGGTGTTGCGGTGCCCGGCGAGGGCGAAGTTGCCGGTCTTGGCGTCGGGCATCGCCGTCTTCAGCGCGCCCTCGCTGTAGTGCCCCACCATGCCCTTGTCGAGGACCTTCTTGTTGCTGACGCCCTCCGCTATCGGCACCACCACGTCCAGCTTGGGGATGTGCAGCAGGGCGAAGCCCTGGCCCGGCTCGAAGGTGCCCGGCGCGCCCTTGCCGCTCGCCCAGTCGTTCTGGAGGCTGCTGGCCTCCTTGTCCGCCTGCGCGTGCGCCCGCACATTCGTCCACCACAGCTGGTAACTGACGAACAGCAGCATCAGCACGCCGGTGGTGATGAACACCTCACCGAGCGCACGGCTCGCGACGACGGCCGCGCCTGGTTTGCGTGCCTTTGCCTGCCGACGGGCCTCGACACGGGAGAGCGGTTTCCCGTCCGGCGACTCCTGCTCGGACTGCGATTCAGGGGCGGCTCCGCCACCATGACGCCCGTGACGGCCCTTGGCGGCCTTTCTGCGGGCCGCACGGCCGCCCTGTGGGGATCCAGTGGCGGATGTGACGGAAGAGGCCGCAGAGGCGGATATGGGGGGCGGCGGCGGATCAGGGATCCGCAGCGCCACCGTCTCGTCATCGGCCGGTGGTACGTACGGCGCCGACGCCCCGCCCGAAGGCGCCCCGCCCAAAGACTCCTCGGCGTAGGGCTCCTCGGCGTAGGGCTTCTCGGCGTAGGAACCACCGCCGAAGGACTCCCCGCCGTAGGGATCGCCGCCGTAGGACTCGTACGACGCGTCGCCGTACAAGTCCTCGCGCTCGGGGCGCAGGGCCGTCACGCCGTGGCCCTGCCCACCACCGGGGCAAGCCCCACCGACCTCGCCACCGCGCCCTGGTCCCCGCACTCCACCAGCCAGTTGGCCAGCATCAGGTGCCCGTGCTCCGTCAGCACCGACTCCGGGTGGAACTGCACACCCTCGACCGGCAGTTCACGGTGCCTCAGCCCCATGACGATCCCGTCGTGCGTCCGCGCGGTGACCTCCAGCTCGGCCGGGACCGTCGCCGGCTCGGCGGCCAGGGAGTGGTACCGGGTCGCCGTGAACGGCGTCGGCAGCCCGGCGAAGACGCCCCTGCCCTCGTGCTCGACGAGCGAGGTCTTGCCGTGCAGCAGCTCGGGGGCGCGGTCCACGACACCGCCGTACGCCACCTGCATCGACTGCATGCCGAGGCAGACACCGAAGACGGGCACCCCGGTCGTGGCACAGTGGCGCACCATCTCGACGCAGACCCCGGCCTCCTCCGGTGTGCCGGGGCCGGGCGAGAGCAGGACACCGTCGAAGCCGTCCTGGGCATGCGCCGTCGACACCTCGTCGTTGCGCAGCACCTCGCACTCTGCACCCAGCTGGTAGAGGTACTGGACCAGGTTGAAGACGAAGCTGTCGTAGTTGTCGACGACGAGAATGCGCGCGCTCACTGGTTGTCCACCGTCACATCGTTGAAGGGCAGCAGCGGTTCGGCCCACGGGAACACGTACTGGAACAGGACGTAGACCACAGCAACGACCAGCACGAGTGAGAGGAACGCCTTCACCCATGCGCTCCCCGGCAGATGCCGCCAGATCCAGCCGTACATGCCGTCCCTTCCGTCGCACCACGGCACCACACTCACGCCGTACCGCACCAGACTAACGGCGCAGGGCAACAGGCTTGCCGTCCTCCACAGGCTGTGTGGAGTCAAGGTGTGCCCAGACGATCAGCCGGTGACTGTGTCCCCACTCCGGATCGCACGTGGTCAGCGTGAGATAGCGGCCAGGCCGCGTGTACCCGGATTTACGTGGCACAGGATCGATCACCTCAATGTCGGTGGGCACTGTTTTGTAAGGCCCTTTGTCGATCCGATACGTGAACCAGGTGGTCCCGTCGGTGAGGACGACCGCGTCACCGCGCCGAAGCTTCGGGAAGTCCTTGAACGGATCCCCGTAGGTGCGCCGGTGCCCGGCGACCGAGAAGTTGCCCTGCTGACCGAGCTGCGCGGTGTTCGCGTAGTGGCCGAGGCCCTTCTTCAGGGTGCCGACCCGGGTGCCTTCGAGCACGGGCTTGTTCCACGTGAAACCAAGCCGCGGAATGTACATGATCGCGAAGGGCTGCCCGCTCCGGTACGGCGCCGGCTCGGCCGGAGTCGCGGTGGCACCCGCCGTCACCTTCGGCTGCTGCACGCTCCCCTTGGACCACTGGTTCTGTAACTGGTCGATCTGGTCGTCCATGACGGTGTCGGCCTTCACACCGGTCCAGAACAGCACATAGGCGACGAACAGCACGATCAGGGCGCCGACGGTGATACACAGCTCGCTGACGGTCCTGACGACGACACGCACCGGCGGCTCCAGGGGCTCACATCGTGCTCACTCCACGGGCTTGGCGTACTGCAGATCCACTGTGCCCGAGTAGCCGGGAAGAGTCACCGTGCCGTCGTCGGCGACATTCCAGCCAAGGCCGTAGACATTGACGTAGACCATGTAGTTCTGGATCGCCTTGGAGTCCGCGAGGGCCTGCTTCAGCTTCCCGGGGTCACCGACCGCCTGGATCTTGTACGGCGGCGAGTAGACGCGGCCCTGGAGGATCAGGGTGTTGCCGACACAGCGCACGGCGCTGGTGGAGATCAGCCGCTGGTCCATGACCTTGATGCCCTTCGCGCCGCCCTTCCACAGGGCGTTGACCACGGCCTGGAGGTCCTGCTGGTGGATGACCAGGTAGTCGGGCTGGGGCTCGGGGTAGCCGGGGAGCTTGGCGGTGGCGTTCGGCGGGGCGTCGTCGAGCGTGACCGTGACCGCCTTCCCCTTGATTTTCTGGGTGCCCGCCCGGTCCTCCAGGGCGGCGAGCTTGTCGTCCTCGGCCTTGGTGCTGCCGTCGTCGCGCTCGGCGAGTGCCTCGACGTCCCGGCGCAGCGAGCCGTTCGACTCGTCGAGCTCACCGTTGTTGTGGCTGCGCTCCTGGATGAGGTCCGAGAGCTTCAGCAGGGACGCGTCCGTGCGGATGTTGGTGCCCTTGGCCGTATTGAAACTCGTGAAGAAAATGAGTCCCGCGAGAGCGAAGACGCCCACCGTGAGCACCCTCACCGGCCGGAAACCCCGCCTGCGGGCAGGACTGGATCCGGACTGGGGTGAGTCGGCAGAATTGCTCAACGTACCCTTATCTCCTTCGGCGCTACGGAAGCACTACGCTAACGGACGCCCGGGGGAGCACTCAGTGTCCCCTTGTACGCTGCCCCGAGCCCGACCAGTTACCTGCGCGGCCACGCAGCGCATCGACAGGAGAGACCCTCGTGCCGAAGTCACGTATCCGCAAGAAGGCCGACTACACGCCGCCCGCGGCGAAGCAGGCGACCGCCATCAAGCTGACCAGCCGCGCGTGGGTAGCCCCCGTGATGCTGGCCATGTTCCTCATCGGGCTGGCCTGGATCGTCGTCTTCTATGTGACGGACGGCTCGCTCCCCATCGACGCTCTGGACAACTGGAACATCGTGGTGGGCTTCGGCTTCATCGCCGCGGGGTTCGGCGTCTCCACCCAGTGGAAGTAGCTCTCCCCAGGGGTATCCGCTGAGTTATCCACAGCCTGGAGCAATTTCCACAGGACCTGGGGAAAAGACGACGATCTGTGGATAACCCATCGGACGTTGACGCCGGTACGACCATCGCACCAGCTTCCGCAAGCTTGTTCGCCCCCTGCCTGACCTGCCCAAATGCAGGTCAGCGCCAGGGGGCGCAGCTGTTCCCGCACTGTATGCACAAGATCCGGCACTCGCTGTGGACAACGGGCCCGCTCAGGTCAGCTGGGCGGTCCTGAACAGCGTCATGCCCACGATGACCAGCAGGACCAGCGCGCAGGTGCCGTACTGCACCAGCGACCGCCGCTCGCGTGGGGCGTGGACCATCGCGTACCCCGTGACGACACCGGCAACCAGACCGCCGATGTGGGCCTGCCAGGAGATGCTGCTCCAGCCGAAGGTGAAGATCAGGTTGATCACCAGGAGCGCCATGATCGGCCGCAGATCGTAGTTGAGCCGTCGCATCAGGACCGCGGTCGCGCCGAAGAGGCCGAAGATCGCACCGGAGGCGCCAAAGGTCTGTGTGGTCGGACTGGCCAGCAGATAGGCCAGGGCGCTTCCCGCGAGACCGGAGACGAAATAGACCGCGAGATAACGCGCGCGGCCCAGGGCCGCTTCGAGCGGGCCGCCGAGCCACCACAGGCTCAGCATGTTGAAGCCGATGTGCCAGATCTGTTCGTGCACGAACATCGAGGTCACCAGGCGGTAGTACTGCCCGTCCGCGACTCCCTCGGTGAGCAGGAACGGTGGCGGCTGATAGGCGCCGACAAGGCTGAGGTCATCCACCAGGGACGCGTTGGTGCTGATGGCGATGAACACCGCGAGGTTGATCCCGATCAGGATCTTGGTCAGCAGCCGGGGGTCGGCCGTGACCGTCCCGCCCGCGAGGGTGCGGGGCCTCGCCGCGGCCGGAGCCGGTCCGCCGCCGCCCCCGTCGCGCACGCACTCGGGGCAATGGAAGCCGACGGAGGCGCTGACCATGCACTCGGGGCAGATCGGGCGCTCGCAGCGGGTGCAGCGGATGCCGGTCTCACGGTCCGGGTGCCGGTAGCAGCCAGGCAGGTTCTGGGCCTCCGGTGTGCTGCCCGCCTCCTGATTCATGCCATCCCCTAAGTCGCCCTGAGTCGTCGTGCCCACATGCACCGCCCCGCTCATCCTTACGGTTGAGCGGGGCGTTTGGTTCCCTTCGCGGTGTCGCCCGGGGCTCAGCCCTGGCGGGTCTCCACGACGACCTGCTCGATGACGACGTCGTTCACCGGCCGGTCGTTGGGGCGGGTGATCTTGACGCCGGCGATGGCGTCCACGACCTTCTGGCTGGCCGCGTCCGTGACCTCGCCGAAGATGGTGTGCTTGCGGTTCAGCCAGGCCGTCGGGGAGACGGTGATGAAGAACTGCGAGCCGTTGGTGCCGGGGCCCGCGTTGGCCATGGCGAGCAGGTAGGGCTTGTTGAAGCCGAGGTCCGGGTGGAACTCGTCCTCGAACTCGTAGCCCGGGCCGCCGATGCCGGTACCCAGCGGGTCGCCGCCCTGGATCATGAAGCCGCTGATGACGCGGTGGAAGATCGTGCCGTCGTAGAGCCTCTTGGTGGACTTCTCCCCGGTGCCCGGGTGCGTCCACTCGCGCTCGCCCTGGGCGAGTTCGACGAAGTTCCTGACCGTCTTCGGGGCGTGGTTCGGCAGGAGCCGGACTTCGATGTCGCCGTGGTTGGTCTTCAGGGTGGCGTAAAGCTGCTCGGCCACGATCTGCCTTCCGTTGTCTTCTTTTGCCCGACCGATCCTCGCACGGATCCGGCCGAGGAGGGTCCGGGCAGGGGCGCGGAGCAGCGATCCGTGGCATTGTCGTCGACAAGCTCCTGTTGCCACATATTCATCCGTTATTGATCCGGATGCCCGCCCACAGGTGCCGGGCTGCACTCCGGCAGGCATGATCCGTAAAAGGGTGGAAAGTCGAAATACCGTACGCCACCGAGGAGGAGGATCCCGTGACCCGCATCGACAGCGTGCGCGCCGCGACCGGCTCGGCGAAGGACAGCGTGCTGCACGCCGCGGAAGTGGTGGCGCCCTACGCCGACACGGCCAAGGACAAGGCCTCGCACTACGCGACGGAGGCACGCGTACGGCTCGCGCCGAAGGTCTCGCAGGCGGCCGAGCAGGCGCGTGTCCAGTACGGCGCTCATGTCGCGCCGCGCCTGGAGCAGGCCCGTACGCATGTTCCGCCGAAGGTCGACCAGGCGGCCCACGAGGCTGCCGTACGCACCCGCAAGGCGGCCCGTCAGGCCGCCGACTACTCCCGTCCGAGGATCGAGCAGGCCGTCGCCGCGGCCGGTCCGGTCCGTGATGAGGCCACGGCCCGGAGCGCGGCCGCACTGGCCGCTCTGCGCGGTCAGATCACGCCGAAGGAGGTCCAGAAGCTGGTCCGCAAGCATGAGCGGCGGGCCCGTGCAGGACGCCTTGCCAAGGCGCTGGCGGTCGCGGGTCTCGTGGCGGGTGGCGCCTTCGCCGCCTGGAAGTGGTGGGACAAGCAGGCCAACCCCGACTGGCTGGTCGAGCCGCCGGCCGCGACCGAGGTGCCCGAGACGGGCCGTCTGACGTCCGTGGACGGCAGCGGCCAGTCGGTCCTGGACCCGGAGGTCCAGGCGAAGGAGGCCGAGGAGGACGCCGCGAAGCACGACGAAGGGCGCTGACGCCGATACCGGCGTGTACCAGTGGTGGGGCGGAAGTTTTCCGCCCCACCGTCGTGTTCACCCGACGGTGTGACTCGACCGGTGCGGCAGGGCCCCCGTGCGCCACAGTTCGCAGGGACACGTCTCCGCACCGGATGGACCGCCGCCCTGATGAAGCCCTCGTGCCGTGGGCCGGCCGCCCTGGCCGCCGTACTGCTGCTCCTGGCTTCGGCCTGCACCGCTCGCGCCCCCGAGCCCTCGACGGCTTCCGCGTACGGCGCGTACGTCGGCTACGAGCCCGCCGACGTGGGCCGTCTCGGCGAACTCGGCGCCTGGCTCGGCGGGCCCGTGCCCCGGGTCGGGCACGTGTATCTGCCCGGCGACCGCTGGAGCAACATCGAGGGCGCGCCGGGCTTTCTGGAGTCCTGGGCGTCATGGCGGCGGGCCGACCCGCGGCGGATGCTCGTCCTCGACGTGCCGATGCTGGAACGCACCGAGGCCGATCTCCCCGACAGCACGGTCCGCACCGAGCTGCGGCGCGGGGCGGCCGGCGAGTACGACGGTCACTTCCGCACCCTGGCCCGCCGGCTGACGGCTCTCGGCGTCCCGGACACGATCGTCGTGCTCGGCTGGGAGATGAACGGCACCACCTACACCCACCGCTGCGGCCCGGACCCGGCGGCGTGGAAGGCGTACTGGACGAGGATCGTGCGCGTGATGCGCTCGGTACCCGGTCAGCGCTTCCGCTTCGAGTTCACGCCCAACCGCGGCCTCGACGCGATCCCGTGGCCGCGCTGCTATCCGGGCGACGAGGTCGTCGACATCATCGGCATGGACGCCTACGACGCCCCGCGCGGCCTGCGCTTCACCGACCAGGTGAACGAGCCGTACGGCCTGCGCGCCCATGTCCGCTTCGCCCGCGCCCACGGCAAACCGTTCTCGTACCAGGAGTGGGGTCTGTACGAGAACGGCGACAACCCGGTGTACATGTACGGCATGCTCACCTGGTTCGCCCGGGAGCGCCCCCTCTACCAGGCCATCACCGACTACTGCCCGCACGGCGTGTGGGGGTGCCGAGCCCATCCGAGGTCGTCGGCGGTCTACCGCTCGCTGATGAAGTAGGCCGGTGTGGTGTGTCCCCGCCGGCCCGCCGGGCGAACCGGCTCCCACCCCCGCACACGAGAAACCCCTCCGCCCGCGTATCCGCAGGTCGGAGGGGTTTTCTGAAGTGGAGCCTAGGGGAGTCGAACCCCTGACATCTGCCATGCAAAGACAGCGCTCTACCAACTGAGCTAAGGCCCCGGGAAGAGAAACGTCCGCCGGAAGAACCACGTACCGGTGGGCGCCGCAGACCAGAGTACCGGGTCACCCCCAGTATTCCGCAAAAGGATTGGGGGTCCCCGCGAACGACCACTCTCCGTAAGATGCTCGGCGTGGTTCGCTGTCGCGAACCACGGATTTTTGGGGAAGCGATGGGGAGACGCACATGGACGCCGCACAGCAGGAAGCGACCGCAAGAGCGCGGGAACTGCAGCGGAACTGGTATGGGGAGCCGCTGGGGGCGCTCTTCCGTAAGCTCATAGACGACCTCGGTCTCAACCAGGCTCGTCTGGCGGGGGTACTGGGGCTGTCGGCTCCGATGCTGTCTCAGCTGATGAGCGGTCAGCGGGCGAAGATCGGCAATCCCGCCGTGGTCCAGCGGGTACAGCTGCTGCAGGACCTGGCGGGGCAGGTCGCGGACGGCAGCGTGAGCGCGGCCGAGGCGACCGAGCGCATGGACGAGATCAAGAAGTCGCAGGGGGGCTCGGTGCTCAGCAACACCACGACCACGACGAGCAGTTCGGGAGCGCCGACGGTCAAGCGGGTCGTCCGCGAGATCCAGTCGCTGCTGCGCTCGGTGGCCGCCGCCGGAGACATCATCGACGCGGCGGACACCCTCGCCCCGACCCACCCGGAACTGGCAGAGTTCCTCCGGGTCTACGGCGCGGGCCGCACCTCCGACGCGGTCACGCACTACCAGTCCCACCAGAACTGAGCCGTCCGCCCGGTAGCCGAAGGGGGTTCGGCGGCCGGGCCGGGGGCTGTGCAGGCAGCACGGAGGAGCGCGGGGGGTCGCGCTTCTCACCGGGGGCTGACACACGGGGGTGTGTCAGCCGCCGAGGAGACGAGGAACACGGGGCCGTATCTCTCATCCGGGAGGCCACGAGGGGTCGTATCGCTCATCGAGGGGGAAGCAAGGGGGGTAACCGCAGGGGGAGGAGCGACGCGCAGTCATGGGTGAGGTGTTCGCCGGCCGGTACGAGCTGGCCGATCCGATCGGACGCGGAGGCGTCGGCGCCGTCTGGCGTGCCTGGGACCACCGGCGCCGCCGCTATGTGGCCGCCAAGGTCCTGCTGCAGAGCGACGCGCACTCCCTGCTGCGCTTCGTCCGCGAACAGGCCCTGCGGATCGATCACCCCCATGTCCTCGCGCCCGCCAGCTGGGCCGCCGACGACGACAAGGTCCTGTTCACGATGGACCTGGTCGCCGGCGGCTCGCTGGTCCATCTGGTCGGGGACTACGGCCCCCTGCCACCGGTCTTCGTCTGCACCCTGCTCGACCAACTCCTCGCGGGGCTGGCCGCGGTGCACGCGGAAGGCGTCGTGCACCGCGACATCAAGCCCGCCAACATCCTGCTCGAGGCCACCGGCACCGCCCGCCCGCGGCTGCGGCTGTCCGACTTCGGTATCGCCATGCGGCTGGGCGAACCGCGCCTGACCGAGACCAACCTCGTCGTGGGCACGCCCGGCTATCTCGCCCCCGAGCAGATGATGGGCGCGGAACCGGACTTCCCCGCCGACCTGTTCGCCGTCGGCCTGGTCGCGCTGTACCTCCTGGAGGGCGCCAAGCCCGACGCCAAGGCACTCATCCAGTACTTCGCCGCCCACGGCACCCCCGGAGCGCCCCAGAGCGTCCCCGAACCGCTCTGGCAGGTCGTGGCCTCGCTCCTCCAGCCGGATCCCCAGGCCCGCTTCCGCACGGCCACGGGGGCCCGCAAAGCCCTCGCAGCCGCCAGGGAACTCCTCCCGGAGCCCGGCCCGGACGACGAGTCCATCGAAATCTTCGATCAACTCGGCCCCCTGCCTCCGGGGTTCGGCCCGGAAGGCCCCCTCAAGCGAGCCCCGGGCGTGGACCCGAACAGGACGCGGAACGGAATCTCCGGGGCGGGGGGAGATCCGCGCTTCGGGACCGGTGACGGAAGCGGGGGGTCTTTTGGGGACGGAGGAAGCGCGGGGGCTTTTGCCGTCGGCGGAGGAGACGGGGCGGCTGACTGGCGTGGGGCCGGTACTGGACCGGGTGCCGGTGTCGGCTCCGGTGCTTCTGCTGGACCCAGCGCTGGCGTCGGGTCGGGAGCCGGCCCGGGCGCCGGTGTTGGGTCCGGTGCGGCCAGTGAGGCGGACGGGGCGTCTTCCTGGCCGGGCCAGGGCCCCAGCGAGACGTCTCGCCCCGGTGCGGTCAATGGGGGCGGCGGAGCGTCCTCCTGGTTCGGCGAGGGAAACGGGGTGGGCTCTGAGGTGGGCTCCGAGCCCGGAGAAGCGGACGGAGCCCCCTACCGGCCCGGCGAAGGCAATGGGCCGGCACCCTCCCAGCCCGGAGAAGCGAGCGGGACCCCGTACCGGCCCGGCGAAGGCGACGGGTGGTCCTCCCAGCCCGGAGTGCCAGGTGGGGCGCCCTCTTGGCACGGCGAAGAAAGTGGAATACCTCCCCGCCCTAGCGAGGCAAGCGACGCGGCCAACCAGCGAGGCGGGCCGAAGGGCGCTCCTTATTTGCACGGCGAGGAGAACGACGCTGTGCACCGGCCCGGTGAGACGAACAGGCCTGTTTCCCGGCCCGGTGAGGACAGCGAGTCGCACTGGCTCGGCCAAAGTAGCGCCGCACCCTGGCCCAGCGACGGCAACCAAGCGGCCCGACCCAGCGAGGGAGGCGAATCCCCCCGGCCCGGCGAAAGAAGCGCCACGCCCTGGCTCAGCGAAGGCAGCCACGCTGCCCGGCGTTCCCGGGAGGGCAGTCCCGTATCTCGGCCAGACGAAGGAAGCACGCCGCCCTGGCCCGGTGAGGCGAACCCGACGTCCTGGCCCCGGGAATCGAACCCGGCGCCATGGCCCGAACGAGCCAACCCGCCCTCCTGGGCCGGCGAGGCGGGCCCTCCGCCCTCCCCAGGCACCGACGCCCCAGCCGCTCACCCCAACGCCGGCACGGGTGGCACCGACAACACGCCCTTCCCGAGCCCCGCCCCCGGAACGGGCTCCGAAACGCCCTGGCCCGTGCACCACACAGCACCCGCCCCCACCCGGCCACCCTCGGTGTCGGACACCGGCAGCTTCCATCTGCCACCACCCCGGCCCGCGGACTCCCGCTCCCAGTCCTCCACCCCACCGGAGCACCAGGTACAGCCGCATCACCACCACCCACAGGCCCAGGGACAGCCATACCGGCCTGCCCCGACCCACTCCGCCTACATCTCCCCCCACGACCCCACACCCCCGACTCATGTCCTGCCCTCCCCCCAACCCCACGCCCCACGGTTCCCCACGCAGGCCCCGACACCATTCCCGCACCAGCCCCACGCTGATACCTCTACTGCTTCGTACACCGCTCAGAGCCCGCAGGTTCCACCCCCCGCCCCGTCACTTTCGCGAGCACGCCGCAGCGGCCCACCCGCAAAGGTGGCGATCCCCCTCCTGCTCCTGGCCCTGGCCTGCTACGCCGTGGGGTTCTGGGCACTCACCCAGATCTGAGGACCCGGCACCTCGGACAGACCGCAATCCCAAGCGCCCGCGCCGCGGAGAGCCCCGCGGCCCTGAAGCACCGGCAGTCCTGCACCACCCTCAGGGGTGACTCAGCCGTAGCCCCCGACGCAGCCTCAGTCCTGACGCACCCGCGCCCCGAAATCTCACGCAGGCATCGACCGGCGGCAGGGCAGCCACACGCAGTCCCGAAGGGCCCTGTGATCCCCTGCCCCGGTATTCCCAAGGCCCCCAGCACCCCACGAGCCCTGCATCCCCAGGCCCACAGCCCGCAGGCCTCACATGCCCCCAGGCCGCAGCCCGCATCCCGCAGCACAAGCCAAACGCAGGCGGGCCCCACGGCCCCACCCCGCCCCCTACACCCCGGCAGCCCTCCGCCGCCCCACCACAACCCACACCCCGAGCACCACCAACACCACGGTCCCCGCCCCGAGGCCCCCGACGGCCACCAGCTTCATTCCGGCATCACCGCCGCCCCCACCGCCGTCGCTCGAGTCCGCCTGGCCCGCCGCCCCAGAGCCCCGCCCGAGTAGCCCCACCTGGAAGATTCCCGACGGCTCGGACTGTCCCGCGTAGCCGGGCCCGACCGTCGCCTCCCCCGTCACCCGCACACGCAGCACCAGTCCGAACGGCCCGTCGCCGACTTCCTCGCCCACCCGCGCGGCGAGATGCACGACGAGGTAGTAGGCCCCGGCGAACCGCATCCCGTTCACCCGGTCGGAAACGGCGTACCGGTTGTCGTACCCGACCGGCGGCAGGGCAGCAAGAGCACCCGCCTTCTGGCTGCCGTTGTAACTGATGCTTGTGGCGTCGACGAGTCCGCGCACGGGGTTGTACAGCGCCAGATTCACGCCCCCCGGCACGAAACCCCCACCCGCCCCGCCGCCGCTCGAACTGCTCAGATCGGCAGTGGCGTACACCTGCTGTCCCCAGTCGACCGGCACTTCGTAGAACAGCGTCTGCCCGGGCCTTACGTCGTCGCGCCAGACCCCCTGCTCCAGCGCGGTCGCCGAGCCGAATCCCCCGCCGCCCCGCACCCGCACGGCAGCACCGGAGGGAGGCGAGGGTGTGGCCGAGTCCCAGGCCTCGGGCGCGCTGGTCGAGCCGGCCTTCCGCAACCGCGGTTCCAGCACGGGCGCGAGCTCCAGGTCCCAGTCGCCCGGCGAGGACTCGGTGCGCAGCACCCGCTGGACGACGACGTAGTACGTACCGGCGCCCTGGCACAGCGACCGGCTCGGCGAGAGCTGACGAGCGCCCCACACGGTGAGGGGACGCGGGCTGCGGCCGGCGCCGATGCTGGCGGTGTCCGCCGCGGAGCAGGAACGGCCGTCGGCGTCCTGCACGGACACCCTGACGCCTTCGGTGGGGGTGACCGCCACGTCCGTCGGGGGTACGGCCGTCGCGGCGACGTACACGGTCGACGTGCCGTCGAGTTGGAGGCGGTAGTAGACCTTGCCGTCACTCGGCAGCGAACTCCGGTACGTCGTGCCGGGTTCAAGGATGTCGGCGTCGGCGGTGTCCGCCGCCCCGGTGACCGACAGGGCGTCTTCGGCGAAGGCGTACGAGGAGGTCGTAGCAGAGGAAGAACGAGAGGCGGAGGCAGAAGGAGAAGCGAGGGTGGACGGAGAGGCGGGAGGAGACGTGGAGGGCGAGGCGGAAGCGGCGAAGCCAGGAGACCCCGGCGCACCTGCCACCGTCCCCAGCACGATCCCCACGACGGCCACCCGCCACCACGCCGTACGCCGCCCCATCCCGCGCCACCCCTCCGTGCCCGCGCCCCGAGCTCCCACGAACGTCATCGATGCGACACGACCACCTGTGCGGCCGGCCGTGGCCCATCCTGCCCCGCGGGGCCGCCACCCACCCTCGCAATCCGTACGACCGTCCGAAACCCCCGGCCGCCGGTCCCGGGCAACACAAAACCCCGACCGCAACAACGGCCGGGGTCTGTTCAGAATCGGATCTCGGTACTCACGAACCCGTGGGCACGGAGTCAGTCGCCTCCGTCCACAGATCCTGCTCGGCGCGATCCGCCTGGATCTGGCGGTACACGAGGAGCCCGCCGATGGCGGCCAGTGCGACCAGGAGAAGCTTCTTCACCGCGCGACCTCGTCTTTCCTTGACGTAGGGGACCTCTGGCGCCCGACTATACACACCGACCGATACCGATCGGTGACCTGTGTCCGGGGCCTCAACTCCCGTCGCGAGCGGCCCAGTAGAAGCGGAACAGGGACCTCCGATCAGAGGGTGATCACACCTCCACGAACGGTCACTTAAGACCGTATCGCCCAGGTTCTCCTATTTTTCTCCTTCTATGCACCCATTCGTGTGCTGTTCATCTGAAGATCGACGCGCCACGACCTCGGGTCCGTGCTTTCGCGACGCCCATACACATCATGAGGAAAGTACGCAAATCGACCGACCCGAAAGTGAGGGACCATGGCCCGGAACAAGGTCATGAAGCTGTGGACCGTCGTCGTCACCGCCTTCCTCGCGCTGTTCACGGCGCTCGGACTCATCACGACGACCGCCGCCGCTGCCGTACCGCAGACCCAGCCGGCCCGCAACAGCGCCGTCGCACACCCGGAGCCCCTGGCGATGTCCCACGGCCTCTGGTCCTACGTCAGATCGCTGCCCCCCACGATGAAGCAGCGCATCCGGGCCGAGGCCCACGGCAAGACCCCCAGCTGCCGCCCCCGCTCCCTCGCCGACACCGACACGGCCGCCGCCGCCGCGGAAGCCGACACAGCCCAACCCGCTGCAGCAGACTGTGCCTGATGCCACTGCGGCACCCGAGAAACGCCTAAACGCATTGAATACCCATTGAATACGTATCAAAGACGCATCGAAGAAGCGCCGAAGAAGTGACGACGTCGCGCGCAGCACCGCACGGAAACACCCGCCCGTACGCCGATGGGCTCCGGAGGCTCACTGACGCCGTTGGCCCAGAACACAGAACTCGTTGCCTTCAGGGTCCGCCATGACGACCCACGACTGGTCACCCTGACCGATGTCGACACGCTTGGCACCATGAGCTTCAAGGCGAGCCACCTCGGCGGCCTGGTCATCGGGCCTGAAGTCGAGATGCAGCCGACTTTTGACTTTCTTGCTCTCTGCGATCCTGACGAAGTCCAGCCCTGGCAGGCGATCCGGCTCCGGGCGAATCTCGAACTCCTCATCGGAGTCGTGAACCACCACCCAGCCAAGAGCCTCGGCCCACCACTGCCCCAGGGCCACCGGATCCACCGAGTGAACGATTACCTGTTCCCATTCCAAGGTCATCTGCCGAGTCTAGGCACACGGGACGCGGCCCCCGAGACTGATGTCCGTCGCACATGACAAAACCCCCAACCAAGATCGGCTGGGGGCCTTCGTGCTGGTGGGGCCAACAGGATTTGAACCTGTGGTCTCATCCTTGTCAGGTCGATCACAGGGGCTTGTCGACGTCGACCAACGGTCCTGTTTGTTGGTGTCAGCCGCTGGTGTCAGACGCCGCATGCGGTCTTGGCAGCGGAGTCGCCTTTACTCCTCGACGCAAAGGACCACGTCGGCAGCACGCGCGTATCCCTTCGGGTCATCGACAGCCACCCGCACCCACCAATGTTGCGGTCCCCCGAGGTACTTGACGAATCGACTCTCTCCCAACACGTCACCGATCACGAAGCGTCGGTCTGCCAAGTAGAGCGACCCGTCGAAGACCGTGGTCAATGATGGATCGGCGGCGACACCCTGACCGTCGTCCCGGAACAGTCGCACCTTGATCAGAACTGTCTGTGCTTGTACACGGACAATGACATGAGTGTCTGAGGATGCAGCGGGAGCGCCCCGCAACTCCAGGTCATCGCGAATCCAGTCCGGGGATCCCAAAGCCATGATCGGGTTGTTGACGTACAAGTCGACTCCGGCTATCTGCACGGGTGCGCCTTCCTGTCAGCCTTGGGATCGCCAACGTACTCGCGTACAACCGGCACTACCTGTCCCCAGCTCCCAGCGCACGCCACTACGAACCCGCAGTCGCGAACGGCGCCCCGTCCATCCCGGTGCCGAAGGGGCGCACTACACCGTGAGCCTTCGGCTCTCCCTGGACCCCGCTGACTGCGCCTGGGAGGCACAGGTCGGCTGGACGGCGGCTTCTACGTCGGGAGGGAGACATTCGCCTGGCGGCCGACGAGCGGTGTCCGCTCCACGCCACCTGGCGCGGCCCTGGCGGTTGGTGTCAACCATGGGTGTCAAAAAAGACCCCCGGCCCTGTGGGCCGGGGGTCTTTTCGCTGGTGGGGCTAACAGGATTTGAACCTGTGGCCTCATCCTTATCAGGGATGCGCTCTAACCAACTGAGCTATAGCCCCGCCGCGCTCTGCGGAGTGTGTCCCGCGCGCTGACTCCTGAAGATTAGCGCACGACGTGGGCAGTCCCAAAATCGGTTCCCCGAGGACCGCCTCCGCATGTTTGAGGCAGCGTTACTCGTCCTCCGCCAGCGTCAGCTCGACGCCGCCGACGAAGCCCGCGGAGAGGTTGTAGATGAACGCGCCGAGGGTCGCGAGAGCCGTCGCGAGGACGACGTCGATGACCGCGATGATCGACGTGAACATCAGGACGTTCGGCAGGGAGAGGAACGCCTGGAGGTCGAAGCCGTTCGACTCGTTCGAGCCGGTCGCCTCGGAGATCGTCCCGCCGACCGTCGAGAAGACGCCCATCGCGTCCATGACCATCCACAGCACGGCGGCCGCGACGATCGTGCAGATGCCCAGCGCGATGGAGAGCAGGAAGCTGACCTTCATGACGGACCACGGGTCGGCCTTGGCCACCCGCAGACGTGCCTTGCGGGTACGGGGCGTGGTGCGCGCGCCGGTGCGCGGGCGTCGTACGGCACCGGCCGGGGTGGCCTGCGTCGGGTAGGCCTGCGGTGGGTGGTACGGGCCGGCCTGCTGCTGCGGCCGGCGTTCCCCCGGCAGCGGAGAGGGCGAAGGCTGGGGCTGCACCGCGGGCTGCGGCTGAGCCGCCGCCTTCGGCGGTGCGGCGGGCGCCGTCGGCTGGGCCGGCGGCTGGGTGTCCGTCACAGGTCCCCCCTGGGATCCATGAGTCTCGGGCGAGCGCGAGTCCGTCGCGGGCGGCTTGATCGCCTTGAGTTGAGTCGTGTGCGTATCTGTTGGGTGCGTTTCTGCCGCACGCGCGGCAGAGCCACGGCCGCCGCCGTCCGCCTCCGAGCCGGGGGAAGACCCCGTAGAGGTTCCGGTCGATCCGGCGCCCGTGGCTCCGCTCACGATGACTCACTCCTCGTGCTACTCGGCCGAGGGTGCCTCACCCTCGTCCGTGCCGATGGTCGCGGCGGCACCCTCGACGGTCTCGTCGTCGGGCACATCGCCGTCGACCTCCTCCGCCTCACGTCCCGCCTCGGCGTTACGTGCGATGCCGACCACGGCATCGCGCTTGCCCAGGTTGATCAGTTGGACGCCCATGGTGTCACGGCCCGTCTCCCTGACCCCGCTGACTCGCGTACGAATCACACCGCCGGACAGCGTGATGGCGAGGATCTCGTCGGTCTCCTCGACCACCAGCGCTCCGACGAGCGATCCACGGTCCTCCACGATCTTGGCGGCCTTGATACCGAGGCCGCCGCGACCCTGGACGCGGTACTCGTCGACGGGGGTCCGCTTCGCGTACCCGCCGTCCGTAGCAGTGAACACGAACGTACCGGGTCGAACAACATTCATCGAGAGCAGCTCGTCTCCCTCACGGAAGCTCATGCCCTTGACACCCGAGGTGGCACGGCCCATGGGACGCAGGGTGTCGTCCGAGGCGGTGAACCTGATCGACTGCGCCTTCTTGCTGATCAGAAGCAGATCGCTGTCGGCCGAGACGAGTTCGGCACCGATCAGTTCGTCGTCCGAACCGTCCTCGCGCTCACGCAGATTGATGGCGATGACGCCACCGGAACGCGGAGAGTCGTAATCCTTCAGTGACGTCTTCTTGACCAGACCCGCCTTCGTGGCGAGCACCAGATACGGCGCCGCGTCGTAGTCGCGGATCGCGAGGATCTCGGCGATCGCCTCGTCCGGCTGGAAGGCCAGCAGGTTGGCGACATGCTGTCCACGCGCGTCACGGCCGGCATCCGGCAGTTCGTACGCCTTGGCCCGGTAGACGCGGCCCTTGTTGGTGAAGAACAGCAGCCAGTGGTGCGTCGTGGAGACGAAGAAGTGGTCGACGATGTCGTCTTCCTTGAGCTTCGTGCCGCGTACACCCTTGCCGCCGCGCTTCTGGGCGCGGTAGTCGACGGTCTTGGTGCGCTTGACGTAACCACCGCGCGACACCGTGACGACGATGTCCTCCTCGGCGATGAGGTCCTCGATGGACATGTCGCCGTCGTAGGGCACCAGCATGGTCTTGCGGTCGTCGCCGTACTTGTCGACGATCGCGGTGAGCTCGGCGCTGACGATGCCGCGCTGGCGGACCGGCGAGGCCAGGATCTCGGTGTACTCGGCGATCTTCGCCTGGAGTTCGTCGTGCTCCTGGATGATCTTCTGGCGCTCCAGGGCGGCGAGGCGGCGCAGCTGCATCTCGAGGATGGCGTTGGCCTGGATCTCGTCGATCTCCAGGAGCTCCATCAGGCCCGTGCGCGCGATGTCGACGGTGTCGCTGCGCCGGATCAGCGCGATGACCTCGTCGATGGCGTCCAGGGCCTTGAGGAGGCCGCGCAGGATGTGCGCCCGCTCCTCGGCCTTGCGCAGCCGGAACTTCGTACGGCGGACGATGACCTCGATCTGGTGCGCCACCCAGTGCCGGATGAACGCGTCGAGCGAGAGCGTGCGGGGGACGCCGTCGACGAGCGCCAGCATGTTGGCGCCGAAGTTCGACTGCAGGTCCGTGTGCTTGTACAGGTTGTTCAGCACGACCTTGGCGACCGCGTCACGCTTCAGAACGATCACGAGCCGCTGGCCCGTCCGCGACGACGTCTCGTCCCGGACGTCCGCGATGCCGCCGACCTTGCCGTCCTTCACCAGGTCGGCGATCTTCTGCGCGAGGTTGTCGGGGTTGGTCTGGTACGGCAGTTCCGTGACCACCAGGCACTGGCGGTTCTGGATCTCCTCGACCTCGACGACGGCGCGCATGGTGATCGAGCCGCGACCGGTGCGGTACGCCTCCTCGATGCCCTTGCGACCCACGACCAGCGCGCCGGTCGGGAAGTCGGGGCCCTTGATGCGCTCGATGAGGGCGTCCAGGAGCTCCTCGTGCGAGGCCTCCGGGTTCTCCAGGTACCACTGGGCGCCGGACGCGACCTCACGGAGGTTGTGCGGCGGGATGTTGGTCGCCATGCCCACCGCGATGCCCGCCGAGCCGTTGATCAGCAGGTTCGGGAAGCGGGCCGGCAGGACGGTCGGCTCCTGGGAGCGGCCGTCGTAGTTGTCCGTGAAGTCGACGGTCTCCTCGTCGATGTCACGGACCATCTCCATGGACAGCGGCGCGAGCTTGCACTCGGTGTAGCGCATCGCCGCCGCCGGGTCGTTGCCCGGGGAGCCGAAGTTGCCGTTGGAGTCCACCAGCGGCATCCGCATCGACCACGGCTGGGCGAGGCGCACCAGGGCGTCGTAGATCGAGGAGTCGCCGTGGGGGTGGTAGTTGCCCATGACGTCGCCGACCACGCGCGCGCACTTGTAGAAGCCGCGCTCGGGGCGGTAGCCGCCGTCGTACATGGCGTACAGGACGCGGCGGTGGACGGGCTTGAGACCGTCCCGGACGTCCGGCAGCGCACGGGACACGATGACGGACATCGCGTAGTCCAGATACGAACGCTGCATCTCCGTCTCGAGCCCGACGGGCTCGACACGCTGGGCGATGACGCCGCCCTCTTCAGAGGTGACGGGCGTGTTCTCGTCGGCCATTGCGGGTGAAGATCCTTCCTGGTGCGGTCAGCTGAGACCGACTCAGATGTCGAGGAAGCGGACGTCCTTGGCGTTGCGCTGGATGAACTGGCGGCGGGCCTCCACGTCCTCGCCCATCAGCACGGAGAACAGGTCGTCCGCCTGGGCGGCGTCGTCGAGGGTGACCTGGCCGAGGACGCGGTGCTCCTGGTCCATGGTGGTCACTCGCAGCTCCTCGGCGTTCATCTCGCCGAGACCCTTGAAGCGCTGGATGGAGTCCTCGCGGATGCGCTTGCCGCGCTGCCGGCCCATCTCGATCAGTGCGTCGCGCTCGCGGTCCGAGTAGGCGTACTCGACGTCGTCCCGGCCCCACTTGATCTTGTACAGAGGGGGACGGGAGAGGTACACGTGCCCGGCCTCGACCAGCGGCCGCATGAAGCGGAACAGGAAGGTCAGCAGCAGCGTGGAGATGTGCTGGCCGTCGACGTCGGCGTCCGCCATCAGGATGATCTTGTGATAGCGCAGCTTCTCGATGTCGAAGTCCTCGTGGACCCCGGTGCCGAAGGCCGAGATCAGCGCCTGGATCTCCTGGTTCTGCAGGATCTTGTCGATCCGCGCCTTCTCGACGTTCAGGATCTTGCCGCGGATCGGGAGGATCGCCTGGTACTCGGGGTTGCGGCCGGACTTGGCCGAACCGCCGGCGGAGTCACCCTCGACGATGAAGATCTCGCACTTGGTGGGGTCGTTCGACTGGCAGTCGGAAAGCTTGCCCGGCAGGGACGCGGTCTCCAGGAGGCCCTTGCGGCGCGTCAGGTCACGGGCCTTGCGGGCCGCCACGCGCGCGGTGGCCGCCTGGATGCCCTTGCGGATGATGTCCGCGGCCTCGACGGGGTTGCGGTCCAGCCAGTCGGTGAGGTGCTCGTAGACGACCTTCTGGACGAAGGTCTTCACCTCGGTGTTGCCCAGCTTGGTCTTGGTCTGGCCCTCGAACTGCGGCTCGCTCAGCTTCACCGAGATGATCGCGGTCAGACCCTCGCGGATGTCGTCACCCGTGAGGTTGTCGTCCTTCTCACGCAGCAGCTTCTTGTCGCGCGCGTACTTGTTGACGAGGTTCGTCAGCGCCGCGCGGAAGCCTTCCTCGTGCGTGCCGCCCTCGTGCGTGTGGATGATGTTCGCGAAGGAGTAGACGCCCTCGGTGTAGCTGCTGTTCCACTGCATCGCGACCTCGAGGGACAGGAGCTTGTCCTTGTCCTCGGCCTCCAGGTCGATCACGGTGGGGTGCACCACGTCTCCCTTGCGGGAGTTGAGGTACTTCACGAAGTCGACGATGCCGCCCTCGTAGTGGTACTCGACGACCTTGACTTCGTCCTTCTCGTCGGCGCCCGCCTCGTCCGCCCCGGCGGTGGCCTTCGCCGACTCGCGCTCGTCGGTGAGTTTGATCCTCAAACCCTTGTTGAGGAACGCCATCTCCTGGAAGCGGCGGGAGAGCGTCTCGAAGGAGTACTCGGTGGTCTCGAAGATGTCGCTGTCGGCCCAGAAGGTGACCGACGTGCCGTGCTCGTCCGTCGCCTCGTGCTTGGCCAGCGGAGCCGTCGGGACGCCCAGCTTGTAGTCCTGCGTCCAGCGGTAGCCGTCGGTCTTGACCTCGACGGCGACCTTGCTGGACAGGGCGTTCACCACGGAGACACCCACGCCGTGCAGACCGCCGGAGACCGCGTAGCCGCCGCCGCCGAACTTGCCGCCCGCGTGCAGCACCGTCAGCACGACCTCGACGGCCGGCTTGCCCTCGGAGGGGACGATGCCCACCGGGATGCCTCGGCCGTTGTCGACGACGCGCACGCCGCCGTCGGCCAGGATCGTCACGTCGATGGTGTCCGCGTGGCCGGCCAGCGCCTCGTCCACGGAGTTGTCGACGACCTCCTGCACCAGGTGGTGCAGGCCGCGCTCGCCGGTCGAGCCGATGTACATACCGGGTCGCTTGCGGACCGCGTCCAGACCCTCGAGGACGGTGATGGCACTGGCGTCGTACGAGGCGGTTACCTCGCCGTTCGACGAGGTCGCCTCGGCGTCGGTGGACGGGATGTTCTCGTTGGGGTTGCCGGAATCGGCCACGAAGCGCCCTTTCTGGCACAGCACGAGCCAGGCTCGTCGGCGGGTTGCCGGAGCGGCTGCGGCATGTTGCGTTGGTAAGCCTTGATCAGCGTTGCTCAGCGTTTCCCGGGCGGTCCCCACGTTTGGGGCGGGATTGGCTTCCAGTCTACCGGTAGCGCCGACAGTGATGGGGGTTTGCCGGTACCTGAGTCCTCATGTGCCGCCCTCAACCGGCGTCTTCCGGGTCCCCATATACGGAGCGGGGCTCCAAGAGGCTCACGGAGGCACTCAGCGCTTCGAGCTGTCAACCCATGGCTACTTGGGAGTCAGGTCGGAATTCGCCACCGCGTACAGGGCTACGACAAAGGCGTCGCCGATGCCTCGATGGCACCGCCGACGCCCTTGATGTGATGTCTGTCACCCGTAGGTATCGCCGGGCCCCGTGCTGCCCGGGGCGCGCAACGGGCCGTAGCGACGAGCGGGACCGCTGGGGCCGTTCACCTTGATCAACTTCACGGCGCCGTGCCCGAGATCCTCGTTCAGACGGGCCACCAGCTGCGGCGCGAGCAGCCGCAGGTTCGTCGCCCACGCGGTCGAGTCGCAGCGCACCACCAGGACCCGCTCGTCCTCGTCGTACTTCTCCGGCTCGCAGTGCTTGGCCAGGTCCTCGCCCACGATCTCCGGCCAGCGCCCCATCACCCCGCCCACCGCGGCGGGCGTCTCCCAACCGCGCTCGGTGATCAGGCGATTGATGGCGGCCCCGAACGCCATGGGATCGCGTCCGTCGGCGCGCGCGCCGGAGCGCAGCCCGCCACCGCGCCGGGCCTGGCGCTTCTGCTGCGCCGCGTCCCCACGCGCGCGTGCCTGTTCCTTCGCGGCCCTGAGCGCCACGCGCGCGAGGTCGACGCCGGAGGGCTCGGCGGGCTTGGGGGGCTCAGCGGGGGGTTGTTCGTCGGTCATACGCGCTCCACCGTCCCCTCGGACACGGTGTACCGCGTCCCCGTCAGCACGTGCGGCACGTCGTCGTCGACCGCCGCCGTCACCAGGACCTGCTCACCGGGCGCGACGAGTTCGGCCAGGCGCTCACGGCGACGGGTGTCCAGCTCGGCGAACACGTCGTCGAGGATCAGCACCGGTTCGTTGCCCTCGGCCCTGAGCAGGTCGTACGACGCGAGGCGCAGCGACAGTGCGTACGACCAGGACTCGCCGTGCGAGGCGTATCCCTTGGCGGGCAGCTGACCGAGTTTGAGAAGCAGATCGTCCCGATGCGGTCCTACGAGGGTCACGCCCCGCTCGATCTCCTGCTTGCGCGCCTCCGCGAGCGCGGCCATCAACTGCTCGTAGAGGTCCTCACGCGTGTGTGCCTCGCCCGGCGCGGACGGCTTGTACTCCAGGGCGACCGGGCCGCCGCCGGGTGCCAGTTGCTCGTACGCCTTGTCGGTCAGCGGCTGGAGCGCGGCGATCAGGTCGAGCCGCTGGGCTAGCAACTCGGCGCCCACGCGCGCGAGATGCTGATCCCACACGTCGAGGGTGGACAGGTCCATCGAGCGACCGCCGTGCCGCCTCGCGAGCGCGGCCGACTTCAGCAGGGTGTTGCGCTGCTTGAGCACGCGCTCGTAGTCCGAGCGAACGCCGGCCATGCGCGGGGAGCGGGCGGTGATCAGCTCGTCCAGGAAGCGGCGCCGCTCACCCGGGTCGCCCTTCACCAGCGCGAGATCCTCCGGCGCGAACAGCACGGTCCGCACGATCCCGAGCACATCACGCGGCCTGACCTGTGAGGACCTGTTGATCCGGGCACGGTTCGCCTTGCCGGGATTGAGCTCCAGCTCGACCAGCTGCTGCCGCTCACCCTGTCTGACCTGCGCCCGGACAATCGCGCGGTCGGCGCCCATACGGACCAGGGGGGCGTCGGAGGCGACCCGGTGGCTGCCGAGGGTGGCGAGGTAGCCGATCGCCTCGACCAGGTTCGTCTTGCCCTGCCCGTTGGGGCCCACGAACGCGGTGACGCCCGGGTCGAGCGGAACTTCGACCCGGGCGTACGAGCGGAAGTCGGCCAGCGACAGATGCGTGACGTGCATGGTCGGTCGCCGACCTCCCCCAGGTTGTGGACTGCGGCTTGTGGATTGCTCCGCAGCCCTGTGGATTACTTCGTCTCGACCGCGTGGCCGCCGAACTGGTTGCGCAGCGCCGCGATCATCTTCATCTGCGGCGCGTCGTCCTGGCGGGACGCGAACCGCGCGAACAGCGACGCGGTGATCGCCGGCAGCGGCACCGCGTGGTCTATGGCGGCCTCCACCGTCCACCGGCCCTCGCCGGAGTCCTGTGCGAAACCGCGCAGCTTGTCCAGGTGCTCGTCCTCGTCGAGGGCGTTGACCGCGAGGTCGAGGAGCCAGGAACGGATGACCGTACCTTCCTGCCAGGAGCGGAAGACCTCCCGGACGTCGGTCACGGAGTCGACCTTCTCCAGGAGCTCCCAGCCCTCGGCGTAGGCCTGCATCATCGCGTACTCGATGCCGTTGTGGACCATCTTCGCGAAGTGGCCGGCACCGACCTTTCCGGCGTGCACCGCACCGGCCTCGCCCTTGGGCTTGAGGGCGTCGAAGACCGGCTGCGCCTTGGCGACGTTCTCCGCGTCGCCGCCGTACATCAGCGCGTAGCCGTTCTCCAGGCCCCACACGCCACCGGAGACGCCGCAGTCGACGAAGCCGATGCCCTTGGCCGCCAGCTCCTCGGCGTGCTTCTCGTCGTCCGTCCAGCGGGAGTTCCCGCCGTCCACCACGACGTCACCGGGCTCCAGGAGCTCGGCCAGCTCGTCGATGGTCGCCTGGGTCGGCGCACCGGCCGGGACCATAACCCACACGACCCGCGGGCCCTGCAGCGCGTCCACAAGCTCCTTCAGGCTGTGGACATCGGCGAGGTCCGGGTTGCGGTCGTATCCGATCACGGTGTGGCCTGCGCGGCGGATCCGCTCGCGCATGTTGCCGCCCATCTTGCCGAGGCCGATGAGACCGAGCTCCATCAGTGGTTCCTTAGGTTGCTGTGGCGTGAGAGCACTTTCGTACCCACGTACGAGCCTAAACCCGGACGCTCACGCACACCTGTGGGCATACGCGCTCAAACGTATGCCCTCACCTGGGGCTTTGACTCAGCCGCTCAGCCGCACCAGCATGCTGCGATCTTGTGGGGGACGACCCCCACACCCCCAGCAGCCGTCCAGCCCAGGCCGGCCGGCATGCTCAGCCGCTCAGCCGCACCGGCATGATCAGGTACTTGTAGGCCTCGTCCGCCTCGGCGTCCAGGGCCGGCTTGCCGCTCAGCAGCGCGGGCTTGGTGGACGTCGTGAAGGACAGCTGGGCCACCGGGGAGTCGATGGCGCTCAGGCCGTCCAGCAGGAAGGTCGGGTTGAAGGCGATCGAGACGTCGTCGCCCTCCAGCTGGGCGTCAACCCTTTCCACAGCCTGTGCGTCGTCGCTGGAACCGGCCTCCAGGATCAGCACGCCCTGCTCGAAGCTCAGCCGCACCGGGGTGTTGCGCTCGGCGACCAGGGCCACACGCTTGACGGCCTCCACGAAGGGGGCGGTCTCGATCACGGCGACGGAATTGAACTCCGTCGGGAACAGCGAGCGGTACTTCGGCAGGTCGCCTTCGAGCAGACGCGTGGTCGTACGGCGGCCCGCGCCCTCGAAGCCGATCAGGCCCTCGCCCGCGCCCGAACCGGACAGCGCCAGGATGACGCTGTCGCCGCTCGTGAGCGCCTTGGCGGTGTCCAGGAGCGTCTTGGCGGGCACCAGGGCGACCGCGGACGCCTCGGGGTTCTCCGGCTTCCACAGGAACTCACGGACGGCGAAGCGGTAGCGGTCGGTGGACGCCAGCGTGACGGTGTCGCCCTCGATCTCGATGCGTACACCGGTCAGAACGGGGAGCGTGTCGTCACGCCCCGCGGCGATGGCCACCTGGGCGGCGGCGGAGGCGAAGACCTCACCGGGGACGGTGCCCGTGGCGCTCGGCATCTGCGGCAGCGCCGGGTACTCCTCCACAGGCAGGGTGTGGAGTGTGAATCGCGAGGAGCCGCAGACCACCGTGGCCCGTACACCGTCTGTGGAAATCTCCACCGGACGGTTGGGGAGGGCGCGGCAGATGTCGGCGAGCAGGCGGCCGGAGACCAGCACCGTGCCCTCTTCCTCGACCTCGGCCTCCACGGACACCCGCGCGGAGACCTCGTAGTCGAAGCTGGACAGGCTCAGCTGGCCTTCCTCGGCCTTCAGGAGAAGGCCGGCGAGGACAGGCGCCGGCGGACGGGCCGGGAGGCTGCGCGCCGCCCAGGCCACTGCCTCCGCGAGTACGTCGCGTTCCACCCGGATCTTCACTGTTGCCGCCTCCTGCTGTTGCCGGCGCTGCTCGGCCTGCCTGGCTTCGTCGTCTGTCTCGGTGTCGTCGGCCCCTGTGGCGGGAAGGACACCGGGGAACAGTCTGACGCACCCCACTGACAGTAGGTGCCTCTCGGGGTCAAGTCGTGACGAGGGGCAGTCGGGAGCCGGACAGCGAGTTGTGCACAGGCCCCACTTCGAAACGGATTCCCAGCTCTCTCTAGTTGGGAGTAGTAGTAGGGGCTGTGGATACCGTGGATAACCCCGTTTTCCCAGCTCAGAGGGGAAATTTTGTCCACTGGCCCTGTGGGCGGAGGCGGTGGACAACCGGGCGTATCTGTGGAGAACAGAAAGTTCTGCACACTCCGTGCACAGCCTGAGGCGAGTTCTCCCCAGCGCCGTCCCCAGCTTTACCCACCTTTCCCACAGGCCAACCCGGCACCTTCGTGTGACGCCTTTCACTCGACCCGGTGATCAGGCGCGTCGCGTTGCCGAACAGTGGACAGGCATGTGGAGAACCCGGTGATCGCTGGGGACAACCGGCCCCGGTCTGTGGGTTGCCGGTGGACAACTCGGTGCACAGCCTGTGGATCTTCTCGCTGTCCACAGTCTGTGGAGATCGTTCGTCCACGAATCCACAACCACCTGACCTGGCCTGATGGTCTTTGAACAGGGAGCCTGTGGACCGTGATCTGGACAACTTCGCAGTCCCCAGGATGTGGACGGGAAAAAGTCGCCGGATCTGTGGAGAGAGGCCGTAACCCGGCGGGGAATCGAACAGCCGGCTACGGCGGCATGAAGAAGGGCGCCTCCGGGATCTCGTCCCCAGGGCGCCCTTCAGCGTCGAAACCGACGTAACTCTGCCTCTGTCAGCCGTTCTTGATGCGGTTCGTCAGCTCGGTGACCTGGTTGTAGATGGAGCGCCGCTCGGCCATCAGATTGCGGATCTTGCGGTCGGCGTGCATGACCGTGGTGTGGTCGCGGCCGCCGAACAGCGCGCCGATCTTCGGCAGCGACAGATCCGTCAGCTCGCGGCACAGGTACATGGCGATCTGGCGGGCCGTGACGAGCGCCCTCCCGCGCGAGGTGCCGCACAGGTCCTCGACGGTCAGGCCGAAGTAGTCCGCCGTGGCGCTCATGATGGCCGTGGAGGTGATCTCCGGGGCCGAGTCCTCGCCGCCGGGGATCAGGTCCTTGAGGACGATCTCGGTCAGGCCCAGATCGACCGGCTGCCGGTTGAGCGACGCGAACGCCGTCACCCGGATCAGCGCGCCCTCCAGCTCGCGGATGTTGCGCGAGATCCGGGAGGCGATGAACTCCAGGACCTCCGGCGGCGCGTTGAGCTGCTCCTGCACCGCCTTCTTGCGCAGGATCGCGATCCGTGTCTCCAGCTCGGGCGGTTGGACGTCGGTGATCAGACCCCACTCGAAACGGTTCCGCAGCCGGTCCTCCAGCGTCACCAGCTGCTTGGGCGGCCGGTCGCTGGACAGGACGATCTGCTTGTTGGCGTTGTGGAGCGTGTTGAAGGTGTGGAAGAACTCCTCCTGCGTCGACTCCTTGTCCGCGAGGAACTGGATGTCGTCGACGAGCAGGATGTCCATCTCGCGGTAGCGCTTGCGGAAGCTGTCGCCCTTGCCGTCGCGGATGGAGTTGATGAACTCGTTGGTGAACTCCTCCGAGCTCACGTACCGCACGCGCGTGCCGGGATACAGGCTGCGCGCGTAGTGCCCGATCGCGTGCAGCAGGTGGGTCTTGCCGAGTCCCGACTCCCCGTAGATGAAGAGGGGGTTGTAGGCCTTGGCCGGCGCCTCGGCGACCGCCACCGCGGCCGCGTGGGCGAAGCGGTTGGAGGCGCCGATGACGAAGGTGTCGAAGAGGTACTTCGGGTTCAGCCGCGCGGTGGGCTCACCGGGGCCGGTCGCCGGCGCGGGCTGCGCGGCGAGCGGACCGGGAGCACCGGTGGTGGGCAGGCTGGAGCCGACCGGGCCGCCGCGATGCACATGTCCGGAGCCGGACGGGGGATCGGGCAGGTCCCGGCGGACGTCGCGCTGGTCGTAGTCGGACCGGGGCTGGTCGTAGTCGGGCCGCGGCTTGTCGTAGTCCGGCCGCTGGTCGTAGTCGCGGCGCGGACTGTCGTAGGACGGGCGCTCCATCGCCTGCGGGCGGTAGTCCTGCGACGGGGGGCCGTACGACTCCTGCGGATACGGCTCCTGCGACGGCGACGCGTACGGGTCGCGCTCGGGGAAGCCGAGCCGCTGCTGCTGCCAGCTGTACTCGTCCTGTGTCGGCCGCGGCCAGGCGCCGGGTTCGGGGCGCTGGTACTCCGAGGGGTAGGTGGGGCGGGCGGTCGGGAGCTGGTCCGGGCGGGGGGCGTGGTCGCCCTGGGGCCCGGGGCGCTGCTCGCCGCGGTTCGGACGGGAGTCGTCGGCGCGGTGACGGCCGTAGCCCTCGTACTGGTTGTCGTACTGGCCGGAGGGGAGTTCCGGCTCCTCATAGCGCGATTGGGGCCGGGGGGCCGGAGGCGCGGGCGGTGCCGGGGGTTCGCCCGCGGAGTCGTCGACCGTGATCGCGATACGGATCGGGCGACCGCACTCACGGCTCAGCGTCTCGCTGACGGCAGGGGCCAGCCGGCCCTCCAGTACGCCTTTCGCAAATTCGTTCGGTACGGCGAGCAGGGCGGTGTCGGCGACCAGCGCGAGCGGCTGGCAGCGCCGGATCCAGTGCTCGTCCTTCGCCTCCACGCCCTGGACGCGGCCCTCGCCGAGAAGTTGCTCGAGTACGCGTGGCCACACTGCGGCAAGATCGGCAGGTACGTCAGCCACAGGGCACGCTCTCTCACGGGTCCCACGAACGTGTGGTTGTGGGACGAGTCGGGATTCAAATGGGGTGGAGCCGAAACAGAGGGGTCAACGGAACGAATCGGAGTTCAGCCACGGTAGTCAGGGCGACGGGTGCGGTTCAAGTTGTTGTCCCCAGCCTGTGGATAGTGTCTCCCGGTGACCACTGGTTTGACCGGATGGCGCAGCCGCGCGTACCGTAACCAGGTCGAGTTGTCGATGGCTGCTGCCGCCTGCCTCCGATGGGCACAGATCGCCTCGGGTGATCGGGAAGCGGTGCACTCGGGCGTTACTGCGAGCTACTCGTGGGCGCACGGTGACAGCCAGGACGGCACCCGCAACCACCGATTTATTTCTGGAGCCCCCGAGTGAGCAAGCGCACCTTCCAGCCGAACAACCGTCGTCGCGCGAAGACCCACGGCTTCCGCCTGCGGATGCGTACCCGTGCCGGCCGCGCGATTCTTGCGAACCGCCGCAGCAAGGGTCGCGCCAGCCTGTCCGCCTGATCCCGGTCAGGTCATGCCGTCGTGCTGCCCACCGAGAACCGGCTGAGGCGGCGCGAGGACTTCGCGACCGCAGTACGACGAGGGCGCCGGGCCGGACGCCCGTCCCTCGTCGTCCATTTTCGTAGCGGTGCCACGGACCCGCACGCGCCTGGGGAGAGCGCTCCCCCGACGCGTGCGGGTTTCGTCGTGAGCAAGGCCGTGGGCGGCGCCGTCGTGCGCAACAAGGTGAAGCGCAGACTGCGTCATCTGATGCGCGACAGGGTCGCTCTGTTTCCCCCCGGTAGCCTGGTAGTCGTACGAGCGCTGCCCGAGGCGGGCGACGCCGATCACGAACAGCTGGCCCGAGACCTGGATGCCGCCGTTCAGCGGCTGCTGGGAGGGGGCGCACGATGAAGTACCCGCTGCTGGCGCTGATCAAGCTGTACCAGTGGACCATCAGTCCGCTGCTGGGGCCGGTGTGCAAGTACTACCCGTCGTGCTCCCACTACGGCTTCCAGGCCATCGACCGGCACGGTGCGATCAAGGGAACGGCACTCACCGCCTGGCGCATCCTGCGGTGCAATCCGTGGTCGCTGGGCGGTGTGGACCATGTCCCGCCGCGCAAGCGTCCGCGGTGGCACGAAATGCTGCGTAACGCCTGGCGTGCACGTAGGGGCGGGCCCTCCGCCGCCTCGGCCACCGAGGGACAGACTCCTTCGAGCCCGGCCGCAGAGACTCCGTCCCATGCCCAAGGAGCATGATTAGTGGACACGATTGCCAGTCTTTTCAGCTTCATCACGACACCCGTCTCCTGGGTCATCGTCCAGTTCCACACGGTGTACGGCAAGATCTTCGGCCCTGACACCGGGTGGGCCTGGGGCCTGTCGATCGTGTCCCTCGTGATCCTGATCCGTATCTGCCTGATCCCGCTCTTCGTGAAGCAGATCAAGTCGACGCGGGCCATGCAGACGCTCCAGCCCGAGATGAAGAAGATCCAGGAGCGCTACAAGAACGACAAACAGCGTCAGTCCGAAGAGATGATGAAGCTGTACAAGGAGACGGGCACCAACCCGCTCTCCTCGTGCCTTCCCATCCTGGCGCAGTCCCCGTTCTTCTTCGCCCTGTATCACGTGCTCAACGGCATCGCGACCGGCTCGACGATCGGCGTCATCAACGATTCGCTGCTGGCCAGCGCCCGTAAGGCGCACATTTTCGGTGCCCCGCTGGCCGCGAAGTTCACGGACGGCTCGAGCAAGGTCGAGGCACTCGGCGCCTCGCTGACCGACGTCCGGGTCGTCACCGCGGTCATGATCGTCCTGATGTCGGCGTCGCAGTTCTACACGCAGCGTCAGCTGATGACGAAGAACGTCGACACCACGGTCAAGACGCCGTTCATGCAGCAGCAGAAGATGCTGATGTACGTCTTCCCGGTCATGTTCGCCGTCTTCGGCATCAACTTCCCGGTCGGTGTCCTCGTCTACTGGCTGACCACCAACGTGTGGACCATGGGCCAGCAGATGTACGTCATCCGCAACAACCCGACGCCGGGTTCCAAGGCTCAGGCGGCCTACCTGGAGCGTCTCACCAAGCACGTCACGAGCCACGGCAAGGCCCGCAAGCGCAGCGAGCGCACCATCATCAAGGCGATCGTCGCCAAGGGCCGCGACCGCAACGAGTTCGAGCGCAAGTTCATCAACGGTCTGAACAAGGCGGGCCTGGCGGCCCAGGCCGACGGCTCCGTGGTCCAGAGCGAGTCCCAGGCCGCGGTCCAGACCGAGGACGGCACGTCGACCAGCGCAGCCGCCCCCAAGCGCCAGCAGCCCAAGCGGCAGAGCAAATCCCAGCGGCAGTCGGGCAGCGCGGCGGTCTCGGGTGGCAAGGCGGCCGGTGACGCCCCGTCGTCGGAGCCGACCTCGCTGAGCAAGTCCGATGAGCCCGAGGACGCCAAGCCCGCCGAACCCGCCAAGAAGCAGCCCGGCGGCGGTACCCGCAGCAAGGCCCAGTCCGGACAGCGCAAGGGTCCGCAGCGGCCCAAGTCCCCGTCCAAGAAGTAAGAAGGAGTCCATCCCGTGACGGAAGGCACCACCTCCGCCGCTGCCGAGGGTGCAGACACCCTGACTCGCCTGGAGCAGGAGGGCGAGATCGCGGCGGACTACCTCGAGGGTCTGCTCGACATCGCCGACCTCGACGGCGACATCGACATGGACGTCGAGGCCGACCGCGCCGCTGTCTCGATCATCAGCGACGCGAGCGGCCGCGACCTGCAGAAGCTGGTAGGCCGGGACGGCGAGGTGCTGGAAGCCCTGCAGGAGCTCACCCGCCTGGCCGTGCACCGGGAGACCGGGGACCGCAGCCGGCTGATGCTGGACATCGGCGGTTACCGGGCCAAGAAGCGCGCCGAGCTCTCCGAGCTGGGCGCCAAGGCCGCCGCCGAGGTCAAGAGCACCGGCGAGTCCGTGAAGCTCAATCCGATGACGCCGTTCGAGCGCAAGGTCGTGCACGACGCGGTCAAGGCCGCCGGCCTGCGCAGCGAGTCCGAGGGCGAGGAGCCGCAGCGCTTCGTCGTCGTGCTTCCCGCCTGATCGGTCCGTACGTTCCTCCGGCCCCGTCTGTCTGTAGAGCAGGCGGGGCCGAACTTTGTCAGCCTGATAGTTCTGGTTGTCGGCGCCCGTGCGCTGATGCGGTACGGAAGGACGGTTCCCCGTGACGGAGGCAGCGGAGCTACCCCCTGCGCCCGAGCAGGCGCGTGCGGTGTTCGGCGATCGCTTCGACGACGCGGTTCGCTACGCGGAGCTGCTCGCCGAGGCGGGGGTGCAGCGCGGTCTCATCGGCCCGCGTGAAGTGCCCCGCCTCTGGGAGCGGCACCTGCTGAACTGTGCGGTGCTCTCGGAGGTGGTTCCCGAGGGCGTGACGGTGTGCGACGTCGGCTCCGGCGCCGGCCTGCCCGGCATCCCCCTGGCGCTTGTACGCGAGGATCTGAAGATCACGCTGCTGGAGCCGCTGCTGCGGCGCACCACCTTCCTCACCGAGGTCGTGGAGCTGCTGGGCCTGGACCATGTCACAGTCGTGCGTGGCCGCGCCGAGGAGGTCATGGGCAAGCTGACCCCTGTGCATGTGGTGACAGCGCGGGCGGTGGCCCCGCTCGACCGACTGGCGGCGTGGGGCGTCCCGCTGCTGCGTCCCTACGGCGAGATGCTTGCGCTCAAGGGCGACACCGCGGAGGAGGAGCTCAAGGCGGCAGGTACGGCCCTGAGTAAGCTTGGCGCCGTGGAGACCTCCATCCTGCATGTGGGTGAGGGCGTGGTTGACCCGTTGTCCACGGTGGTGAGGGTTGAGGTCGGGGAGAGTCCCGGTGGTGTCCGTTTCGCGGCCAAGCGTGCCAAGGCGGCCCGTACCGGCCGTACTCGTCGACGTCGCTGATCCGTCCTGACGACGAGACGTACTCCACACAAGCTGCCAAACCTATGCATGCCGGAGTGTCGCGGCAGAACGGGCACGGTCGCCCTGCATCGTGTTTCACGTGAAACGTCGCTCACTGCTGCACGGCATCATCAGCCGGGGCCGCGCCGCGGCCGAACCCCGCGACCGAAAGCCTCTCGGGTCACTCGGAGAGGTAACGGAGTTGTCCACAGAGGTGGATTTCTCCACAGAACAACAGGCCTCACTGGTTCACGACCCCGAAGACATGGGAGGCTCTGTTCATTGCGAGCCTGAAGTCGAGGAGAGTGAATCCTTGCGGTCCGACGCCAACATCGCGGGACCGATGACCGATCCGGTCCCCGGTCCCCGTACCGAGTCGATGGGGGAGGATGTTTCACGTGAAACACCGCCCCCGATGGACGACACGCCGATCGGTCGTGCTGCCCAACTGGCAGTAGAGGCTTTGGGCCGTGCCGGCGAGGGCCTGCCACGGCCCGAGCAGACCCGGATCATGGTCGTCGCCAACCAGAAGGGCGGGGTGGGCAAGACGACGACGACCGTCAATCTTGCCGCTTCGCTTGCTCTGCACGGCGGCCGTGTCCTGGTCATCGACCTCGACCCCCAGGGCAACGCGTCCACGGCGCTGGGTATAGACCATCACGCGGAAGTCCCGTCCATCTACGACGTCCTGGTCGAGAGCAGGCCGCTGGCCGAGGTTGTCCAGCCGGTCCCCGATGTCGAAGGCCTCTTCTGTGCCCCCGCCACCATCGATCTCGCCGGTGCGGAGATCGAGTTGGTGTCCCTGGTGGCACGTGAGAGCCGACTGCAACGAGCGATCCAGGCGTACGAGCAGCCCCTGGACTACATCCTCATCGACTGCCCGCCCTCACTTGGCCTGTTGACGGTCAACGCGCTGGTGGCTGGTGCGGAGGTCCTCATCCCGATCCAGTGCGAGTACTACGCGCTGGAGGGCCTGGGCCAGCTGCTGCGGAACGTCGACCTGGTGCGGGGCCACCTCAACCCCACGTTGCACGTATCGACCATCCTGCTCACCATGTACGACGGCCGGACGCGCCTTGCGTCCCAGGTCGCTGACGAGGTGCGAACCCACTTCGGCGACGAGGTGCTACGGACGAGCATTCCTCGCTCGGTCCGTATCTCCGAGGCGCCGAGCTATGGACAGACGGTGCTGACCTACGATCCCGGATCGAGCGGTGCCCTGTCCTACCTTGAGGCGGCGCGAGAGATCGCGTTGAAGGGAGTCGGCGTCAGCTATGACCCGACTCAGGCGCACATCGGCGCACAGAGCAACCCGAGCATGGTGGAGGGGATCCAGTGAGCGAGCGACGGAGGGGTTTGGGCCGTGGGCTCGGCGCATTGATCCCCGCTGCCCCGACAGAGAAGACGCCGACCCCGGCGGCGATGGGGGGCGCTGGTTCCGCCTCCCCGACGTCCGTCCCGGTGCTGACGACCGACCGTGGGGTGGCCGCGGCGAAGGTGGCCACGCTGCCGCCTGTTTCACATGAAACCGAGGAGCCGTCGGTCAACGGCTATGCGGAGACGCCTGCGCCTCCCATGGGCGCCCACTTCGCGGAGCTCCCTCTCGACTCCATCACGCCGAACCCGCGCCAGCCGCGTGAGGTCTTCGACGAGGACGCTCTTCAGGAGCTGGTCACCTCCATCCAGGAGGTGGGCCTCCTCCAGCCGGTCGTCGTGCGCCAGTTGGGTCCCGCCCGCTACGAGCTCATCATGGGAGAGCGGCGCTGGCGGGCATGCCGTGAGGCGGGCCTGGAGGCGATCCCGGCGATCGTGCGGGCCACGGACGACGACAAGCTTCTCCTGGACGCGCTCCTGGAGAACCTGCACCGTGCTCAGCTGAACCCACTGGAAGAGGCAGCCGCCTACGACCAGTTGCTGAAGGACTTCAACTGCACGCACGACCAGTTGGCGGACCGTATCGGCCGGTCCCGCCCCCAGGTCTCCAACACACTGCGACTGCTGAAGCTCTCACCCGCGGTCCAGCGCCGGGTGGCCGCCGGAGTTCTCTCCGCCGGACATGCCCGGGCGCTGCTCTCCGTCGATGACTCGGAGGAGCAGGACCGGCTGGCTCACCGGATCGTGGCCGAGGGACTCTCGGTGCGTGCTGTTGAGGAGATCGTGACCCTCATGGGGTCCCGACCGCAGACCGCCCAGCGCTCCAAGGGCCCGCGTGCCGGCGCCCTCGTTTCCCCGGCGCTGACCGACCTCGCGACCCGTCTCTCGGACCGCTTCGAGACGCGGGTGAAGGTCGACCTGGGACAGAAGAAGGGCAAGATCACGGTCGAGTTCGCCTCGATGGAGGACCTCGAGCGCATCCTCAGTTCCCTCGCCCCGGGTGAAGGACCGGTTCTGCAGAAGAGCCTGCTGGACGACGAGGCCGAGGAGACGGAAGCCTGAGCCAGGTCCCGGGGCACCGCCCGGGTGAGGCATGAAGAGCGGGCCGTGACCGGTGTGTACCGGACACGGCCCGCTCTTTGCTTTCAGGCGGTATCGATGGAATCGCTGTGTGGATACGATGCGAAGGGGTGCGGCACATCCACCCGGCAGTACCTCTGAGGAGAGGCAGGGGCCATGCGAACGATGAGCCGAAGCGGACTGGTGAGCGCGGGCCTGGGACTGGGGGCGGTCGGCGGATTCGTCGGCAGCCTGCTCAGGGAACGGAGCGCTCTGACGGCCGCCCGCGATGCGGCGGGCGAAGGAAGCGAGGATCAGCCTTCATGGGGCGTCGGCTCGTACCGCTCACGCTGGACAACCTTCCGGACCTCCCCCGGCGTTGCCGCTCGTGTGTCTTCTGGGAGTTGGACCCCGTCAGCGGAGAAGCCGCGGTAAAAGCGGGAACACCCGCTCTGGAGAAGGAAGCCTGGATCTCCGCCGTCCTCCTCGACTGGGGATCGTGCGGTCGAGTCGTCTACGTCGACGACGTCCCGGTCGGTTTCGTCCTCTACGCCCCTCCTGCGTACGTTCCTCGCTCGACGGCGTTTCCCACGAGTCCTGTCTCGCCGGACGCTGTCCAGTTGATGACGTCGTTCATCATGCCGGGCTATCAGGGACAGGGCCTGGGCCGGGTGATGGTGCAGACGGTCGCCAAGGATCTGCTGCGGCGGGGTTTCAAGGCCATCGAGGCCTTCGGTGACGCTCGCTGGAAAGAGCCCGCCTGCCTGCTTCCCGCGGACCATCTTCTTGCCGTGGGCTTCAAGACGGTCAGGCACCACCCCGCGTATCCGCGGCTGAGGCTGGAGCTGCGCACCACGCTCTCGTGGAAGGAAGACGTGGAGATGGCACTGGACCGGCTTCTGGGGGCGGTACAGAAGGAACCAGCGCTGCGCCCCCTGTAATGCGATGGGGCCGGCCCTTTCGGGCCGGCCCCATCGTGTTTCACGTGAAACATTACTCGGCGATGAAGTCCTCAAGGTCGCGGACGATCGCAGCCTTCGGCTTGGCACCGACGATGGTCTTGGCGACCTCGCCACCCTGGTACACGTTCAGCGTCGGGATGGACATGACGCCGTACTTGGCGGCCGTACCCGGGTTCTCGTCGATGTTCAGCTTGACGATCTCGATCTTGTCGCCGTACTCGGCAGCGATAGCCTCGAGGGACGGCGCGATCTGACGGCACGGACCGCACCAGGCGGCCCAGAAGTCCACCAGGACGGGCTTGTCGCTCTTCAGGACGTCCTGCTCGAAGGAATCGTCGGTCACATTCTTCAGGGTGCCGGCCACGGCGGGCTCCTTAACTGGGTTGGTGCGGTGGGGCGGGATGGGGGTCAGACAGCGGTCTTCTCGGGCTCGGCCTTCTCCTCGTCCGCGAGGGCGGCGAGGAAGCGCTCGGCGTCGAGAGCGGCGGCGCAGCCGGTGCCGGCCGCGGTGATCGCCTGGCGGTAGGTGTGGTCGACCACGTCACCGGCGCCGAAGACACCGGTCAGGTTGGTGCGGGTCGAAGGCGCTTCCACCTTCAGGTAGCCCTCACCGTCCAGCTCGAGCTGCCCCTTGAACAGCTCGGTGCGCGGGTCGTGGCCGATCGCGATGAACAGGCCGGTGACAGCCAGGTCCGAGAGTTCGCCGGTCTTGAGGTTGCGCAGCTTCAGGCCCGAGAGCTTCGGGTCGCCCTGGATCTCGGCGACCTCGCTGTCCCATACGAACTTGATCTTCGGGTCGGCGAAGGCGCGCTCCTGCATCGCCTTGGAGGCGCGCAGGGTGTCACGACGGTGCACGATCGTCACGGACTTGGCGAAGCGGGAGAGGAACGTCGCCTCCTCCATCGCGGTGTCACCACCGCCGATCACGGCGATGTCCTGGTCCTTGAAGAAGAAGCCGTCACAGGTGGCGCACCACGAGACACCACGCCCGGACAGAGCGTCTTCGTTCGGGAGGCCGAGCTTGCGGTGCTGCGAGCCGGTGGTGACGATCACGGCCTTGGCCTGGTGCACTGTGCCCGAGGTGTCGGTTACGGTCTTGATCTCGCCGGTCAGGTCGACACTGACGATGTCGTCCGGGACGAGCTCGGCACCGAAACGCTCGGCCTGGGCGCGCATGTTGTCCATGAGCTCGGGGCCCATGATGCCGTCCTGGAAGCCGGGGAAGTTCTCCACCTCGGTGGTGTTCATCAGCGCGCCACCGGCGGTGACGGCGCCCTCGAACACCAGCGGCTTCAGCGACGCGCGCGCGGTGTAGAGCGCCGCCGTGTAGCCGGCGGGCCCGGAGCCGATGATGATCACGTTACGGACGTCGCTCACGGCTTGGTTCCTCGTCTCTGGACTGCGTCGTCGGACCGGTGGAGCCCACTCAGAACTCTCACCCCACCCAACGGATCCTAAGGGGCGCGCATTCCCGGTGTGTCCGGGCACACGGAGAGGCCACACCGTACGCATTACCGCGCAGGATGGAGACGAAGCATGAGTGCTCAGGAGCGTGCGTAGGACTGCTTCAGAAGAACCTTCGCGGTGCCCGTCGGTGCGTTCTTCACGCACGACGCATCCATGATGTAGGCGGTGACCCGGGTGCTGTCAGAGGGGTCACGCAGCACGACGAGAAGCGCGTCCGTGCCCTTGTAGACGCCGTCATCGGTTGCGAGCGGCGAGTCACTGGTGTGAATGCCGTTCTGGATGCACTGAGGAACCTCAGGCGTCACGAGGATACGGGGATCCCCTGAGCCCGGGACGTGATTCGCACCCATGCTGGTGTGCGGAGCCCGAGACCCGCCGCTGCTCGCACTCTTCTCGGTGAGAAGATCCGAGACCTGCCTCTCAAGCCCACTCGCGGAGAAGGTGTCGGCGGAGGTGGTCGCCCGTCCGTGTGCCGCGTCGGTCGGCTTGCCGTCGTCCAACGCCGACAACAGAACAGAGCCGAATCCCAGTGCGGCGACCGTGAAGACGGCGCCGAGGACGGCAACCTTGCGGCGACCGTTCCTCTTGCGGTCCTTGCGGCCGGGGCCAGTGGTGGCAGTACGGGCATGTCCCGTGGGGCGGGCGGCGGTGGGCGATGTTTCACGTGAAACATGCGCCGTTTCGACCGGCGCCGGTGCGTTCACCACCTCGGGAGCAGTTGCCTGCAGGAGAGCTTCCGCGGCGAGGGCGGCGTCGATCCTGCCGGCGACGTCGGCGGGCATCTGCGGTGGGCCCGGCAGTGTGCCGAGCAGTCCGCGGATCTCCTCCAGCGACGTGTGCACGTCTGCGCAGAGTTCGCACTCGTCCAGATGCCGACGTACATCTGCGGTCCTGGAGGCGGGGAGGAGGCCTTCGGTGAGGTCGGAGATCTCCGCGACGTCCGGGTGCCCGGCTGTGTCTGTCGTGGAAGTCACGCTCGCCCGCCTCCGCCCTTCACTGCAGCTGAATCGCTTGATCCCGAATCCGGCGGGCCTTCTGACGGAGGTCCCGCTGCGGGTGGGACGGATGTCCCCTGCGTCCGGTTCCGTCCAGCGCCCGCTTCTCTGCCGTCTCCGGCTCTTTCCGGCCGTAGATGAGTGAGAAGGGGGAGCAGTCTGGCTCTGCCTCGGGCGCAGCGGCTCTTGACCGTCCCGGTCGGCACGTCGAGCATGCGGGCGGCTTCGGCGACCGGGTAGCCCTGCATGTCCACCAGGACGAGGGCGGCCCGCTGGTCGGGCGGGAGCGTGCCGAGGGCCTCCAGGAGCTGGCGGTGGAGGTCGTTGCGCTCTGCCGGCGCCGAGGCGGACTCGTGCGGCTCCAGGAGCTGCTCCAGGCGCTCGGTGTCGTCCACCGGAGACGTCTTGCGGGAGGCCACCTTTCTGGCCCGGTCCAGGCAGGCGTTGACCGTGATCCGGTGCAGCCAGGTTGTGACCGCGGACTGGCCCCGGAACGTGTGCGCGGCGCGGTAGGCGGACACAAGGGCGTCCTGAACGGCGTCAGCGGCTTCCTCGCGGTCTCCGAGCGTGCGGAGGGCGACGGCCCAGAGCCGATCCCGGTGCCGCCGCACGAGCTCGCCGAAGGCGTCGGGGTCGCCGTCTACATGAAGGGCCAGGAGGTCCTGATCGCTGGTGTCGCCGTACGCGGTGTCATCTGCCATCGGACCCCCCTCCTCTCCGCGTTAACTGGCGATCTTGATGTCTGCCACCCGACCGCGGTAATTGCCTTCTTCCGTCAGCGGCAGCTTGGTCAGCCAGATCAGAAGGTAGCGGGACTTCACGGCCTTGTCCGGCTTGAGCGGGACTCCAGTACCGGAGCCCTCCGCGACCTTCGTGTAGGCGTCGAAGCTCGTGGGCCTGGAGCCCGCGTCGCTGGCGGCGGCGCGCAGTTCCACAGACGTGTCACCCACGAATGTGACGGTGACCTTCCCGATGTCCTGGACCTTGCCGAGGTCGAGGATCATTCCGAGGCCAGGCTTGAGGTTTCCGAAGTTGGCGCCCTCGTAGAAGTCCGTCTGCCAGTACGACGAGGTGTCGTTGTCGTAGGCCTTCTTTATGGTCTTCGGCTTCTCGGATCCGTCACCGAACGGGTCGAAGTCGTATCCCTTGGCGATGGTGATCGGAACGCTGGCCGCCTTCGGCGGGTTCTTGTCGCCGTCGTCGGTCGTCTGGGTCTGGTTCTCGTCCGACTTGCCGCCCCGGTCCATCAGCGCGTCCGCCAGCTGCCAACTGCCCAGGCCCAGCGCGGCGATGAGGAGGGCGGAGACCGCCCACTTCAGAGCTCGGCCGGTGCGGCTCTGGAGGGGTGGAGGCGGGGTCGGGACCGGCTGAGTGACGCCGGGGTGCGGTGCCGGGCGGCCGTACGTGCCCTGTTGGTAGGTCGTGCGCTGGTACTCGGGCGGGGCTGTGAACGTCGGCTCCGGCGGGCGGATGCGGGGCATCTCACCGATCGCCTTGACCAGTTCCTCGGGTGTGGTGCACGCCGACTCGTGGCGCGAGGCGGTGGCACCGTCGTTGACGAGCGCCCGCATGGCCAGCTCGGACAGCCCACGGTGGACACCCGCCCGCACCTGGTCGGGCGCGATGAGACCGACGTCCTTGGGTAGACCGGCCAGACCGTAGGCGTCGTTCTCGTACGGCCACCGCTGGGTGAGCGCCGCGTACAGGAGCGCGCCGATCGCCTCCGTGTCGGTGCGCTGCGGAGCCTCCGAACTCGCGCCCCGCAGCGCGGCGTTCACGGCGAGGCCGCGGATGCGCCACTGCCCGCTCGACGTACGCAGGACCGCGTTCGGGTTCAGCCGCAGATGTGCCAGCCCCTCGCGGTGGGCCGCGGCCATGGCGGACGCCACCTGACTGACCATCTGGTAGGCGTCATACACCTCCAGCGGACCCGGAGCGAGGAGCGCGGTCAGCTCGGTCGCGTCGGGCAGCCACTCGTGGACGACATAGACGAGGTCGTTCTCCTCGACGGCGTCGAGGACCTGGACGAAGCGCGGGTCGCCCAGCAACGCGGACGAACGGGCCGCGGCCAGGACGGAACGCGCCCGCGCATGGTCGGCGGGCAGGATGTGCACGCCGACGGCCCGACGGAGTTTCTCGTCGACGGCACGCCAGCTGCTGAACCCGTCCAGACGGGTGACGCACTCCTCGAGACGGTAGCGTCTGGCGAGCTTGTGGCCGCTGTGCAACTCCGGCGGTGACGTCTTGCCAGGACTCTCGGTCCCGCCACTCCCCTGTGCCTCGACGTCTTCCGTGTCCCGCTCCCGGTTCTTGGCCACGCCGTCGGCCGTGGACTGGTCCGCCTGGGCGGTCAGCGGTTCGTCACCGCTGTTGTCTGCCACGTCGACGGCAGCCGTGCTCCGTTCCGCCACCGTCGTTCCCTGCCTCCCCATACATTGCGCGCCGTGCGACGCAGAATCCAATTGTGCCCACAGTCCGACGCTATGCACGACACACAGTGGCGGACGATGGTTGTGCGCGTACCCCTGCCTCAGCGCCCCAGACGCCCCCGGACCATGCCGACCAGCGAGTTCAGCTCCTCGATCCGCATCTTGCGAGCGGCGACGAAGAAGATCCCGAGCAGAACCGCTCCACCCGCGATCAGAGCGGCGAACGAACCGACGACTCCCTGGCCGAGCGAGTGACCGATGCCGTAGCAGGCCGCACCGCTCAGCAACGCCGCCGGTACCGAGGCGATGCAGAGCCGGGCGTAGGTCCGCAGGACACGGTTGCCGTCCAGGTCGCCGCCGAGGCGCTTGCGCAGCCGGTTCCAGGCGACGCCGACGCCGATCGCGTAGGCGAGACCATAGGAGGCAGCCATGCCCGCCACGGCCCAGCGCGGTGACAGCACCAGGTAACACAGCGCCGAGGCGCCCGCGTTGACCGCTGCCACGATGACCGTGTTGTAGAAGGGGGTGCGGGTGTCCTCGTAGGCGTAGAAGGCGCGCAGGACGACGTATTGCACGGAGTAGGGGATCAGGCCGAGGGCGAAGGCCATCAGCATGAAGCCCATGTTCGTGGCCTCGCTGATACCGGATGAACCGAAGATCAACGTGCACATCGGGATGCCGAGGGCGACGAATCCGAAGGCGATCGGCACGATGGCGACGGCAGTGGTGCGCAGGCCCTGGGAGATGTCGTCACGGACTGCGCCGCCGTCCTCCTCTGCCGCAGAGCGGGCCAGGCGCGGCAGCAGAGCCGCCATGAGGGAGACGGTGATGATGGCCTGCGGCAGACCCCAGATGAGTTGGGCATTGGCGTAGGCGGAGAAGCCGGTGCCGTCGACCGGGGAGGCCTTGCCTGCCGCAGTGGACAGCTGCGAGACGACGATCGCGCCGGCCTGGTTGGCCAGGACGAACAGGACGGTCCACTTGGCGAGCGTCACGGCCTTGCCGAGGCCGTGGCCCCGCCAGTCGAAGCGCAGCCTCATCCGGAAGCCGGTCTCGCGGAGGTACGGGATCATCGCCAGCGCCTGGACCGTGAGGCCGAGCAGAACGCCGATGCCCAGGAGCCGCTGCCCCTCCGGCGGAATGTTCGTGACCTTCATGCCGGAGTCGGCGGCGGTGCCGTAGACCCACATGAACATGCCGAGCGTCACGATGATGACGATGTTGTTCAGGACCGGGGTCCACATCATCGCGCCGAACTTCCCCCGCGCGTTGAGGATCTGCCCCATCACCACGTGGATGCCCATGAAGAAGATCGAGGGCAGGAAGTAGCGGACGAAGGTGATGCCGACCTCGTTGGCCGCCGGGTCGCCGGCCACCGAGTCGGACAGCAGCCGGATCAGGAACGGGGCGCCGAGGACCGCGAGCCCGGTGAGTACGCCGAGCGCCACCATCACCAGGGTCAACAGCCGGTTGGCGTACGCCTCGCCGCCGTCCTCGTCCTCCTTCATTGCACGCACGAGCTGCGGCACGAAGACGGAGTTGAGGCCGCCACCGACGGTCAGGATGTAGATCATCGTCGGCAACTGATAGGCGACCTGGAAGGTGTCACCGAGCAGACCGACACCCAGAGCCGACACGATCAACGCCGAGCGAACGAAGCCGGTGAGACGCGAGACCATCGTGCCCGCGGCCATCACGGCGCTCGACTTCAGCAGGCCCCCGGCCTTCCCGTCCTTCTTCCCGGGAGCAGGGGACGCATGGGCCGCCGCAGCCGGCGCGGTACCGAGGTTCATGGTCTCGTCGGCTGAGGGAGCCGGGGCCGCGGGTGCCTGGAACTGCGGTGCGGGCGGCAGCCCGCCCGGGGCAGGCGCCGGCCCCGGCACCGACGGGGGATCCGTCGGACGGCCGCCACTCTGCTGCTGGTCGCGGAAGAGATGGGCAAAGGCATCAGGCTCGTGGCGTTCGTCGCCGGCCTGGCTCATCAGGTCGTCGACCCCCACGAACTGAGTGGTGCGAGGGTTGTCGCCATATGGCAGATATTGCGTCGGGCCCTCCGGCTCGGGCGCCGGGGTCTGTGCCCACACGTGCGGGTCGGGGGCGTAAGGGGACTGGGGCGGCTGGGAGTACAACGGCTGCTGCGGCTGATGAGTGCCAGGGGGCGGCGGGGGATGCGCGGCACGGTCGTAGAGAGCCTCGGCGACCGGGTCCTGGGCATAGAGGTCCTGCGCACGGTAGGGGTCCTGGTCGTACGCGTCCTGGAGATACATGTCCGCGGGAGCCTGCGGCGGCACCTGGCCATGCTCGGGCGGCGGCCCCTCGGGGCTACCCGAGTTGTCCGCGCCCTGACCGCGATCACCGTCGTACGGCGCGTTCATGGTTACCCCACCTCATCGTCCCGGGCCCACCGGCCACGACATCCTCAACGGTCCACTCTCTCACCCGTGCCGGACGGGTCGGCGTTTTCCGTTGCGGTGTCCGCTGTCGGGTCACTCGGCTGCTCCGGGGCGCCTTCCTCGGTGCCGGTGCCCGACTCCTCCTCTAGACGGTCCTCAGGGCCACCGGGATTCTCCGGACCGTCCACGGCTTCGGTTGCCTCGTCGTCGGGGCCGTTCTGCTCGGCCGCCCGTGCGGCCGCGCGCTTGCGCTGGGTGTACATCCGGAAGCCTGCCAGAACCAGCAGCAGGACACCCCCGCCGATGACCAGCATCACCGTGGCCGTGAACTCGGTGACCTTCACGTCGAACCTGACGTCGTCGCCGTACGGCTGGCCGTCCTCCGTGTACAGCTGGGCGACCACCGAGGCCTTGCCGTTGGCGTTGGCCGTCGTGGTGAACTTCACCGTCTGGCTGTGGCCGCCCGAGACCTCCACCGGCTGCTCGTAGTAGGAGGAGCCACCGATCTCGAGCCGGTTCGGGCTCAACGAGGTCAGCCGCAGCCTAAGGTGCTCCACACCCTGAACCAGGTTGTTCTGGACCGTCACGGGGATCGTGGCACTGCGGCCGGAGAGCTTGGTCTCCGACTTGTCGATCAGGCTGACCTGGGAGATCAGTTCGTCGAGGTAGGCCTCTACGTCGCTGCGGAAGCCGCTCGCCTCGGTGGCGCGGCCCCGCCACGACGTCGACATCTCGCGGTTCACGGCCCGTCCGAAGGGGGTCACGACTCGGGACTGGTCGGAGAGGATCACCTTGAAGTTGTCGAGCTTGCTCTGTGTGCTGGCGATCTGCTGGAAGGCCGACTTCGGCAGCTCCTGCTTGCGCAGCGAGGAGGGGTAGGCGGACGCCGAGGGCACCTTGGTGGTGGCCTCGGGGTCGGGCTTGGCCGCGGCCGCCGCTGTGAGCTTCTGCGTCTGGGACCAGTTCCCGCCCTGTAGAGCGGTGATCGCTTCGGCCATGGCGTCGGCCTGGCTCGCCGTGGGCATGCGCTGTGGGGCGACGACGATGCTGCGCTGATTGTCCGTCTGGAGGTCGAGAGCGAGGCTCTGAGCGAGGAAGCGCTGGACGGCGAGTGTGGCGGAGGAGGCCCTCGTGAGATCACCCTGGAACGCCGTCGACAGCCGTGCGTCCGCTACGACCGCTGTGGTGCCGCCGCCGATGGGGCGGGCCGCGGAGGGCGTGTACGACAGTCCGGCGGTCTCCTGGAGGCTGTCGCTGCGGGTGATCACCTTGTCGGCGCCGGCGGAGGTGGCGACCTTGACGATCGAGGGGTCCACCGCGCCGTTCACGGGCCAGGCGAAGTCGGTGCTCGGCGTCACGTGCAGCACGGTCCTCACCGTGGTGGCCGCGACGTCGGTGGCCTCGTCGAGGTGGCTGAGCGAGCCGGTGACACTTGTGCCGTTGTGGGCCAGCGAGGCGAGGTCGGGGTCGGCGAAGGGCAGCGCGACGACCTCTTTGTCCGCCACTGCCTTCTGCAACCTGGCCAGCCACTGCTTGGCGAGTGCCTGGTGGGTGCCCGCGATGGTGGTGTCGCCCTCGCCCTGGATCCGGTAGCTGCGGGTCATCGCGTCGACGGACGCCAGCAGGTCAGGATCGATCACCCAGGTGACGTCCAGGTTCTCGCCGAGCGACAGCATCTGGTCCAGCCGGCCGCCCGCCGAGATCTCCTCGGCGAGGTCGTCGTTGAGGAAGACCGGAGTCTGCTGCGCGTTCGAGCCGGTCTCCGCCGTCATGTGCACAGTGGAGAGCAGTGGCCACAGGAAGGTGGTCTTCGTCTTCGTGTCCACTTCGTCGGACTGCCAGGGCAGGAAGGTCCGCTGGATGCCGAGCGTCCGGTCCCACGGCTGCGCGGAGGTCTTGCCCGAGAGGGAGACGGCGAACTGGTAGACGCCGGCGTCGCCGAGATCCAACTCGTCGGCCGGCACGGAGATGGAGAAAGGCTCGGCCACCCCGGGGGTCAGCTTCGCGAACTTCGCCACATACTTGCCGCCGACCTCGGATCCCGTGGCTCCCTGGAGCGAGTCCTTGTTTTCGGTGACGGTGTCGATCGACGAGCGGGTGTTCAGCTCGGGGCCCACCTGCAGTCCCACATGGGCGGCCGTGACAGCCTGCTTGCCGTTGTTGGTCACCGTCCCCGACACGGTGAGCGTGTCACCGTCCGTAGGCGCGCTGGGGCTGAGTGTGTCGACCGCGACGGACACCGAACCGGAGTCGTCGGCGGCCTGAGCGGGCGCTGCGGTGGTCAGCTGGCACAGCCCGGCCAACAGAGGAGCTCCTGCGAGCAGGGCCCCGGTACGCCGCAGCCAGCGGCGGGCAGGTGAGGGACTCGTCCCCTGGAAGTCTGCCGCCTCGGCCACGCGCTCGCCCGTCCCTAGTCGTCAGTGGTCGTTGGAATGTGCGTCCACGCATGGTAACGATGCGCGCTGAGGGGAAGTGCCGCGGACTGCTCCACAAGATCGGAGGACACTACCGCACTGTCCTGAATGTGCACGTATAAAGGGGAGCGTGCCCGTGAGTCTCCGGAGCAGACCTTGTGCAGGTCCGGATGGCGAATCTGTGCACGTTTAATGGAGGCGCTCGGAGAGGCTCGGGCCACGTACCCTCTTCTGTTGTGCCGAACGCCAACAAAGACAACCTCAGCGCCCGGAGCCAGGTGCAGGACCGCGCGGTGAACGAACCGCTTGAGGTCGCACCTGTCGCAGACGACCTCGCCCGCCGCTTCCAGGAGGCCGGGTTCTCACTCGCCCTGGTCGGCGGGTCGGTCCGGGACGCACTGCTCGGGCGGCTCGGCAACGATCTGGACTTCACGACCGACGCCCGTCCCCAGGACGTTCTGAAGATTGTTCGGCCTTGGGCGGACGCCGTGTGGGAGGTCGGAATCGCGTTCGGCACCGTGGGGGCGCAGAAGGATGGCTACCAGATCGAGGTGACCACCTACCGGTCCGAGGCGTACGACCGGACCTCGCGCAAGCCAGAGGTGTCGTACGGCGACTCCATCGAGGAGGACCTCGTCCGGCGTGACTTCACCGTGAACGCGATGGCCGTCGCTCTCCCGGAGAAGAAGTTCATCGACCCGCACGGCGGCCTCGACGACCTCGGGGCGCGTGTGCTGCGGACGCCCGGTACCCCGGAGGCGTCCTTCTCGGACGACCCGCTGCGGATGATGCGGGCCGCGCGCTTCGCCGCTCAGCTCGACTTCGAGGTGGCGCCCGAGGTGGTCACCGCGATGACGGAGATGTCCGGGCGTCTGGAGATCGTCTCCGCCGAGCGGGTGCGGGATGAGCTGAACAAGCTCGTCCTGTCCGCCCATCCCCGCAAGGGTCTGACGCTGCTGGTCGACACGGGGCTTGCCGAGCACGTGCTGCCCGAGCTTCCGGCCCTGCGCCTGGAGAGCGACGAGCACCACCGGCACAAGGACGTCTACGAGCACACGCTGATCGTCCTGGAGCAGGCCATCGAGCTGGAGAAGGAAGGGCCCGACCTGACCCTCCGCCTGGCCGCGCTGCTCCACGACATCGGCAAGCCGCGTACCCGCCGCTTCGAGAAGGACGGCCGGGTTTCGTTCCACCACCATGAAGTGGTCGGGGCGAAGATGACCAAGAAGCGGATGACTGCGCTCAAGTACTCCAACGAGCTGGTGAAGGACGTCTCGAGGCTCGTTGAACTTCATCTGCGTTTCCACGGGTACGGCACCGGGGAGTGGACGGACTCGGCGGTTCGCCGCTATGTGAGGGACGCGGGTCCGCTGCTCGACCGGCTCCACAAGCTGACCCGCTCGGACTGCACCACCCGGAACAAACGCAAAGCGGCCGCGTTGTCCCGTGCGTACGACGGTCTGGAGGAGCGGATCTCCCAGCTTCAGGAGCAAGAGGAGCTGGACTCGATCAGGCCCGACCTCGACGGAAACCAGATCATGGAGGTCCTCGGCGTGGGGCCAGGCCCTGCTGTGGGCCGCGCGTACAAGCACATGCTGGAGCTTCGCCTGGAGAATGGGCCGATGGGGCACGATGAAGCGGTGGCCGCGCTCAAGGAGTGGTGGGCCGCACAGGACTGAGGCCGCGGCGTCATGTTTCACGTGAAACATGAGCCCTGGCGCATCGAGGGGCGGTGTTTCACGTGAAACATCGCCCCCTCATCGTTCCGTCGCCATCCGCCGTTCCTTCGTCATCACCAGGGCGACCGCCGCATAGAGGACGGCGACCGCGATCACGAGGATCGCCGAGCGGCCGTCCGGCGGCAGGATCAGGGCGGCTACGGCCGCGGCGCCCACGAAGGCGATGTTGAACAGGACGTCGTAGACAGAGAAAATCCGGCCCCGGAATCCGTCGTCGACGGAGGACTGCACGATCGTGTCCGTGGCGATTTTCGCGCCCTGGGTGATCAGGCCCAGGACGAACGCCGCGATGAGTATCGGGGCGGTGGCGAAGGGAAGCCCGAGAGTGGGCTCCAGCGCTGCGGCGGCTGCCGCACACACGGCGATCCAACGCTCCGGTCCGAGTTTTCCCGCGGTCCAAGGGGTGATGACCGCGGCGACGAAGAAGCCGGCACCGGAGATTCCCAATGCCAGCCCCAGCAGGGCGAGTCCGTCGTCAGGATCGGACGTCAGGGCGTACCGGCAGAGCATCAGGACCATGACGAGCAGAGCGCCGTAGCAGAACCGCATGAGTGACATCGCGCCGAGCGCCCGGGCGGCCGACCGACGTGACGGTGCGGCCAGGTGGCGTATACCGGCGACCAGGTCACGGGCCGTTCCGGCGAGAGCCGTACCGAGGCGGGGCTTTATCAACTCACGGTCGGGGCCCAGTAGGTCCGGTGGCATGCGCAGCGCGGCGAGCGCGCCGCACAGGTACAGCCCCGCTCCCAGCAGCACCACGACTGCGTCGGAGTCGGCGACCAGCAGTCGTACGACGAAAGCGAGGCCGCCGCCCGCGGTCGCGGCGAGAGTTCCGGCTGTCGGGGAGAGGGAGTTGGCGATCACCAGCCGTTCTTCGTCCACGACACGGGGCAGTGCGGCGGACAGGCCGGACAGAACGAAGCGATTGACGGCGGTGACGCACAGGGCAGAGACGTAGAAGAGCCAGTCCGGGACGTGGCTGAGCATCAGGACGGCCGTCACCGAAGCCAGCAGGGCGCGCAAGAGGTTGCCGTAGAGAAAGACCTCACGGCGGCGCCAGCGGTCCAGGAAGACGCCGGCGAAGGGGCCCACCAAGGAGTAAGGGAGCAGCAGGACCGCCATCGCGGAGGCGATCGCCGTGGCCGAGGTCTGCTTCTCCGGGGAGAAGACGACGTAGGCGGCGAGCGCGATCTGGTAGACACCGTCCGCGCCCTGGGAGAGCAGGCGCACGGAGAGCAGACGCCGGAAGTCCCGGAAGCGCAGCAGGACCCGCAGATCACGGACGACGGACATGGGGCACAGCCTCACATACGGCGAGGGTCCCCGGGCGATACAACCCGGAGACCCTCTGTAGCCCTGGCAGGAGCGTTTTGAGTGAGCCTTAGCGCTCGACTTCACCCTTGATGAACTTCTCGACGTTCTCGCGGGCCTCGTCGTCGAAGTACTGGACCGGCGGGGACTTCATGAAGTAGCTGGAGGCCGACAGGATCGGGCCGCCGATACCCCGGTCCTTGGCGATCTTCGCAGCGCGCACGGCGTCGATGATGACACCGGCGGAGTTCGGGGAGTCCCAGACCTCGAGCTTGTACTCCAGGTTCAGCGGGACGTCACCGAAGGCACGGCCCTCGAGGCGGACATAGGCCCACTTGCGGTCGTCGAGCCACGCGACGTAGTCGGACGGGCCGATGTGGACGTTCTTCGCGCCCATGTCCCGGTCGGGGATCTGGGAGGTGACGGCCTGCGTCTTGGAGATCTTCTTGGACTCCAGGCGCTCGCGCTCGAGCATGTTCTTGAAGTCCATGTTGCCGCCGACGTTCAGCTGCATCGTGCGGTCCAGGACGACACCCCGGTCCTCGAAGAGCTTCGCCATGACGCGGTGCGTGATGGTGGCGCCGACCTGCGACTTGATGTCGTCACCGACGATCGGGACGCCCGCCTCGGTGAACTTGTCCGCCCACTCCTTGGTGCCGGCGATGAAGACCGGGAGGGCGTTGACGAAGGCGACCTTGGCGTCGATCGCGCACTGGGCGTAGAACTTCGCCGCGGCCTCGGAGCCGACGGGCAGGTAGCAGACCAGGACGTCGACCTGCTTGTCCTTGAGGACCTGGACGACGTCGACCGGGGCCTCGGCGGACTCCTCGATCGTCTCGCGGTAGTACTTGCCGAGGCCGTCGAGGGTGTGGCCGCGCTGGACGGTCACGCCGGTGTTCGGCACGTCGCAGATCTTGATGGTGTTGTTCTCGGAGGCGCCGATGGCGTCGGCGAGGTCGAGACCGACCTTCTTTGCGTCGACATCGAACGCCGCGACGAACTCGACGTCACGCACGTGGTAGTCGCCGAACTGGACGTGCATCAGCCCGGGGACCTTGGCCGCCGGATCGGCGTCCTTGTAGTACTCGACTCCCTGAACCAGCGACGCGGCGCAGTTGCCCACGCCGACTACGGCTACGCGAACCGAACCCATTCCGGTTGCTCCCTGTGTGTACGAGTGAGGCCCTGGCAGGGACCTCACGTGGCGGTGTCGCCGGGCGTATCCGGACCGGGGGTGTCCCCGGCCCGGGGCAGGACGCCCGGCGCTCCCTCTGTGGTGTCGCGAGTGGGCTCTCCATGGCCGGGACCCTTCAGGTCCCGGCCGGCCCGCTCACTTTCGATGAGCTCGTTCAACCAGCGCACTTCGCGCTCCACGGACTCCATCCCGTGGCGCTGGAGCTCAAGCGTGTAGTCGTCGAGACGCTCCCGGGTGCGTGCCAGCGAGGCACTCATCTTCTCCAGGCGCTCCTCAAGCCGGCTGCGGCGGCCTTCGAGGACTCGCATGCGGACGTCGCGCGAGGTCTGCCCGAAGAAGGCGAAACGAGCGGCGAAGTGCTCGTCCTCGTACGCGTCAGGACCCGTCTGCGAGAGCAGTTCCTCGAAGTGCTCCTTACCTTCCGCCGTCAACCGGTAGACGATCTTGGCGCGACGCCCTGCGAGTGGTGCGGCGAGGGCGTCCTCGGTGGTGTGCCCCGGTTCCTCGATCAACCAGCCGTTGGCGACCAGCGTCTTGAGGCAGGGGTAGAGCGTGCCGTAGCTGAACGCACGGAACACGCCCAGTGAGGTATTGAGACGTTTACGCAGCTCATAGCCGTGCATCGGGGACTCACGGAGCAGGCCGAGTACGGCGAATTCGAGGATCCCGGAACGCCGGCTCATCGTCGCCTCCTCGTCTCTATCTCGCACCGATGTATCGACTCGATACATCAAGACGATAGAACGCTCTTCCGGAAGCGACAAGTGGGGGGACGGTGAACGGGATCACATCAATGATTCATGCGAACCAAGTTGCCTGATTTGGGGTGAACTTCGGGGCTCGGCTGGTTTTGACGGTGCGTAGTCTGTGCGGCATGCACACCACCGGGAACCGAGTGACGCCTGGGGGGCGTCGCTGTCCCGGTGCGGTACGGATGAATGCGGGACCGACCACATCCGTACTTCGGGGGGACCGGAAACCAGCCGCCGTTTCCAGGCGCGCAAAGGTGCGCCTGCCCGAGGAGTAGTCGTTCGATGAGCGAGCACCGTCGCAAACCGCCGCAGCCGCAGGGAGGCGGACGTGCCGCGGCCCGACGCGGCCAGTCCGGCTCGGCCTCCGGCCGCCGCGCGGCTCCGCGAGGCGCCACCGGGTCTCTTGCCGACTCCTATGGGACGAGCTCCCAAGAGTCGGATTCCTACGGTCCGGGAGGCGAGGAACGTCCGTACGGCGGCCGTGCCGAGGCCCGACGTGCGGCCCAGAGAAGCACCGGCGGTGGTCGCCGCAGAGTGGCAGAGCCGGGCCGCGGAGGTCGGCGCGGGGCGCCGACAGGCCGGGGCCGCGCGTCCGATCCGGGCAGGAAGCGGTTCATCGACTACCCGCGCGCGGGTAAGTACGGCGTGGCGCGCTGGGTGCCGTCCTGGAAGCTGGTGACGGGCCTGTTCATCGGCTTCATCGGAGGCCTGGTCGCGATCGCCGGCGTCGGCTACGCGCTCGTGAGCGTTCCCAACGTCGCCGAGACCGCGACGTCGCAGAACAACGTCTACTACTGGTCCGACAAGACCGAGATGGTCTCCACCGGCGGTGAGACGAACCGCCAGATCGTCAACCTCGCGCAGATCCCGAAGGCGATGCAGTATGCCGTCGTCTCGCAGGAGAACAAGACCTTCTACACCGACAGCGGCATCGACCCCAAGGGCATCGCCCGCGCCGTGTTCAACATGGCCCGGGGTGGCAACACGCAGGGTGGCTCCACCATCACCCAGCAGTACGTCAAGAACGCGCGCCTGGACGACCAGTCCCAGACCGTCACCCGTAAGTTCAAGGAGATCTTCATCTCCATCAAGGTGGGTGCCACGGTCAAGAAGGACGAGATCATGGCGGGCTACCTGAACTCCGCGTACTACGGTCGCAACGCCTACGGCATCCAGGCGGCCGCGCGCGCGTACTTCAACAAGAATGCCCAGGACCTCGACCCGGGCGAGTGTGCCTTCCTGGCCGCCATGCTGAAGGGCGCCACGTACTACGACCCGGCGGGCGCGCGGTCCATCGACCCGGCGAACGCCACCCCCGACGCCAACGCCAGGCGTGCTCTGCGGCAGATGCAGGACACCCTCGACAAGATGGTCGAGTACGGGCACCTCAGCGCGACGGAGCGGGCCAAGTACACCGCGCTTCCCGAGTGGCAGAACCCTCGGTCCAACACCCAGCTCAAGGGACAGACCGGCTATCTGGTCGACCTCGCCAAGGCCTACTTGATCAACAACAAGATCGTCAGTGCTGACAAGCTCCAGCAGGGCGGCTTCTCGATCTACACGACCTTCGACAAGAAGAAGGTCAGCGAACTCGAGGCAGCGGTCAAGAAGGTCCGCAAGGAGAACATCGATCCCAAGAAGCGCCCGACGAAGGACACCTACGTCCAATTCGGCGGGGCGTCCGTGGAGCCTTCCACCGGGGCGATCCGGGCCTGCTACGGAGGCGAGGACGCGACCACCCACTTCACCAACAACTGCGACTCGACCGGTGCCCAGGTCGGTTCGACGTTCAAGGCGTTCGTGCTCGCCGCGGCGATGAAGTGGGGCGTGCGCGATCCGGATCTCGGTGAGAGCCAAGCGCAGGACGAGCGTACGGTCGTCAACGCGAAGAGCCTGTTCAGCGGCAAGAACGACCTCAAGATCAAGAACTACGACGGTTCGATCTGGAAGAACGAGGAGGGCAAGGAGTGGCTCCAGGAGAACGACGGCAAGCAGTCCTATGGCTCTCCGCCCAAGTACCAGATCGACCTTCGTGAGGCGATGCGGGAGTCGGTGAACTCCGCCTTCGTGCAGCTCGGCATGGACGTCGGCCTGGACAAGGTGAAGGAGTCGGCCATGGACGCGGGCCTCAAGGAGAACAGCCTGGCCGGCACCAACTTCCCGTCCTTCTCCATCGGCATCTCCGACCCCAGCGCGATCCGGATGGCGGGCGCGTACGCCACCTTCGCGGCCAGTGGCAAGCAGAACGAGCCGTACTCCGTCGAGAAGGTCACCAGCAAGGACGGCGACGTCTTCACACACGAGGCGAAGCCCCAGCAGGCCTTCGACAAGAAGGTCGCCGACAACGTCACCGACGTCCTCAAGACCGTGGTCGAGGACGGTACGGGTACCAACGCTCAGCTGACCGGCCGTGAGGTGGCGGGGAAGACCGGTACCACCGACAAGAACAAGTCCGCCTTGTTCGTGGGGTACACCCCACAGCTCTCCACGTCGATCATCATGTTCCGGCTGGACGACGACGAGACCAAGAAGAACCGCACCTTCCTGGAGATGTACGGAACGGGTGGCCAGGAGAAGATCCACGGTGCTTCGTTCCCGTCCGAGATCTGGCACGACTACATGGAGCAGGCACTGAAGGGCGAGAAGTCGATCGACTTCCCGACGCCGGAGCCCATCGGCGAGATCGTCAATGAGGAGCCGAGCCCGACGCCCACTCCGACGCCCACTGAGACCGAGTCGGCCACCCCGACACCGACACCGACGCCCAGCCAGACGCTCATCACACCGACGCCCACTGCGTCCGAGTCCTGCCGGTTCGACTGGCAGTGCAGTGACGCGGGCGGTACGGACAACGGTGGCACCGACGGCGGTGTGACCTCGACGCCTACGGCCACGTCGACGGACACGAACGGCGGCAACTCCAACGGCAATGGCAATGGGGGCCTCTTCGGCGGCTCGAGCGGTTAGTCGCCAAATGCCCCGTCGAGGGTGTTTCACGTGAAACATGGGCCGTCGCACCCACCAGGTGCGGCGGCCCTCGGCGTACTCCTAGCCTCGTACGGCAGGATGGGCCGCATGCCCAGTGCTGAATCGACGCCAACGAGCGTGCACGAGTCGGACCCAGTGCATCCGACCAAGGACGACGAGGTCTCCAGGAGCGGCAGCGAGTTCATCGGCGGCCCTCTAGGGCGACGTGCCCTGCTGGGGACGTCGTGGTGGACCCCCGTCCGGGTCATCGCGCTCGTGGCCATCGGCGTGTTCGCGCTGGGCCTGGTCCAGAAGGCTCCCTGCTACAACGGTGGCTGGTTCTTCGGCGCCAGCTCCCAGTACACCCACGCGTGCTACTCGGACATCCCGCACCTCTATCAGGGACGCGGTTTCGCCGACGGACTCGTCCCGTACTTCGACAAGCTCCCCGGCGACATGCAGTACCTCGAATACCCGGTGCTGACCGGTGTGTTCATGGAGGTCGCCGCCTGGCTGACGCCCGGCAGCGGCAGCATCCAGCACCAGGAGCAGTGGTACTGGATGGTCAACGCCGGGATGCTGATGGTGTGTGCGGCCATCATCGTCGTCTCCGTGAGCCGTACGCATGCCCGTCGGCCCTGGGACGGTCTGCTGGTCGCTCTGGCGCCCGCCTTCGCGTTGACGGCCACCATCAACTGGGACCTGCTGGCGGTCGCTCTGACGGCCTCCGCGATGCTGATGTGGGCGCGGGGACGCTCGCTCGCCTTCGGCGTCCTCCTGGGGCTCGCCACGGCCGCCAAGCTCTACCCGATCTTCCTGCTCGGGCCGCTGTTCGTGCTGTGCTGGCGGGCGGGCAAGTGGCGGGACTTCGGCAAGGCCCTGAGCGGCGCGGCGGTCTCCTGGCTCGTGGTGAACCTGCCGGTGATGTTCTTCGCCTTCGACGGCTGGTCGAAGTTCTACACGTTCAGCCAGGAGCGGGGTGTGGACTTCGGCTCCTTCTGGCTGATCCTGGCTCAGAACTCGACCGACCCGTTGAGCACCGACACCGTCAACACGCTCGCCACGCTGCTGATGCTGCTGTCCTGCGCCGGTATCGCGGCGCTCACCCTGACCGCGCCGCGCCGGCCGCGTTTCGCCCAGCTCGCGTTCCTGATCGTCGCCGCGTTCATCCTCACCAACAAGGTCTACTCGCCGCAGTACGTCCTGTGGTTGGTGCCGCTGGCCGTGCTGGCGCGGCCGAAGTGGCGGGACTTCCTCATCTGGCAGGCGTGCGAGGTGGCGTACTTCCTGGGGATCTGGCTCTATCTCGCGTACACGACCAGCGGCAACGCCCACAAAGGCCTGCCGACCGACGGCTATCACTGGGCCATCGGACTGCATCTCCTGGGCACGGCCTACCTGTGCGCGATGATCCTGCGCGACATCCTCATGCCGGAACGGGACGTGGTACGGCGGGCCGGCGACGACGATCCCTCTGGTGGTGTGCTCGACGGAGCGGAGGACGTCTTCGTGTTCGGCCCCGCCGCCCATCCACCACGGCACGCGGCCCACTTCGACGGACCGCAGGTGGAGTGGGGCAACGACCAGGGAGCTGCTGACCGTTCGCTCTGAGCGAACAGAGCCTGCGTGGCGTACGCCGATTGGGGCACGTACGCGAAGGGCCGTACACGGAAGCTTCCGTGTACGGCCCTTCGTCCGTCCGGTCCAGGGGCGCTCAGCGACCCGTGCTTACGGCGCTCAACGGTCGTCCCGCGTCGTTCAGCGGTCGACGATCCGGTCGAACTGCGTGGTGGTGTGCCGCAGATGGGCCACCAGCTCCTCGCCGACCTTCGGTTCCGGGGCGTCCGAGGGCACGAACAGGATGGACACCTGCATGTGCGGCGGTTCGGCGAACCAACGCTGTTTGCCGCCCCAGACGAACGGAGAAAGGTTCCGGTTGACCGTGGCCAGACCGGCGCGGGCGACCCCCTTGGCGCGCGGCATGACGCCGTGCAGGGCCTTCGGAGCCTCCAGACCCACGCCGTGCGACGTACCGCCGGCCACGACGACCAGGAAGCCGTCGGAGGCCGCCTTCTGCTGCCGGTAGCCGAAACGGTCCCCCTTGGAGACGCGGGTGACGTCCAGGACGGCGCCGCGGTACTCGGTGGAGTCGTGGTCCCCGAGCCACAACCGGGTCCCGATGCGGGCGCGGAAGCGGGTCTGCGGGAACTGCTGCTGCAGCCGGGCGAGGTCTTCGGCCTTGAGATGGCTGACGAACATGGTGTGCAGCGGCAGCCGGGCCGCGCGCAGCCGGTCCATCCAGCCGATGACCTCCTCGACGGCGTCCGAGCCGTCGGTGCGGTCCAGCGGCAGGTGGATCGCGAAGCCCTCGAGGCGCACGTTCTCTATGGCGGCGTGCAGTTGCGGAAGATCCTGCTCGCTGATGCCGTGCCGTTTCATCGAGGACATCACCTCGATGACCACGCGGGCGCCCACGAGGCCGTAGACCCCGTCGATCGACGACACCGAGCGGATCACCCGGTCGGGCAGGGGCACGGGCTCCTCGCCTCGGCGGTACGGCGTCAGCACCAACAGGTCACCGCCGAACCAGTCCTTGATCCGCGCGGCCTCGTAGGTCGTGCCCACGGCGAGGACGTCCGAGCCCAGCCGGGTGGCCTCCTCCGCCAGCCGCTCGTGCCCGAAGCCATAGCCGTTGCCCTTGCAGACCGGGACGAGCCCCGGGAACTGCTCCTGCACGTGCTTGTGGTGCGCCCGCCAGCGCGCGGTGTCGACGTAGAGCGTGAGCGCCATGGCCGGGACCCGGAACCTTTCTAGTGGCTGCGGTGTATCAGAGGTATGGGAGCTATTGAAGCGAAGATCGCGACGTCAGCGGCGCGACATGTAGATGTCGAGCGCCTTGTGGAGCAGCTTGTTGAGCGGGAAGTCCCACTCGCCGAGGTACTCGGCGGCCTGGCCGCCCGTGCCCACCTTGAACTGGATCAGGCCGAAGAGGTGATCGGTCTCGTCCAGCGAGTCGGAGATGCCCCGCAGGTCGTAGACGGTCGCGCCGAGCGCGTAGGCGTCACGCAGCATCCGCCACTGCATCGCGTTCGAGGGCCGGACCTCGCGGCCGATGTTGTCGGAGGCGCCGTAGGAGTACCAGACGTGCCCTCCGACGATCAGCATGGTCGCCGCCGAGAGGTTCACGCCCTCGTGCCGGGCGAAGTACAGCCGCATCCGGTTGGGGTCCTCGGTGTTGAGGGCCGTCCACATACGCTGGAAGTACGACAGCGGTCGGGGCCGGAAGTGGTCGCGCACCGCCGTGATCTCGTACAGCCGCTGCCATTCCTCGAGGTCCTGGTAACCGCCCTGGACGACCTCGACGCCGGCCTTCTCGGCCTTCTTGATGTTGCGGCGCCACAGCTGGTTGAAGTTCTTGTGCACCTCTTCGAGCGAGCGGTTGGCGAGTGGCACCTGGTAGACGTAGCGGGGCTGCACATCACCGAAGCCGGCTCCCCCGTCCTCGCCCTGCTGCCAGCCCATGCGGCGCAGCTTGTCGGCGACCTCGAAGGCGCGCGGTTCGATGAAGTCGGCCTCAATGTCGCGAAGGCGCTTCACGTCCGGGTTCTGGATGCCCGCCTTGATGGAGGTGGCCTCCCAGCGCCGGATGATCACCGGCGGACCCATCTTCACGGAGAAGGCACCCTGGTGCTTCAGGTGCGCGAGCATCGGTTCCAGCCAGTCGGTCAGATTCGGCGCGAACCAGTTGATGACCGGGCCCTCGGGCAGATAGGCGAGGTAGCGCTTGATCTTGGGCAGCTGACGGTAGAGGACGAGACCTGCGCCGACCAGCTCACCTGTGCGCTCGTCGAACCAGCCGAGACTCTCGGAGCGCCACTCCGCCTTGACGTCTGCCCAGGCCGGAACCTGCATGTGGCTCGCCGACGGCAGGCTCTGGATGTATGCCAGATGCTGCTCGCGACTGATCGTCCTCAGGGTCAGGCTCATTCGGGGCGCTCCTCGGGCTGGTGTGTCCCCATGGGTACAGGGGCTCCGGCTCTCGCGCCGAAGCCTACTGCGCCTTGCGAGCGCCCTGACTGGGCATACGGAACCTGCGCCCCGGCTCATGGGCCGCCGAGGCGTAACGCGGTGCTTTGGGTGGTGTCAGGGGGACCGTGCCCGTGGCGTCGGCTAGAAGAGTCCACCGAAGAGGCCGCCGTGCGCCATGCCGAGGAAGAAGCCGATCGCGGATGCGCCGAGACCGAGGATCAGTCCGAAGCGCTCGCGGGTCGTCTCCGAGATCCACTGGCCGTATGCGCCGGTGAGGATGCCCACCAGGCCCGTCCAGGAGCTGAGCAGGTGCAGGTTGTGGAACATCGCCGTGACGAACGCCGTGATGCCCAGCACCAGGGTCACCGCGAGCAGCGTGTCCTGGAGGGGGTGGGGCTTTCCGTCCGTGGCGAAAAGGCCTCCGGCGGTGTTGGGTCGCATTGCCTGTGCCATAGGGCACCTCCTGCGGAAGACGGCGCACGGTAGCGCCATACACACCCGATGTGTACAGAGTGACCGCCTCCGGGGCCGGATTTCAACCGGAAGCCGGTGTGCGGGTAGTCTGTACCGTCTGCACGGTGTCTGCCCATGTCACGACCGGGACTACCGCGAGGAAGCCCCGATTGTCAGTGGCGGCCGATACCGTTGCGTACGCATCACAACCCTCCTGCCACGGAACGACCGTGGCCGTTGAGTCCAAAGGAGGTGGGTTCCACATGCGTCACTACGAGGTGATGGTCATCCTCGACCCCGATCTGGAGGAGCGCGCTGTCGCCCCCCTGATCGAGAACTTCCTCTCCGTCGTCCGTGAGGGCAACGGCAAGGTTGAGAAGGTCGACACCTGGGGCCGTCGTCGGCTCTCGTACGAGATCAAGAAGAAGCCCGAGGGCATCTACTCGGTCATCGACCTGCAGGCCGAGCCTGCGGTCGTCAAGGAGCTCGACCGCCAGCTGAACCTGAACGAGTCGGTCCTCCGGACCAAGGTCCTCCGCCCCGAGAACCACTGAGCTTTCCCGCTCAGCTGATCTCGGGATTCGAGTAGCAGCAACCAAGCAGCCAGAGCAGCAAACCCGCCGAGAGGTTCCCCATGGCAGGCGAGACCGTCATCACGGTCGTCGGCAATCTTGTCGATGACCCCGAGCTGCGCTTCACCCCTTCCGGTGCGGCGGTCGCGAAGTTCCGTGTCGCGTCCACCCCCCGCACCTTCGACCGTCAGACGAACGAGTGGAAGGACGGCGAAAGCCTGTTCCTGACCTGCTCGGTCTGGCGTCAGGCGGCGGAGAACGTCGCCGAGTCGCTCCAGCGAGGCATGCGCGTCATCGTGCAGGGCCGGCTGAAGCAGCGGTCCTACGAGGACCGTGAGGGCGTCAAGCGCACGGTCTACGAGCTGGACGTCGAGGAAGTCGGCGCCAGCCTGCGCAGTGCCACGGCCAAGGTCACCAAGACCGCAGGCGGTGCCGGGCGCGGTGGCCAGGGTGGTTACAGCGGCGGCGGTGGTGGCCAGGCTGGCGGCGGCTGGGGTGGAAACTCCGGCGGCGGCCAGCAGGGCGGCGCTGCTCCCGCGGACGACCCGTGGGCGACCGGCGCTCCCGCCGGTGGCAGCCAGGGCGGCGGTGGTGGTGGCGGCTGGGGTGGAAACTCCGGCGGCGGCCAGCAGGGCGGCGGCTACTCGGACGAACCCCCCTTCTAGGCCCTCGGGCCGGAGGGTGGGTCGTACCCACACTTCTTGATCACACAGGAGAAACACCATGGCGAAGCCGCCTGTGCGCAAGCCTAAGAAGAAGGTCTGCGCTTTTTGCAAGGACAAGGTCACGTACGTGGACTACAAGGACACGAACATGCTGCGGAAGTTCATTTCCGACCGCGGCAAGATCCGTGCCCGCCGCGTGACCGGCAACTGCACGCAGCACCAGCGTGACGTCGCCACGGCCGTCAAGAACAGCCGTGAGATGGCGCTGCTGCCCTACACCTCCACCGCGCGATAAGGGAAGGGTGACCGACTAATGAAGATCATCCTCACCCACGAGGTCTCTGGCCTCGGTGCCGCGGGCGACGTCGTCGACGTCAAGGACGGTTACGCTCGCAACTACCTGATCCCGCGGAACTTTGCGATCCGTTGGACCAAGGGCGGCGAGAAGGACGTCGAGCAGATCCGTCGTGCTCGCAAGATCCACGAGATCCAGACCATCGAGCAGGCCAACGCCGTGAAGGCCCAGCTCGAGGGTGTCAAGGTCCGTCTGGCCGTCCGCTCCGGCGACGCCGGTCGTCTCTTCGGTTCCGTCACCCCGGCCGACATCGCTTCCGCGATCAAGGCTTCCGGTGGCCCCGAGGTCGACAAGCGCCGCATCGAGCTGGGCTCGCCGATCAAGACCCTGGGCGCCCACGAGACGTCCGTGCGTCTGCACCCCGAGGTTGCCGCCAAGGTCAACATCGAGGTCGTCGCGGCCTGATCGTTGCGTCTGGCTTGAACAGCTTTGGCTGATCAGCTGTGAAGGGGCCGCACCCGCTGGGGTGCGGCCCCTTCTGTCTGCTGGCGGTCGGGGAGGGGTGATGTTTCACGTGAAACGGTCAGTGCGGCCGCCGGGGTGTGTTTCACGTGAAACGGTCAGCGTGTAGCACCCGTCACCAACCAGTGGCCTGAGCGGGACCGCAGCCACAGCGTCAGCATCCGTACCGTCATCATCAGGGTCATGGCGGCCCAGAGAGCGGTCAGTCCACCGCCCAGCGTGGGGACGAGCAGGGCGACAGGGGCGAAGACCACCAGAGTCAGGATCATCGCCTTGGCCAGGTAGGGGCCGTCTCCGGCACCCATGAGTACGCCATCCAGAACGAAGACGACACCGCAGATCGGCTGGGAGAGAGCCACGATCACCAGAGCGGGTAGCGCGGCGTCCTTGACCGCGGAGTCACCAGTGAACAGTGGAAGGAACAACGGCCGGGAGAGTATGACCAGTAGGCCGAGAGCGACTCCGACCGCGATCCCCCACTCCACCATCCGACGGCATGCCTGGCGGGCACCGTCGGTGTCATCGGCGCCCAGATAGCGTCCGATGATGGCCTGCCCGGCGATGGCGATGGCGTCGAGTGCGAAGGCGAGCAGGCTCCACAGGGACAGGATGATCTGGTGGGCGGCGATGTCGGCGTCACCCAGGCGGGCTGCCACGGCCGTGGCAATCATCAGGATCGCTCTCAGGGAGAGCGTGCGGACCAGCAGGGGAACCCCGGCTTGGGCGGAGGCTCTGATCCCCAAGGCGTCGGGGCGCAGGGAGGCGCCGTGCCTGCGGGCACCGCGAACGACGACCACGAGATAGGCGGCGGCCATGCCGCACTGAGCGATGACCGTGCCCCAGGCGGAGCCGGCGATGCCGAGGTCGGCGCCGTAGACGAGGCCTACGTTGAGGACGGCGTTGGCTACGAAGCCGGCGATGGCCACATAGAGCGGGGTCTTGGTGTCCTGCAGTCCGCGGAGTACTCCGGTCGCAGCGAGCACGACCAGCATGGCCGGGATGCCGAGGGCCGAGATCCGCAGATACGTGGTCGCGTAGGGGGCTGCTGTGTCGGAGGCACCGAAGAGCTCCACGATCGACGGAGCGGTGGGCAGGACGACGGCGATGACGGCGGCACCGAGCAGCAGCGCCAGCCAGATTCCGTCCATGCCCTGACGGATGGCGGCCTGGAGGTCTCCGGCTCCCATGCGGCGGGCGACGGCGGCCGTGGTGGCGTAGGCGAGGAAGACGAAGACGCTGACGGCCGTAGTGAGAAGGGCTGAGGCGATGCCGAGACCGGCGAGTTGGGCGGTGCCCAGATGGCCGACGATCGCGCTGTCGACCATGACGAAGAGAGGCTCGGCGACGAGCGCGCCGAAGGCCGGAACGGCGAGTGCGACGATCTCGCGGTCGTGCTGTCGCCGGGTGGCCTTGGGGGTCGCGGACGCCTGTGTCATGTGCACCAATCTAATCGTCCACAGGTAAGAGATGCAACGAAGATTAGACCCTTACCTGCGTTCGGGGGGAGTGCGCCGCTGTGTACAGTTCGAACTGATCTTGAGCCGACCGGGAAAGTTTTTCTTCTGCACAGCCGGTGGACGGCGAAGGTGCAGGTCAAGTCACCTCTTTGAGGATGAGGCGCAGCTTGTTCACAGGCCTGTCCACCGAGTCGTGCACAGGTTTTGCCGAGTTCTCCACAGCATCCGGGCCGTCGTCCACATGGCCTGTGGATAACCAGATTGGCTGACGGTGCCGACGGGCCTACCGTGGTCCGGCGCCCGCTCCGTTCGTCGGCTTGGAAATCATCACAAAACCGACGCGCTAGAACCGGAGTTGGGCGTCTCATTTGTCAGTGCCGTGCCGTAGAACTGAAAAGCACGGCGAGGTCCGCCTCGGCGGACGGGAGGAGGTGGCTCGGTGAGCATTTCCGAGCCCTTGGACGACCCCTGGGCCGACAGCGGTCCCAGTGATCGTCTGCCTTCCGCGCGCCGCCGCGGCGACGGAGGCCGGGGCCGAGACGAACAGCACGACCGCGGCAGGGACACCGGCGAGTGGGACGGCGGAGGCGCGGCCTTCGAGAGGGTCCCTCCCCAGGACCTGGATGCGGAGCAGTCCGTCCTCGGCGGCATGCTCCTGTCCAAGGACGCCATCGCGGACGTCGTCGAGGTCATCAAGGGCCACGACTTCTACAAGCCCGCCCACGAGACGATCTTCCAGGCGATCCTGGACGTCTATGCCAAGGGCGAGCCGGCCGACCCCATCACGATCGCCGCCGAGCTCACCAAGCGCGGGGAGATCAACAAGGTCGGCGGCGCATCGTATCTGCACACCCTCGTCCAGACCGTGCCGACGGCGGCGAACGCCGAGTATTACGCGGAAATCGTCCACGAGCGCGCTGTCCTGCGGCGTCTGGTCGAGGCGGGGACGCGCATCACCCAGATGGGATACGCGGCCGACGACGACGTCGACGAGATCGTCAACCGTGCCCAGGCCGAGATCTACGCGGTCACTGAGCAGCGCACCAGCGAGGACTATCTGCCGCTCGGCGACATCATGGAGGGCGCGCTCGACGAGATCGAGGCGATCGGCTCGCGCAGCGGCGAGATGACCGGTGTGCCCACCGGTTTCACGGACCTCGACTCGCTCACCAACGGCCTGCACCCGGGCCAGATGATCGTGATCGCCGCCCGCCCCGCCATGGGAAAGTCCACCCTCGCGCTGGACTTTGCCCGCGCGGCTTCCATCAAGCACAACCTGGCCAGCGTCATCTTCTCCCTCGAAATGGGGCGCAACGAGATCGCGATGCGTCTCCTGTCGGCGGAAGCGCGTGTGGCCCTGCACCACATGCGTTCGGGCACCATGACGGACGAGGACTGGACCCGGCTGGCGCGCCGAATGCCCGAGGTGTCCTCCGCCCCGCTCTACATCGACGACTCCCCGAACCTGTCGATGATGGAAATCCGGGCCAAGTGCCGGCGGCTGAAGCAGCGCAATGACATCAAGCTCGTGATCATCGACTATCTGCAGCTGATGCAGGCCGGTGGTTCCAAGCGTTCCGAGAGCCGTCAGCAGGAGGTCTCGGACATGTCCCGTAATCTCAAGCTCCTGGCCAAGGAGCTTGAGGTCCCGGTGATCGCGCTCTCGCAGCTCAACCGTGGTCCCGAGCAGCGTACGGACAAGAAGCCGATGGTGTCCGACCTGCGTGAGTCCGGTTCCATCGAGCAGGACGCCGACATGGTGATCCTGCTGCACCGTGAGGACGCCTACGAGAAGGAGTCTCCGCGCGCGGGCGAGGCGGACATCATCGTGGGCAAGCACCGTAACGGTCCGACGGCGACGATCACTGTCGCCTTCCAGGGCCACTACTCGCGCTTCGTGGACATGGCGCAGACCTGACATAACGCTGATCAACCGCGGCTGTCAGAGAGCCGTACACGTCGGCGCCGAACGCCTGGAGAGGGAACTGCTGGACCAGGTGAAGAACGACGCCGTATCCGGGGCTGCCTCTCCCGAGATCCCGCCGATCCGGGCGTCGGTCGAGGCCACTTTCACCGACCTGGAGAAGCTGGCATATCGCTGGACCGCGAGGCTACTCCTCACGACGCGGGAACGAGATCTGATGCGGCAACTGCTGCAGGAACATCTGGACCTGCGGGCTCAACGCGAACGCCGACTCGGGTCCTTGCCGTCAACTGGCGGAGAAGTAATGGCCGTTGTCCAAATCGGCGAGCAGGCTGGGCTGAGCGGGTTCCCAGCCGAGGGTCCGGCGGGTGATGAGGTTGGACGCCGGGTAGTTCTGCGTGACGATGTTCGCGAGGAACCCAAAGTATCCCGGCACCATCAGTACGTCCGCGGGAACGCTCACGGCGGGCAGGCCCAGACGACTGCCAATGGCCTCGGCGATCTCGCGGAGCGGGATGGCCCCGTCCCCAACCGCGTGCCAGTATTTGCCGGCCGGCCCCTTCTCCAGCGCCAAGCGGAACAAGGAGGCGACATCGCGGACGTGCACGGCGTTCCACAGGTTCGCGCCGTCTCCGGGGTAGCCGACGAAACCCTTCTCCTTCGCGAGCGCGATCAGCTGCACGAGGAAGCCGGCACGATCGGTCGTGCTGTGCGCGATGTTGGCAATCCGCACGACCGAAGACCGTACTCCCCGCTCAGCGAGGCCGACGACGGCGGTCTCCACGACGTTACGAACCCGCAGGGTGCCCTTGTACTCATCGCCGCCCGGAAGGGCCGGGTCCTCCTCGGTGGCGGGCCGGCCCAGGTTCCCTGGCGAGCCTATGCTCCCCGCCGCGACCAGCGGCTTTCCCGTTCCCGCCAGTGCCTCGCCGTACGCGAGCATGATCGGGAGCTCTGCGGCGGCCACGGCGTCGATCCCGCCGGACGGAAGCAGATCCTGCCTGTGCGCGACGTGGATGACGCCGTCGGAGTCCGCGGCCGCCTCCTTGAGCCCGTCGAGATCCTCTAGGTCGCCGCGACGCACCTTCGCGCCGAGCGCGGACACCGCCGCCGAGGCCGTGTCCGACCGGGCCAGACCGGTGACCTCGTGCCCGGCGGCGATGAGCTCGGGAATGATGTACGAACCGGAATGGCCGGTCCCGCCAGTGACGAAAACGCGCATGCTGCTGTCCTTGTGAGGATGGGTGGAAGGGCTTTTCTTCTCGTGCTGTAGACCGGCTGGTGTGACGTGGCGCGAGAAGTAGTGGTGCGAGTGCACTCAGCTGGAAATGCTGACGCCGAGGAAGAAATTCGTGTGCTTGATGGAGTGGGCGACGAGGCCCAGCATCAACAGGGCAGCGTTCTCCGATGTCCGCGCCATTGGCAGCTGCCCGGTATCCATCGGGCGCAGTCCCAGGCTCTCGATGAACGCCGACACGCGTGCCTTTGCCTGCGCGTCGTCGCCGGCGATGAACACGTCCAATGGGCGGCCCTCGGCTGGGCCGGCGGCCAGAACATGGGAGTACAGGGTGTTGAACGCCTTGACGACGTGCGCGCCGACGGGGGCGGCCTTGGCGATCTCCTGCGCCCCGGAACTGCCCTCGGGGGTGACCAAGCCCGTGAAATCGGCGTTGACGGGGTTGGTGATGTCGATAACCACCTTGCCGCGCAGTGTGTCCCCGTACTCGCTCACCACCGCCGCCGCGCTGCCGTACGGCACGGCGAGGACAACGATGTCTCCGGCCGGGGCGGCGCCTGCTGCCCCTACGGTGGCGCCGCCGAGCACGGCGGCCAATTCCTTGGCGTTGGCCGGGTCGCGGCCGATGATCTCGACTGCGTGGCCGCCGACGAGCGCCCGGTCGGCGAGGGCGCCGGCCATGTTGCCCAGGCCGATAATGCTGATGCTGCTCATGGAGTTCCTGCTTTCCGGAGCTGGACAGAACGGCATGCCCACCCCGTCGTTGTTAACGATTTTTCGTCAACGCCGAATTATTATTCCGAATCGCTCCGGTCCCATTAACGATGCCATTTGCTTGATTGGGTGTCCAAGACTTCTTTTAGCAGTGGTGATGCCGAGGAGGCATCACCGGCCTGGGGAAGGCGCCATGGGTTTGGACCTGCGCAAATTGCGTCACTTCGTCGCCGCGGCCGACAGGTTGAACTCGAGTCCGACCGATCCACCGGTAATCGCCGCCCAGGTGCCGAGCGTTCGACGCGGTGTTGACCTGGGCGTGAGACGGGCGGCGGCGGTCCATCCCCTGCAAGGCCCACGGGGCTAAAGAAGTCGACGTCCGCGTACCCGGCGGGATGGACTGGGGGCATGACGACATCTCAGGGAGAGCTGCTTCCCGGCACGCGCAGGGCGTTGCTGCACCGGATCGCTGTGGCCCAGGCCGAAGGGCGGGCACCGTCGCTGGTAGCGGCGGTCGTGCGGGGCGGACGGACGGTGTGGCACGGTTCGCGCACCTCGGTGGACGGGCACGGCCCGGACGAGAACGTGCAGTACCGCATCGGGTCGATCACCAAGACCTTCACCGCCGTTCTCGTCATGCGACTGCGGGACGAGGGACTGCTCGACCTCGGTGATCCGCTGGAGAAGCACGTGTCCGGCACGGGAGCGGGGGAGGCCACGGTCGCTGAACTCCTCGCTCACACCAGTGGATTGGCGGCCGAGTCTCCCGCGCCCTGGTGGGAGCGCACCTCCGGGGGACTGCGCCCGGAAATCGCCGACGTACTGGGCGAGCAGCCCTTTCTGCACCCCGTCGGACGCCGCTTCCACTACTCGAACCCCGGCTACACCCTGCTGGGCGCACTCGTCGAGAAGCTGCGCGGGGCTCCGTGGGAGGAGGTGCTCCGACGTGAAGTGCTCGTACCTCTGGGCCTCGACCGCACGAGCGTCCGCCAGGAAGCGCCGCATGCGGGCGGGTGGGCCGTACATCCGTGGGCCGATGTGATGCTGCCCGAGCCCTCCGAGGATCTCGGACGGATGGCTCCCGCGGGTCAACTCTGGTCCACCACTGGAGACTTGGCCCGATTCGCGGTCTTCCTCACCAACGGTGACGATCGCGTACTGAGTGCGGAGACCGTGAGGGAAATGCACATGCCCGCGGCTCCGGCCGGGCTGGGGGATCTCGCCGACGGCGCCTCTTACGGGCTCGGATTGCAGGTCCAGCACCGCGACGGGCGACTGCTCGTGGGCCATTCGGGCTCGCTGCCCGGCTTCCTGGCGAATCTTACGATCAGTGTGGCGGACGACGTGGCCGCAGTGGTGCTGGCCAACTGCACCTCCGGCCCGCTGCTGTCCGTCGTAGGGGCCGATCTCGTACGGATCGTCGCCGAGGCCGAACCCGGAATCCCCGAGCCCTGGCGCCCGATGCACGAAGCCGACTCGCCCTCACTGGAGTTGGCGGGTCAGTGGTACTGGGGAACGAACGGATTCGCCCTACGGCTGACTGCGGACGGACTCGCCTCGCTGGAGCCCCTGTCGGGCACGGGCCGGCGCTCGCGATTTCGGGCCAACGGTGACGGTACCTGGACCGGGCTGGAGGGCTACTTCCATGGGGAGCTCTTGAAGGCCGTACGGCGCCCTGACGGGTCCGTGGACCATCTCGACCTCGGCTCGTTCGTTTTCACTCGGCAGCCGTACGACGAGGGGGCTTCCGTGCCGGGTGGTGTCGATCCGGAGGGGTGGCGAGGCATCGGCTAGACGCCCCTGCCCCATCGGCATAGCAAGGCGCCCTGTTTCACGTGAAACAGGGCGCCTTGCTATGCGGCGGACGAGTGACTATGGGGGAGGATCACAGGGCCAGCTTGAAGCCCACGTGCGAGGCCGTGAAACCGAGCCGCTCGTAGAAGCGGTGGGCGTCCGTGCGTGTGTTGTCAGACGTCAGCTGCACCAACTGGCAGTTCTGACGCCGGGATTCCTCGATCGCCCACTCGATGAGCCGGGTCCCGAGCCCACTGCCACGCTCGTCGGAGTGGATGCGTACCCCTTCGATGATCGATCTGGCGGCACCGCGCCGAGACAGTCCCGGAATGACCGTGAGTTGGAGCGTGCCGACCACACGACCCTCCCGCGTGGCGACGACCAGATGCTGGTTCGGGTCGGAGGAGAGGCGCTCCAGCGCGCGCACATACGGCGCCAGGTCGTTCGGCGACTCGCGCTGGGCGCCCAGGGGGTCGTCGGCGAGCATGGCGACGATCGCGGAGAGGTCGTCCAGCGCGGCGGGCCGAATTTCAAGATCTCCCATGGCCGCACCCTATGCCGGGTGCTCGAGTGCGGGCACCGCAGGGCGCTCGATGTGGGCCGAACAAGCCCACCCCACGCCGTCGCTCCCTGCTCACCTGTCGAGGCAGGAGCGTGCCACGATAGCCATCGTTTGCAGATATAGAGCGCGTGCAATTATTGTGGCCGTGTGCAACACGCTCCTGCAATCGTCTGGGAAGGGTCCCCCCCATGCCGCTCGCGCTTCTGGCTCTCGCGATCGGGGCCTTCGGAATCGGAACCACCGAGTTTGTGATCATGGGGCTGCTGCCCGAGGTCGCGGACGACTTCGGGGTCTCCATCCCCACTGCCGGCTTCCTGGTCACCGGCTACGCGCTCGGCGTCATGCTTGGCGCTCCTCTGATGACCGCCCTCGGCACCAAGGTCTCCCGCAAGCGGATGCTGATGCTGCTGATGGGGCTGTTCATCGTCGGCAATCTGCTCTCCGCCCTCGCCCCGGCCTTCACCGTCATGCTGATCGGACGGGTGGTCGCCTCCCTCGCCCATGGAGCCTTCTTCGGCATCGGCTCGGTCGTCGCCGCCGACCTGGTGGCCCCGGACAAGAAGGCCGGAGCCATCGCGATGATGTTCACCGGCCTGACCGTCGCCAATGTTGTCGGCGTCCCGCTCGGCACGCTGATCGGCCAGACCGCCGGGTGGCGTCTGACTTTCACCATCGTCGCGGCCCTCGGCGTCGTCGGTCTGATCGGCGTCGCCAGGCTCGTCCCCGAGATGCCCCGGCCGGAGGGCGTGCGTCTGCGCCACGAGCTGGCCGCCTTCAAGAATGCCCAGGTGTTGCTCGCCATGGCGATGACTGTCCTCGGCTTCGGCGGTGTCTTCGCTGCCATCACCTACATCGCGCCGATGATGACCCACGTGGCGGGCTTCGCCGACAGTTCGGTGACCTGGCTGTTGGTCCTCTTCGGGCTCGGCATGGTCGGCGGCAACCTTGTGGGCGGCAAGTACGCCGACCGCGCTCTGATGCCCATGCTGTACGTCTCCCTGGGCGCCCTGGCCGTCGTGCTCGCGCTCTTCACGCTCACCGCGCACAACAAGGCCCTGGCCGGCGTCACGATCGCTCTCATCGGTGCTCTGGGCTTCGCCGCCGTGCCGCCACTCCAGAAGAGGGTCCTCGACCAGGCGCACGACGCCCCCACGCTCGCCTCAGCTGTGAACATCGGTGCCTTCAACCTCGGCAACGCCCTCTCGGCCTGGCTCGGCGGCCTGGTCATCTCTGCCGGCTTCGGCTACACCGCCCCCAACTGGGTGGGTGCCGCCCTGGCCGCAGGGGCTCTCCTCCTCGCGTTCCTCTCGGCCGCGCTGGAGCGTCGGGACAGCGCTTCCAGCGCCGTGGTCGCAGGGGCGACGCCCGACGGACAGAGGCCCGCAGTGCACCACTGAGCCGACCTGACCGGCAGCCAGGCACTACGACGACGCCGCCGTCGGCTTCCCGAAGTCCGGGGAGCCGACGGCGGCGTACAGACGTGACTCAGAGCGCCGCCACGGTCAGCGGAGCGAACCGCCGACTCCAGTCGCCCGGCAGCTCCGGGATTCCGTACGTCATGACCGAGTTGAGCCCGACGGGAGTCAGACCGCGTTCTCCGGCCCACGCCCGCAGCTCTTCGTGTCGTACGTCGATGTCGGTGCGCAGTGGACGGTCGGTGCCTGCGGCGAGCGATGTGAGGAGTGCCTGTGCCGTCTCGGTGTCACGGGCGATCAGAGGGCCCACGACATGGGTGTTCATGTTGGGCCAGGCGGCGGCGTATCCGATGATCCGTCCGCTCTCCTCGGCTACGCGCAACTGGTCGGCGAAGGCGGGCAGCCGGGTGATGAGGTGTGTGCGATCCGTGCCGAGAACCTCCTCGTCGAGCCGGAGGATCGTGGCGAGGTCCTCAGCGGTGGCCGCACGCGTGCTCACCGTCGGCGCCGGCCCGCCCGGAGTGAAGTGCCCCTGGAGCATCTCCGCACGGCCGGTCAGTTTGAAGCCCAGTTCCTCGTAGAGCGGGCGGCCAAAGGGCGTCGCGTGAAGAGTCAGAGGGGTGGTGCCCATCGCGGAGAGAACGTGACGCATGAGCCGACGGCCGATGCCCTGTCGGGCGTGCCGTTCGGCGACCAGCACCATCCCGATTGCTCCCAGGTCGGGCTCGCTGTAGGGGCCGTACTCCGTGACCACGCAGGCGGTGACGAGCCCTCCGTGAGGGTCGTCGATGCCGTAGCCCTTTCCGGCCGCGAGCAGGAGGCCCCACTTGTGCTCCTCGCGCGGCCACCCCCGGTCCTCGGACAAGTCCGCGCAGGCGGTGAGATCGCGAAGCGTCAGACGACGGATGGGAAGAGCGGCGAGGGAAGGAGTCGGCACGCAGGTCAGGCTGTCCGATGGGTGCCCTCGGCGTCCACCTGTTTCCGGGGGTGCGTACGAGCTTTTGGCCATGTCGTAGCCAAGCGCACAACAGGCGATCAGATGCCGGGTGTTTCACGTGAAACATCGGAGAACGGCGACCGTCCGGCGATCGACCGGAAGCGCCCCAGATGCCTCACCGGGTTGATGGACCACTAGCCTCAAGAACATGGCGAGACTTCATCTCTTCGACCTCGATGGCACTTTGCTGCATGGGACCAGTGCGCCCGTACAGATTTCCCGGCAGCTCGGGCTCGAGGCCGAGACGGTGGCACTCGACCAGGCGATCGGGGCCGGACTGATAGGGCCACCCGAATACGCGCAGCAGGTGTACGCGCTGTGGGCGTCCCTGACCGAGGCACACGTCGTCGCAGCCTTCGAAGGTGCCCCGTGGCTGGCCCGCATTCGTGAGGTCTGGGCCGAGATCAGGGAGCAGGGCGACTACTGCGCGGTCGTGTCGCTGTCGCCGTCCTTCTTCGTGGAACGGCTCACCAGTTGGGGAGCCCATGCCGCATACGGGTCCCGCTTTCCGGCCGTCCCCTTCACCGAGCCCGTGGATCCTGCCGGAGTGCTCAGCGCAGCCGCCAAGGTCCTGATCGCGGACCGGCTGTGTGAGCAATTCCGAGTGACACGGGCGGACTGCATTGCCTATGGAGACTCGTCCTCCGACAAGGACCTGTTCGCCGCGGTGCCGATCTCCGTGGCGGTCAATGCGGACCATCACCTGTCCGACATCTCGACCCACTCCTACAAGGGCATGGATCTATGGGAAGCCTATGAATTGGTGCGCCACGTCCGGTAATTGAGTCAATTCACGGTTCGCCCCGCGAACACCCCGCGAGCAATTCGTGGAGGAGGAGGGGGGACTTGTGTGCGGAGCGGTGACCGGTAGGGTCGACTCCGGTTCCTGTCCGTACTGGGGTGCGACGACCCCTGTGCGGCCCGAGAGCGGGGCAATGCAGCCTAACGGGACAGAGAGATCGAAGACCCGCATTTGTGGTTACACGGCCAGGGCATCCGTGCGCGGTGGGACGCTGCAGTGAGGGTGATGCGGCCAATGTCACACTCTCGCCTACTTGTCCGTACGGACGGCGGATACGGGTTGAATGTGGCCGTGTTGGCCATGACGCCGAGCGGGAAAGCAAGCCGTCTGCGGGGGAAAGCAGGCATCTTCCGACCGAGGAAGTGCGCAGACCGACCGAAAGATGTTCGAGGCGAGGCACACCATGGACGCTCCGACCACCATGTCGGCCGACAACGGCATATCCGGGGGCGGGGACGGCTGGTTCACTCCACGCAATCAGCCGACGGCGGCGCCCGGCGCCGAACAGCAGACGGCGGAGGGAAGCAGACTGGCCGCGCTGCGCCCGGTCCTCAGGACGAGGACGGGGAACTCGCCAGGGCCCTCCACAGCCACCGAAGGGGACCCGTCGGACGAGGCCGGAGCGCCGCCCGGCACGCAGACCGACGGCGAGGAAGTGACACCCGCCGAGGAGATGGCCGCGCCGGACGACGAGACACAGCTCCCGGCCCGGCCGGAGGAAATACACCCACCGGAGCAGACCTCGCAGACCCCGACTTCCACCCCCGCTCAGCCCCAGGAAGTGCCGGACGACACTCCCTCCACGGGCCTCCGAGTGCCCGTCCAGCGCTTCTCCCCGCCCCAGGGCGCCACCACCCCGCTCGGCACCAACGCGCCGCAGTTCCCGGGCCTGTCCCCGAGAGACCAACCGCCCTCCCCGGACGCCGTCCGCATCCGCCGGACCATGGCCGAGGTCGCCCCCGTCGCCGAGAAGGTCACGTCGTACTTCTACGCACTGCTCTTCGTACGCCACCCCGATCTGCGTCCGATGTTCCCCGCCGCCATGGACGCCCAGCGGGACCGCCTGCTCAGGGCACTGCTGACGGCGGCCGAGCACATCGACAACGCCCCGGTCCTGGTCAGCTACCTGCAGAACCTGGGCCGGGGCCATCGCAAGTACGGCACCCGTGCCGAGCACTATCCGGCGGTCGGGGAGTGCCTCATCGGCGCGCTGAGCAAGTACGCCTCCGGCATCTGGGACACGGAGACGGAAGCCGCCTGGGTCCGGGCGTACACGACGATCTCGCAGGTGATGATCGACGCGGCAGCAGCGGACGAGCTGCGCGCCCCCGCCTGGTGGTATGCGGAGGTCGTGTCACACGATCTGAGGACCCCGGACGTCGCCGTCGTCACTGTCCGGCCCGACCAGCCCTACCCGTTCCTCGCCGGCCAGTACACAAGCCTGGAGACGCCGTGGTGGCCGCGCATATGGCGGCACTACTCCTTCGCCTCGGCGCCACGCTCGGACGGTCTGCTGTCGTTCCACGTGAAGGCCGTCCCCGCGGGCTGGGTCTCCAACGCCCTGGTGCATCGGGCCCACCCCGGCGACGTCATCCGGCTCGGTCCGCCGACCGGGTCGATGACCGTGGACCACACCACCGACAGCGGACTGCTCTGTCTGGGCGGTGGCACCGGCATAGCCCCGATCAAGGCGCTGGTCGAGGACGTGGCCGAACACGGCGCACGACGGTCGGTCGAGGTGTTCTACGGAGCTCGCACCGACAACGACCTGTACGACATCGACACGATGCTCAGGCTCCAGCAGTCCCACCCCTGGCTGTCCGTCCGCGCCATCGTCGACCGGCAGGCCCATCTCCAGCTCCCGGACGCCGTACGCGAATTCGGCCCCTGGCACGAGTACGACGCCTATCTCTCGGGCCCGCCCGGCATGATCCGCAGCGGTGTGGACACACTCAGGTCCATCGGGATCCCGTCGGAACGTATACGCCACGACTCCGTGGAGGAAATCGTCCTGGCGCAGTGACCCGGCGAGAGGTCAGCCCAGATCCGGGGCGTGCATGGCCCGTACGCCTTCGATGTTGCCGTCCAGATAGTGCCGCAGGGACAGCGGGACGAGGTGGACGGAGGCGATCCCGACGCGGGTGAACGGCACCCGGACGATCTCGTACTCTCCGATGGGCTCGTCCACTTCGGGCCCGTGCCGGAGCGACGGGTCCATCGACTCCAGGTGGCAGACGAAGAAGTGCTGCACCTTCACTCCGGTCGCGCCGCCGTCGTCGCCGATGTGCTCGACGGTGTCCACGAAGCAGGGCACCACGTCGGTGATCTTGGCGCCGAGCTCTTCGTACACCTCGCGGTGCAGGGCGTCGACGACGGTCGTGTCCGTCGGCTCGACTCCACCGCCGGGGGTCAGCCAGTAAGGATCCATGCCGGGCTTGGTGCGCTTGATCAGGATCAGGGCGTCACCGTCCAGCAGGACGGCTCGGGCGGTGCGCTTGACCACGGGTCGGACGGTCATGGGGGGAATGTGGCCCGGATGGTTCCACGTGAAACATCGCATGTGGTGACCAGCCGGGCTCGCTGCGTGAAATCCGCAAAGTACCTGCTCAACACCAGTCGGCAGCCGCCCGCAGTAACCACTCGTGCGCCCGTGCGATGTGTGGCATGGCCAGCGTTCCGGTGCGCACCACCAGGAAGTACGTCCGAAGCGGCGGCACGGTGGGCTCGTGGAGAGCGACGACGTCACCACGTTCCAGGGCTGCCGCACACAGATAGCGGGGCAGCACCGCGAGTCCGGCGCCCGCGGCCGCGCAGGCGAGCACCGCACGCAGATCGGGGACGACCACGGCGCCGGGTGCGGCCGGGCGGGAATCGAAGACGGATGCCCAGTAGCGCGAAACGAAGGGGAGTGACTCGTGCACCTCGATCACGGGGACGTTCTCGAACGCAGGGGCTCGTTTGACCGCGTGAACAGTCTTGAGCGCCTCCCCTGAGCCGATCTGACCTGCCCAGCTCGGGGCGGCGACCAGGACGTGCTCCTCGTCGCAGAGCGTGCTCGCCGTGAGCAGCGCACCCCGTGGACGAGCCGTGCTGATGGCCAGATCGTGATGCCCGGCAGCCAGACCCTCCAGTGTTTCCTCGGCGTTCCCGAAGGACGCCCGCAGAGCGTAGCCCTGGCCGTCCTCGCCGGTCAGCTCGGTGAGCGCGGGAAGAGCCCGCTCAGCGGTGAACTCGGGTGGCCCCGCGAGATGCAGCGTCCTCAGGGACGACTCGTCGTCGAGGCCAGTCTCGGTGATCTCCACCAGGGCGTCCAGATGGGGGGCGGCCTTGTGGGCGAGTTCGTCGCCGATGGTCGTCGGGGTCACTCCGCGGGCCTGTCGCAGGAAGAGGGGGCGCCCCAACTGCCGCTCCAGAGTGCGGATCTGCGAGGTGACGGCCGGCTGCGAGAGACCCAGCAGCGCGGCGGCACGGGTGAAGGAACCGGCCCGGTGCACCGTCACAAAGGTGCGCAGCAAAGCCAGATCCATGGAATGCCCCCCTTCCCTGCCCTTCTCCCGGCATCGAGGCAGGGCCCAACTATAAATATGTCGATAGGTCTCTGTCGCTACTGTGATTGGACACTGACAGAGAGTCAACTAGCCTTGTTCGCGCGGTTCTTCGCGCGCAGAACCGGGGCGGTCCGAGCCACGAGGGGGGAGGCTCGGACCGTCCGTTGTACGTAGCCGGACACCTGCGGAGCCCTCAGGAATCGGTCAGTCCGTCGACTCGTCCAGCGCACGCAGCACATCCGCCACCAGATCCTCGGGATCCTCCGCCCCGACCGAGAAGCGGATGAAGCCCTCCGACACGTCATCCCCGCCCCAGCGCCGACGCCGCTCGGCCGTGGAGCGCACCCCGCCGAAGCTCGTCGCGTCGTCGACGAGCCGCAGGGCGTCGAGGAAACGGTCGGCACGCGCGCGCGTGGGCAGCGTGAAGGAAACCACGCATCCGTAACGGCGCATCTGCTGCGATGCGATCTTGTGCGAGGCGTCGTCGGCCAGTCCCGGATAGCGCAGCCCGGTCACCTCCGGCCGCTCGCGCAACGCCTGGGCGAGCACGAGGGCGGTCGCGTTCTGCCGGTCGACCCGCATCTGGAGCGTGGCGATCGAGCGATGCGCGAGCCAGGCCTCCATGGGTCCCGCGATCGCACCGACGATCTTCCGCCAACGGCGTACGGCGCCCATGGCCTCGCCCTCGCGGCCGGCGACGTACCCCAGGAGGACGTCTCCGTGCCCCGTGAGCTGCTTGGTGCCGCTGGCCACGGAGAAGTCCGCGCCGAGCTCCAGCGGGCGCTGTCCGAGCGGAGTGGCGAGCGTGTTGTCGACGGCTACGAGCGCCCCACGCGCGTGTGCCGCCTCGACGAGCCGCCGGATGTCGCACACGTCGAGGCCGGGGTTCGACGGCGTCTCGATCCACAACAGCCGTGCGCCGTCCAGGATGTCGAGCTGGGCGTCACCGGCGGTCGGAGCGGTGCGCACCTCGATGCCGTACGCCTCCAGCTGTGCCTGCACCAGGGGCAGTGCCTGGTAGCCGTCGTCGGGCAGGACCACGGTGTCGCCTGCGCGCAGTTGGGAGAAGAGCACAGCGGAAATGGCCGCCATGCCCGAGGCGAAGACGAGCGTCTCCACGCCGTCCTGCCCCGGCGCCTCCAGCTCGCCAATGGCGCTTTCCAGCAGGCTCCAGGTCGGGTTCGTGTCGCGGCCGTAGGTGTACGGGCCGTCGACCTCCCCGGGCAGATGGAAGTGCGCGGCGAAGGCCGGACCGGGCAGGGTCGGTTCGTTCTTGAGCGCCTCGGGCAGTCCGGCCCGCACCGCGCGCGTGCCCTCTCCCTTGTCCGCAGCCCTGTCGCTCATGCCACCCGTCCTTCCGTCTGCTCGCGCACCTCGGCGAGCAGACCCTCGCTCGCCGCCTCCACCATCTCAAGACACTCCTCGAAGCCGTCCAGGCCCCCGTAGTACGGGTCCGGAACGTCGAGCTCGTCCCCCGCGGCGAGGTCGTACGAACGCAGCAGCCGCACCTTCCCGGCATCCTGCGGAGTGGGTGCGAGGCGTCGCAGGGCCCTGAGGTGGCCGGTGTCGAGGGCGATGACGAGGTCGAGGCGGGAGAACCAGGACGGCTGGAACTGCCGGGCCGTGTGGCCGCCTTCGTAACCGTGCTCCTCCAGGACGGAGACGGTGCGCGGGTCGGCGCCGTCGCCCTCGTGCCAGCCGCCGGTTCCGGCGCTGTCGACCTCGACCAGACCGTCCAGGCCGGCCTCCGCCACGCGGGCGCGGAAGACCGACTCCGCCATCGGGGAACGGCAGATGTTGCCGGTGCAGACGAAACAGACGCGGTAGGCCATGCCTCCTCAGTCCTCGTCGGGCAGGACGACGTGCAGGGCCCAGGCCACTATCGAGATGATCAGGCCGCCCAGGACGGCGGTCCAGAACCCCTCGACGTGGAAGCTCAGGTCGATCTTGTCGGCGAGCCACGAGGTGAGCAGCAGCATCAGCGCGTTGACGATCAGTGTGAACAGGCCGAGCGTCAGGATGAACAGCGGGAAGGTCAGTACCTTCACGATCGGCTTGACCAGGAAGTTCACCAGGCCGAAGACCAGGGCGACGAGGATCAGCGTCCAGACCTTCTTACCGGTGCTGTCACCGGTCAGGGTGATCTTGTCGAGCAGCCACACCGCGACCGCCAGAGCGCCCGCGTTGGCGATCGTCTTGACTACGAAATTCTTCATGTGTCTGATCGTGACAGAAGAGATCGGTTACGGGCACTGACGAGGGCGGACTAAGTCGATGAAGGCATTCCGGTTGGATGAACTGGAGGCGGAGCGCGCCGCCAACGACGGTGCCTACCTGCAGTTCCTGCGTGAGCGCAACATGTCCGTCGGCCTGTACGCACTCGACGCGGGCGCCCAGGACCCGCAGCAGCCGCACCACCAGGACGAGGTCTACTTCGTGGTCAGCGGCCGCGCGGCGATCACCGTGGGCATGGAGACCACTCAGGTGTCGCGCGGCAGCGTGGTGTACGTGCCGGCCGGTGTCGCCCACAAGTTCCACCACATCAGCGAGGACCTCAGGGTCATGGTGGTGTTCTCTCCCCCGGAGAGCTGACTTGTGGCCTCGGGGTTCCCTAGGGGATCAGTCAGGGGAGGACAAGGGGTGCGAGGCCCCCGCAGAGGCACCTGCCGGCCCTAGCATCGAGTGCAGGACATTGGTGGATCCGGTACCAGAAGGGCCGGACCGTGCAGGACTTCAGAGAGGTTAAGTGCGATGGGAGAGATCTTCGCGGGGCTGCCGTGGTGGGTGAAGTGGATCGCTGTGCCGGTCATTGCCCTGGTCGTTTTCGGCGGGCTGATAGCCACAGTTGTCGGCTTCGTCATCGGCCTGCTCTTCAAGCTGCTGGTCTTCGTGGCCCTGGTCGGCGGACTCGTCTACGTCGTACGGAAGTTCATGTCGAGCTCCTCGTCGCGCAGCGACTGGTGAGCGTCCGGAGCGGGCGGGGCGACCGGTAACAGGAATCCCCCGTTCCCTCGGGGGAGGGAAGTTTTCCGGACGGGCCGTATATGTGCGGTGTCGGACCGTTAAAGTCCGGAACTCGACGCGGGGACGACCCCGCGAGCGGCGTACACCCCCTCCCGTGTTTCCCGCACGGGCTGCCCCCTCGCGCTCCGGGAGTGACCCTTGGCCACGGTTGACACCGCACCCGCACAGATCGACACCCTCTCGACGACGGCTCCCGCACAACCGACAGCGCCGGTACAACCGACAACTCCCGTACGGCCGTCTGCTCCGGTACGACCGTCAGTTCCCGTACGGGCGTCAGCCCCCGTACAGACATCCGCTCCCGTACGGCCGTCAGCCCCCGTACAGCGCCACGCGGCGCCCTCCTCCGAAGCGCCCGAACAGACCCACTCCGCCACGCTCATCGGGTCCGTCCAGCGTGCGATGCGCCTGCTCGAGTCCGTCGCGGAGCACGAGCACGGAGCCCCCGCCAAACAACTCGCCCGCGAGACCGGGCTGGCGCTCCCCACGGCGTACCACCTGCTGCGCACCCTCGTGCACGAGGGTTATCTGCGCCGCGACAAGGGCCTGTTCTTCCTCGGGGAGGCGGCCGAGCGGCTGAGCAGCAGCGGAGCCGAGCAGAAACGTCGCAGCACCGTCGTCGAAGCACTCGCGCACTGGCGCGACCTGATCGGCGTGCCGGTGTACTACGCGCAGTACCGGAACGGCGAGATCGAGGTCCTCTGTGTCTCCGACAGCCCCGGCAACCCGGCGGTCGAGGAGTGGGCCGACTTCCGCGAGACCGGGCACGCGCACGCCATCGGACAGTGTCTTCTCGCTCAGCTCGACGACGAGGCTCGGCGCGACCACCTCGATCGGTACCCCGTGCAGTCCATCACCCCGTACACCGTGCGAGACGGGCACAGCCTGCTCCGGCGTCTCGAACGGACCGCGCGGATGGAGCCGGTGACCGAGCGCCAGGAGTATGCGCTGGGGACGGTGTGCGCGGCCATTCCGATCACATTGGGTAACGCTGCGGCAACGATGGCCATCTCCCTGCCTGCCCATCAGGCGGACCGGTTGCCGGCCGCGACCCAGCAACTGCAAGAGGAAATCGGGCGGCTGATGGGCTCGCTGGCGATCTCTATCAGTATCTGAAAACTCACTCCTTGTGATCTGTCGTGCACGTTCAGCAAGATGCCACCAGTGTCAGAGGGATCATTCCCGGCCAACGAAGGCAGATGACGGGGTAGGCGATGCGTGAGTCCGTACAGGCAGAGGTCATGATGAGCTTTCTCGTCTCGGAGGAGCTCTCCTTCCGCATTCCGGTGGAGCTGCGCTACGAGGCCTGCGATCCCTACGCAGTCCGGCTCACCTTCCATCTCCCGGGCGACGACCCGGTGACCTGGGCTTTCGGCCGTGAGCTGCTGATCGACGGGGTGGGCCGGCCATGTGGGGAGGGCGATGTGCGGGTCTCGCCCGCCGGTTCCGACCTGTTGGGCGACGTTCTGATCAGGCTTCAGGTCGGCGGTGATCAGGCACTGTTCCGCTCGTCGACGGCGCCGGTCATCGCGTTCCTCGACCGCACCGACAAGCTGGTGCCGCTGGGGCAGGAGGCCGCACTGGCCGATTTCGACACCCACCTCGACGAGGCGCTGGACCGGATCCTGGCGGAGGAACAGAGCGCGGGCTGAGGCTCTACCGATGTGAGGTGACGGCACGCTTCATCGTGAGGTGGGAGGACGCAGGAACGCTTCTGCCGATGCGGCATGATCCAGCGGGCGTGTCCGCACCCGTTCTACGGCGAGCGGATCTCATCGCTGATACCGGGAGCCGGGAGCCCCAGGGTGCCTCTTAACGCTTGCGCCGCCGCCCCTTGCCACCTCGTGCCGCTGCCGGCCGGCTGTCGGCCGTGCCCGCGCTCACACTCGTCGCCGGTACGGGTACGGGAGTCCGTGCCCCCGACCCCACCGCCTCCGCCTCCGGCCGGTCCGCCGAGACCACCAGGGCCGCGAGGACCGTGGTGACCGGTACCGAGGCGACGAGGCCGATCGAGCCGACCAGCGTGCGCACGATCTCCTCCGCCACCAACTCACTGTTGGCAACGGTCCCCACGCTGGACTGCGCGATGGAGAAAAGCAGCAGCAGCGGCAGCGCGGCACCCGCGTAGGCGAGGACGAGCGTGTTGACGACGGAGGCGATGTGGTCGCGCCCGATCCGGATACCCGCGCGGTAGAGCCCGCGCCAGCCCATCGTCGGGTTGGCCTCGTGCAGCTCCCAGACGGCCGAGGTCTGCGTGACCGTCACGTCGTCAAGGACACCGAGCGAGCCGATGATGACGCCGGCGAGCAGCAGGCCGCTCATGTCGATCGACGGATACAACCCATGGATGAGCCCGGTGTTGTCGTCCGTGTTGCCCGTGAGCGCGGCCCAACCGATGAACTGCGATCCGAGGATGCCGATCAGAATCAGGGAGATCAGCGTGCCCAGTACCGCCACGGAGGTTCTGGCCGACAGACCGTGGCACATGTAGAGGGCGATCAGCATGATGGCGCTCGACCCGACCACCGCCACGAGGAGCGGGTTCGAGCCCTGCAGGATCGCGGGCAGGACGAAGAAGTTCAGCAGCAGGAAGCTGACGGTCAGCGCGACCAGCGCCATGACACCGCGCAGCCGCCCGACGATCACCACGGCGAGCGCGAAGATGCCGGCGAGCAGCCCCATGGGGAGCCTGCGGTTCACGTCGGCGACCGAGTACTGCAGATCCCTGGGCGCCGAGGGTTCGTACGCGACCACGACCTTCTGGCCCTCGTGCAACTGCCGAGACTGGTCCGGCTGGACGATCTCCGTGAAGGTGCGGCCTTTGTCGTTGCCGGTGTCGACCCGGATCGTCGCCTTCTTGCAGGTGCCGTTCGCCTGTTGTTCGGCGGAGGAGCCCTCGGCTGTGGAGGTGTCCCCGGTCGGGGTCTCCCCCGAGGCGTTCACCGACTTGCAGCTGATGCTCACGACCTTGCTGACCGTGGCCTGCTGGGTCTGCCGGTCGAAGCCGACCCCGGTGCGTTGGTGTGCCGGGGCACCACCGGGCCACAGCACCGCCAGCCCCACCACGACGGCTACGCCGAACGGGATGAGGATCGCCGCGATGACCTTGCGCAGGTGCTTGGAGACGGGAGTTGCCGGTCCGTGGCTGTGACTGTGGCCGTGCCCGCCACCGCTGCCGGACCCGGAGCCGTCCCTCTGCCCCTCCCCGTGCCCGTGTCCGTCGCCGGGTTCGTGCCCATGGCCGTCACCACCCCGGCCCCCGCCACCCTGACCGCCACCACTGTGGCCGCCGCCCAGGTCACTGCCCCCACCGCGCTGGCCTTCACCACCGGCTCCGGGCCCGTACCCGTAGCCCTGCCCGCTGTGCCCGCCCTGCCCGCCCTGCCCGCCGTGCTCATGCTCGTGCCAGCCGTCGGCCCCGGCCCCGCTGTTTCCGTAGCTCCCGCGGGAGCCATTGCCGGGGCCGAGCCCGGGGCCGTTTCCGGAGCCCGGCCGGCGCGGAGGCTCGGGAGGCGGGTACGGGGGCTGATGCGTCGTGGTCACCGCCCGATCATCGCAAGAACGACAGGGGCCCTCTGTTCACCGCGCCCGAATTGACGCTAGCGTGGAGCCACCTTTGTACACGCGGGAGCTCGGAGCACCGGGCTGAGAGGGCGCTGACCTCCGTCCCAGCGATGTTTCACGTGGAACGTCATCTCCAGCGAGTGACGTTCCCCACGAAACGTCGGCAGACGGAAACCGCTGCGTCGACCGCCGAACCTGTTACCGGGTAATGCCGGCGTAGGGAGTAGGTCTCATGACCATCAAGGACGCGCGCACGCCTGCCTCCGATCAGCTCGACGGGGAGGCCGGGAAGTCCATCGGCTGGCACAAGGCGTACATCGAGGGCTCGCGCCCCGATCTGCGGGTGCCGGTCCGGCAGGTGCACCTCACCAACGGGCAGTCGGTCACGCTGTACGACACGTCCGGCCCGTACACCGATCCTCTCACCGAGACGGATGTCCGACGGGGCCTTGCCCCACTGCGGGACAACTGGATCATCGCCCGTGGGGACACCGAGGAGTACGCGGGACGTCCCGTGCGCCCTGAGGACGACGGGATCAAGCACACCTCGCCGCGGGGTGGCCTGCGCAACCTCGACGCGGTGTTCCCGGGGCGGCCACGCCAGCCCCGCCGCAGCCGTGACGGCAACGCGGTCACGCAGCTCGCCTACGCCCGTCGCGGAGAGATCACACCCGAGATGGAGTACGTGGCCATCCGGGAGAATGTCTCTCCCGAGGTCGTCCGCGAGGAGATCGCGGCAGGGCGCGCGGTACTGCCGTCGAACGTCAACCACCCGGAGATCGAGCCGATGATCATCGGCAAGCGGTTCCTGGTGAAGGTCAACGCCAACATCGGTAACTCCGCGGTGACCTCCTCCATCGAGGAGGAGGTGGAGAAGATGACCTGGGCGACCCGCTGGGGCGCCGACACGGTCATGGACCTGTCCACCGGCCGCAACATCCACACCACTCGTGAGTGGGTGCTGCGCAACTCCCCCGTCCCCATCGGCACGGTGCCGCTCTACCAGGCCCTGGAGAAGGTCGACGGCCGCGCCGAGGAGCTGACCTGGGAGATCTACAAGGACACCGTCATCGAACAGGCCGAGCAGGGCGTGGACTACATGACGGTCCACGCGGGCGTGCGCCTGCCGTACGTACCACTGACGGCCAACCGCAAGACCGGCATCGTCTCGCGCGGCGGCTCGATCATGGCGGCCTGGTGCCTCGCGCACCACAAGGAGTCGTTCCTGTACGAGAACTTCGAGGAGCTGTGCGAGATCCTCGCCGCCTACGACGTCACGTACTCGCTGGGCGACGGCCTCAGGCCCGGTTCGATCGCGGACGCCAACGACGAGGCACAGTTCGCGGAGTTGCGCACGCTCGGGGAACTCAACCGGATCGCGAAGCGTTTCAACGTACAGACCATGATCGAGGGCCCTGGGCACGTCCCGATGCACAAGATCAAGGAGAACATCGACCTTCAGCAGGAGATCTGCGATGAAGCTCCGTTCTATACGCTCGGCCCGCTGACCACCGACGTCGCGCCGGCCTACGACCACATCACTTCCGGTATAGGCGCCGCCATGATCGCCTGGTGGGGCACCGCGATGCTCTGCTACGTCACGCCCAAGGAGCACCTGGGCCTCCCCAACCGGGACGACGTCAAAACGGGTGTCATCACCTACAAGATCGCCGCCCATGCGGCCGACCTCGCCAAGGGACACCCCGGCGCCCAGGAGTGGGACGACGCCCTCTCCGACGCGCGCTTCGAGTTCCGCTGGGAGGACCAGTTCAATCTGGCCCTCGACCCCGACACAGCCCGGGAGTTCCACGACGAGACCCTCCCGGCCGAACCGGCCAAGACGGCTCACTTCTGCTCCATGTGCGGGCCGAAGTTCTGCTCGATGAAGATCTCCCAGGACATTCGCCGTCGCCACGGCGACAGCCAGGGGGAGATCGAGGAGGGCATGGCCCAGAAGTCGAAGGAGTTCGCGGCGGCGGGCAACCGGGTGTATCTGCCGATCACGGACTGACGCAGGCGGATCGCCGACCGGCGTGGCGCATCGGCGGCCGGCACGCGGCCGGGTCTTCGGCTTGCGCTCCCCGTGGTGGGGGCGCAAGCCGAGGGGCCGCGCCGGGTGCTACTCCGGCTGGTGTTCCGGCCCCCCGAAGTCCGGGCTGGAGTAGTCCGGGCTGCTGAAGCTCGGGCGGGCACCGGACGCTCCGTCGTCCGGGCTGCTGAAGCCCGGGCGGCCGTAGCCGAGGCTGGGCATCCGGCTGGTCGGTGCGGGTGGAGCCGTGTGGTGCAGTGCGGCGGTGCCGGGGTCGGCCAGGGCCTCCCTGAGGAAGGGGAGGATGCCGCGTTCCAGCAGGGCCTCGCGCCAGGCGTCCCTGGCCCGTGCCACCTCCTCGCTCAGCTCGCCGTACCCCGCGTCCGGCGAGGGCCGGTTGCGCAGAGCGGTGAGCAGCAGTCCGACAGCGGCGACCAGGATCGCGGCCGCGGTCAGGGCGCCGAACACCCATCCGATGGTGATCATGGCGTGGGCGAACGCCGGCTCGGGGTCGAGCATCTGCAGGATGTAACCCACGAGCAGGAAGATCGCCGCGGCGATTCCGGCGAGGACGGGCGTCAGGACCGCGGCGACGGCGACGGCGCCCGCACCGGCGGTCTCGGCGACCTCTCCCATGGTGGTGGCGAGCCCCATCGCACCCGTGCCCGACTCGGCGGGACCGGGTTCATGCACGGACGACAGGGTGGACGGCGCCGCCGGGCGGCGCTGTTCCTCGCGGACCTTCACGTAGTGCTGGTACTCGGTCGCCGCGGCCGCCGTGACGAGTGCGGTGGCGTTGAGCGCCATGGTGCGCAGCTGTTCGGGATTCAGCCGCTGTCCGACAGCGGCCAGTTCGGGACGGTGTGGTGCGGAGCGCAGCGCCTCATCGAGGATCCGCTCGTACTCCTGGCGGTCCTCGCTGTGCAGGTGCTGCGGAACGCTGTTCATGTGCATCCCCCGATGCTCCGTAGGGCTTGGGGCTCGCATGCCAACGAGCCGTCGGGCAGAAACGGAGGGGAGCCTGCTACGGATAAGCCGATGGTAGAGCGGTGACGGCACACGGTGACAGGGGGTTTCCAGAAATTGGCCTCTGGCCTGCGCGGTCGCCGGTCGGTCCGTCCTGCGGGAACGACTGCCCCGCGAACGTTCAGATATCCAGGGGCAGTTGCTGGACCAGCAGTTTTCCGGCCATGGTCACCCCGCCGTCCATCGCGATGGCCAGTCCGTCGGCGTAGACGTGCGGTCCATCGACCACCGGACCGGATTCTTCCTCATCGTCCTCGGAACCCACTTCGCCGAGCAGATAGGGGATCGGACTGTGGCCGTGAACGATGCGGTTGCCGCCGTACGTATCGAGCAGCGAACGCACATGGTCGGCGCCGCCCTCGTCGCGGAAGGAGAAGCGCTTGGTCAACTTGCGGAACAGATCCCACACCTCGTCCGCGTCGTTGCGTGTGAGGGTCTCGCGGACGGTGTCGTTGACCGCCTCGATCGAGTCGCCGTAGTCGAGATAGGCGGTGGTGTCGGAGTGGACGAGCAGATGTCCGTCGACCTCCTCGACGGCGTCAAGCCGCGCCATCCACTGCAGATGGTGGTCCTGGAGGCGGTCCATGTCGGTCTTCTGTCCGCCGTTGAGCAGCCAGGCCGCCTGGAAGGTGGCGGTGCCCGCGCCGGAGTTGACGGGGGTGTCGCCGAACCGCTTGGCCCCGAGCAGCAGCAGTTCGTGGTTGCCCATGAGGGCCTTGCAGTAGCCGCCGGCCGCGGCGGCCTCCGCGGACAGCCGCATCACGAGGTCGATGACGCCGATGCCGTCGGGCCCGCGGTCGGTGAAGTCGCCGAGGAACCACAGCCGGGCGGTGCCCGCGCACCAGTTGCCGGCGGCGTCGACGAGGCCCTTGTCCTGGAGCGCGGACGTCAGTTCGTCGAGGTAGCCGTGGACGTCGCCGACGACGAACAGCGGACCGGGACCGTCCACCGCCTGTGCCGCGGGGTCGGCGGCCGCCTGGAGCTCGTCACCGTGATGGATGACGGGCAGGTCCTGCTCGGTGGGGGTGTACCCCTCCGGGTACGCCTCCTCGCCGGCCGGGACGACGTCGCCGGGGTGCGTGCTGTGGCCGTACGGACCGGTCTCGTTGACGTACGCGGGCACCCGGAAGTCGCGCAGCACCGCCGTGCGCTCCACCTCGGGTCCCTGACCGGCCCCCTGAGTCATCAGACCCTCCACCATCGCGCCGCATCTGCACCGCTTCGGACTGCCTGGTCGCAGCGGCCCGCGGTGTCGTGGGGCCCATCATAGGAATGCGGATCGCGCCATGTGATGACCCAGGGGTAGTGAATCGGAGCAAGACTCCTGTTCACCGCGGCATTCGCCCCGATTGGGCCGGGCTTGGACCCTCGCCCGGCCGCTTCCTGCTACTTCTCCTCGGGCGACCGCGGCGAGCTGACCGTCGTGCGCGGGGCACGCCGCTGGGAGGAGGTGCGCACGATCAGCTCGGTCGGTATCACCTGCTCGACCGGTTGGTCCGATTCGACCCCCTCGATGGCGTCGATGAGGAGCTGGACCACGGCCGTGCCGATGCGGCGCGGCTTGAGGGAGAGCGTGGTGACGGGCGGCTCGGTGCTGGCGTACACGGTGGACTCGCTGCAGCAGACGATCAGCAGGTCGTCGGGGACGCGCAGCCCGTAGCGGCGGGCGGCGGCCAGCAGGTCGGTGCCGTTCGGGTCGAACAGGCCGTAGACGGCGTCCGGCCGGTCCGGGCGGGCGAGCAGCCGGTCGGCGGCGACGGCGCCCGCGCACGGATCGTGTGCGGGGTAGGCCTCGTACACCGGGTCCTGCCCGACCCGCTCGCACCACCGCAGATACGCGCTGGTCGAAAGGTGGGTGTACGTGTCCGTCGTCGTCCCCGTCAGCAGGCCGATGCGGCGGGCGCCGGCCTCGGCCAGATGGTCGAGGATGCCGAGGACGGCGGCCTCGTGGTCGTTGTCGACCCAGGCGGTGACCGGGAGGGTACCGGCCGGGCGACCGTCGGACACCACCGGTAGACCCTGCCGGACCAGCTCGCTGACGACCGGGTCCTGGTCGGACGGGTCGATGACCACGGTGCCGTCCAGGGCGACGTTCGACCACACGTCGTGGCGTGAGGTCGCGGGCAGGATGACGAGGGCGTAGCCGCGGGCGAGTGCGGCGGAGGTCGCGGCCCGCGCCATCTCGGCGAAGTACGCGAACTCGGTGAAGGTGAAAGGTTCATCCCCGTACGTCGTCACGGTCAGGCCGATGAGTCCCGACTTGCCGGTACGGAGGGTTCTGGCCGCGGCTGAGGGCCGGTAGCCCAGCCGGTCAGCGACCTCTCTGACATGGCGGCGGGTGGCGTCCGGGAGCCTGCCCTTGCCGTTCAGGGCGTCGGAGACGGTCGTGATGGAGACTCCGGCGGCGGCGGCAACGTCTCTGATGCCCGCCCGGCCCGGCCGGCTGCCTCGACGGGAGGTTTCCGCGCGGCTCACCTGGTGCTTCCCTGCTGCTGTCATGGCGAGCCGATAGTAGGGCTCATGCGGTGGGGTAGGGCGGACGCATATGCACGCGTTGACAGGCACGTTTCTGCAAGGTCATATGGCGTCAACTACCTTTGAAACAGAGCCAGTTAAACGATCCAATGGCATTACGTAACTTGTCGGCACGCATGGGCCTGCCAAGTCCCCGATGTTTCGAAGAGGTCTCAACTCACCTGCACGGGTGACGCGCGCCACGGCGCGAGCCACCGGCGCATAGATATATGTGACCGCGCCCCCTGATTCGTCTGCCTTCGTACGGTGATGCCCCTGATGCCTGTGGGGCAGACGAGGTTCGCTCTGACGTGTACGCAGCGGCGCCCAATCCTCATAAGGTGAGCAGTATTGGATGCCGGCTGCGGGAGTCGGACGCCATGAGTCGGTGGTCATGAGGAGGACTGCGGTGAGCGAGACGAGCCCCAAGCTGCGCGCCGAGCTGGAGGGTATCCCCACGTACAAGCCGGGCAAGCCCGCCGCTGCCGGCGGTCCGGTGGCCTACAAGCTGTCCTCCAACGAGAACCCCTATCCGCCGCTGCCGGGGGTGCTGGAGACTGTGACGGCCGCCGTCTCCTCCTTCAACCGCTACCCGGACATGGCCTGCACGAGTCTGATGAACGAGCTGTCCGAGCGCTTCGGCGTCCCGCTCTCCCATCTGGCCACGGGCACCGGCTCCGTCGGCGTCGCCCAGCAGCTGATCCAGGCGACCTCGGGACCGGGCGACGAGGTGATCTACGCCTGGCGGTCCTTCGAGGCGTACCCGATCATCACGCAGATCAGCGGTGCCACCTCGGTACAGGTGCCGCTGACGGCGGGCGACGTGCACGACCTGGACGCGATGGCCGAAGCGATCACCGAGCGGACCCGGCTGATCTTCGTCTGCAACCCGAACAACCCGACGGGCACGGTCGTGAAGCGGGCCGAGCTGGAACGGTTCCTCGACCGGGTGCCGAGTGACGTGCTGGTGGTGCTCGACGAGGCCTACCGCGAGTTCATCCGTGACCCCGAGGTGCCGGACGGTGTGGAGCTGTACCGCACGCGGCCGAACGTCTGCGTGCTGCGCACCTTCTCCAAGGCGTACGGCCTCGCGGGCCTCAGGGTCGGCTTCGCGATCGCCCACGAGCCGGTGGCCGCGGCGCTGCGCAAGACGGCGGTGCCCTTCGGGGTGAGCCAGATCGCACAGGAGGCGGCGATCGCCTCGCTGCGGGCCGAGGACGAACTCCTGGGCCGGGTCGGCTCACTGGTCTGCGAGCGCAACCGCGTGGTGGAGGGACTGCGAGCCCAGGGCTGGACGGTGCCCGAGACTCAGGCCAACTTCGTGTGGCTGCGGCTGGGGGAGCGCACGGTCGACTTTGCTGCGGCGTGTGAGCAGCACGGTGTGGTCGTACGGCCGTTCGCGGGCGAGGGCGTGCGGGTGACGGTCGGGGAGACCGAGGCGAATGACATCTTCCTGAAGGTGGCGGAAGGGTTCCGCAAGGAGCTCTAGCTCACACCGACCGCGCTTCTGCGCTGGTCAGGGCGGGCTGGCAAGGGGGTTCCGGTGGTTGACCGGGACCCCCCTTCATCTATCGAAAGCAGGTGCGGCATACTGGCTTGTGAATGTGAACGCTTTCACAAGCGGTCGCTTCGCAAGCATTTGTTCCACAAGCCTGTGAGGTAAGGAGCGGCGACGTGGACCTGGCTCTGGCGCCGGAGACCCTGGCGCGCTGGCAGTTCGGCATCACCACCGTCTACCACTTCCTGTTCGTCCCTCTGACGATCTCTCTGGCCGCCCTCACGGCCGGCCTCCAGACCGCCTGGGTGCGCACAGAGAACGAGAAGTACCTCAGGGCCACCAAGTTCTGGGGCAAGCTCTTCCTGATCAACATCGCGATGGGTGTGGTCACCGGCATCGTGCAGGAGTTCCAGTTCGGCATGAACTGGTCCGACTACTCGCGCTTCGTCGGCGATGTCTTCGGCGCCCCGCTCGCCTTCGAGGCACTGATCGCCTTCTTCTTCGAGTCCACCTTCATCGGCCTGTGGATCTTCGGCTGGGACAAGCTGCCCAAGAAGATCCACCTGGCCTGCATCTGGATGGTCTCGATCGGCACGATCCTGTCGGCGTACTTCATCCTCGCGGCCAACTCGTGGATGCAGCACCCCGTCGGCTACCGGATCAACAAGGAGAAGGGCCGTGCCGAACTCACCGACTTCTGGGCGGTACTGACCCAGAACACCACGCTCACCCAGGTCTTCCACACGATGTCGGCCACCTTCCTGACCGGTGGCGCCTTCATGGTGGGCATCGCGGCATTCCATCTGTTCCGCAAGAAGCACATCGCCGTGATGAAGACCTCGCTGCGCCTAGGTCTGGTCACCGTGGTCATCGCCGGCATGCTCACCGCGATCAGCGGTGACACCCTCGGCAAGGTCATGTTCAAACAGCAGCCGATGAAGATGGCGGCCGCCGAAGCCCTGTGGGACGGCCAGGACTCGGCACCCTTCTCGATCTTCGCCTACGGCGACGTGGAGAAGGGCCACAACACCGTGGCCATCGAGATCCCCGGCCTGTTGTCCTTCCTCGCCGACGACGACTTCACCTCGTTCGTCCCCGGCATCAACGACGTCAACAAGGCCGAGCAGCAGAAGTACGGACCGGGCGACTACCGGCCCAACATTCCGGTCACCTTCTGGGCGTTCCGCTGGATGATCGGCTTCGGCATGGCGTCCTTCGCCATCGGCCTGGCCGGACTCTGGCTGACCCGCAAGAGGTTCATGCTCCCGCAGCACCTGCGCGTCGGAGAGGACGAGGTTCCGCATCTGGTCCTCTTCAACAAGGCCCTCAGCCCCAAGCTCGGCAGGCTCTACTGGCTCGTGGCGATCTGGACCCTGGGTTTCCCGCTGATCGCCAACTCCTGGGGCTGGATCTTCACCGAGATGGGCCGCCAGCCATGGGTCGTCTACGGCGTCCTGCAGACCCGGCACGCGGTCTCCCCCGGCGTCTCCCAGGCCGAGGTACTCATCTCGATGATCGTCTTCACGACTCTGTACGCCATCCTGGCCGTCGTCGAGGTCAAGCTGCTCGTGAAGTACGTCAAGGCCGGCCCGCCCGAACTCACCGAGGCCGACCTCAACCCGCCCACGAAGATCGGCGGCGACACCCGTGACGCCGACAAGCCGATGGCCTTCTCGTACTAGGCCGAGGGAGAGCGAGTCATGGAACTTCACGACGTCTGGTTCGTCCTCATCGCCGTCCTGTGGACCGGCTATTTCTTCCTGGAGGGCTTCGACTTCGGGGTCGGTGTCCTCACCAAGCTCCTCGCCCGCGACCGGGCCGAGAAGCGTGTCCTGATCAACACCATCGGTCCCGTCTGGGACGGCAACGAGGTGTGGCTGCTGACGGCGGGCGGTGCCACCTTCGCCGCCTTCCCCGACTGGTACGCCACGCTCTTCTCCGGCTTCTATCTGCCGCTGCTGGTCATCCTGGTCTGCCTGATCGTCCGCGGGGTCGCCTTCGAGTACCGGGCCAAGCGGCCCGAGGAGAACTGGCAGCGCAACTGGGAGACCGCGATCTTCTGGACCTCGCTCATCCCGGCGTTCCTGTGGGGCGTGGCCTTCGGCAACATCGTGCACGGGGTGAAGATCGACCAGCACTTCGAGTACGTCGGCACCCTCTGGGACCTGTTCAACCCGTACGCCCTGCTCGGCGGACTGGTGACGCTGACGCTGTTCACCTTCCACGGAACGGTCTTCACGGCCCTGAAGACCGTCGGGGAGATCCGGGAGCGGGCGCGGAAGCTGGCGACCCGGGTCGGCCTCGTCTCGGCCGTGCTGGCGCTGATCTTCCTGCTCTGGACGCAGGTCGACAGCGGCGACGCCAAGAGCCTGGTCGCGCTGGTGGTCGCCGTGGCCGCACTGGTCGCCGCCCTGGTGACCAACCAGGCCGGGCGTGAGGGCTGGTCGTTCGCCCTGTCGGGCGTCACCATCGTGGCAGCCGTGGCGATGCTCTTCCTGACGCTCTTCCCGAACGTCATGCCGTCCTCGCTCAACGCGGACTGGAGCCTGACGGTCACCAACGCCTCGTCGAGCCCCTACACCCTGAAGATCATGACCTGGTGCGCGGGGATCGCCACACCGATCGTCATGCTCTACCAGGGCTGGACGTACTGGGTGTTCCGCAAGCGGATCGGCACACAGCACATCGCCGAAGCCGCGCACTGAGCCCGAGGTGGGCATGTTTCACGTGAAACATGCCCCTTGAGAAGAGGGTGTGTTTCACGTGAAACCGATCGACCCGCGTCTGCTCCGATACGCCCGGGCCACCCGCCTCTTCCTGGTGGCTGTGGTTGGCCTGGGCGGCCTCGGCGCTCTGCTGGTCATCGCCCAGGCGATGCTCGTCGCAGAGGTTGTGGTCGGTGCGTTCCAGCACGGTCTGGCGGTCGCAGAACTCCGCACTCCCCTGCTGCTGTTGGCGGCCGTCGCTGTCGGTCGGGGGCTCGTCTCCTGGCTCACCGAGCTCGCGGCACACCGCGCGAGTGCCGCAGTGAAGTCGGAACTGCGGGGGCGGCTGCTGGAACGGGCCACAGCGCTGGGGCCCGGGTGGCTGAGCGGGCAGCGGACCGGGTCGCTGGTCGCCCTCGCCACCAGGGGGGTCGACGCCCTCGACGACTACTTCTCGCGCTACCTCCCGCAGTTGGGACTGGCGGTGGTCGTGCCGGTGGCGGTGCTGGCGCGGATCGTGACCGAGGACTGGGTCTCGGCGGCCATCATCGTCGGGACCCTGCCACTCATCCCCGTGTTCATGGTGTTGATCGGCTGGGCCACTCAGTCCCGGATGGACCGTCAGTGGCGGCTGTTGTCCAGATTGTCGGGGCACTTCCTGGACGTCGTCGCGGGACTGCCGACGCTGAAGGTGTTCGGCCGGGCCAAGGCGCAGGCCGAGTCGATTCGACGCATCACCGGCGAGTACCGGCAGGCGACCATGCGGACGCTGCGGATCGCCTTCATCTCCTCCTTTGCCCTGGAGTTGCTGTCGACGCTCTCGGTGGCACTGGTCGCCGTGACGATCGGAATGCGACTCGTCCACGGCGAGATGCACCTGTACGACGGCTTGGTCATCCTCATCCTGGCCCCCGAGGCGTACCTGCCTCTGCGGCAGGTCGGCGCGCAGTATCACGCGGCGGCGGAGGGGCTGGCCGCCGCCGAGGAGATCTTCTCGGTGCTGGAGACGCCGGTGCCGAGGTCGGGTACCGCTGCGGTGCCCGAAGGTGCGCTGGCCTTCGAACATGTCACGGTCACGTACCCGGGGCGCTCGGATGACGCCGTTGCGGACGTGTCCTTCGAGGTCGCGCCCGGGGAGACGGTCGCGTTGGTCGGGCCCAGCGGCGCGGGCAAGTCGACGCTGCTGAACGTCCTGCTGGGATTCGTGCGGCCGGCCGAAGGACGGGTGCGGGTCGGGGGAGCCGATCTCGCCGAGGTCGACCTGGAAGAGTGGCGGTCGCGCATCGCGTGGGTGCCGCAGCGGCCGCAGTTGTTCGCCGGGACGATTGCCGAGAATGTACGGCTGGCCCGCCCCGACGCCGACGAGACCGCAGTGCGAAGGGCGTTGCGGGACGCGGGGGCGCTGGAGTTCATCGACGCGCTGCCCCTGGGGGCCGACACCGTGCTCGGCGAGGACGGGGCCGGGCTGTCCGCCGGGCAGCGGCAACGGCTCGCGCTGGCCCGGGCGTTCCTCGCGGATCGGCCGGTACTGCTCCTCGACGAGCCGACGGCGGCGCTCGACGGAGCCACCGAGGCGGAGGTCGTGACGGCGGTACGGCGACTCGCGGCCGGGCGGACGGTGCTGTTGGTGGTGCACCGGCCGGCACTGCTGGGGGTGGCGGACCGGGTGGTGCGGCTGGCGGAGCCGGCGGTACAGGCCCCGGTGGAGGCCATGGCCAGGGCGTCCGCGGCACGTGCGGTCGAGGACAGCAGCCCCGCTTCGGCCGAGCCCGGAACGACCGAGCCGCCGACCGAGGCGCGCAGCGTTCTCTCCCGGGTTCGCGCCATGTCAGGCCCCCGACGAGGCCGACTCGCGCTCGCGCTGCTGCTCGGGAGCCTCGCGCTCGGCAGTGCCGTGGGTCTGATGGCCACCTCCGGGTGGCTGATCTCGCGGGCCTCGCAGCAGCCGCCCGTGCTGTATCTGATGGTGGCCGTGACAGCGACCAGGGCCTTCGGGATCGGCCGGGCCGTGTTCCGGTACGCGGAGCGTCTGGTGTCGCACGACGCCGTGCTGCGGATGCTCGCCGACACTCGGGTCGCCGTGTACCGGCGCCTGGAGCGACTGGCGCCGGCCGGTCTGCGCACGGCCCGCCGGGGTGATCTGCTCTCACGGCTCGTTTCCGACGTGGACACCCTCCAGGACTACTGGCTGCGCTGGCTGTTGCCCGCCGGTGCCGCCCTCGGGGTGTCCACGGCCTCCGTGGGCTTCACGGCCTGGTTGCTGCCCGAGGCGGGTGCCGCGCTCGCCGTGGGCCTGCTGGCCGCCGGTGCCGGTGTCCCGCTCATCACCGCAGCCGTGGCTCGCCGCGCCGAACGCAGGCTCGCCCCCGCCCGCGGTGAACTGGCGACGCGGGTGACCGATCTCCTCACCGGGACCGCGGAGTTGACCGTCGCCGGTGCTCTGCCCGCCCGTACCGCCGAGGCACGGCGGGCGGACGGCGTCCTCACCCGGATCGCCTCCCGTGCCGCCACCGCCACCGCCCTCGGTGACGGGCTCACCGCCCTGATCTGCGGTCTGACCGTCACCACGACCGCCCTCGTCGGCGCCCAGGCGGTCGCCTCCGGGCGGCTCGGCGGGGTCGCCATGGCCGTCGTGGTGCTCACTCCACTGGCAGCCTTCGAGGCCGTGCTCGGGCTGCCGCTCGCCGTGCAGTACCGGCAGCGGGTGCGCAGGAGCGCGGAGCGCGTCCATGAGGTGCTGGACGCGCCCGAGCCGGTGCGGGAACCGGAGTCTGCTCGGCAGGCGCCCGCCTCCCCGTTCCCGGTCGTCCTCCAGGGGCTGACCACTCGGCACGAGGGCCAGGACCGGGACGCGCTCACGGGCCTCGACCTGAGCCTGGCGGAGGGCCGGAGGATCGCCGTCGTCGGCGCATCCGGCTCCGGCAAGACCACGCTCGCGCAGGTGCTGCTGCGTTTCCTGGACGCGGACGCCAGCACCTACACGCTGGGCGGTGTGGACGCCTACGGGCTGCACAGCGACGACGTACGGCGGCTGGTGGGGTTGTGCGCGCAGGACGCGCATCTCTTCGACAGCTCGGTGCGCGAGAACCTGCTCCTCGCCAAGAAGGACGCGACCGAGGACGAGCTGCGGGACGCGCTGAAGCGGGCCCGCCTGCTCGACTGGGCCGAGAGCCTGCCCGACGGGTTCGACACCCTGGTCGGCGAGCACGGGGCGTGGCTGTCCGGCGGTCAGCGGCAGCGGCTCGCGCTGGCCCGGGCACTGCTCGCCGACTTCCCGGTCCTCGTCCTGGACGAGCCCGCCGAGCATCTCGACCTGCCCACCGCCGATGCGCTCACCGCCGATCTGCTGGCCGCCACCGAAGGCCGTACGACACTCCTCATCACGCACCGGCTGGCAGGACTCGAGTCGGTGGACGAGGTGGTCGTACTCGATGAGGGACGGGTCGTGCAGCGAGGGTCCTACGCGGAGCTGGCGGGCGTGGAGGGGCCTTTGCGGGGGATGGCCGAGCGGGAGGCGGAGTCGGAGTTGCTGGTGGCGGCACACGGGGCTCCGGCCGGCTGAGCCGCAGCAGCCCCCTACCGCCGTTCCAGCATCCGCTCGATCACGACGGCCACCCCGTCGTCGTTGTTGGCGACGGTCCGGCCCGAGGCCGCGGCGATCACGTCCGGGTGGGCGTTGCCCATCGCGTACGACTGTCCGGCCCAGGTGAGCATCTCGACGTCGTTGGGCATGTCCCCGAACGCGACGACCTCCTCGTGCGAGATTCCCCGCTCTGCGCAGCACAGGGCGAGCGTGCTGGCCTTGGAGACCCCGGGTCCGCTGATCTCCAGCAGGGCGCTGGGGCTGGACCGGGTGACGTTGGCGCGGTCGCCGATGGCGAGGCGCGAGAGGGTCAGGAAGGCGTCCGGGTCGATCGAGGGGTGGTAGGCGAGGATCTTCAGCACCGGTTCGGCGGCACCAGGTCCGTCCTCGGCCAGCAGCTCCTCGGCCGGTGCGAGGTTGTCGGGGATCTCCATGTGCAGCTTGGGATAGTCCGGCTCCTGGTAGAAGCCGTACGTCTGCTCCACCGCGTACACCGTGCCGGGCGCTGCCTCCCGCAGCAGCCCTACGGCGTCCAGCGCGTTCTCCCGAGCCAGCTCGCGCACCTTCACGAACCGGTGGGCGCCGGGGCCGCCGTGCAGGTCGACCACGGCTGCGCCGTTGCCGCAGATGGCCAGGCCGTGGCCGTGGACGTGGTCGCTGACGACGTCCATCCAGCGGGCCGGGCGGCCGGTGACGAAGAAGACCTCGATGCCCGCCTCCTCGGCGGCGGCGAGAGCCGCGACCGTACGGGGGGACACCGACTTGTCGTCGCGCAGCAGAGTGCCGTCCAGATCGGTGGCAATCAGGCGCGGAGGTATGCCGGCGGCCGGGGTCTCGGGCTGTCGAGTAGCTGAGGTCACCCGCTCAGTCTCCCGCATATGCCTGCACGACCGGGCGGGTGCCCGCACAGGTGAGACATAGACGACGCGGGAGGGGACCTCACCCGCCCCGGTGCCGCCTCAGCCCAGCTGTGCCGGTGCCTCCATGGCGATCTGCTCGAAGACCTTCTCGTCGGCGGCGAAGTCCGAGTCGGGGATCGGCCAGTGGATCACAAGCTCCGTGAAGCCGAGCTCCCGGTGGCGGCCCGCGAAGTCGACGAAGGCGTCGAGGGACGCCAGCGGGCGCCCGCGGTCCGGGGTGAAGCCGGTGAGCAGGACCTTGTCGAGCGAGTTCACGTCCCGGCCGAGCGACACGCAGGCGTCGGTGAGCTTCTCGATCTGGCCGCGGAGGGCCTGGAGGGACTGCTCGGGCGTGCCGTTCTCGTACAGCTTCGGGTCGCCGGTGGTCACCCACGCCTGCCCGTGGCGTGCGGCGAGCCGCAGGCCGCGGGGGCCGGTGGCGGCCACGGCGAAGGGCAGCCTGGGCCGCTGGACACAGCCGGGGATGTTGCGGGCCTCGTGGGCCGAGTAGAAGTCGCCCTCGTAGGAGACCGAGTCCTCGCGGAGCAGGCGGTCGAGCAGCGGGACGAACTCGGCGAGCCGGTCGGCACGCTCGCGCGGGCTCCACGGATCCTGGCCGAGCGCGGTGGCGTCGAAGCCGGTGCCGCCCGCGCCGATACCGAGGGTGACGCGGCCGCCGGAGATGTCGTCGAGGGTGATCAGTTCCTTGGCGAGGTTCACCGGGTGCCGGAAGTTCGGCGAGGTCACCAGGGTGCCCAGGCGCAGCCGGTCGGTGACGCCCGCTGCACCGGTCAGTGTGGGCAGGGCACCGAACCAGGGGCCGTCGCGGAAGGTGCGCCAGGACAGGTGGTCGTAGGTGTATCCGGTGTGGAAGCCGAGCTGGTCCGCGCGTTGCCATGCCTCGCGGCTCCCCTCGTTCCAGCGGCGGTAGGGGAGGATCACGGTGCTCAGACGCAGACTCATGTGTCCGAGCGTATGTGCCGGGCCGTGTTTCACGTGAAACCGTGACTCAGCCGCACATCCACCTGGGGCCGGCCGCCGAGCTCGACGTGGGCCTCGTGGGGCAGGGTGCCGTCTCAGTGCTGCTCGGGAAACCGCAGGTAGCGCGGTGGAACGGCCTGGGTCAGCCACACGCCGTTCGCGCTGACGTGGAAGACATGGCCGTCGCGGTGCATGGCTTCCGCGTCCACGGAGAGCACGACGGGACGGCCGCGGCGGGCGCCGACCCGGGTCGCGGTCTCGCGGTCGGGCGAGAGGTGAACGTCGTGCCGGTTCATGGGGCGCAGTCCCTCGGCGCGGATCGCGTCCAGGTAGCGCGCCACCGTGCCGTGGTAGAGGTACGGCGGCGGGGTCGCCGGTGGCAGTCCGAGGTCGACGTCGATGCTGTGGCCCTGGCTGGCGCGGATACGGGTGCCGTCGATCGCGAAACGCTGTTTGTCGTTGGCGGCGACCACGTGGTCCAGCTCGTCCCGGGTGAAGCGGAAGCCGTGCTCGGTGGCCGCTGCGATCAGTACGTCGATCTCGACCCAGCCGGCCTCGTCGAGCGTGAGCCCGATGCGCTCGGGTTGGTGGCGCAGATGCTTGGAAAGGTACTTCGAGACCTTCACGGTGCGTCTCTCGTCCCTCTCGCGTGGCTTGTTCTCGTTCATCCCGCCAGGGTGCCGGGAGAGACGTGAATCACGCGAATGATTTTGGCCCGGATGTTTGATCCACAACCAACTGTAGTTATCCACAGGCTACTTGGCGTTTCTGTGGACAACTCCCTGTCATGTCAGCCCTCTTCGTCAAGATCGACTGGGGGCTGACCATTTGACGTGAGCGCATCCAACGCCCTTGCCCGCACCTCCCGTTCAGCCGCCAGCACAAAGAACTCCGCCGCCCGCTCCGCCCCAACCAGCCCTTCCACCGCCCGCATCGTCTCCTCGGGCACGGACACGGATCGTGACGCCCGACGCCCATCCGACGTCTCCCCGGAACCGAGGTGCTGCCGCAGGTGTCGTACCGCCAATGTCCGCATCGCGCGCGCGAGTTCGGCGTCCACGGTCTGCTGCGCGAGCGGCCGCAGCCGTCGTACGAGTGAGGCAGCTTCGGCGGCATCCCTGTCGGTCGGCTGGTGCGGTCCTGCCAGGTAGCGCGCGAAGACGTGCTCGGTGGTGAACTCCAGGAAACGGGCCGCGATGTGCTCGACCTGTCCCCTCAACTCCCTCAGGTGGCCGGAGATCGCGGAGAGCGGAACCCCGGCCGCGTACAACTCGGCGGCCACGGCAAGCTCTTGGGGGCTCGGCACGAGGAATGTTCCGTCGTCGCCGGGTACCGGCTCCAGTACGCCGAGCTCCACCGCCTCGGCGACCGCGGCCTCGTCGGGGGTGCCGCCGAAGCGGGCGTCCAGCTCGGCGCGGGAGATCCGGACGGCCTCCTCGTCGGTCCACGGACCGTCGACCTCGGCGACAAGACCGAGGATGCCGCCGAGGCCACGGCCGGAGTCGTAGGCCTCCAGGAGCTCCTTGATGGAGGCCAGGCCGTAGCCGCGGTCGAGGAGATCGGCGATCTGGCGCAGCCGGACGAGGTGGGTGTCGGTGTAGATGTTGGCCCGGCCGCGGCGCTCGGGGCGGGGGAGCAGTCCGCGGTCCTGGTAGGCGCGGATGGTGCGGACGGTGGCGCCGCTGAGGTGGGCGAGGTCCTCGATCCGGTGGGCGGGGGTGTCGCTCACGCGGCGGCCCTCGCCGCCGGTGACCGCTTCAGGTACTCCACCGCACGGCTCAACGACCCCTCCTGCGAAGGGTGGTAGGACCGCCGGAGGTACCGCGGTATGGCCGCGCCGAGCTCCCGCCAGGCGGGCAGCAGTCCTTTTCGTACGGCCCTCTCGTGCTCCTTGAGGGAGTAGCGCAGGCGGCCCGCGAGCTGTGGGTCGTGGCGGATCAGGTAGGCCGTCCCCCACAGCCACAGGTGGAGCATCACCGGGGCGGTGACCGCCATGCCCGCGATCCGGCGGGCGTAGCGGGACGTTCCGGTGCCGCCACAGTGCTGGTACATGTCGAAGGCGACCGCGCGGTGTTCGACTTCTTCGGCGCCGTGCCAGCGCAGCAGGTCGAGCATGATCTCGTCGGCGCCGGCCCGGTCGAGTCCGCCGGCGGCCAGCACCCAGTCGCCGAGCACGGCCGTGAACTGTTCGATGGCGGCGACGACCGACAGCCGGAAGCGCAGCCACTCGCGCGCGGGAATGGGCGCGTTGAGGGGCGGGCGCTCGCCGAGCAGCCGCTCGAAGAGGAAGTCGACGTACTTGGTGAAGTCGGCGGTGGCGAGGCGCTGCGCGGCCAGGTGGTCCAGTACGTGCGTGTGCTGGACGCTGTGCGTGGCCTCCTGGCCCATGAAGCCCTTGACGTCGGCGCGGAGTTCGGGGTCACTGACCAGCGGCAGGCCTTCCTTGAGGACTTTCACGAACCAGCGCTCCCCCGCCGGCAGCAGCAGGTGCAGCACGTTGATGACGTGGGTCGCGGTGGGCTCGCCGGGGATCCAGTGCAGGGGCGTGCGGGACCAGTCGAAGGACACCCGGCGCGGGGCGATCTCGTGGCTCACAGCGGCGGCTCCAACCGTGCGATCGCGCGGAGTGCCTTCGGCGCCCACCGGGCCATGGCGCGCGCGGCGCGGGCCTCGGGTGTGACCGGTACGACGGCCTGGTTGCGCACGACGGCTCGCAGGATCGCGTCGGCGACCTTCTCGGGCGGGTAGTTCCGCAGTCCGTAGAGGCGGGCCGTGCGTTTCTGGCGGCGTTTCTCCTCGTCGGCGTCGACGCCCGCGAAGCGCGCGGTGGAGGTGATGTTGGTGTTGACGAAGCCGGGGCAGATCGCGCTCACGCCGATGCCCCGGCCCGCGAGTTCGGCGCGCAGGCTCTCGCTGAGCATGAGGACGGCCGCCTTGGAGGTGCCGTAGGCGGACAGCGCCTTGGAGGGCTGGTAGGCGGCCGCCGAGGCGGTGTTGACGATGTGGCCGCCCTGTCCGCGCTCCACCATCTGCTTGCCGAAGAGCCGGCAGCCGTGGATGACGCCCCACAGGTTGACGTCGAGGACCTTCTTCCAGTCCTCGGTGGTGGTGTCGAGGAAGGAGCCGCCAAGTCCGATCCCGGCGTTGTTGACCAGGACGTCCACGACGCCGTACTCGGCGGCGACCTTGTCGGCGAGTTTCTCCATGGCCTGTTCGTCGGAGACGTCGACGGTCTCCGCCCAGGTCTCTGGCGCGCCGACCAGCCGGGACAGTTCCGCGGTGCGGGCGGCGGCCTCGGCGTCCCGGTCGACGGCGACCACGCGCGCGCCGGCCTCCGCGAAGGCGAACGCCGTGGCGCGGCCGATGCCGCTGCCCGCGCCGGTGACCAGCACGAGCTGTCCGGCGAACCGCTCGGCGTACTTCCCGTTCGCCCGCACAGCGGTCCGGCCGCCTTCGACGGACGTCACGAACTCCGTGATCCACGCGGACAGCTGGTCCGGGCGTGAGCGCGGGATCCAGTGCTTGGCGGGGAGGGTGCGCCGGGTCAGCTGTGGTGCCCACTGCTCCAGGCCGTCGCAGAGCTTCTCCGAGAGGAACGCGTCCCCCAGGGGCGTGATGAGCTGCACGGGCGCGTGTGCGTACGCGTCGGTGCGCGGGCGGCGCAGCCGGGCCCGGACGTTGTCCCGGTACAGCCACGCGCCGTGGGCCGCGTCGGTGCGCAGCGAGGAGGTCGGGTAGCCGTCGGCGGGAACCTTCTCGACGCGCTCGAGGAGGCGCGGCCAGACCTTGCCGAGCGGGCCGCGCCAGGCCAGTTCGGGCAGGGCGGGGGTGTACAGCAGGTAGATGTACCAGGACTTGGCGCTCTGGCTGAGGAGCTGGCCGACCCGGCGCGGGGTGGGGCGCCTGAGGCGTCCCGCGATCCAGTGGCCGAGGTGGTCGAGGGACGGTCCGGACATCGAGGTGAAGGACGCGATGCGCCCCTCGGTGCGCGGGACGGTGACGAACTCCCAGGCCTGCACCGAGCCCCAGTCGTGTCCGACCAGGTGCACGGGCCGGTCCGGGCTGACGGCGTCCGCGACGGCCAGGAAGTCGTCCGTCAGCTTCTCCAGGGTGAACCCGCCGCGCAGCGGCTTCGGTGCCGTCGATCGGCCGTGGCCCCGGACGTCGTAGAGGACGACGTGGAAGCGGTCGGCGAGACGGGTCGCGACCTCGGCCCAGACCTCCTTGCTGTCCGGGTAGCCGTGCACCAGGACCACGGTCGGCTGCCCCGGGTCGCCCAGTTCGGCCACGCACAGTTCGACGCCACCGGTCCGCACCCGGCGTTCCCGCGCACCCTTCAGCAAGCTCACTTCGCCTCCGCCCAGCGCCGCACGTGCGGCAGATCGTCGTCCAGCCAGAAGGCGCTCTGCTCGGGGTCCTTGGAGTCGGTGACGACCAGGATTTCCTCGAACTTCGCGCCTGTGCCCCGGAACCCGAGGTGGGGCTCGACCGCCCACAGGCCCGGCCGCGGCGGGTGGTCGGAGAAGCGGTACGGCGACCACAGGGGCGACCAGCCCTCGCGGTGGCCGTGCAGCGCGTCGGCCGCCAGGCCCTTCAAGGACTGCGTGCCGAACCCGAAGACATGCGGTGACCAGCGGCGCTGCTTGACCTGGTCGACCTTGTGGGCGATCACGCCGAACGGGTACGCGCGGTGCCGGTTGGCGTAGCCCTGGCGGACCATGAGGCGGTCCACGTCCTCGTAGACCTCGCGCAGCGACCGCCGCTCACGGACCTCGCGCAGGATCAGCTCGCGGTGCGCCTCGAGGTCGGCCATCAGTCTGTCCTGGACGGGGTTGATCCCCAGCGATCCGGAGTAGCCGATGTCGGCGGTGAAGCCCTCGTACACCGGGGCCATGTCCAGGATGAACGGCATGCCGGGCGCCAGGCGGCGGTCGGTCGGGAAGAACTGCAGCGGAACGCGGAAGCCCGTGAACGCCGTACGGTCCCCGAACCAGGCGAACGGCAGATGGAACCAGTCCCGTACGCCCCGCTCGCGCAGCCACTCGCGCTGCATCCGGGCGGCCTGCCGCTCGCTCATGCCGGGCTCCAGACGGGCCGCGACGGCCTCCGCACACTCGTACGCGAGCCGCTGGACCTGCCTGAATCCCCGCAATCGGGCGGAGAGTTCGTTGTTCACTGCCGTCGTCATGCCGCCTCGTCCCCGTCGACTGCGGTACGTGCCCGTAACGTGACACTGGCGAATGTGACAGTTGTTAGAGGCTGCGTCAATAGAGCTGGGTCGGGCTGTGGAAAAACCTGCCGATGTGGAAAACGCAGGCCGCGTTGTTCTACTTCAGGGTGACCCCTAGGTGCCCGTACGTCTGGAGTCTGATGCCGATGCAGCTCTGCGGGGTGACGACCTGAGTGGTCCGCGTCACTACTGTCGACGACGTGACTGTGATCGCGACCGAAAGCCTGAGCAAGCGGTTCCCCCGGGTGACCGCTCTTGACCGGCTCTCCTTGGACGTCGGACCCGGTGTGACCGGACTCGTCGGCGCCAACGGAGCCGGCAAGTCCACCATGATCAAGATCCTGCTGGGTCTGTCCCCCGCCTCCGAGGGCCGTGCCGAAGTGCTCGGGCTCGACGTCGCGACCAAGGGCGCCGCCATCCGCGAGCGCGTCGGCTACATGCCGGAACACGACTGCCTGCCGCCGGACGTCTCGGCCACCGAGTTCGTCGTGCACATGGCCCGCATGTCCGGTCTGCCGCCCACCGCCGCGCGCGAGCGCACCGCGGACACCCTGCGCCATGTCGGCCTGTACGAGGAGCGCTACCGCCCCATCGGCGGTTACTCCACCGGCATGAAGCAGCGCGTGAAGCTCGCGCAGGCCCTGGTGCACGACCCGCAGCTGGTCTTCCTCGACGAGCCGACCAACGGCCTCGACCCGGTCGGCCGCGACGACATGCTGGGTCTGATCCGCCGTATCTACACCGACTTCGGCATCTCGGTCCTGGTGACCTCGCATCTCCTGGGTGAACTGGAGCGCACCTGCGACCACGTCGTCGTCATCGACGGCGGCAAGCTGCTGCGCTCCAGCTCCACCACCGACTTCACCCAGACCACGACGACCCTCGCGGTCGAGGTCACCGACAGCGACGAGCACCCGGACGGCACCCGCGCGGTGCGCGAGGCGCTCCACGCGCGCGGGGTGGAGGCCCTCGACTCCCAGAGCGGTCTGCCGGGCGCCGGCCACATCCTGCTGCTGACCGCCCAGGGCGAGGAGACCTACGACCTCGTCCGGGACGTCGTCGCCGACCTCGGTCTCGGCTTGGTGCGCATGGAGCAGCGCAGGCACCACATCTCGGAAGTCTTCACGAACGAGGACGAGCAGCGGAAGGAGGCCGTCAGCCATGGCAGTTGAGAACCCGGTCGCCCCCTCGGGCGACCAGACCCGCATCCACAACATCGGCTACCGCACCTACGACGGCCCTCGCCTCGGTCGTTCCTACGCCACCCGCTCGCTCTACTCGCAGTCCCTGCGCGGCGCCTACGGCCTCGGCCGCTCGGTGAAGTCCAAGGTGCTGCCGATGCTGCTGTTCGTCGTGATGTGCGTGCCCGCGGCCATCATGGTGGCCGTCGCGGTCGCCACGAAGGCGAACGACCTGCCCGTCGACTACACGCGCTACGCGATCATCATGCAGGCCGTCATCAGCCTGTACGTCGCCTCGCAGGCCCCTCAGTCCGTCTCGCGCGACCTGCGCTTCAAGACCGTGCCGCTCTACTTCTCGCGGCCCATCGAGACCGCGGACTACGTGCGCGCGAAGTACGCGGCGCTGGCCTCGGCGATGTTCATCCTGACCGCCGCCCCGCTGATCGTGCTCTATGTGGGCGCGCTGCTGGCCAAGCTGGACTTCGCCGACCAGACCAAGGGGTTCGGCCAGGGACTCGTCTCCGTGGCGCTGCTCTCGCTGCTCTTCGCCGGTATCGGCCTGGTCATCGCGGCGGTCACCCCTCGCCGCGGCTTCGGCATCGCGGCGGTGATCGCCGTGCTGACCATCTCCTACGGCGCGGTCTCCACCGTCCAGGCGATCGCCGACGCCCAAGGCAGCTCCAGTGCCGTTCCGTGGATCGGGCTGTTCTCGCCGGTCACGCTCATCGACGGACTGCAGTCCGCGTTCCTCGGCGCGAGCTCGGCGTTCCCGGGAGCGGTCGGCCCGTCGAGCGGCGAGGGCGTGGTCTACGTCCTGGCCGTCCTCGGCCTGATCGCCGCCTGTTACGGCCTCCTGATGCGTCGCTACAAGAAGGTGGGACTGTGACCACGCTCCAGATCGACCATGTCTCCCGCTGGTTCGGCAACGTGGTCGCCGTCAACGACATCACCATGACGATCGGCCCCGGCGTCACCGGCCTCCTCGGCCCCAACGGCGCCGGAAAGTCCACCCTCATCAACATGATGGGCGGCTTCCTCGCCCCCTCCACCGGCACCGTCACCCTCGACGGACAGCAGGTGTGGCGCAACGAGGCGATCTACAAACACATCGGCATCGTCCCCGAGCGCGAGGCGATGTACGACTTCCTCACCGGCCGCGAATTCGTCGTCGCCAACGCCGAGTTGCACGGCCTGGGCGCCAAGGCCGCGCAGAAGGCGCTGGCCACGGTCGAGATGGAGTACGCGCAGGACCGCAAGATCTCGACGTACTCCAAGGGCATGCGTCAGCGCGTGAAGATGGCGTCCGCGCTGGTCCACGACCCCTCACTGCTCCTGCTCGACGAACCGTTCAACGGCATGGACCCGCGCCAGCGCATGCAGCTCATGGACCTGCTGCGGCGCATGGGCGACGAGGGCCGTACCGTGCTGTTCTCCTCGCACATCCTCGAAGAGGTCGAGCAGCTCGCCTGGCACATCGAGGTCGTCGTCGCGGGCCGGCACGCGGCCAGCGGTGACTTCCGCAGGATCCGCCGCCTGATGACGGACCGTCCGCACCGCTATCTGGTGCGTTCCAGCGACGACCGGGCCCTCGCGGCCGCGCTGATCGCCGACCCGTCGACGTCCGGCATCGAAGTCGACCTGGCGGAGGGCGCGTTGCGCATCCAGGCTGTCGACTTCGGCCGTTTCACCGCGCTGCTGCCCAAGGTCGCGCGCGACCACGGCATCCGGCTGCTCACGGTCTCGCCGTCCGACGAGTCGCTCGAGTCCGTCTTCTCGTATCTTGTCGCGGCGTAGGAGGCCGAAGATGTACGACCCCACAGTCGCCCGACTCACTTATCGGGCCCTGCTCGGCCGCCGCCGGGCCCTCATCCTGGGCGCCCTGCCCTTGCTGCTGATCGTGATCTCCGTGATCGTGCGCGCCCTCGTCGGCGCCGACGACCAGACCGCCTCCGACCTGCTGGGCGGGCTCGCGCTCGCCACCATGGTGCCGATCATCGGTGTCATCGCGGGAACCGGCGCGATCGGCCCGGAGATCGACGACGGCTCGGTGGTGTATCTGCTGTCCAAGCCGGTCAAGCGGCCGACGATCATCTTCACCAAGCTGATCGTGGCGATCGCCGTGACCATGGTGTTCTCGGCCCTGCCGACGCTGATCGCGGGATTCATCCTCAACGGCAACGGCCAGCAGATCGCCGTCGCCTACACGGTGGCCGCGCTGGTCTCCTCGATCGCCTACGCGGCGCTCTTCCTGCTGCTCGGCACGGTGTCCCGGCACGCGGTGGTCTTCGGGCTCGTCTACGCGCTGGTCTGGGAGGCCCTGTTCGGGTCCCTGGTTGCCGGGGCGAGGACCCTGAGCGTCCAGCAGTGGTCGCTGGCCGTCGCCCACAAGGTCGCGGGCGGGGACCTGGTCACCTCGGACGTCGGCCTGCCGACGGCCACGGTGCTGTTGGTCGTGGTGACCGTCCTCGCCACCTGGTACGCGGGACAGAAGCTGCGGTCGCTGACGCTGGCGGGCGAGGAGTAGGCGCCCCGACGTGTCACTGATGTCCCGCTTATTGACAGGGACTTCACCCTTGTCCGGGCAGACTGGACAAAGGGGAACGTTCGGCTGGGAGTCGAAGGGAACGGGCATGGCAGACGACTGGGACGAGCTGGTCCTGGACGAGGACTTCATACGGTCCGCAGGGACGACCGAGCCGTCTGCCCGCGCCCGGATGCTGGCGGCGCGCTGGCGTGACGAGGAGCCCGAACCGCAGCCCTGGCGCTCCGACGAGCCGCCCGCGGGGTGGTTCTTCAGCAAGCGCCGGCGTCGCTGGCGGCGCCGGTAGGCTCGAACACACGGCCGCATTTAATCGGTGGCGCCCAACTCGTCGTAAAGGCAGAGTGGTTGTTGTCCACACCGCCGGACGAGGTCCGGCGCCACGTTCTGGGGAGGAGCCGGGCGATGTCCATGCACGACAGTACGTCCAGCTCCCACCAGGGCAGCCCGCGGAGGACTCCGGTGTAGTTACGCCATCGTCGAGTCCACCCGCAGGAACTGCCCGGGGCGGCCGCTTCGAGCACGCGATGTCGCTCTCGCGTGAGGCCGCCCACCCGGAGGATTGGCCGAGTGGTAAGGCACCGGCTTGCTAAGCCGTGGTCGGGCCTGGAAAGCCCGCGCACGTTCGATCCGTGCATCCTCCGCGAGACGTTGTCACTGGGACTTGGCCGGGCTTCTCGGCCGTACGGCCCGGGAACCTGCGCGCGTATCCGTCAGCCGAGCAACCGCTCCAGCACCACCGCGATCCCGTCCTCCTCGTTGGAGGACGTCACCTCGTCGGCGACCGCCTTCAGCTCCTCGTGCGCGTCCGCCATCGCCACGCCGTACGACGCCCAGGCGAACATCGGGAGGTCGTTGGGCATGTCGCCGAAGGCGATCGTGTCCGCGGCCTTCACTCCCAGGCGGCGAGCGGCCAACGACAGGCCCGTCGCCTTCGACAGGCCCAGCGGGAGCAGTTCGACGATGCCCTGGCCCGCCATCGCGACGTTGACGAAACCCCCCGCGGCCCGCACGGCGGCCTGCGCCAACTCGTCGTCCGACAGCTCCGGATGCTGGATGTAGATCTTGTTCAGCGGGGCGGCCCACAGATCCGACGCGTCCGTGAACGGCGTCGACGGCAGGGCGCCCGTCACCGCGTACCCCGGCCCGACCATCACGTCGCCGTCGAGGCCGTCGCGGCTCGCGGCCAGGTACAGCGGGCCGATCTCCGCCTCGATCTTCGCGAGGGCGACGCCGGCCAGCTGCCGGTCCAAGGTCACCGACGTCAGCAGACGGTGCTCGCCGGCGTGGTACACCTGTGCGCCCTGGGCGCAGACCGCGAGGCCGTCGTAGCCGAGGTCGTCGAGGACGTGCCTGGTCCAGCGGGCCCCGCGTCCCGTCACGACGATGTGGACGGCGCCCGCCGCGGTGGCCGCGGCGAGCGCGTCACGGGTGCGCCGCGAGACCGACTCGTCGGAGCGCAGGAGCGTTCCGTCGAGGTCGGTCGCGATCAGCCGGTACGGAAAGCCACCGCTCACTTGGCGACCGGTTCCAGCAGCTCCCGGCCGCCCAGGTACGGACGGAGCACCTCGGGCACCCGCACCGAGCCGTCGGCCAACTGGTGGTTCTCCAGGATGGCCACGATGGTGCGCGGTACGGCGCACAGCGTGCCGTTGAGCGTCGCCAGCGGCTGGACCTTCTTGCCGTCGCGCATGCGGACCGACAGGCGGCGCGCCTGGAATCCGTCGCAGTTGGAGGCCGAGGTCAGCTCGCGGTACTTGCCCTGGGTCGGGATCCACGCCTCGCAGTCGTACTTGCGGGACGCCGAGGCGCCGAGGTCGCCCGAGGCCACGTCGATGACCTGGAACGGCAGCTCCAGGCCGGTCAGCCACTGCTTCTCCCAGTCCAGGAGCCGCTTGTGCTCGTTCTCCGCGTCCTCGGGGGCGACGTACGAGAACATCTCGACCTTGTCGAACTGGTGCACGCGGAAGATGCCCCGGGTGTCCTTGCCGTAGGTGCCGGCCTCGCGGCGGAAGCACGGCGAGAAGCCGGCGTAGCGCAGCGGCAGCTTGTCGGCGTCGAGGATCTCGTCCATGTGGTACGCGGCGAGCGGGACCTCGGAGGTGCCGACCAGGTAGTAGTCGTCCTTCTCCAGGTGGTAGACGTTCTCCGCGGCCTGGCCGAGGAAGCCGGTGCCCTCCATGGCGCGCGGGCGGACCAGCGCGGGGGTGAGCATCGGGGTGAAGCCCGCCTCGGTGGCCTGCGCGATCGCCGCGTTGACGAGGGCGAGCTCCAGCAGGGCGCCGACGCCCGTCAGGTAGTAGAAGCGGGAGCCGGACACCTTGGCGCCGCGCTCGACGTCGATGGCGCCCAGCGCCTCGCCGAGCTCCAGGTGGTCCTTGGGCTCGAAGCCCTCGGCGCCGAAGTCGCGGATGGTGCCGTGCGTCTCCAGGACGACGAAGTCCTCCTCGCCGCCCACGGGGACGTCGGGGTGGACGAGGTTGCCGAGCTGCGACGCGAGGCGCTTGGTCTCCTCGTCGGCGTCGTTCTGCGCGGCCTCGGCTTCCTTGACGTCCGCCTTGAGCTGCTCCGCCTTCTTCAGGAGCTCGGCGCGCTCCTCCGGAGTGGCCTTGGGGATGAGCTTGCCGAGCGACTTCTGCTCGGAACGCAGCTCGTCGAAGCGGACGCCGGACGACCTGCGCCGCTCGTCGGCAGACAGGAGGGCGTCGACGAGGGCGACGTCCTCTCCACGGGCGCGCTGGGAGGCGCGCACTCGGTCGGGGTCCTCACGGAGCAGGCGAAGGTCAATCACGCGGTCAAGGCTACCGGTGCAGGGATACGGCCCACGACTCACTATTCCCAGCCGTACCGAATCGTGGCTTACGTTCCGTTATGGGCTAATTGCGGCGTGTGTCAATGAAAAGCACCCCGGATCCCCGGGACGAAGCATGCGTGAGGAGTCGGGTTGACTGGACTCCCTTGTGGAGAGCGGGACTTGGCGTGCGGTTGTCCACAGGAATCCACACACCCCGAGAAGTTATCCACAGGCTGTGCGGAGGATCTGTGGATTTCGGAATTGATCACTTCGAAACGTGGGGGTCACGCCGAGGATTCCCGTCGCAAACCCATATCTACCCCTGCTTTCGAGTGGAAAGCGGTCACTCCAAAGGGTTACCCAAGGGAAAAGAATGGACGAAGGGTGATGTGCGCGCCCGTGAACGCCGGAGGGGTCTGTAGGCCGATTTGTCGACAGGGTCGCGCTTTGGTGTCGACTTGTCCCCAGGTCGAGACGCAGGCCTGTGGATAACTTCTGTGGATAACTAAAATCTGCAGGTAAGACAGGTCAGAAACGCCCGTCCTGGCACCGGGCCACCCAGTCCGAGGCCGCCATGAACTCCTCGTCCGAGGTGCCCGTAAGCGGCGCCCGCAGGTCCGCCGGTTCCTTGCCCGCACGCGGGTACGAACCGAGGAACCGCACCTCTCGGCAGATCCGCTTCAGCCCCATCAGCGCCTCCGCCACCCGGCGGTCGGTGATGTGGCCCTCGGCGTCGATGCAGAAGCAGTAGTTGCCGATGCCCGCGCCCGTGGGCCGGGACTGCAGCAGCATCAGGTTGATACCGCGCGTGGCGAACTCGCCCAGCAGATCACGCAGCCCGCCGGGGTGGTCGTCGCGCTGCCACAGCACGACGGAGGTCTTGTCGGCGCCGGTCGGTGCGGCGGGCCGGGCCGGGCGGCCGACCAGCACGAACCGCGTCTGCGCGTTCTCGGCGTCGTGGATCCCGGTCTCCAGCGCCTGAAGGCCGTACCGGGCGGCCGCGAACTCGCCGGCGAAAGCCGCGTCGTACTGGCCCTCCTGGACCAGCCGGGCCGCGTCCGCGTTCGAGGCGGCCGACTCCCAGTGGGCGTCCGGAAGGTGCGTCTTCAGCCAGTTGCGCACCTGTGGCTGGGCGGCCGGGTGCGCCGAGACCGTCTTGATGTCGGTGAGCTTCGTGCCCGGCCTGACCAGCAGTGCGAAGGTGATCGACAGCAGCACCTCGCGGTAGATCATCAGCGGGGCGCCCGCGACCAGTTCGTCGAGGGTGGTGGTGATGCCGCCCTCGACGGAGTTCTCGATCGGCACGAACGCGGCCTCGGCCTCACCCACGCGCACCGCGTCCAGCGCGGACTGCACCGACACGTAGGGGATCAGCTCCCGGGTCGCCGCCTCGGGAAGCGTCCGCAGCGCGACTTCGGTGAAGGTGCCCTCAGGGCCGAGATAGGCATAGCTCGCTGGCATGACCTCACCCTAATGGCCCTTGCGGAACAGGGCGCGGGCGTCTCACTACTGCCCCTCCGCTGAGTGAAACGGCGTGACCAAGAGCCGTCCCCGGACGTTCGCGTGACCCCCGCCCCGCCCGAACCCTCACCCCTCCAGCAGCCCCTGCCCCACGTACTCCCCCTCCGCCGCCCCGCCCGGCACCGCGAACAGACCGCTCGACTCGTGCCGGATGTACTGGGAGAGTGCGTCGCCGCGGTCGAGCTTGCGCTGGAGCGGGACGAAGCCGCGCAACGGGTCGGCCTGCCAGCAGACGAACAGGAGCCCGGCGTCCGGCACCCCGTCCGCGTCGATGCCGTCGTGGTACGAGAACGGGCGGCGCAGGATGGCCGCGCCCCCGTTCTGGTCGGGCCGGGTGATCCGGGCGTGCGCATTGATCGGCACCGCCAGATCCCCCTTCGCGTCTGTCTTCTCCAGGTCCATCGCCGTCGTCTCGGTCCCACCGGACAGCGCCGCGCCGTTCGCCTTCCGGCGCCCGATGACGGCCTCCTGGGAACCCAGGGACAGCTTCTCCCAGTCGTCCAACAGCATCCGGATCCGCCGTACGACGGCGTAGGAGCCGTTCGCCATCCACGCGGGGCTGCTGGACTCCGGGACGAAGATGCGCTGGTCGAAGTCGGGCTCGCCCGGCTTCGGATTGCGCGTGCCGTCCAGCTGGCCCATGAGGTTGCGGGCCGTCATGGGGTGGGCCGTGGCCCCCGGCGTGCGGTTGAAGCCGTTCATCTGCCAGCGGACCTTCGCCGCGCTGCCGGTGTCCTTCTGGATCGCGCGCAGGGCGTGGAAGGCGACCAAGGCGTCGTCGGCGCCGATCTGCACCCACAGATCGCCGTTGCTGCGGGCCTTGTCGAGCTGGTCGGAGGAGAAGTCGGGCAGGGGGTCGAGGGCGACCGGCCGCTGCTTCTCCAGCCCGGTGCGGGCGAAGAAGCTGTGCCCGAAGCCGAAGGTCAGAGTCAGTGAGGAGGGCCCGGCGTCCCGGGCGACATCCGTGTCGTGGGGCCCGGAAGTCTCCCCCGCCATCAGCCGTCGAGCCGTATGTGACCAGCGGCGCAGCAGCGCGGCTGCCTCCTTGCGGCCCGCGCCCGCCGCCAGGTCGAAGGCGATGAGATGGCCGCGGGCCTGGAGGCCTTCGGTGATGCCGGGCTGATGTTTCCCGTGAAACATCACCTCGTCGCTGCCCACCGAGGTCAGCGGAGTGGCCGCGGCGGGCGCGGAGGCGTACCCCGCGGCTCCGCCGGCCGCGCCCAGGACGAGCCCGGTGGCACCGGCGGTGCCGAGCAGGGCCCGGCGCGAGATGCCCTCCCGCGAAGAGGGACTCTCTTTCGCGGAGGCGCCATCGTCGACGACGGGGAGGGACTGTTCAGCCATGGTGCGGTTCAGCCGATCTGCGCGTTCTTGGAGACGGTCGTCTGGTCGATGTCGGAGGTCCGTACGGTCACGGCGACCTTCCAGTCACCCGCCATGGGAATCTGCACGTTGCTCGCCGACCAGTGGCCCGTGGCGATGCGGTCCGGGGTGATGGCCAGCGGCCCGATCTTCTTGGCCTCCAGGGTGAGGGCGACCTTCACCTCGGGGATGTCGAAGGCGCGGCCGTTGGGCCGCTGGACGTAGACGTGCATCTCGTTGCCGCCCACGCGCGCGGGGTCGAAGTCGACGGTCACGACGCCCTTGCCGTCCGTGCCGCCGGTGTCGAACGACATGTCGAGCGTCAGCGCCCCGGAGGCGTTCGACGCGTCCGAGGAGGACGACGAAGAGGAAGCCGCCTTGGCCGCCTTGGCGTCCTCCTCCGTACGGCCGGGCTCGGTCTGCGTCAGCACGGTCGTGACCGCCAGCAGCACGACCGCGACACCGGCCTCGGCGAGCACCGAGCGGCGCAGCCCGAACCGGTTCGGATCGGCGTCCCGCGTCCGCTTCTGCCGCGCGGTGTCCATTGCGGCCTGCTGCCGGGCGAGTTGAGCGGCCCGCTTGGAGCCGCCGCCCTTGGACTTGCCGGAGCCGGACGCACTCGCAGCGACCCGCTCCTTCTGAGGTGCCCGCTTGTTCTGCCGTACGGCGGTGTCGGCCAGCTGGGCCGTCCACCGCCGCGAGATGAACGCGATGCCGACCAGCAGCGCCACCAGCCCGATCTTGACCAGCAGCAGCTGTCCGTACCGGGTCTCGGTGAACGCCGACCAGGAGCCGAGCTGGCGCCAGGACTGGTAGACGCCGGTCGCGACCAGCGCGACCACGCTGCCGAAGGCGACCTGGGAGAACCGTCGTACGGCGGCCGACTCGATCGGTGCGTCGGAGCGGTACAGCGCGACGAGCAGTGCGGTCAGTCCGCCGAGCCAGGTGGCGACGGCCAGCAGGTGGACGACGTCGACGGGCATTGCGATGGCCGCCTGGAGACCGACCGAGGCGTGCTCGGCCATCGCCCAGCTCGCCGCGAGTCCGGCCGCGACGACGGTCCCGCCGATCGCGAGCCCGAAGGTGAGGTCCCGCTTCTCCTCGTCCTCGCGCTTGTCGTAGGCCCCGAAGAGCACGGAGATGAACAGCGCCGCCGCCGCGAGCAGCAGCAGCCGGGACACGAGGGCCGCGCCCGCCTTGGTCTGGAGCACGTTTCCGAGCAGGTCCAGGTCGAAGACGTCCCCGACCTTCCCGGAGCCCGTGTAGGAGCCGCGCAGCAGGAGCAGCAGCAGAGTGGCCGAGGTGAGAGTGAGCCAGCCGCCGACGACGAGCCGCTGCATGGGCTTCACTCCGGCGCCGCGCTGCCAGCAGCCGAGCACGAACGCGGCGCCGCCGACCAGCACGATGAAACCGGCGTACGACATGTACCGCCCGAAGCCGTACAGCCAGCCGACGACCCCGCCGCCCGCGGTGTCCCCGGAGACGGAGACCGAGGTGGTCGAGGGGGCGCCGACGGAGAAGGTGTAGGCGCCGGCGACGGGATGGCTGTCGGCGGAGACGACCTGGTAGGTGACGGTGTACGTGCCGTCCGGCAGGCCGCTGTGGACCTTCACGCCGTACGTCGTGCCGCCGACCTCGAACGGCTTGCCCTGCTGGACGGCCTTGCCCTTGGGGTCGAGGACCCGCAGCGAGTCGTTCGACAGGGCGACCTTCTCGGAGAAGGTCAGCGAGACCTGGTCGGGCGCCTTGTCGACCACCACCCCCTGCTGGGGGTCGCTGCCGGTGAGCGCGGCGTGCGCGGAGGCAGGCCCGGCCGTGGTCAGCAGCAGGCCGCACGCGGCCAGGAGCAGCAGTACCAGGGTCCGGACGCGGGGGGCGATGGTCTGCGTCAAGGTGATCCCTCCCTCAGTGTCCGGTCTTCGGGACGTACGTCGCCGACTTCACCGGCATCTTCACGACGACGGGGTCGGACTTGGCGAAGTGCAGTTCGACGGTGACCGTCTGCCCCTGCTTCGGGGCCTGCTTCAGCTTGTCGAACATCAGATGGTTGGCACCGCTTTTGAACACGAGTTGACCGTGGGCGGGGACGGAGAGGCGGGAGACCTCCTCCATCGCGCCGCCGGTCGTCTCGTGCATGGTGATCTCGCCGTCGTCGCTGGTGACCGAGGTCAGCTCGGCCTTCGACGAGCCGGAGTTGGAGATCGTCATGAACCCGGCGGCCATGTCGGCGGAGACGGGCTGGGGGATGTAGGCGCCGGAGACGGTGAGGCCTCCGGAGAAGCCGTCGGAATCCGAACAGCCGGCCAGCAGCAGGACCGCCCCGGTCAGTACGGCGAGCCCGGTGGAGGAACGCATCACGGGTTCTGCCCCTTGATGAGCTTGGGCAGGTCCTTGGTGTAGTCGTCGACGGTGGCGTCCTCGCCGTAGAGGACGTACCCCTCGTCGGTCTTCGGGGAGAAGGCGACGACCTGGGTGCCGTGCACCGAGACGGTCTTGCCGGTCTTCTTGTCCTTGTGGGACGGCTCGATGGAGATGCCGAGGGTGCGGGCGCTCGCCTGGATGGTGGCGAAGTCGCCGGTCAGGCCCACGAACGAGGTGTCCACGCCCTTGAGCCACTTGCCGAGTTCGGTGGGGGTGTCGCGGGCCGGGTCGGTGGTGACGAACACGACGGTCAGCTTGTTCTGCTCGGACTTGGGCAGCTGCTTCTTCGCGACGGCGATGTTGTTCATCGTGAGCGGGCAGATGTCGGGGCAGTGGGTGTAGCCGAAGTAGATCAGCGTCGGCTTGCCGGCGGTCTCCTTGCGGAGGTCGTACTTCTCGCCCTTGGTGTCGGTGAGGACCAGGTCCGGCTTCTCGAACGGCTGGTCGAGGACGGTGGCGGCCTTGTCGGAGCCGGCCTCCTCCGAGACCACGGAGACGGGCGAGCCGCTGTCGTCACCGCTGCCGCAGGCGGAGAGGGTCAGGGTGGCGGCGGCGACCAGCGCGGCCGCGGCGAACGTCTTCTTGCGCATATCAAAATGTCCCAGATGTAAGAATTTCGGTGCGCGCCGGGGTAGTACGACCCGGCGCGCGTCCCGCGAACCAGGGTCAGGCGTCGCTGCGCCGACGGCCGGCCAGCACGCCATAGGCCACGCCCAGGGCGCCGACGACGATGCCCACCACGCCGAGGACGCGGGCGGTGGTGTCACTGCTGTCGCCGGCGTCGGCCTCGGTGGTCGCGGCGGCGTTCTCGGTCTTGGCGTCCGCGTCCTCGGCGGCCGTCGAGCCGTGGTGTCCGTCCTCGGAGGCCGCGGACAGGGCGAGGACGGGAGCCGGCGTCTCGGGCTCCTCCGCGCCGTCCTCCTGGACCTCGATCCAGCGCACGACCTCCTTGTTGGAGTACGTCTGGATCGCCTTGAAGACCAGTTCGTCGGCGTTCTCGGGCAGGGCGCCGACGGAGACCGGGAACTTCTCGAAGTAGCCGGGCTGGATGCCGCTGTCCTTGGTGGCGGCGGTCCAGGTGACCTTGGAGACGGCCTCGGTGATCTGCTCGCCGTGCAGTTCGAGCGGCTTGGCGAGCTTGGACTTGGTGACCTCGATCTTCCAGCCGGCCATCGGCTCCGGCATGACCGAGGCCAGCGGGTGGTCGGTCGGGAAGTTGACCTCGAGCTTGGTGGTGGAGGCGTTGTCGCGCTCGTTGGGGACCTTGAAGTCCACGACCGCGTAACCGCCCTTGGCGGCGGTGCCCTCGGCCTGCACGCTGACGTGCGCGAACGCGGGCGAGGACAGAACGATGACGGCGGTGGCGGCGACGGCACCGGTGGCGGCGAGACGAGAAGCCTTCATGAAAGAGCACTCCGCTTCGAAAGGGATCTGGTGAAGAGGGATACGCGTGCGCACACGCGCGTGCCGCACGACGGCGGCCCCTGTCCCATCTCCCTGGGGAATGTCCCTCAGAAAGTGGAGTGGTGATCGCGTCGCGTCAGGCGGCGAGAACGAGTCCGGCAACGGCCGGGGGGCCGCGCCTGATCACCATGTGCTGGAGTGCCGCGGTACGCGGTCGGGGCGACGCGAGCGACGCCGCCAGCGGGGCGCGTGGTCCGGCCTCGGGCGCTCCCGGCAGCCCCGCACGCAGGGCACGCACCAGCGCGAGGGCCCCGCGCAGGGACCGTACGAGCGCCCCTTCCGCGACCGAATGCGCCGAGCACGTGGACAGTTCGGCGAGCCGCAGCAGCGCCAGGTCCCCGTGCCGCAGCAGCCACCCGGCGGCGACGGCCGCGAGGACGTGCCCGAGGACCATCGGCAGGGACGGCCAGACGGAGGAGCCGGTCATGACGTCAGCGGAATGGTGCACCGCGGTGGTGCCGGTCCCGGGCTGGAGCCGGGCGTCGGTGAGGATCTTCTGTGCCTGCGCCGGGCTGATCGCCGCGGCGGTGGTCCCGCACAGCAGCCGGGCGGCCTGCTGGACCAGCGTGGCGTCGGACGCGGGCTGAGTGGACGACATCGACGACATGGACGACGACATCGCCGTCGTGCCGTGCTGCCCGAGCCCGAACAGCACATGCAGCACGGTCTGTCCGACCGCCAGCAGCGTCGCGATCCCCGCCAGTGAGCGCTCGCGCCCGGCAAGAGGTGCCACGACGAGAACGGCCCCGACGAACCCCGCACCGAGCGTCCACAGCGGCACCGTGGCGCAGGAGGCGATCGAGTGACCGGCCGCGGCCAGCACGACGCAGACCGCGGCGAACACCGCGGCCCGCAGAACCCGGAGATCCCCTCCGGAGCGTGCGTGGGGGGCAGTCATGGCGGGCTCATCATCGCACTGGGCTTATGAGCGCCATACGGCAGGTCCACAAGATGACGTACGGGGGGTACGACCGGAAGGTCACTTCTGACCCGGGCTGCCCCACATACACCGGTCATTGCTCCCGGCGCATCCCCCGTATGGGCGGCATCACGTCAACGATGTGCTTACACCGGGGCACGCGCGGCAATACGTAACGGTATGTCGAGCCGCGGCCAGGAGGCTGGAGCATGAGCATCTGGTGGTCACTCCATCTGCGGCGCGAGGCTGCGAGCGTTCCGCTCGCCCGGCGCCTGCTGCTCGGCACCATGGAGACCGCGGGCGTCGACCCGGACGTCTCCTACGATCTCTCCCTCGCGCTCAGCGAGGCATGCGCCAACGCCGTGGAGCACGGCGGGGAGAGCGGGCCGCCGGACTCCTCGGCGGCGTACCGGGTCACCGCCTACCTCGACGGTGAGAAGTGCCGCATCGAAGTCACCGACTCCGGCCCGGGCTTCCCTCCCGTGCGGCCGCGCCCCACCCCCATGGAGGCGGAGAACGGCCGCGGCCTCTGTCTCATCCGCGAACTCGCCGACCACGTCCAGATCGGCAACAAACCGGGCCGCGGTGCCGTGGTGAGCTTCGACAAGATCCTCAAGTGGAGGAAGGACGCGCCGCTGATGGCGGTGTGAACCGGAGGCTTCAGCTTTTTCAGCATCCTCAGGTTGCGCACAGCGTCCCCTCAAGGTCCTGACGGACAGGATTCCTACGGTCCTGGCCATGACGGGAAACCACAGGAATTCCAGCATCACCCGGCGCCGCGCCATCGCGGTGACCGGCGGAACGGTCGCGGCGGGCGGGCTCGCCGTCACCGGGTACCAGTCGGCCTTCGCCGACACCACCGACACCACCGACGCGACGGCCACCGCCTCGGCGACCAGCACGGGCGCGTGCATGACGCTCATGTCGAGCGTCACCGAAGGTCCGTACTACCTCGACGGCGCCCTGGTCAGAAAGGACATCACCGAGGGCAAGAGCGGGGTCCCGCTGACGCTGCGACTGACCGTCGTTGATGCCACCGACGGCTGCACCCCGGTCAAGGGCGCGGCCGTGGAGATCTGGCACTGCGACGCCTGGGGCTACTACTCCGGCTACACCACCGCCAACCCCGGCGGCTCCGCGCCCGCGGAGAGCGAGGACGGCTCGACCGCGAACGACAACACCTACCTGCGCGGTTACCAGATCGCGAACGCCAACGGGGTCGTGAAGTTCGAGACGATCTTCCCGGGCTGGTACACCCCGCGCACCTGCCACATCCACGTGAAGGTGCACACCGGCGGCGAGAAGGAGGACGGCACCTACGAGGGCGGCACGGTCAATTACACCGGCCAGCTGTTCTTCGACGACACGATCGCCGAGGAGATCTTCGCTCTGGAGCCCTACGCGCAGCACTCAGGCAGCTACACGACCCTCGACGACGACATGGTCTACGACGGCGGTGGCGCCTCCAGCGGTCTGCTCACCCTCAAGGCCGTGCACAAGGCCGACCCGTCCAAGGGCTACAAGGGCTCCCTGTCCCTCGCCATCGACCCGGACGCCGAGAACACGGGCGCGGGCAGCGGCGGTGGCGGCACGCCTCCGAGCGGGGCCCCGTCGGGCGAACCGCCGAGCGGCGCTCCGTCCGAAAGTGCCAGTCCCTCGGCCTCCGCGTCCTCATAAGGTACGGCCATGAGCAGCCGCGAGGACGAGGCGCTGGCACTGGCCGCCGTGGACGCGCTGACCGGTCAGCTGGCCCTGGCTCCCAAGCCGGGCCTGCCCGACCCGCGTGACCTCGGCGCCCGCGCCACGAGCCCGGACCACTGTTCCCTGCGCTGGTCGGCCAAGGCGCTCGCGCCCGGCCTCGCGGCGATGGCAGCCGCCGCCCGCCGCACCGGCGAGCCCAGTCCCCAGCTGCGTGCGGAGCTGGGCGCGATCGGCCGCTGCACCGAGCACTCGGTGGGACTGGCCGGCGGCGGCCACCGCGGTGCCCTGTGGACCCTCGGTCTGCTGGTCGCCGCGGCCGCCCTCGACCCGGGGGCGCGGTCCAAGGACGTGGCCACGGCCGCCAAGAAGATCGCCGCGCACAGCGACAGACGGGCCCCGCGCCGGCCCTCCCGGGGCTCCTCGGTGTCCGCGAAGTACGGCGCGGCGGGCGCCCGGGGCGAGGCGCGGGCCGGATTCCCGCACGTACGGCGGGCGTTGGACGCGCTGGCCGTGTCCCGCAAGGCGGGCGCCGACGAGGCCGAGGCCCGCCTGGACGCCCTGCTCACCGTGATGTCCACCCTTCAGGACACCGAACTCCTCTACACGGCAGGCCCGTCGGGCCTCCGGCACGTCCAGGCGGGCGCCCGCGGGGTCCTGGAGGCGGGCGGTACGACGACGGACGCGGGCCGCGAGGCCCTGTTCGCCCTCGACACCGACCTCCACGCGCGCGCGTGGAGCCCCCGAGGCAGCGCGGGGCTGCTCGCGGGTGCCCTGTTCGTGGACACACTGCCGGTGCCGGCCGGTCCAAGGGCGGCCTGACATCGGCTAGTCCACGAGCACAGCCCGCCCCACCCCCGGCTTCGAGGCGCGGCCGGCGGCCCTCCTGGTCGCCGGTCCCATCGCGTACGACGCCATCAGCGTCACCCCGCCGAGCAGCAGCCACCCCGGCGTGCCCCACTCCACGAGCAGCGTGGTCAGCACCAGTGGACCGAGCGTCCGGGCCACCGTCACCCCGGTCCCGAAGAACCCCTGGTACTCGCCGACCCGCTCGGCCGGAGCCAGGGCGAAGGAGAGCTGCCAGGACCCCGCCGACTGCCCCATCTCGGCGACCACCTGCAGCACGGCCCCGACGACCAGGGCTCCCACGGCCACCCACGGCGAAGCCCCCGCCGACAGCGCGAAGACCGCGCAGGCCGCCAGCATGACCCACCCCGACCGCCGCACCGCGCGCGTGGCCGACGCGAGCCCGGTCACCCCGCGGGCCATCCGCACCTGGAACACCATCACGGCCCCGGTGTTGAGCACGAACAGCGCGGAGACCAGCCAGGTCGGAGCCGCGGTCCGCTCGGCGATCCACAGCGGAATCCCCAGGCTCAGCAAGGGCATCCGCAGCAGCAGGACGGTGTTCAGCAGAGTGATCACGGCGTACGGCCGGTCGCGCAGCACCCCCGAGCCGTGATGTTTCTCCACCGGCACGCGAGGCGCCACCGACGGCAGCCGCAGCAACAGCCCCGCACACACCACGAAGCTCACCGCGTCCACCGCGAACACCCCGAGGTACGCAGTACGCGTCCCGGCGTGCAACGCCAGCCCGCCGAGCCCCGCACCGACCGCGAGCCCGGCGTTGAGCGTCGCCTGGAGGTGGGCCAGCAACCCGGTCCGTTCCCCGGTGGACACCAGCCCCGCGAGCAGTGCCTGCCGGGCCGCGGCGAGCCCGGACTGCGCGGAGGCGTAGGCGCAGGCCGCCAGGACGAACGGCGCGAAGTCCCGCACCACCAGGAAGGACGCCACCGCCAGCCCCGTGGCCAGCGCCAGCAGCACCGCCGTGCCGCGCGCTCCACGCCGGTCCGCGAGCCGCCCGAGCGGTACCCCCACCATCGCCCCGACCGCCCACCCGACGGTCAGCCCGAGCCCCACGCGCGCGGGATCGAGCCCGACGACGTGCGTGAAGTAGAGCGCCGACGTCACGTAGTAGGCGCCGTCCCCGACGGAGTTGCTCAACTGGGCGAGCGCCAGGACGCGTTGCGGCCCTGCGGGCGGGACGAGTGAGTTCGTCATGGAAACGACACTAGAAGCGCGGTGGACCGATCGGCAGGCCCAATCAGTGCCCTTGGGATTAGCCCAATTCCAGAACCCGGACGAGCGTCTCCAACGCCTGCGGATAGGCACCCTCCCGAGGCGTCCCGTACCCCACGACGAGCCCCTCGCGCGATCCCGCCGCGTGCCAGTGCTCCCGCAGCGACCCCACCGCGAGCCCCTCGGCCGCGGCCCGCGCCAGCACCGCCGCCTCGTCCCCGACCTCGACCAGCGCGTGCAGCCCGGCCGCGATCCCCTGGATCGGCCACCGCGCCCCCAGCCGCTCCACGAGCCGGTCCCTGCGCCGCCGGTATCCGATCCGGCACGCGCGCACGTGACGGTCGTAGGCATGACTCCCGATCAGCTCGGCGAGCGCCAACTGCCCGATGGTCTCGGTGCTGTGGTCGCTGTGCAGCTTGGCGTCGGCGACGGGCCCGACGAGCTGGGGCGGCAGCACCATCCACCCGAGCCTGAGCGCGGGCCCGAGCGTCTTGGACGCCGTCCCCAGGTAGACGACCTGCCCCGGCGCCATCCCCTGCAGAGCCCCGACGGGCTGCCGGTCGTAACGGAACTCCCCGTCGTAGTCGTCCTCGACGACCAACGCCCCACGCGCGCGTGCCCAGTCGGTGAGCGCCCGCCGCCGCGAGGGGTGCAGCGTCACGCCGGTCGGGTACTGATGGGCGGGAGTCACGACGACGGCGTCGGCGGACCCCAAGTCCTCCGGGCAGGCCCCCAGTTCATCGACCCGCACCGGCACCACCCGCCCCCCGCCATGCCGTACGACATCCCGGTGGAAGGGCAGCCCGGGGTCCTCCATGGCGACGACCGGGCCCTCCAGAACCCGGGCGAGCAGCGCGAGCCCCTGCACGGCCCCGGAGGTGACGACGATCCGCTCGGGAGAGGCGACGACCCCGCGGGCCCGCCCGAGATACTCCGCCAGAGCGGTCCGCAGTTCGACGCGCCCCAGGGGATCGCCGTAGTCGTACGCGGAGACGGGCGCGGTGGCGACGGCCCGCCGTACGGCCTTGAGCCAGGCGGCGGCGGGAAAGGCGCCGACGTCCGGACTCCCGGGCCGCAGATCGAAAAGCGGCGCACGCGCGCGTGTACCGCTTTCCGGCGGTTCGGCTTCGGCGCCGGGCAGCGGAGCGACGACCGTCCCCGATCCCTGCCGAGCGGTCAGATATCCCTCGGCGATCAACTGGTCGTAGGCCGCCTTCACGGTGCCCCGGGAGACACCCAGCTCCTCGGCGAGCCGCCGAGTGGCAGGCAAAGGGGCCCCAGGGGCGAGCCTCCCGTCCCGAACGGCGTCGCGCAGGGCCCGTTCGAGCCCGACACGACGCCCTTCGGCAGAGCCGGCTTCTAGATGGAGGTCCACGGAACCCACCCGGGGGCGCGACCGGCCACGATCCACCCGCAGTCGAGACTCAACCCTTGAGCCGGGCCATCCACGCCTCGACCTCGTCGGACTGCCGAGGCAGCCCCGACGACAGATTCCGGTTCCCCTCCTGCGTCACCAGGATGTCGTCCTCGATCCGCACCCCGATACCCCGGTACTCCTCGGGCACGGTCAGATCATCGGCCTGGAAGTACAGTCCGGGCTCGACGGTCAGCACCATGCCCGCCTCGAGAACCCCGTCGACATACGACTCCACCCGCGCGGCGGCACAGTCGTGGACGTCCATGCCCAGCATGTGCCCGGTCCCGTGCAGCGTCCACCGCCGCTGGAGCCCCAGCTCCAGCACCCGCTCCACAGGCCCCTCGACCAGCCCCCACTCCACGAGCCGCGCGGCCAGCACCCGCTGGGCCGCGTCATGGAAGTCCCGGTACTTGGAGCCCGGCTGCACGGCCGCGATCCCGGCCTCCTGGGCGTCGTACACGGCGTCGTAGATCTTCTTCTGGATCTCGCTGAAGCGGCCGTTGATCGGCAGGGTCCGCGTCACGTCGGCGGTGTAGTACGTGTGCGTCTCGACACCGGCGTCGAGCAGCAGCAGTTCACCCGACCGCACGGCCCCGTCGTTGCGCACCCAGTGCAGCGTGCACGCGTGCGGCCCGGCCGCGGCGATCGTGCCGTAGCCGACGTCGTTGCCCTCGACCCGCGCGCGGAGGAAGAAGGTGCCCTCGATGTACCGCTCGGAGGTGGCCTCGGCCTTGTCGAGGACCTTCACCACGTCCTCGAAGCCGCGGACCGTCGAGTCGACCGCCTTCTGCAGCTCGGCGATCTCGAACGCGTCCTTGACGAGCCGCGCCTCGGACAGGAAGACCCGCAGCTCCTCGTCCCGCTCGGCGGTGACCTTGTCGGTCAGCGCGGCCTCGATGCCGGCGTCGTACCCGCGGACGACCCGCACCGGGCCGGACCCCTCGCGCAGCGCGTCCGCGAGCTCGCGGACGTCGGAGACGGGGATGCCGTACAGCTTCTCGGACTCGGTGAGGGAGTGCCGCCGCCCGACCCACAGCTCGCCCTGCCCGGAGAGCCAGAACTCACCGTTCTCGCGGTCGGAGCGCGGCAGGAGGTAGAGCGTGGCGGTGTGACCGCCGGAGGCGGTCGGCTCCAGGACGAGCACGCCGTCCTCGGTCTGGTTGCCGGTGAGGTAGGCGTACTCGACGGATGCCCGGAACGGATACTCCGTGTCGTTCGAGCGCGTCTTCAGGTTGCCGGACGGGATCACCAGCCGCTCGCCCGGGAACCGCGCGGAGAGCGCCGCACGGCGGGCCGCGGTCTCGGCGGCCTGCGCGATCGGCTCCAGGTCGTGCAGCTCAGTGTCGGCCCAGCCGGACTTCATGCTCTCTTCCAGCTCGTCGGAGACACCCGGGTACAGGCCGTTCTTCCGCTTCTTGATCGGCTCTTCCGACTCTTCCGGGGTCTCCGGGGTGAGTTCGTCGGCCACGGTCATCCTCCTAGATACGGCACTGGACCCCCTCCATCGTACGGTCGTACGGAAGGGGGCCCAGGGCCGGAAGACCTGTTACCACCTGCTACTCGAAGTGAGCCGCGAGTAGTACGACGTCCTCCTCGGAGTCCGCCTCGTCCTGCCCGTCCGGCAGCACGGTCCGCAGCACGTGGTCGGCGACGGCGCCGGGGTCGCCGCGCAGCGCCTTCGGCACCCCGGCCGCCGCCGCGTGCAGGCGTGCGAAGGCCCGGTCTGTGGCGTCGCCGGTGCGGTGCAGCAACCCGTCGGTGTACAGCAGAACCGTCTCTCCCGGTTCCGCGCTCAGCTCCACGCTCGGCGCCTCCCAGCAGGCGAGCATGCCGAGCGGCGCGGACACGGTGGTCTCCACGAAGTCGGTGCGCCGCTCGCCGATCAGCAGCGGCGGGCAGTGCCCGGCACCGGCCAGCGTGATCTTGCGCAGCGCGGGCTCGCAGTAGGCGAACAGGGCGGTGGCGGAGCGGGCCGGCTCGGTCAGCCTGAGCAGCAGCTCCAGGTCGGACAGGACCGCGACCGGGTCCTCGCCCTCCATGACGGCGTACGCCCGCAGGGAGGCTCTGAGGCGTCCCATCGCGGCGATCGCGCTCGCGCCGCTGCCGGTCACCGAACCGACCGCGAGGCCCAGCGCCGCGTCCGGCAGCGGCAGTGCGTCGTACCAGTCGCCGCCGCCGCGCGGACCGGTGCGGTGCCGGGCGGCGAGCCGCATACCGGCGACGCGGGGGAGCCGGGACGGCAGCAGTTCCTCCGCCATCGTCGCCATGCACGCGCGCGTGCGCTCGACCTCGAGGAGCCGGGCCAGGTGCTCGGTGGCATGGCGGGTGTACAGACCGACGAGGTGGCGCCGGCGCTCGGACGGTTCGGCGGGCTCGTCGTAGAGCCACACGGCGGCGCCGAGGCGGCCGGCGCCGGCGGTGGACAGGGGAAGCGCGTAGCTGGCCGCGTAACCGAGGCGGGCGGCCACCTCGCGGTGACGCGGGTCGAGGCCGTCCTCGGCGAGCAGATCGGGCTGGGCGATCTCGCCGTCACCGCCCGGCAGTCCGTCGAGGATCTTCCCGTACGACATGGAGCTGCGCGGGACGGTCTCGATGTGCCCGAGGTCGGCGCGGGCGAGTCCGAGGCCGATGGTGGTGTCGGGGCCGAGGCCGTCGTCCGGTTCGAGGACGACCAGTCCGCGCCGGGCTCCCACGAGGGCGGCTCCGGCCCGCAGGAGCTCCTGGAGAGCGTCGGACAGGGCATCCGTGCGCACGAGGCGTTCGGTGAGTTCGTGGAGGGTCGTGAGGTCGGAGACCCAGCCGGCGAGCCGGTCCTGGAGCAGGGCGCCGGGTGCGTTCGGCGAGGAGACCGAAGAGGTGGCCGGGGCGGCTGGCGCGGGCGCGACAGTGTGTGCGGGTGCGGGAACCGTTGAATCGATTCCAGCCACTTTCGGAGGGTGAGGGGCGTTCATGGCGTCCGGCTTTCCGACCGGTGCGTATTGCTCAAAAGCATCGCAAACCCCCATGTCATTCTGCGCCGCTAGCAGTGTCTCCACATCTACACGCACTCGTAAGGGGATGTCCAGCATTGTCCTGCCGGGATTCCTGGTGTCCGTGAGTGACCGGTGGGGAGTGGGTCGAAGGGTAAACTTGGCTAAAAACTGCCTCGGGTTACGGTGTATTGAGGTCGACTGGCCTTGCTCCACAGAGCGTCACAGCGGTCGTGATGGGTACGTACTCGGTAAGGGCCAGGGGTGGTGGACAGCCACCCGGAACCTGGTGACCGACCCGGGCGTCTTAGCCACCGACGACCGAGCCCCATCCTCCCGTGGCGGAGGCGGAGAGAAATACGCGGGACGGCAAACGCCAGACTTCGCCACCCCCCGCCACGCCCAGGCTTTTGATAGACGCAGTATGGGGTTCCCCTTGTCTCGGACAAGGGTGTGATGCGCCAACAGGTACGCACAGTGAAGTGATCGACACATGGTGTGATGTGGTCCACGGTGTTGCCAGCGGTGCAACGGAAAGGAACGAGCGCTCATGCGCGAGATCCTCGGAAGGCGACGCAGGCTCCTGTCCCAGCGCAGCGACGGAAGGCCTGAATTGCTCGGCGCGGCCCTGACCTTCGCGAAGGAATGGCAGTGGCCCGTACTCCCGGGCGTGGCACCGGACCCGGAGGGCCGGGCCCGCTGCGGATGCCCCGACCCGGAGTGCACGGTCCCCGGCGCCCACCCCTTCGACCCGGGCCTGCTCGCGGCCACTACCGACGACCGCATGGTGCGCTGGTGGTGGACCAACCGCCCGGCCGCGCCGATCATCCTGGCCACCGGCGCCAAGGCCCCCTGCGCGGTCAGTCTGCCGGCCCTCCCGGCCGCCCGCGCCCTGGCCGCGCTCGACGCCGAGGGCATGCGCCTCGGCCCGGTGATCGCCTCGCCGACCCGCTGGGCGATCCTCGTCAAGCCGTACTCCATGGAGCAGCTGGGCGAACTGCTGTACGCCCAGGACCATGTCCCCGGCTCCCTCCGCTTCCACGGCGAGGGCGGCTACCTCGCCCTGCCCCCGTCCGAGACCGGCCACGGCGACATCACCTGGGAGCGGGCTCCGCTCCCCGGCTCGGCCTCTCCGTGGGTCCCCGATGTCGAGGCCGTGGTGGACGCTGTGGTCGAGGCCCTCACCCGTACGGGTGTGAGCGCACCCGAGTTGTAGGGGTGTCGGGCGCGGGCGGAACCGAGTGCCCGCGCCAGGTCGTTATCGTCCGCTTCATGAACCTTCGTCTGCTTGCCCTGTCGGGAGTCGTGGCGTGCGCGGTCGCGCTGCCGCTGGCCGTGGCCTCCGCGGGCCAGGTGGGCGACGGAGGCCGCAAGGTCGTACGCGATCTCGTGCGTCCTTCCGCGGAGCCTTCCTCCGTACGGCGTTCCGTTGCACGGGCTCCCGTGCAGCCTTCCGCTGTACGGTCTTCCGCCGCCGATGACTACAAGGCGCCGCTCGCCGATGCCGGCCGATCCCCGCTGCTGCTCGGCCTGGGTCTGGCCACCGCCGCGCGCTGCGGTCCCGAACTGATCTCCCCCGAGGGCATCGAGGCGCAGACCTGTGTGCTCACGCAGGGCGAGGAGACCTGGGCGCGCACCTACTACCGCAATGCGACCGGCATGGTGCTGGACGCCGTGCTCAGCTTCATGGGACCCGACGGACGCACCGTGCAGATGCACTGCCCGGTCGGCGCCGGGGACGAGCCGGACAGCTGTGAGACACCCCGGGGGCGCACCCGGGGGACGCCGGCCGACTACACGGCGGTCGCGGAGTTCGCCGCCCGGCGGGGCAGCGGACCACTGCTGCTGCGGTCCGGGAGCAACTCCGGGGAAACTACGGGCAGTTGACGCGCGGCGGCGTTCCGTAAAGCTGCCCGGACACAGAAAGACCCGGTTGCTGGCGACGGGGGATGCACCAGCAACCGGGCTATTGGAACCGTAACAAGAGATCGGCTGTTCGCAAATTCGACCGTGACGCTTCGTGGCTTATTCGGACACCGATTCACCTTCTCCTGGGGGGAGTTGTGAGCAGGGCCCGGACGTTCCGTGAAGGTGCGGCGCGGCTGACCGACCGGTCAGCCGCACCGGCTCTGTCAACTCAGCGTGACCTGACGGTTGGTGAGGCCGCCACGGGCGCGGCGCTCGTCGGCGGTCAGCGGTGCGTCCGTGGCCAGAGCGCCTGCGAGCCGCTCGGCGAACTCGGCGGCCGGCTTCTCGACATCCTCCGCGGTGACCCCGCTCGGCAGGTCCCAGACCGGCACGGTGAGGCCGTGGGCGCGGAAGGAACCGACGAGCCGGGTGCCCTCGCCGAGGCTCGACTTCCCGGCCGCGTGCAGCCGCGCGAGCGCGTCCAGAAGTTGCTCCTCGGGGTGCGGCATGACCCAGCGCAGGTGGTTCTTGTCCGGCGTCTCGCACCAGTAGGCGGCGTCGACACCGGTCAGCCGGACGGTCGGGATGGCCGCGGCGTTGGCCCGCTCCAGCGAGGCGGTCACCTCGGGCGTGGCGTTCTCCGCGTCCGGCACCCAGAACTCGAAGCCCTCGTGCACAACTGGCTCGAACGCGCCTTCGGGATCGAGCAGGTCCTGCAGCCGCGGGCCGTCGGCGGGAGCGCGTCGGCCTTCCACCGGGGTGCCCGGAGCCGCGGTGAGCGCGCGCTGGAGGGTGTCGGCGAGGTCGCGGCTGATGTCGCCGGACGCGGTGTCGTTCTGCAGGCCGAGCAGCACCGAGCCGTCGTCCCGGCGCAGGGCGGGCCAGGCCATCGGCAGGACCGTGGCCAGCGTGACCGACGGGACGCCTTCGGGCAGGCCGCTCTTGAGGGTCAGCTCGACCGTGGCGGCGGGGACCAGCTCGCGCAGGGCCACCCAGTCGCCCTCGCCCGCGAGGCCCTCGAACGGGCGGTGCACCAGCTCGGTCGCGGCCTGTGCGGCGGCCCGGCCGTGGCAGGCCTTGTAGCGGCGGCCACTTCCGCACGGGCAGGGTTCGCGGGCGCCGACGACCGGGACCTCCCCATCCGTGAGCTGCGGGCGCTTGGCCTTCGTCAGGGGTCGCTTCTTGGCCATCGTGGCTGTCTCCCGGTTACGGCTCGTCTCGTACGGGCGCGAGCCTAGCCGCTTGCGACTTGGCCGACGGGAGCCTGTGGACAACCACCCCGGTGTCCTTCACGGACGCTCGGTCCAGGTTGCCTCAGTCGAGATCGTCGAACGCGTCCGAGAAGTCCAGGTCGGGTATCGCGACCGACGGGGCCACGACACGTGTGGCGAAGTCGTCCCGGCGGCGGCCGGCGTCTGGATCGTGAACGTCCGAGTGGACGATCACCCAGACCGTGACCTCGCCCCGGGCGTCGTCCCTGACACCCCAGTCGTCGGCCAGCGCGGTGATGATGTTCAGCCCGCGGCCGCCGTGCGCGGTGACCGAGGGCGTGGCCGGAGCCGGGCGGGTGGGCCCGCCGCCGTCCGTCACCTCGACCGTGAGCCTGCCGCCCGTGTCCACCCGCCAGGCGGCGCGGACGTCACCGTCCCCGGCCAGGGCGTCGCCCAGCGGCCGGCCGTGTTTGCACGCGTTGCTCAAGAGTTCGGAAAGAATCAGTACGGCGTCGTCGATGACCGATTCCCTCACGCCACCCCTGCGCAGCTGCACGCGCATACGGTGTCTCGCTTCCCCCACGCCCGCAGGGCCATGGGGTATGGCCATGCTCGACGACGTGGGCACCTCCTGTGCCACCACCAACGCCACCCCCGAGACCTCCTTCGCCCCACGCCACGGTGTGGATGCCCCATTGGCCTGTACCGGAAACCGGCCAATCACGTTCCGCCGACGCATTCGTAACGATCGAACACGCACCGAACGCGCCGGGGTACACCCTGTGACGGAGGGGACGTCAGCGGCCCAGTCGGTCGAGCACCGCGCGCGGGCGATTGGTGATGATGGCGTCGACGCCCAGCTCGATGCAGAGGTCCACGTCCTCGGGTTCGTTCACGGTCCACACGTGCACCTGGTGGCCCGCCCGCTTCAGGCGCTCGATGTAGCCGGGGTGGTTGCGCAGGATGCGGATCGAGGGACCCGCGATCCCCACCCCCGCGGGCAGCCGGCCGTCCCGCAGCCGGGGTGAGACGAACTGCAGCAGATAGACCGTCGGAAGGGTCGGCGAGGCGGCACGCACGCGATGCAGCGACCGGGCCGAGAAGCTCATGACCCTGATCGGCGACTCGGCGGCCGAGGCGGGGGCGTCCAGGCCGAACCGCTTCAGGAGCACCAGCAGCCGCTCCTCGACCTGGCCTGCCCAGCGCGTCGGGTGCTTGGTCTCGATGGCCATCTCCACCCGTCGCCCCGCGTCGGCGACGAGTTCGAGCAGTCGCTCCAGGGTGAGGACGGAGGTGTCCTCCCGGTCCTCGGGCCGGTACACCCAGTCCGGCTCCTCGTCGCGGGTGCGCCAGAACTCCCTGGTTTTGCGGGAGCCGAAGTCCAGGGCGGCGAGGTCGGAGAGCTCAAGGGCCGAGACCGCTCCGCGGCCGTTGGACGTACGGTTGACCCGTCGGTCGTGGACGCACACGAGATGACCGTCGGCCGTGAGACGTACATCGCATTCGAGGGCGTCCGCACCGTCCTCGATCGCCTTCCGGTACGCGGCGAGAGTGTGCTCGGGAGCGTCTTCCGATGCTCCGCGGTGGGCGACGACTTGAGTCAGCTGCTGCCGTGCGTGGGTCACTGCGTCATGGTGCCACCGCTAAGGGGTACGCGTGCGAACGGAGGCATATGGATTGCGCCTCATTTGTCTTACATGGCCTATATAAAGAGCAGCCACGAACCCACAGGCACCGCTTATGGTGCCCTGACGGCCCGTGGGAAAAGCTGACGGCATACAAAAGGACATGCACAGCTGACGCACGCCGGACACCGAGCGGCACTGGCCGAGCGTGACCGAGTGCGACCGACAACCGACAGCCGTGACCGAGGAGAGAAGCTGTGAGCACCGAGAACGAGGGCACCGCGGTACCCCCGGCCCCGTCTGCACCCCCCGTGCCGGTGGACGCTCCCGCGGCTTCGACGCCCCAGGCCTCCGAGGCGGGCGCCCCCACCACCCCGATCCCGCCGGTGCCGCCGCACGCCTCCGGCGGCGCACAGGGGCCGGAACTCGTGCATGCGGGACCGGCGCGGGCGTACGCCTCGGCGGAGGGCGGTGCTCAGCAGGGCGCGAGCGGCGCGCCGCAGCACCCCGGTCCGGGCCCCGAGGGCGCCTGGCCGCCGCCACAGGCCCCGGGCACCCCGTTGTACGCCGATGGCGGCGCGGGCGGGGCGGGCGGAGCCTGGGGTTCGGGTTACCAGCAGCCCGCGCCGAAGCCCAAGAACGGCCGTGGTGGTCTCGTCGCCGCGGTCCTGGTGGCGGCGCTCGTCGCCGGCGGCGTGGGCGGCGGTCTCGGCTACACCCTGGCCAAGGACAACGACAACGGCTCCTCGACGACCCTCTCCGCCTCCGACAGCGGTGGCAGCGTCAAGCGGGACGCCGGCACCGTCGCGGGCGTGGCGCAGAGGGCCCTGCCCAGCACGGTCACCATCGAGGCCGAGTCCACCAGCGGCGAGGGCGGCACCGGCACCGGATTCGTCTTCGACACCCAGGGCCACATCGTCACCAACAACCACGTGGTGGCCGACGCGGTCGACGGCGGCAAACTGACCGCCACCTTCCCGAACGGCAAGAAGTACGACGCCGAGGTGGTCGGCCACGCGCAGGGCTATGACGTGGCCGTCATCAAGCTCAAGAACGCGCCGAGTGACCTCAAGCCGCTCACCCTGGGCAACTCCGACCAGGTGGCGGTCGGCGACTCCACGATCGCGATCGGCGCCCCCTTCGGTCTGTCGAACACCGTCACGACGGGCATCATCAGCGCGAAGGACCGCCCGGTGGCGTCGAGCGACGGCAGCGGCAGCAACGCCTCCTACATGAGCGCGTTGCAGACGGACGCGTCCATCAACCCGGGCAACTCGGGAGGTCCCCTCCTCGACGCGCAGGGCAACGTGATAGGCATCAACTCCGCGATCCAGTCCACCAGCGGCGGCGGCCTCGGCGGCACCAGCCAGTCCGGCTCGATCGGCCTCGGCTTCGCCATCCCGATCAACCAGGCCAAGTACGTCGCCCAGCAGCTGATCAAGACCGGCAAGCCGGTCTACGCCAAGATCGGCGCGTCCGTCTCCCTGGAGGACTCCACGGGCGGCGCGAAGATCACCACCGAGGGCGCCGGCGGCTCCGACCCGGTCGAGGCGGGCGGCCCCGCCGCCAAGGCCGGCCTCAAGCCCGGCGACGTCATCACCAAGCTGGACGACCACGTGATCGACTCCGGCCCCACCCTGATCGGCGAGATCTGGACCCACAAGCCCGGCGACAAGGTCAAGATCACCTACGAGCGTGGCGGCCAGACCCACACGGTGGATCTCACCCTGGGCGCCCGCACAGGGGACAGCTGACCGGCACGCGCCCGTCCTGACCCGTTACTCTGGTCCCCGCGCCACGGTCACCGATGGCGCGGGGTGGGTTGCCCGAGCGGCCTAAGGGAACGGTCTTGAAAACCGTCGTGGCGCGAGTCACCGTGGGTTCAAATCCCACACCCACCGCAGCAGGTCAGAGAAATAGCAGCTCAGAGGGCGTGCCCCCGATACGGGGGCACGCCCTCTCTGCTCACCCTGTCTCACCCCGGATCGGGTGTGTACCGCCTCTGACCAGTGCGTGTGGGCCATACGTGGGCCAGGATCAGCGCTCGTCCTCGGCCTGTAGCCCCTGCTCGATGAGGCTGTTGGCACGGGCCGACCCACCCTTGAGGATCTTGGCGTAGAAGCGGTAGAGCACGGTGAGGCTGTGGCCCGCCCTATGAGCGACCTCCACCGGGTCCACGCCTGACTTGATCCACAGTGAGATGCCGGCATGGCGCAGGGAGTACGGCACTTCGGCTAGCTCCGTCTCGACTTCGTGCGGGGTCAGGACGGCTTCCCGAGCCTGCCGCCAGACGTCGCAGTACTCCGTCGATGCGACTCGCCCACCCCGCGCTGCCCGAAACAGCCGGCCATCGTGGGCCGCTCCGAAACGTGCGATGTGCGAGCGGATCATTCGCACGTACACCGGAGGGATCGGTACGGCCCGAACGGTCTTCCGCGCGCGGTGCTTGAGACCTCGCTCGTCGTGCGACTTGCCGCTGTCGGTCCATCCCGCACCTACTTCCGGATGGCTCTCCGAGAGCAGCACCTCGCCCCAGGCATCGGGCTTGCTCTCCGGTGGCAGAACGAAGTCCTGCTCTCGCAGGGTTACCGCTTCCCCAGGGCGTGTGGCTGAGTAGTAGATCGCCCCGAAGAACGCTTCCAGGTGCTCGCCCCGAGTCCCGAGGTTCGCCACCGCAGCGAGCAGGTCACGAGCTAGCCGAGGACCAGGGACATACCGGAAGTCGACTTCATCCGAGGTGTCGGTGACAGCCCAGTCGACCGCGAGGAAGGGATGCCGGAGCAACAGGCCGCGCTCCTCAACGGCGTAGCGGAAGGCGTTGCTCAGCACCATGCGCTTCCGGTTGAAGGTGTTCTCCGCCGCGGGCTTCCCGTTCAGCAACTTGGAGAGGGCCGTGAGTGCCGCGCGGACGTGCTCCGGCCGCGCGGCCTCGTCGACCTTGAAGGAGTGAGCGGCGACCCAATCGAGAGCCTCCCGGATCTCCGTAGGAGCGTCCTCAGCGTCGCAGCGCAGCAGGTGTTCGCCGTTCTCCCGCTGTACGGCTCGGAAAGCCCACTGGTACAAGGCGGCCCGCAACACCGTGGGTTGGGGGGTTCCCTGCTTCGTGCTCACGAACGCAGGGGTGACGACAGCGAGGGATTCCGCGATGCCGGCGCGGAGCTTCGCTGCCGCACCAGGCCACTTCATCAGGGCATACGCCTTAGCGTGCTCGAACCACGTCGGCATCGCGAGCGCGGCCAACTCCTTCGCCGGGAGCCCCGTTTCCTCGTCGAACTGCTGCCCTTCCCGCAGCGCGGCCATGAGTTCGGAACGGCGTCCATCAGCCTGTGGCTTGAGCTTGTAGCTCTTGGAATGCGGCTGTGAGCCAACCCGCCACCGGAGCTCCCCGTGCGGCGAGCAGGCGGCGTCCGTGGAAGCGGGCCGCGGACTTGCGCAGCGCTTTACGCGCCGCCGCACGGGCCGGGGCTTTACGGATGTTGGCGCGCTGCGCCGCGACCGTGCCGCCCCTCTTCGCGTCCCGCTTGGCGCGCTGCTTGGCGATCGCCGCATCCCGCGCCGCCCGCGCCTTACGGACCGCCCCGCCCATGAGGCGGCCCGCCAGACCGGCCCGCTTGTTCAACCGGGTGTTGCCGGCAGCGGCCTTGGCGTTGCGGCGCGCGTCGGCGACCGCGCGCCGCGCGCTGGTGGTCTGCGCCCGCTGCCCGGCCCGTGACCCGGCGCGGGCCTTCTGCGCGGCCCGCAGCGCCTTGACCTGTCCGGCCCGGCCCGCAGCCGTACCCGCGGTGCGGGATGCCGGGTGCTTGGACGTGCCGTGACTGCTCTTGCCGAGGGTCTTTCCGCCGGTCGCGCTGCGGCGGTGCTGGCCGGGCACCTTGCCCGACCGGCCACCGGAGCGACCGGCACGCGAGCCGGACGAACGGCCCCCGGAGCTTCCGCGGGTGCCCGTACCGGAGCGGCGCAGCCCTGCGGAGCGAGCAGCCGAACGGCCGGCAGCGCGGGCCGCGGAACGGCGCGCTTCCCGGCGGGGATTGGGCTTGCGGGAGCGGGCGGCGGCGACCGTGCCGAGCACCACCATGCCGGTGGCAGCCACGGCAGCGGCGACCGGCCCGCCAGCCAGGGAAGCGGCGGCGACCGCGCCCACGGTGCTGTTCGCCCCGGACAGGGCGAGCGGGACGATCGGCCAGCCACCGGGCGTGTGCTCCACCTCCGGCACGTCCTGCGCCTTGGCGGGCGCCGTGTCGGGAGGCGGCAGGGGCGGTGCGTCGGGAGCCGGGGCTACTACCGGCTCAGTGCTGAGTTCCGTCATGCTGTGAGCACTCCTTCACGGGAGTCAAAGGGGCCTGGCCGCTAGCTGTGAGAGGTCGGCGGCCAGGCCCGGCAGATGGACTGAGAGCAGGTCAGAGCCGGTTGGGCTCCAGCGAGAAGAACAGGACCGTGGCGCCCCGCAGGATCGGATCCGCGTCGGTGACGGACAGGTAGATGTTCCGGTAGACGCTCTCGCGGGTGCTGCCGGACGCCGGGGTGCAGGTGCCGCTGCGGGTGGTGGAGACCCGACCGGGCTTGTCGACGGACAGCACCCAAAAGTGCGTGCCCGACCGGCTGTCGATGATGGGCTGGGCGGTGCTCATGCTGGTCTCCTTACTCATGCGCTGCGGTGCGGGTGGTGGGCGGCGATCTCCTGCCAGCGCCGGTTTTCCGCGGCGTCCGTGTGGGCGAGGCTGACGCGGAAGTCGCAGCCGGGCCGCGTACACCGGTGTGTGGTCGTCGACATGGCGCTGATCAGGCGGAAGAGCAGGCTGGAGAAGGTGGCCACGCAGGACAGGCCGCAGGCCAGCAGCAGCGAGAGCGGGACGCCGTAGCCGGACAGCCGCAGGCCGATGACCACGGACAGCGCCGCGCTGAAGGCGACGGCGCCGGTCACGAGGACGCGGTGACGTGTGTCTTTCACTCGAACTCCCTTGCCGGGTTGGGATGTTCAGGCGGTGCGCTGTTCTTCGGCGGCCAGGCACAGGCCGCAGATGCCGTGCGAGGTGGGAATGCAGTAACCGACGTCCAGCCGGCAGCGCGGGCACGTGCGCCGCGCGAGCATCGCCAGCGCGAGGGCGCCCCACTTGCGCGAGCTCATCGGACGGACCGGCTTGGCCAGGTCCTCGCGGTAGAGGAAGGCCACGCGGGGCGTCCCTGTCTTGCGGTTGGTGACCATGACCTGTGCGGCGATCGGCTGCCCGCCGGGCCGTAAGCCCTTCGCGCGCAGCTGGCGGCGGGTGGCGTAGCCGTGAGGGGACATGCGCCACGGGTAGGTCGGTACGCCGAAGCGGGCCCCGTTCGGGTCGAAGCACTTCGCGTAGGCGGTCGGCATCAGACCACCGCCCCGTCAGCCTCGAACTCGGGGTGGCCGGCGTCGCGGAACTCTTAGTAGCGGGTGGACACCCACCCCACCGACCAGCCGCACAGCTCGGCAGCGGATCGCACCGGAAGCCCTACCTCGAACGCGGCCTGCACGGTCGAACGGGCACGGTCCTCGGGGAGCTTCTCCACAGCAGGCCCAGCGGCCAGCAGCGCGGCGCGTTCACGCTCGGCACGGGCCTGACGCTCAGCCTGTTCACGGCGTTCACGCTCCGCGCGAGCGGCCCGCTCCTGCTCGGCCCGCTCAGCGGCCTCGCGTTCACGGCGTTCACGCTCCCGCTGCTGCTGTTCACGCTCGCGCTCAGCGCGTTCACGCGCCTCCCGCTCAGCCTGCTCACGGGCCGCAGCCTGCTCGCGTTCCTCGCGGCGGGCGGCTTCCTCGCGTTCGGCTTGTTCGCGGATCAGGCGGGCTTCGTGTTCACGCTGTTCACGCGCCAGCAGCGCGGCGTGCTCGCGCTCCTCGCGGGCCAGCCGGGCGGCCGTCTCACGCTGCTCGGCAATCGCCCGCTCGCGGGCTTCGCGCTGGGCTTGCTGCCGTGTCTCCAGCTCGGTCACGGCGGCGGCGATTGCCCGCCGGTAGGCGAGCCCGGTTTCCGCGGTGACGATCAGCAGCAGTGGTGCGACCGCATGCACAGCGACCCCGACCAGGTCGTTGTGCAGGGCGGAGTCGGCGACATTGAGGGCGAGGGTCATGCAGCCGGTCATCCAGCGCAGCACGACCGGCCACTTCCCGCCGTGCCCTCCGAGCCGGGCCAGCACCGCATCGAGGCGGACCACGATGACCACCGCGGCATCCACCACGAGGGGCAGGATCGGGGCGGTCCACTTCCACTTGTCGGGGGTGTGGGCGGCGGCGAGGGGGGTGACGGTGAGGATCGAATACAGCATCGCGCCCGCCACGATCAGCCATGTGCCGACGGACAGGGCGCGTTCGGCTGAACGGATCTGAACGGCGTTCACGCGATCGCCCCCGTCCCTGAACGCACCTGCGTCGCAGCGATCAGAACGACCGGCGAGGCAGGGTTGCCGGGGTCGTCGCTGTCCTCGGTCCACCGCCACTCAGCGCCCGGTACCGGCTCGAATCCGAGCACGCTGAGCGCGTCCGTACGCTCCGTGAACGTCGGCACCGGAAGGGCCCGGTCGAAGCCGAACTCCGGCCACGCCTCGGTGGTGTTCAGCAGCACCACGTACAGGCGCCACTGGCCCTTGAACACGGACATCTGCGCCGTGAACGTCTGGGCCATCACGCCCCGACCCCCGACGCCGTGACCGTGTGGTTGATCAGCTCAACCCGCGCGGCCAGTGGCCGGCGGCGGGCCCGGCGGATGCGCCGCTGGTCCAGCTCGCTCGGGGTGCGGTCGAGGGTGGCGATGTGCGCATCCAGCAGGTCGATATCCGCGAGGATGACGGGCATTTCGCGGTCGATCGCGTCCAGCTCCGCCTCCGTCGGCTCCATGTAGTCGGCGAACGCGGTAACGGCTTTGGCATGAGCAAGCAGCCGCAGTACCGACAGGTCGCGGACGTCCTACGTCGCGAGATCGCTAACGGCACCTACGCGCCAGGCGCTCGGCTGCCTTCGGAGAACGACCTACAGCAGCGGTTTGACGCGTCGCGGAACACCATCAGGAACGGCCTAAGCCTGCTGGTGGGCGAGGGCCTTATCTCGTCCAGCCAGGGACTCGGCTACGAGGTGAAGTCGCAGGAGGTGTTCGAACTCAACGCGTCTCGGTTCGAGAACCTGACCTTCCCGCAGAACGGCGACGCCTACAGCACCGACGTGACCAATGCGGGGCGACGACCGCACCAGACGTTCCGAGTTGAGATGCTGCCAGCACCCCAAGAGGTCGCCGAGCGCTTGAAGGTCGAGCCCGGCACTACGGCAGTATTGCGGTTTTGTCATCGCTATGTGGACGACGTTCCTTGGTCCACCCAGGCGACCTACTATCCATCCTGGCTGGTCGACGCATCACCGCGACTGGCTGAGCCTGGAGACATCAAAGAGGGCACAACGCGCTACCTGGCTACTCAAGGCATTGAGCAGATTGGGTACTTCGACGAAATCGCCGCGCGGATGCCGACCCCGGAGGAGGCACGGCTGTTGGAGGTCGGAGCAGGCGTCCCGGTACTGCTTTGGACGCGAACCGGCTACTCGGCAGACCGCCCGATCCGGTGCACCATCACCACTTTCCGGGGCGATCTGAACCGGATGAACTACGAGATCGGCGATCTGGCCGCCCGGAGCGAGAACACGTGATCATCACGCTTGCTGAGCCGCACGACGTAGCCAAGTTGTTGGCCTTCCGCGAGGAGGCCGCTGCTTGGCTGCGTGGGCTCGGCTCTGACCAGTGGAGCCGTCCGTATCCGGCTGACAAGCTGCTCGCCACGATCGAAGCGGGCACGGTGTTCATGCTGCGCGACGGGCACACGACCGCCGGCACCATCACGCTCACCCCGGACGCCGAAGATGGCCTCTGGACTGACGATGAACTGACCGAACCGTCGATGTTCATCAACAAGCTCACCGTCGCCCGCGAATACGCCGGGCAGAACCTGGGCAGTCGACTGCTCGACTGGGCGGGTGATCGGGCGAAGCGTGCGGGGGCCCAGTGGATTCGATTGGACGCGTGGACAACGAATGACGCGCTCCAGCGGTACTACGTCGAGCAGGGCTTCACTCACATCCGTACGGTCCGGGAGGGAGCGGCCGTTAACGGTGGCCCACGGGTCTCCGGTTGGCTCGCACAGCGCCCGGCGCGACAGACAGATCACGGCTTCACGGACCGCACACCACCCCCCTCACGACTTCCGATGGCAGCCTAGGCTCAGGAAGAGGCGTAATGAGTGTTTCTTGGTCTCGCGCCATTGTGGATACTGCAGTTAATCTAGTGCTGATTCCGTCTCTTGGCGCCCTGACTGCGCAGCTCATATTCCTACCCCTGTCTGCATTAACTCCATGGCGCGACGGGAAAATCGTTCCCTTTATACCGCTTCGATATTTCGTGCGGACGGGTCCAATTAGGGCTCAGGTACGAAGAGCTATTGCAGCTTGTCGCGCATTCGGGTTTCCCCTCGAAAAGACATTTAGCGATCACGTGAGCGAGGTATGTGACGCTCTAAGGGTGCGTTCGGCATTCTATCTGTTAATGCATGCAGTGGCGTTTATTTCTGCGGCTATTACCGCTACGTATGCGCTATATCTCAACACCGTAACACCTAATCGTCCGGGCTTTACTGCGGCGGACCTCAGTGACCTAAGCTTCGTCACTTCAATCTTGCTTTCAGAAATTGTATTTCTGATCCTCCTGCTGCGCCGAGCTGAGGCGTGGAGGCGTGAAAGTGCTGACGTGTCTGCCATTTTTTTCGGCTATAGCGTTCTCTGGATTTCCTGGGACCTCGCAAATGGCAAAGGAAAAGTACTGGATGTAGACGAGGCCCTTTCCCTGGTTCGCGCCAATCTCGGAGACTTTGCCGCCCATTCTGATTATTTTGCTGATCCTGAGCGGCGGGATTCTGTATTGCGGCACGTGGCCGCAGTTCAGAGAGAGTTGATGAAATGCTCTGATCGACTGTTATCTGATGGCGTTCTTGCTCTCCCCGACTTGGTTAAGACGGTCGGCCCATTTCTTGAGCGTTTGGTTGATCAGCGATGGCTAGGGCTGCTGGATTTGCCAGATGCAGCAGACGCTGAGTCCATAGTTCGCTCCGCTGGAGATCGGGATTCCAGACGAAATGCCCTGATTATCATAAGTGGAGCCGCAATTGCCGCTCTCGTAGTCGGCCTGGCGACTACGGTTGGCATTTCCGCGGAAACAGCGGTATTGCCTGCAGCTCTCGTCTCTCTTGTGGGGCCAGTGATCTGGGGCGGGAAAAGCCTTGGAGTTTCTCCCCGAGTCATTCTCGGCTCCATCATGGGGTCCACTTCGGGTGATGGCCAGGTGGATTCACGGCAACCAACCGGAGGCAATCCGGGAGGTGATGTTTCCTGACGTCAGGGTATTCCATCATAAATGTCGATTGGGTTGGAAGTCAGATAAGGCGCTACGTGCTGATATCAACCCTGGCATCAACAGGGTGGAGCATTATGGTTTGTGACTACAGAAGCAGCTTGCCAGCCATGGATTTGGTAACTAATCGCTCGGCAACTCTGACAGATACCCAAATCCTGGTAACTGCGATGCCTGGCGGAGGCCGGAACCTTGACCGACTGTCCCGCCCCCGGGCGACCGCCATGACATTTCGCTCTTATGCACGGAATCTTACTGTTCCGCACAGCAGCAGCACCCTGCGTACGTATCGCCCTCGTACTCGATGCCACGGTCCAGTAGCTCGTCGCAGTTTGGGCAAACTACCAAAAGTGTGGTATTCACTTGCAGGAGTTTTCCGTTTTTTAGCTCAAATACAGATTTCACGCCATCGAGGCCATGTTGGCGAATTCCCTGTTGTAGAAATTCAAACCCTCCATACGTGTGTCCGCACACACACTCAATACGGCTGCACCGAAAGGTGCCAACATCGATGCCAAGCTCAGACTTGATCCGTTCCTTCTCTTCGTCAGACAACGACCTGAGCCCCGAAGATTTGATCCGCTCCGGGGTCCAGTACCAGATTTTAAACGCTTCTGCTTGACCTTCTGTCAGGTAAAATGACGCTGTCCTGCCGTTCTTGATAGCATCCTTGACGATGCCTACGACGGTAGACTCGTCCGCCGAGATTGTCGCCTTTCCGCTGCCTGTGGTGGCGTCGATGTGGGTCAACAGTGACTTCTCCATGGCATACCTCCAGAGGGCGCTCAACCAACTTTCCTGAGGAGGATGTCCCCCAGAATCCTTCGCCATGATCGAGCCAGGATTTTGTTGCACTCTGATGGCGTAAGTTCCGACGGGATGCGGTGGGTCGAGGATCACGCGGTGGAGCCGGCCCCAGTCCCGCTCCTGACTCCACTGGGCGAAGCGCCGCGTGAGGCCCGAGCAGGATCAGCCTACGAGCACCCCTACGGCCCCGCGTACGCGCGGGCACCTGCGCAAGGTGAACCAAGCGGCCTTACAGCGGCTAACACAATGAGGCGGATGGCTCCTGATCGGAGCAATGGTGGAGCGAGTTGTGCGTTCGGCTGGGAGTGCGGGTCCCGTCTGTCGGGAGGGATTGCTACCTCTCCTGTGTGCTCCGCGTTCTACCCTGCTCAGCACGGAACTCGTCCAAGAGGGAGAAGAACATCTCCATCGGTGGCGTACCCGCCGACTCGGCTGCCCGTTCGATCTCGACAGCCCAGCCCAGGTTGCTGGGGTGCGCCATGTTCGTCCGCTTCCACAGCCACTGGGAGAAGGGGCCGCCGTTCCAGAAGTCAAAACTCTCGTCGTTGTCGTGGATCTCGCAGGCGACCGCGTAGCCGACAAGCATGGAGTCCAGATGCTGAAGAGAGCCGCGGCGAACCCACATTCCCGGGCGCAGCCTCACCTGGTCCAGGAACTCGTGGACATCACGCAGTTCTCGCGGCTTGCGTGGCCCGGGCCTGCTGGCCGCCAACTCGGTCATACCTGCAGCCTACTGACAACAGCTAACACAGGAAGCGAATCTGTCGTTGGGTGATGAGGCAGCAGGCGAGCTTGAGGAACGCTTCGTGGATGTCGGCTCTGCGTTCCCAGCGGATACGCAGGCGGCGGAAGCCATGCAACCACGCGAAGGTCCGCTCCACCACCCACCGGTAGGTGCCCAGCCCGGTGCCATGCCGGGTGCCGCGGCGGGCGATGGCGGGCACGATGCCGCGGGCGCGGACCTGGTCGCGGTAGATGTCGTGGTCATAGCCGCGGTCGGCAAAGAGGGAGTCGGGTCTGCGGCGGGGACGGCCGACTCGGCCGCGGACCGGTGGGATCGCGTCGAAGAGGGGCAGGAGCTGGGTGACGTCGTTGCGGTTGCCGCCGGTCAGCAGGACTGCGGGCGGGGTGCCGTGGCCGTCGGTGATCACATGGTGTTTCGAGCTGGCTCACCCCCGGTCGACCGGCGACGGGCCCGTGTGCTGCCCCTTTTTAGCGCCCTGACGTGGGAGGAGTCGACCACGCAGCGGGACCAGTCCAGGCGCGAGGCCGCGTTGAGCTCGGCGAGCAGGACCTCGTGCAGCCGTTGCCAGACGCCGGCCTCGTTCCAGTCCCGCAGCCTGCGCCAGCACGTCATGCCCGACCCGAACCCCAACTCTTGCGGCAGGTACTCCCACTGGATGCCGGTGTGCAGCACATACAGGATCCCGCACAGCACCTCGCGGTCCGGCAATGGCTTGCGGCCGGGATACCGGAACCTGCGCGCATGCTGCGGCAGCAACGGTTCCAGACGGTCCCACAGCTCATCCGACACGATCCACGGCGATGTCCCCACGTCCAGCCGAACGCTCAACTCCCGCCTCGGACACGGCCATCAGGACCGATCCACCTCATTGTGTTAGCCGTTGTTAGACACCGTGCTTGCCAAGGCTGACCAGGATGCCCAGGGCCGGTTCGTCGGCATCCTCGAGGCGCGCCAGCTGTTGCCAATGACGCACAAGAAACGATTGACTGGGTTTCGGTGTGTGGCTACTCCGGAGCAGATGCCTTAAGCTTCCTACCTCTTAATGCGACTTCGGATAGCCAGTACTGCCAGGCCCAGAAAAACAGGTTCGATGATCCTGGAAGACATCTCGATATATGTTCCAGAAGTCGTCAGGACCTGGCCGGATGATCGAAACGCGACCGAGTTGACCACTACGCGAAATCCCTTCTCAAAACGCTGTAGAGTCGCGCGGTCATGTATCGGACCAGACGGATTCACCGGCTTTGGTGTCTTCGTTACTTCCTCGAAAGTGCGACCATGGATGACACCGTTGGACACCGTCATTGGTGCCTGAGACGGCAAACCCCAGAAAACTAAACCAGTTAGCGTTGCAACTATGGTGAATGCGAGCCAGACCAATGCCCGTCCGGCTCGCAGTCCATATCCGGAAACCAGGCAGTAAATAGCGAGCAAGTAGCGTTCTGAACGTGGCCGCGTTCTGTCATTCCGCCGCATTTCCATTTCGCCATAGTAGAAATCTGCCGCATCCGGTTCATTCTTCGAGTCTTCAAAGGATTTTCGGAGATGCCTGTAATTCGCGGATAATGCGGCAGGTGTAGTGCTTGTAGCTGACGTATTTATGCTCCACCCTCTTGGGGACTGGCTAGTTGACCTCCATTCAACTTCTTCGGCCAGCACTCGCCGTGGGGGCCAACGAGTTATCCGCCAACCGTTGACCTGAATTCCGCGAGGCGAGTTACTGAACTGGCATTCCCCCTCAAGACGTATTTGGTCTAAGTGCATGGCCCCAGGGGATTGGCATTCCCTAAGGTCGGCGTCGACCAGTAGAAGTTTCGCTACATCGGTGCCCTGCAATGAAGTTATCTTTGCTGGAAGCGACTCGCTAATGGGCGAGTCGTCCAGGGCTGAACCTTCTGCATTACGAAAAGGATTAGGCATCGTTGCGACGACCATGTTAGAGGAAAAGTACGCGCCACTCAGGTCTACCTTGGCGTGCCTGACTCGCAGGACGCCGGTGGATGACCATTCTGCCTGCTGGAAGGAAAGATCGACTGCGGAAAGTTCAAGGATTATAGGGCGCTCAAATGTTGCGCCGCTAAAGACTATGCACCCATGCGAAATAATGGGTCCCATGCGCTTGGCTCGCTCGAAAGCTGCTCTAACGAAGTGTACGTCTTGGTGAAACTTTGCACCGCGAAACAAAGCCGCTTTAGAGAAGACGGAATCGGTAAAGTATGACTTTCTAGTAAACCTTGTGTTGTCGAAGTTTGCGGAAGCGGAGAATAGCGCCTCAGAGAATACTGCTCGACCGAAGACTGTGTTATGGAAGTCTGCTTCACGGTCGAAGGTGGCGCTGCTAAAAAAGGCCTCACTGATCGAGGCTTCGGAGAACGTAACTACCGAGTGAAACTTGGCAGATACGAACTGGGCGAGGCTATGGAATGAGCTGGAGGAGAAATCTGCGGTTCGGGCAAATTGAGCGTTAGTGAATTTCGTCCTTTTGTTGAACGTCGACTGAGTGAACGCGCAGCGGTCTCCGAATATCGCCTGAACAAAGGAAGCTCTGGAAAATTGCAATGCTCGAAACTCGGCCATGCTTGAGAAAGTGCAATTCGTGAAAGATGCGGCGCCCTCGATCGTTGTGTTGTTGAATATTGCAACACCATGGAATCTGGCTCCCTCGAACCGGCACTCCTTTTTGAATTCAGAATCTACGAATTCGATCTTGCTTTGAAATTTCGCTCCACCGAACTGGGCGTCTTCGAGGAAGCGAGTTCTATGAAAAGTGGCTTCACCTAGAAAGTGTACGGAGCTAAAATTTGCTGCCTCAGAGAAGACGGCCCCAGTGAATTTAGCCGACCCGAAGCCGGCTCTTCCGGTTTCAGGGTCTCGCACGGAATCAAGTAATTGACTGAGTAGCTCCGCGGTGAATGTTGTGCCGCTAAAATTTACGTCCATGCCATAGGAGAAGGTAGCCAAATAATCGCGCCTGTTTTCCTCCGGTAGATGGGTCAGGCAGAATGCGAAGGGTACCAGTCGGTAGCCATTACAGGCAGGCTGTTCCGGGGGACCGTAGCCACACCGGGGCCATCGGCCTCGCCTTCCGCGCGTGTGAATCATGATGTGTAGGACACTCGGGCTTGTCAGGTTGGTTGCACGTGCCCCACGGGTGGCTAGCGGTGGTCCCGGGTGGTGGTGCGTGCGGGCCAGCGACGCAGTCTCCTGGAAGGGCACGCGTCCATGAGGCGGGTGCGCGTGGGCCATGTGTGGGCCAACTACCGATGAAGAACTGGCTGGTGCCGTGTATCGGCAGGTCAGGCCCCATATCGACCCCGCGTACGCGACGCTCTTGAAGACCGTCGTGGCGCGAGTCACCGTGGGTTCAAATCCCACACCCACCGCAGTAGTTCGTAGGTGCTGGTCAGAAAGGGTGTCCCTCGGTGAGGGGCACCCTTTCCCTGTTGCGGTGGGTCGGGTGGGTCGGACAGAGCCCAGGTCTAGAGCTCGTAGTCCCGAGCCAGATCCTCCCACGCGATCTCCCTCAGCCCCTCCTGCGCGTCGCACTCCGACGGCACGCGTGCGTGGGGCTGGAACCAGATGATCGTGAGGTGGGAGCCGTAGAGGATGGGATCGCGGGAGGGTGTCAGGGCCGTGGAGCGGAAGACGCCGACGCAGGCCACCGCCGGCAGCATCTCGACCGGGCCGAAGGCGCCCGGGTAGTGGTCCGGGTACTCGTGCGGGGGCGGTACCAGGTACACAGGGGCGGTCGGGTAGTCGTGTTCGGCCGACCTCAGCAGGCCTTTGATCCTCAGCTCGTTGACCGGTCTGCACGGGTAGCCGTCCAGCATCCCGCCGTACGTCGACGTCAGGCGCAGCTCCCCGAGGTCGACCCTGCGGCCGGAGGTCAGGACGAGCCGGGACAGGGTCATGATCGGCACTCTGTGGCGCTCCCATGGTGCTGGTGATGCTGTTCCGTTCTATGGCCGATGCCCCGTCATCCGCGCCGCCGACGCGATCGTCGCCCGTGCCTCCCGTTCCGTGAGCCCCGTGTTGAGGGCCGCGTCCACCAGGGGAGCGACCAGTGCGGGGCCGATGCCGTTCTCGTAGGCGCGGCAGGCGGCCCAGAAGAGGCGGGTGTTGCGCTGGCCCTCGTGGGCGGCGAGGACGAACTGGACCAGACCCTGGCCCTGGTCGCCGGCCGAGGGATGGGTCGCGGGGTGGGTGGGGCGCGGTGGTGGCAGGAGCAGGCGGAGCAGGGCCGGTGGACAGGCCGCGGGGGCGAGGTGGGCGGTGCCGGGGGCCGTGCCGTAGACGCCGTGGTCGGTGCGGGAGCCGGGGCCGACGAGGTAGCCGCCGGCGCCCCGGATGTCGATGCCGGGGGCGAGGCGGCCGGCCGAGTTGGGGACCGCGGCGTCGGGCGGCCCTGTCAGCCAGAGGTGGCGGCCGCCGCTCGGGGTCAGGACGACGACCGTGTCGGGGATCGTGAAGAGGTGGCGCAGGGCCAGTTCGCGCAGGGCCGCCGAAGAGTCCGTGCCCGACTTGGTGTCCAGGTCCAGGCCGATCAGATGGTGGGGCGGGAGGCCGCACGCGATGCCGTATCCGGTCGCCCAGGGGGCCGCCGCGAAGAGTTCGCGGATGCGGACGGGGTCGGTCGAAGCGTCGTAGACCCCATGGCCGAACGCGCCGCACTCGCCGTGGCAGGGCGCGGCCGAGGAGCCGTCGTCGCGGTGGGGGGAGCGCAGGGCCGGGAGCTTGGTGCGGGACAGGGGGATGACGGCCAGCCCGCGCTCGGCGGCGGACAGGGCGTGTGCGAGGGCCAGCGTCGTGGCCTGCCGGTCGGTGGTGGCCATGTCTCCATGTTCGTACGTACGTTCGAAAAAGGGAAGAGGTGGCGGGTGCGGCGCGCCGGGGTCGAGGGATTGGCTGGAAAAGTGCCGGAACGCTTCCCCTGTTGTCCCACTTGACGATTGAGCGCCCTTATCGTCCTGATCTGCTGACTGAAGTCGCGAAAGGGGTTTATCGACTTGTCCTCACGCTTCAGGGGGAATAACCGCTTCCGCTCTGGTTCGCCGGGGATTCGGTGGGCAACTCTGATCTCGCGACGTCGTGCACAGCACCGGGGTGGTCGGCCAACTTCCCTGGGAACAGCCTTACTTGACGTACTACCGGCTACAGGCCGGGTTCTGGAGGAAACACCATGGCAAGCATCCGTACCGCCCGCGTCATCGCCGCCGTCTCCGCCCTCCCGCTCGCCGCCGCCCTCTTCACCGGCGTCGCGGCGGCGGACAACGGCGGCTTCGCGGACAACGGATCGAACGCGGGTGTCGCGAGCATCGTGGGCAGCGGTGTCGGGCACGACAACAACGGCAACTCGTCGACCACGCAGCAGAACGCCGTCGGCTCCGGTGCCTCGGCCCAGAGCAACACGGCGCAGGTCAAGGGCTCCGCGTTCACGGCGGTCAACCAGGGGAACAACAACACATCCGTCAACTTCAGCCCGCTGTGGTGGTGATGCGAGAGGGCTGACCGGCCATCGACGGGGGGTGCTTCACGGGGTGGGACACGTCCGCGCGGCGGTGCTTCGGCGCCGCCGCGCAGGCGTGTTCGCGTGCGCGGCGACGGCCTTGACACCGCACTGCATCTGACGGACAGTCAGGAAATCTTGCGGACAAGGAGGTTGCCGCCATGGGCGACGATCCGGACACCCCGCCGCCTCGGCCGGAGGCCTACGATCCGGACGACTCGGCGGCCCGGCCGAACCCTTACGCTGCGAACGACTCGACGGCCCCGCCGGGCCCCCGGGCCCCGGATGCCGTGGCGGCACGACCGCAGTCCGGCGACACGGACGGCCCGGCACCCGGGTCGGGGAGCCACAATCCGGACACCCTGGCAGCTCGGCCACAGTCCGGCGACACGGACACCTCCGCAGCTCGGCCGCAGGCCCGCGGCGCGGACGGTCTGAGAGCCCGGTCGGACACGCGTCATCCGGACGCCTCCGCACCTCGGCCGCAGGCCCGCGGCGCGGACGGTTTGAGGCCTCGGCCGCCAGAGACGCGCCCTGCGGATAGCTCCGGAGTCCGGGAGCAGGTCTGTGACGCGGACGACCTGACGTCCCGGCCCGAGCACCGCCGCCCAGACACCCCGGCACCCCAGCCCCACTCCCACCACGCGGACCCCCCGCCGCCCCGGCCCGACCCCCACCCCCCGGCAGACAACCTGCTGACCCGGCTCAAGGCCTACGAAGGGCACCCCGCCGCCGTTGGCGGGGTCGGTAAGGACCCCGTCAATCTGCCCATGATCCGGCACTGGTGCGAAGCCCTCGGCGATGCCAACCCGGTCTACACCGGCGCCGGTGCCGTCGCCCCGCCCACCATGCTCCAGGCCTGGACGATGGGTGGGCTGACCGGGCACGCGGGCAGGTCATCGGCGTACGACGAACTCCTCGCCCTCCTCGACGAGTCGGGCTGCACCTCGGTCGTCGCCACCGACTGCGAGCAGGAGTATCTCCAGCCCCTGCGCCCCGGCGACCGGATCACCTTCGACACCGTCATCGAGTCGGTCTCGGACCGCAAGACCACCAAGCTCGGCACCGGCCATTTCGTCACGACCCGCACCGACGTCCGCGTGGGCGAGACCCTGGTCGGCACCCACCGCTTCCGCATCCTCAAGTACGCGCCCGCACAACGGAAGAAGACCTCACCCCGGCCCCAGCGCCCCCGCCCCGTCGTCAACCGTGACAACGCGGGCTTCTGGGAAGGCGTCGAACAACGCCGACTCCTCCTCCAGCGCTGCACCTCCTGCGCGACCCTCCGCTTCCCCTGGCTCCCGGGCTGCGCCCACTGCGGCGGCCCCGACTGGGACACGGTCGAGGCGAGCGGCGAGGGGACCGTCTACTCGTACGTCGTCATGCACCACCCGCCCTTCCCGGCCTTCGACCCTCCCTACGCCGTCGTGCTCGTCGAACTCGCGGAGGGCGTGCGGATGATCAGCAACGTGGTCGGGACGCCGTACGACAAGGTGCGGATCGGGATGCCGGTGCGGCTCGTCTTCCGGACGTACGACGGTGATCTCACCCTTCCCGTCTTCCGCGCCGCCGCCGAGGAGGCCGCTGCCGAGGAGGCCGCCGTATGAGAACGGGCGACGAGCTGCCACCCCTCGAAATCCCGATCACCCGCACTCTGATCGTCGCGGGCGCGATCGCCTCCCGGGACTACCAGGACGTGCACCACGACCCGGAACTGGCCCGGCAGAAGGGCTCCCCGGACATCTTCATGAACATCCTGACGACGAACGGCCTGGTGGGCCGCTACATCACCGACCACTTCGGACCGCGGACCGTGCTCAGGAAGGTGGCCATCCGGCTGGGGGCGCCCAACTACCCGGGGGACACGATGGTGTTGACCGGAACCATAGAAGCTCTCCAAGACACCACCGCGACCGTCCGGATCGTGGGGACCAACGGCATCGGCAACCATGTGACCGGGACGGTCACCTTCTCGATGAGGGACGCCGAATGAGCGCACGCGCGCGTGACGCGCTCGGAGGCCGGGCCGCGATCGTCGGCATCGGGGCCACCGAGTTCTCCAAGGACTCCGGCCGCAGCGAACTGCGCCTGGCCGCCGAGGCGGTCCGCGCGGCGCTCGACGACGCGGGGCTCACGGCGGCCGACGTGGACGGCATGGTCACGTTCACGATGGACACCAGCCCGGAGATCACCGTGGCCCAGGCCTGCGGGATCGGCGAGCTGTCCTTCTTCTCCCGCGTCCACTACGGCGGCGGCGCGGCCTGTGCGACCGTCCAGCAGGCGGCGCTCGCGATCGCGGCGGGAGTGGCCGAGGTCGTGGTCTGCTACCGCGCCTTCAACGAACGCTCCGGCCGCCGCTTCGGCTCCGGCGTCCAGCACCGCGAACCCTCCGCCGAGGGGGTCGCTCTCGGCTGGTCCCTCCCCTTCGGCCTGCTCACCCCGGCCTCCTGGGTGGCGATGGCGGCCCAGCGCTATCTGCACACCTACGGCCTCGACCCGGAGGTCTTCGGCCAGGTGGCGGTGACCGACCGCGCGTACGCGGCCACCAACCCTGCCGCCTGGTTCCACGGCCGCCCCATCACCCTCGCCGACCACGCGGCCTCCCGCTGGATCGTCGAGCCGCTCAGGCTCCTGGACTGCTGCCAGGAGACCGACGGCGGCCAGGCGATCGTCGTCACATCCCTCGCACGCGCGCGTGCCCTCCCCCACCGGCCCGCCGTCCTCGCGGCCGCCGCCCAGGGCGCGGGCCGGGCCCAGGAACAGATGACCAGCTTCTATCGCGACGACCTCACCGGCCTCCCCGAGATGAACGTCGTCGCCCGCCAGCTGTGGCGCACCTCCGGCGTGAGTCCCCAGGACATCGACGTGGCGATCCTGTACGACCATTTCACCCCGTTCGTCCTGATGCAGCTGGAGGAGTTCGGCTTCTGTACCCGGGGCGAGGCCGCGGACTTCGTACGCCGGGCCGCGCTCCCCCTCAACACCCACGGCGGCCAACTGGGCGAGGCCTACCTGCACGGCATGAACGGGATCGCGGAAGCGGTACGCCAACTGCGGGGGACGGCCGTGAACCAGGTGCCGGAGGCCGAGCGCGTGCTCGTGACGGCCGGGACAGGGGTACCCACGTCCGGGCTGGTGCTCGCTGTGGACGCGTAGCCCCCAGGGGTAATCCCGCAGTAGATGCGCCCTCCTCGTCCACCTTCAGGAGGTGCAGTCAGCCCCACCTCTACAACCTGAGGGGGAGTCTTCTTCGGGACTTGTGGCCGATGAGCGGGGGGTGGTCGCGAATCTAGCGTGGAGCCATGACCACACCCGTCTGCACCAGTGCTTCGAAGGCCGCCGTACCGGCGACGCAGACCCTCGCGTACCCCTCGTTCGCCTCGTACGTGAAGGCACGCCAGCCGGTGCTGCTGCGTACCGCCCGGTCGCTGACCGCGAACCCGAGCGACGCGGAGGACCTGCTGCAGACCGCCCTGACCAAGACCTATGTCGCCTGGGAGCGCATCGAGGACCACCGTGCCCTCGACGGCTATGTCCGCCGCGCCCTGCTGAACACGCGCACCTCGCAGTGGCGCAAGCGCAAGGTCGACGAGTTCGCGACCGACGAGATCCCCGAGCCCGACCCCGTGCCCGGCGAGGACGACCCCGCCGAGCAGCAGGCGCTGCACGACGCGATGTGGCGGGCGATCATGAAGCTGCCGGCGCGGCAGCGGGCAATGGTCGTCCTCAGGTATTACGAGGACCTCAGCGAGGTGCAGACGGCCGAGGTGCTCGGCGTCTCGGTCGGGACCGTGAAGTCGGCGGTGTCCAGGGCGCTCGGCAAGCTCCGCGAGGACCCCGAGCTGGTGCTCGCCCGGTAGGGAACCGTTCGTGACGGTCGGCCGTTGTGAGGGCATCGTGACGTGATCGATCGCCCGGCTCTAGTGACATACCGCGCGGTATGTGCGCAGAATCGGCGCAGCCCTTACTACCGCGTAGGCAATGTCGCCCCCGGGAGGACGCCGTGCTGAGCACGATGCAGGACGTACCGCTGCTGATCTCCAGGATCCTGACCCACGGGTCGTCGATCCACGGCACCTCACAGGTGACCACCTGGACCGGCGAACCGGAGCCGCACCGCCGCTCCTTCGCCGAGGTCGGCGCCCGCGCCGCCCAGCTGGCGCACGCGCTGCGCGAGGACCTCGGAGTCGCCGGGGACGAGCGGGTGGCGACCCTGATGTGGAACAACGCCGAGCATGTCGAGGCCTACTTCGCGATCCCCTCCATGGGCGCGGTCCTGCACACCCTCAACCTCCGCCTCCCGGCCGATCAGCTGGCCTTCATCGTGGGCCACGCGGCCGACCGGGTCGTCATCGCCAACGGCTCGCTGCTCCCCCTGCTCGCCCCGCTGCTCCCGCACCTCAAGACGATCGAGCACGTGGTGGTCTCCGGCCCCGGCGACCGCACGGCCCTCGAGGGCTCCCACGCGCGTGTGCACGAGTACGAAGAGCTGATCGCCGGCAAGCCCACCACCTACGACTGGCCCGAGCTGGACGAGCGTCAGGCCGCCGCCATGTGCTACACCTCCGGCACCACGGGCGACCCCAAGGGCGTGGTCTACAGCCACCGTTCGATCTATCTGCACTCCATGCAGGTCAACATGGCCCAGTCGATGGGCCTGACGGACCAGGACACCTCGCTCGTGGTCGTCCCCCAGTTCCACGTCAACGCCTGGGGCCTGCCGCACGCCACCTTCATGACCGGCGTCAACATGCTGATGCCGGACCGCTTCCTGCAGCCCGCGCCCCTCGCCGAGATGATCGAGCGCGAGCGGCCGACCCACGCGGCCGCGGTCCCCACCATCTGGCAGGGTCTGCTCGGCGAGCTCACCGCCAAGCCCCGTGACGTCTCCTCCCTCACCCAGGTCACCATCGGCGGCTCGGCCTGTCCGCCCTCCCTGATGGAGGCCTTCGACAAGCTGGGCATGCGGGTCTGTCACGCCTGGGGCATGACGGAGACCTCCCCGCTCGGCACCATCGCCCGCCCGCCGGCCCATGCGGCAGGCACGCCCGAGGAGTTCGCCTACCGCCTCACCCAGGGCCGCTTCCCGGCCGGCGTCGAGGCCCGCCTCAGCGGCCCCGGCGGCGAGCGCCTCCCCTGGGACGGCGAGTCCGCGGGCGAGCTGGAGGTCCGCGGCCCCTGGATCGCGGGCGCCTACTACAACGGCCCGGATGCCGAACCCCTGCGCCCCGCCGACAAGTTCAGCGAGGACGGCTGGCTGAAGACCGGCGACGTCGGCACCATTTCCGCCGACGGCTTCCTCACCCTCACCGACCGCGCCAAGGACGTCATCAAGTCCGGCGGCGAGTGGATCTCCTCGGTCGAGCTGGAGAACGCCCTGATGTCCCACCCGGAAGTCACCGAGGCCGCCGTAGTCGCCGTTCCCGACGACAAGTGGGGCGAGCGCCCGCTGGCCACGGTCGTCCTCAAGGAGGGCTCCACCGCCGACTTCGAGTCCCTGCGCGCCTTCCTCGCGAGCGACGTCTGCAAGATCGCCAAGTGGCAGCTCCCGGAGCGCTGGTCGATCATCGAGGCGGTCCCGAAGACGAGCGTCGGAAAGTTCGACAAGAAGGTGCTCCGCAAGCGGTACGCGCAGGGGGAGCTGGACGTCACCCAGCTCTGAGACAGCGAGGGGTGCGGGGAGCAGGGCGCCGCAGCCGGATCAGGGGTCCTCCCCCCCCCCGTATAACAGCCGTCACTCGCTAGCCTTTGCTCAACAGGCGTCACCCGACAACCGTCACCCGACAACCGTCACCGCCGTACCGAAGTGGCGAGCCACCCCAGCCCCAGCCACGCTCCCGCCACGGCGCACACCCCGCCCCAGCCCCACCATCCGAAGGCCGACCCGGCGAGCGCGGACGCCGTCGCGCCGCCGGCGAAACCCGCCACGACATACGCCGTGTTGGCGGTGGCCGGGGTCGAGGTCGTCGTCAGGGCGAGGGTCTGGTTGGCGACGTGGGAGGCGACCAGGGCCGCGTGGACGGCGATCGCCGCGACGAACAGGGCCCACATGACGTGGCCGCCGAGCCAGAACAGCGGTACGGACACAGCGGCGAGCAGATACGCCGACCGTACGACCTTGGCGGCGCCGAAGCGGTCCACGAAACCCCCGGCCAGGGGTGCCACCACGCCGGCCGCCAGCCCGAAGAGGCCGAAGAGACCGGCGGTCGCGGTCGACAGGCCGTAGGACGAGCCGGTCAGCAGGAGCGCCAGCGAGGTCCACAGCGCGCTCCAGGCGCCGTACATCCCCGCCTGCCGCACACACGCGCGCCACAGATCGGGCGAGCGGCGGACGACGGACGGCAGGGCGGTGAGGCCCGAGAAGAGCGGTCCTGAGCGGCGGACTCGTTCGACCGGCAGGGCGTAGGCCGTCGCGAGGCCGAGGACGGCCGTCAGGGCGGCCGCGCCCACGAAGACCACCCGCCAGCCGTAGGCCTGACCGATCAGGCCGCCGAGCACACGGGCCGCGACGATACCGGTGAACAGGCCCGCGATGACGGCCGCGACATGGCGGGCCCGACGGTCGGCGGGGGCGCGCTGGGCGACCAGCGGGACCAGCAGCTGGGGGACGACGGTCGCCGCGGAGGCGATGAGGACGGCGGCCGCGAGGGCGGTGGTGCCGGTGGCGAGCGCGGCGGCGGTCAGGGCCGCGGTGGTGAGGAGTGAGAGGACGGCGACCAGGCGCCGTCGGTTCACGCTGTCGCCGAGCGGGGCGAAGACGAGCAGCCCGAAGGCGTAGCCGAACTGCGCGACCGAGGCGATCCAGGCCACCGCGGAGGGTGTCGAGCCGTAGTCGCGGGCGATGAGGGGAAGCAGCGGGGCCGCGAGGTAGATGTTGGCGGCCGTGACGGCGGTGCAGACGGCGATGAGGACGAGGAGGAGCGAGCCCGCGCGCCGGGCGGGGGCCTTCGTGGACCGCCCTCGGGTGACGGTTGCTGTCGGCATGACCGGGGACTCCTTCGAGTCAGGTCTAACAACTAACTGGTTGGTTGGAACAGTCCCAACAGTCTGGGACGCACGTCGATTCCCTGTCAACCAAATAGTTGGTTACTTGACCCGTCCCCTCTACTCTGGCCCCATGGCAGCAGCAAGGGACCCCGAGGCCACTCGGGCCCGGATCTTCGAGGCGGCGGTCGCCGAGTTCGCCCGCTACGGCATCGCGGGCGCCCGCATCGACCGCATCGCGACCGAGGCCAAGGCCAACAAGCAGCTGATCTACGCCTACTTCGGCAACAAGGCGGAGCTGTTCACGAAGGTCCTGGAGAAGGTCATGCTCGACCTGGCCGTCGCCGTCCCCGTCGACCCGGACGACATCGAGGGCTGGATCGACCGCCTGATGGACTACCACGCCGCCCACCCCGAGGTGCTGCGCCTGCTCTTCTGGGAGGGAATGGAGTACGGCGCCACCGAGCTGCCCGACGAGGCCGAGCGCCAGGAGCACTACCGGCACAAGATCGACGCCCTCCAGGACGCCCAGGACCGGGGCGTCCTCAGCGACGCGATCCCGGCCCGCGACCTGCTGTTCCTGCTGATCGCCCTCGCCAACTGGGCCGTGGTCGTCCCCCAGATGAGGCGGATCGTGGTGGGCGCCGAGGAGAGCGACCACGAGCGGCTGCGGGCCTCGGTGCGCGAGGCGGCGCGGCGACTGGTCACGAAGTAGGGAGTCGTGGGGCGGGTGTGCACGCGGCACCGCAACGACTGCCCGGCCGCGTCCTCAGGCCGTAAGGCCGCCTCCGCGGGCCGTGCCGCGCGGGCGGCCGAGGTCGCGAAACCCCGCGCCGGGCCGGCCGAACCGCCGCCCGCGGTGGAGGCCGCCGACGGCAAGTCCGTCGGCCACGCGACCGTCCCGTCCGGTGGCAGCCGGAGAGCGCCACGGAACCTGGCTGTACCCGCACCGACGCCGGTCCTAGTTCGTGCCGATCCGCGCCAGCAGGTCCACGATCCGTGACTGCACCTCGGCGCTGGTCGACCGCTCGGCGAGGAACAGAACCGTCTCACCGGAGGCCAGCCGAGGCAGATCGGCCTGGTCCACGGCCGCGGTGTACACGACCAACGGGGTGCGATTCAGCTGCCCGTTCGCCCGCAGCCAGTCCACGATCCCGGCCCGCCGCCGGTGCACCTGCATGAGGTCCATCACCACGAGGTTCGGCCTGAGCTGCCCCGCGAGCGTCACGGCATCCGTGTCACTCGCGGCCCGCGCCACCTGCATCCCCCGCCGCTCCAGCGTCGCGGTCAGCGCCAGCGCGATCTCCGCGTGCTCCTCGATCAGCAGCACGCGCGGCGGGTGCTGCTCGCTGTCCCGCGGCGCCAGCGCCTTCAGCAGTACGGCGGGATCGGCGCCGTACGCCGCCTCCCGCGAGGCCTGCCCGAGCCCGGCGGTCACCATGATCGGCACCTCGGACGCCACCGCCGCCTGCCGCAGCGACTGGAGCGCGGTCCGCGTGATCGGCCCGGTCAGCGGGTCCACGAACAGGGCGGCGGGGAAGGCCGCGATCTGCGCGTCGACCTCCTCGCGCGACTGCACGATGACCGGCCGGTACCCACGGTCGCTGAGCGCCTGCTGGGTCGTCACGTCCGGCGCCGGCCACACCAGCAGCCGCCGCGGGTTGTCCAGCGGCTCCGGGGGCAGTTCGTCGTCCATCGGCTGCGGCCGGGGGGTGTGCGGGATCTCGACGGCCCCGCCGGGACCGTCCAGCGGCTCGGGCCCCTCGGCGGCGTTCTCGTCGGGCGCCCCTATGGCGTACGACCGTCCGGCCGCCTCGGTGGCGTGCGCGAGCCGTGACTGCCCGGCCAGCGACGGCTGCGGTGTCTGCGCCGGTGCCGCTACGGCCTGCTCGGCCGCCGGATGCGGACGGGCCCCCTGCTCCGGGGCCGCGGCGGCAGCGGGGTCGGGCCGGGTGCCGAGCTTGCGCCGCCGCCCCGAACCACCGGGCTGCTGCGGGGGAGGCGTGGCCGTCCCCGGCTGCTGCACCTGGGCCGCCTGCCGGGTGAACGGGACCCCTTGACCGAGGGTGCGCACGCTGATCGCCCGGCCCTGGGTGGAGTTCGGGTCGACGGGTGCGGTCGCGGCTTCGGCGGGCAGCGGCTGCGCGACCCGGGCCTGCAGAGGCGTACCGGGCGGCGGACTGGGCTGACCGGCTTCGGGGGCCTGCGCGGGCTGGGGGGCGGGCTGGTTCGGGGGTACGGCGGTGGCGGCGCCGGAGGCGTCGTGGCTGGTGGGCCACGGTTGGGGAGTGGGCGTGTTCTGGGACTGGTCCTGCTGGGGTGTCTCGGCGGGAAGGGGCTGGTTGGGGGCGAGGCCGGGCTGGGCCGGGGCCGCCTGGAGGGGCGAGGCCGGGGCGGGTGCGGTCTGCGGAACCAGGCCGACCTGTCCGGTCGCGTTCTGCACGGGGACACCCGGGAACTGGGCCGACGGCACCGCGCCGGGGGCGGCTGCCTGGACACGCTGTCCCGGCACCTCGGCGGGCTGGGCCACGGCACGTCGGCGGCGGCCCGTCGGCGCGTTGGTGGGGTGCGGTTGCGGCGGGGTGTGGTCGTCGGCCTGGTCGTGCGGCACGGCGTCGTGCCGACCGTCGTCGCCGTGACCGTCGTCGGGGACGACGTGACCGGGGACCTGGGCGAGACCGTTGGCCGGAACGGGGGCGGGGAGGGGAGCGGCCGTGGAAACGGCGGCCGGGGCCTGGCCGGGGGGCTGCGCCTGACCCGGGATCTGTACCTGCCCCGGTGCCTGAATCTGACCGGGTACCTGTACCTGACCCGGGAGTTGTGCCGAGCCCGGGACCTGGCTGTGGCCGGGGACCTGAGTCTGACCTGGGGCGTGACTTTGCCCTGGGGCCTGTGCCTGACCCGGGGCGTGACGTTGCGCGGGGACCTCTGCCTGCCCCGGCGCATGGATTTGTCCGGGTACCTGGCTTTGCCCAGGTACCTGCATCTGGCCCGGGAGCTGCTCCGTGCCCTGGCCCGGGACGTGAGCCGGGTCTGCGACCTGAGCCGGGCCTGCGACCTGGTTCGGCACCTGACCTTGGCCCGGGGCCTGTGCCTGCCCCGGCGCCTGGAGCTGTCCGGGTACCTGCATCTGGCCCGGGAGCTGCCCCGTGCCCTGGCCCGGGACGTGAGCCGGGTCTGCGACCTGGTTCGGCACCTGACCCTGGCTATGGACCTGAGCTTGCCCCGGGACCTGAGCCTGGCCCGGAATCTGTCCCGACTCCGGCCCCGTCGTCTGTGCCTGTGCCTGTGCCTGTGCCTGCACCGGAGCCGGTCCCGCCGCGGCCGAGTCGTCGGACGGTCGGTCCGCCTCGGCGGGCGGGAGGGCGAACACCGCACGGGGGGCCGCCTCCTGCGCGGCCGCGCGCTCCGACGCGGCGGCAAGGGCGCGCCGTCGGCGCCCGTCCTGCGGTGCGCCCGTGCCGGACGAACCCTGCCCGGCGACCGGGAGCTGCCCCTGCGCCTGACCCGGTTCGGTGGAGCCGCCCGCGGGCAACGCCGCCGGCAGCGCGTGCTGTTCGCCGCCGTCGCTCAGGGCCCGACGCCCGGCCGGCACGGGCACGCCCTGCGGCGGCACGGTCCCGCCGAGACCGGTCCCCGCGGCGGCGGACCCGGCGCCATGCTCGCCGGCCATCACCACGGCACCCTCGGACACACCGGCATCGGCGGCCCGAGCACGGCGCCGCCCCGTACCGCCGGAGCCGTCCCCGTCGTCGCCGGAGGCCTGCGCCGGTACGGACACCGGTTGCTCCCGCTCGGCCGCCGCCCGCCGCCTGCGCCGCCCGGTGGGCGCCACGGACTCGTCGGTCTCGGCCGGGAGGTCGGCGTCCAGGAAGGAGTCGGTGGAGGAGCGCCGGGCCCGCCGCCGCCCGCCGCCCTCGGCAGGGGCGGTTTCCACGGGGGCGGTTTCCACCGGGGCGGCCTCCAGCGCGGCCGGACCGGGAGCCGCGACGGCCCCCGCCCCACCGCCGATGGGCACTTCGAGGACGTACGCGCTGCCGCTCATGCCCGGCACTTCGTGCGTCTGCAGCACACCGCCGTGGGCGCGCACGATCCCGCGCACGATCGGCTCGTGCACCGGGTCTCCCCCGGCGTACGGCCCGCGCACCTCGATCCGTACGCCCTCGCCGCGCTGCGCGGCCGCCACCACGACCGTGTTGTCCATGTAACCGCCCGCGGACACGGGAGAGTTCCCGGTCGCGTCGACCCCGGCCACGTCCGCGATGAGATGCGCGAGCGCGGTCGCGAGGCGCTGGGCGTCGACCTCGGCCTCGATGGGCGGCGCATGCACGGCGAACTGGACGCGCCCCGGCCCGATGAGCTCGACGGCCCCGTCCACACCGGCGGCGACGACCGCGTCGAGCATGACGTTCGTACGGACGATGTCGTCGGCGCCGGCGTCGAGTCGCTGGTAGCCGAGGACGTTGTCGATGAGGTTGGTGATGCGGGAGTAGCCGGCCGAGAGGTGGTGCAGGACCTGGTTGGCCTCGGGCCACAGCTGGCCGGCGTCGTCGGCGGCGAGCGCGGACAGTTCGCGGCGCAGTTCGTCGAGGGGGCCGCGCAGGGAGCGGCCGAGCAGGGTGAGGAGCTGGTCGTGGCGCCCGGCGAGCGCCTCGTAGCGGTCCTTCTCGCGCTCCCCGAGCGCGGCGTACCGCTCCTCACCGGCGGCGATTTCCTCGTCGTGCTGCTCCTGGAGCTCCTCCAGTTCGGTGATGTGCTTCTGCCGCAGCGCGGTGAGTTCGGAGGCGTGCTCCTCCTCGATCCGCTCCAGCTCCGCCGCGTGGACCTTCTCGGCGGCGGTCTTCTCGTCGGCGAGCGAGTCGTAGGGCCGCCGGTCGGTGAAGGTGAGCACGGCGCCGACGAGCTGGTCGCCGTCGCGCACCGGCGCGGTCGTCAGGTCCACCGGGACCTTCTCGTCCTTCTTCGACCACAGCACCTGTCCGCGCACCCGGTGCTTGCGCCCGGAGCGCAGGGTGTCGGCGAGGGGGGACTCCTCGTACGGGAAGGGGGTGCCGTCGGCGCGGGAGTGCAGGATGAGGTCGTGGAGCTCGCGGCCACCGAGGTCACTGGCCCGGTAACCCAGTATCTGGGCGGCGGCCGGGTTGACGAGCACGATCCGCCCGTCGGTGTCGGTCCCTACGACGCCCTCCGAGGCGGCCCGCAGGATCATCTCGGTCTGCCGCTGCGACCGTGCCAGCTCGGCCTCGGTGTCCACGGTCCCGGTGAGGTCGCGTACGACGAGCATGAGCAGCTCGTCGCCGCTGTAGCCGTAACCGTCGTAGGCCTGCTGGCCGTTCTCCAGGTTCGCCGAGGTGACCTCGACGGGGAACTCGGTGCCGTCCGTCCTGCGGGCGATCATCCGGGTCGGCTTGGTCTGCCCGCGCGGGTCCATGTGGTCGGGCCGCCGCATGGAGCCCGGGATGAGCCGCGAGTCGAAGTGCGGCAGCAGATCGAGCAGCCCGCGCCCGACCAGCGCGGTGCCCGGCGCCTCGAACGCCTCCAGCGCGATGGTGTTGGCGTTGACGACGGTCCCATTGGCGTTGACCAGCACCAACGCATCGGGAAGCGCGTCGAGTATGGCTGCGAGGCGAGCAGCGCCTCGGGATGGCCTGCTGCTCACGAGACGCTTCCTCCCTGTTACCGCACCTTGCCGACCGTTCGGGCCATCTTGCCAAGGGGCCCGCGACGTGTCACGCGAGGGAGTCTAAGCGCAGCCGTTGTGCGGAGGGTGCTGGATGAGAGGGAGGTCGCACGACGAAGTGAAGTAGAACGTGTGACCGCCCCTCGGTGGCTAGGTGCCCATGCTGGGGAGGAGCGGCACGAACCGGTCCCAGCGTGCGATGTCGCATCCGTCGCTCCGGTCGAACGAAGTGTCCACGGGGCGCCCGGCCCAGGTCCCCGTGACGTGGGCGGTGGCGGGACCGCCGTAGAGCATGGTGCAGAAGCTGCCCTCCGGGACGGGGGCGAAGGTGTCCTTCCCCCAGCGGGTGTTCCGCTCCAGGACGGCGCAGGCCCCGGGGAGGTCGGGGTGGGTGCCGCGGGTGGGGTGACAGTCGACCTCGAAGGTCCCGTCGGCGCCGCTTCCCGCATCCCGGACGGTGACGGTGAGATGGTCGCCGCCGTCGGTGTACGCCGACGCGGGGGTGGGGGCCAGGGCGGCCAGGAACAGGGGGAGGGGGCTTAACCGGGCGAGCCGGCCGAGCCGGGTGACGTATGACATGCCCTGACTAACGCCGGACGGCGCCGTACGTTGCGCCGAAGCACTTTGCCCTGCGCCCCGCCTGCCTAGTACCGTGGGAACCGATTGGTGGCACGACCTCCGGCTGTGTCATCATCTGCACGCACCACTCGCGCTCGCGCGGGCGGCTGTGCGGGAGGCGTCGCCTAGTCCGGTCTATGGCGCCGCACTGCTAATGCGGTTTGGGACTTCAATCCCATCGAGGGTTCAAATCCCTCCGCCTCCGCGCAAGATCACCGAAGCCCCGGTCCGAGCGACCGGGGCTTCGTCGTTGTCCCCCTGCCCTGAGGGGTGTTTTCGCAGGTCACAATGGCTACGGCAAACGGATTTCACATGCGAGCGGCAGTCATGTAATGTTCTTCCTGTCGCCGCGAGCGGCCCGGAAGGGCAAGGAACGGCGAGAAAACAGAACAAGCACTCGTAGCTTAACGGATAGAGCATCTGACTACGGATCAGAAGGTTGCAGGTTCGAATCCTGCCGAGTGCACAGCAGTTCAAAGCCCCCTCCGGGATCATCCCGGAGGGGGCTTTGTCGTGCTGTGCTCCGGCGAAGAACCAGCAAACAGCAACCGGCAGCACCCCGCTTCTGGCGTTTCGGGTCGGCACGGAGTGGCGTTTCCTTACGCTTGGTTTGCGGTACAAGCAAAGCCGCAGCCCGAGGAGTTGTGGATGAGTGCGGAGATCGTTCAGTTCGTGGGCCAGGCGGGCCCGTACCTGACGGCAGCCCTGGGGGCCTATGGCGCGGGAGTGTTGACCCGGACCGAGAACGCTGCGGTCGACGCGACGGCGAACGTGGGGCGGCGGATGCTGCAGTCGGTGTGGCGTCGTCGGGACGAGCCGGGGCGGGCCGCACTGGAGGCGGCTGTGCAGGACGCGGCTGAGGCAACCGACGATGAGGACGCGGCAGCAGCACTGCGGCAACAGCTCAGGCGTGCGGTACGCGAGGACGCCGAGTTGTTGCGGGAACTGGTCGAGTTGCTGCCCGCCACCGGTGGGCCGGTGACGGTGACCGCGTCGGGTGAGCGGGCCATCGCCGCCCAGACGATCGGTACTGCGATCACCGGTGACAACGCCACGCTCAGGCCGTGAGCAGTGATCAGCTGTCCACGTCGAGTGGGCCACAGGCCTCCGGTCCCCGATCGGTCGCTGCCGCCGGCAGCATCGCGGTAGCGATCACTGGCGATGGCGCCCGGGTGGTGATGCTGCCGCCGGAGGCGGTGCGGTGGGCGCGGGAGGTGAGCGCGCCGCCGGGGGCAGCGAATTTGCCGGGGTCCGCGTCGGGGGTGTTCGTCGGCCGGGACCAGGAACTGAAGCGGTTGCGGGAGCTGCTCGCCCGGGAGGGTGAGGCTGCGGTGACGCAAACCCCGTCCCAAACACGGGCCATCCACGGACTGGGCGGAATCGGGAAGAGTTCGCTCGCGCTGCACTATGCCCACGAGTACCGGCGGGACTACACGTTGGTGTGGTGGATCACCGCCGATTCCACCGAACAGATCGTCACGAGTCTGGCCACGCTGGCAGTGCGGCTGTGCCCGCAATGGGCGGCAGCAGTGGGCGTGGAAGAGCGTGCGGCATGGGCGATCGTGTGGCTGCAGTGGCATCCGGGCTGGCTTCTGGTCTTTGACAACGTCGAGGACCCGACGGACCTGCGCCACTACCTTGGCGCCCTGGCGGACGGCCATCACCTGGCCACCAGCCGGAAGGCAACCGGCTGGCACACCATCGCCCCGACGATGGCCTTGGGCCTGATGGACCCGGACGCGTCCGCCGACCTGCTGTGCACACTCGCCCTCGGCCAGGGACAGCCGACCCCGGAACAGCGACGCCAGGCCACTGATCTGGCTGCCGAGCTCGGGTATCTGCCCTTGGCGCTGGAGCAGGTGGGGGCCTACCTCCACCAGACCGGTACCCCTCTGGGTGTGTACCAGCACTTGCTGGGACGGGGCCTCGACAGGGCCGCGGACGGCACCGACCCGGAACGCACGATCGCCCGCATCTGGCTCCACACTCTGACCGCGATCGAAGGCCGTGATCCGCTCGCCGTCAAACTCCTGTACACGGTCGCATGGCTGGCCCCCGATGACATCCCCCGGACTCTCCTTGCCGCGCTGGCCACCGATCCGATCGCGCTGGGCGACGCCCTGGGCGTGCTCCACGCCTACAACATGATCGCCTTCACTGCCGACCGCCGGAGCATCACGGTGCACCGCCTGGTGCAGATGGTGGTACGCGCCCGCGCCACCTCTGATCCCAGCGCCGTCGCCCTGGGCCGGCAGGAGGCCGAACAGGCTCTGAGGCAGGCCGTCCCCAACGGGAACGCCGCTGCCACGGAGGCGAACACGCGGTGGGAACGTCTGCTCCCCCACGTCTTCGCCCTGGCCGAATCCACACCACCGAGCCGCCCCGCCTCGACCGAGACCACCGGCATCTACCGCGCTGCCGCCCAGTACCTGTTCCGGCAGGGCCGCGATGCCCACTCCATCCCTCTGCGCACTGCTGTCCTTACGCGGTCTGAGCAGGTGCTGGGGGACACCCATCCCGACACCCTGATCAGCCGCAGCAGCCTGGCCCGGGCCTACGGGGCGGCGGGGGATCTGGAGCGGGCCATCCCGCTGTTCGAGTCCACTCTCGCCCAGCAGGTGCTGGTGCTGGGCGATACCCATCCCGACACCCTGATCAGCCGCAGCAGCCTGGCCGGTGCCTACGGGGACGCGGGGGATCTGGAGCGGGCCATCCCGCTGTACGAGTCCACTCTCGCCCAGCAGGTGCTGGTGCTGGGTGACACCCACCCCGACACCCTGATCAGCCGCAACAGCCTGGCCGGTGCCTACGAGGACGCGGGGGATCTGGAGCGGGCCATCCCGCTGTACGAGTTCACCCTGGCCCAGCGCGAGCAGGTGCTGGGCGACACCCACCGTTTCACCCTGAACAGCCGCAACAACCTCGCCCTCGCTTACATGGCGGTGGGGGACGTGGCACGTGGCATCCCGTTGCTCGAGTCCACGCTCGCCCGGCGCGAGCAGGTGCTGGGCGACACCCACCCCTCCACCTTGACCAGCCGCAACAACCTCGCCCTCGCCTACGAGGAGGTGGGGGATCTGGAGCGTGCCGTCCCGTTGTTCGAGTCCACCCTCGCCGAGCGCGAGAAGGTGTTGGGCGGAACTCACCCTCAAACGTTGACCAGCCGTATCAACCTGGCCGGCGCGTACCGGTCGGTGGGGGATCTGGAGCGGGCGATCGCGCTGTTCGAGTCCACCCTGGCCCTGTGCGAGGGAGTGCTGGGTGACACCCACCCGGACACCCTCATTGCCCGCAACAACCTGGCCGGCGCGTACCGGGCGGCGGGGGATCTGGAGCGGGCCGTCCCGCTGTTCGAGTCCACCCTCGCCCAGCGCGAGCAGGTACTCGGCGACACCCACCCACGTACGTTGACCAGCCGTAACAACCTGGCCGGCGCCTACAGGACGGCGGGGGATCTGGAGCGGGCTATCGCGCTGTTCGAGTCCACCCTCGTCCAGCGGGAGCAGGTACTGGGCGACGCTCACCCCTCCACCCTGATCACCCGCAACAGCCTTGCAGGCGCGCACCAGAAGGCCGGGAATCTGGAGCGGGCTATCGCGCTGTTCGAGTCCACCCTGGCCCAGCGGGAGCAGGTGCTGGGTGACACCCACCCCGACACCCTGGTCAGCCGCAGCAGCCTGGCCTGGGCCTACGAGGAGGTGGGGGATCTGGAGCGGGCGATCGCGCTGTTCGAGTCCATCCTGCACCAGCGCGAGCAGACGCTGGGCGACACCCACCCCCGTACGTTGACCAGCCGTAGCAACTTGGCCTACGCCTACAGGTCGGTGGGGGATCTGGAGCGGGCGATCGCGCTGTACGAGTCCACCCTGGCCCAGCGGGAGCAGGTGCTGGGCGACACCCACCCCGATACCCTGACCAGCCGCAACAACCTGGCCTACGCCTACAGGACGGCGGGGGATCTGGAGCGGGCCATTCCGCTGTACGAGTCCATCCTCCACCAGCGGGAGCGGGTGCTGGGTGACACTCACCCCGACACTCTGCTCAGCCGCAGCAGCCTGGCCTGGGCCTACGAGGAGGTGGGGGATCTGGAGCGGGCGATCGCGCTGTACGAGTCCACCCTGGCCCAGCGGGAGCTGGTGCTGGGTGACACCCACCCCGATACCCTGACCAGCCGCAACAACCTGGCCTACGCCTACAGGACGGCGGGGGATCTGGAGCGGGCGATCGCGCTGTACGAGTCCACTCTCGCTCAGCGGGAGCAGGTATTGGGTGACACCCACCCTTCCACTCTGATCACTCGTAGCGGCCTGGCCGGCGCGTACCGGGCGGCGGGGGATCTGGAGCGGGCGATCGCGCTGTACGAGTCCACCCTGGCCCAGCGGGAGCAGGTGCTGGGCGACACCCACCCCGACACCCTGACCAGCCGCAACAACCTCGCCATCGTCTACGAGGATGCGGGGGATCTGGAGCGGGCCATCCCCCTGTACGAGTCCACTCTCGCTCAGCGGGAGCAGGTACTGGGTGACACCGACCCTCGTACGTTGGTCAGTCGTAGCAATCTGGCCGGCGCCCGCAGAGCCGGCGAGACCGCACAGCGACCTGATGCGGCAACCCCAGCAACGGCCCCTGACCTTCAGCTCCCCTCAGACCCTCCCGAGCGACCGGAATGACCAGCACGACGGCCTGCTCGGGGCATATCCGCGCATCGTCACCCGTGCCCGCCCGTCGCTGTCCCCGCCCCCGCCCCCGACATACGAGAGGCCCCGGAGTGGGATCTCCGGGACCTCTTGCGGTGGGGTGATGGCGTGGCAGCGAGGTCATGCGGCGGTCGTGGCCAGGCCGTGGAAGGCCTGGGTGGTGCGGGGGTGGGCGAGTTCGTCGAGCAGGTGGCGCCAGTCGGGGTCGGCCGCGGCGGGGTGGGCCAGGTCCCAGGCGGTGAGCAGCGGGGCCAGTTCGCTCTCGGGGGAGATCTCGATCGACGGGGAGGACAAGGAGGGCGGGGAGGACAGCAGCGGGCTCATGGGGTTCCTTCCGGAGGGCGACGCACGGAGGGGGGCGGTGAACTCGGGGGCCGGGCCCGGGATCCGGGATCCGATGGCTTCTACGATGCCGTCGATTCCGGGGCGGCGACATGGAGCCCGCCGCCCGGTCCGGGGTGGGGGCAGCTGCACCCCCAGGGTGTCGGCAGCCCCCAACATGGCGTTGTCGTACCCCTCTGTCATCGTGACCGTCATGGGCGAACTGGTGGAGCGCGTGGACGAGGAGGACCGGGTCATCGGGGTGGTGGACCGGGCGGAGGCCATCGAGAAGGGGTGGCTGCACCGGATCGCGACCACGGTCTGCCGTGATCCGGACGGGCGGATTCTCATGCATCGGCGGCCGGAGAACGATTCCCGTTTCCCGGGGCAGTACAACTGGCTGGTGGGCGGGGCGGCGGAGGTCGGGGAGTCGTACGAGGAGGCCGCGGCCCGTGAACTCGCCGAGGAACTGGGGGTGTTCGGGACACCTCGCTTCCTCTTCAAGTTCCTGTGTCGCGGCGAGATCAGCCCCTACTGGCTCGGGGTGCACGAAGTCGTCGTGACCGGAGCGCTCGTGCCCGATCCGGCGGAGATCGCGTGGCACGGCTGGTTCGGAGAGGCCGAGTTGCTGGAGGCGGCCGGGCGGGCGACGTTCGTGTCCGACGCGGCGGAGGCTCTGAGACGTCACCTGGCGGCCTGAACGCCCAGAGCCTCGGCAGCGCCTCCCACCGACTGGGCGCCCGACTCCGGTCGAGAGATCTGGCGCAGGGCGTCCAGGTGGCCCAGCATCGTCGAGTCGGTGGCGGCGCCGTAGAAGGGGCCGGGCACGTTGCGCCAGTACCCGCGCACGACAGCTGCCTTCGGGGCGAGCGGCCGCGGTGACCGTACGTCAGCAGGTGGCGCCCACGGCGGCCTGGGTGAGCACGGGGCGGGGCAGGGGGAGCACGGGTCGCCGGGGCCGGAGCGGGCTCTTGCGGCCGCTCGTGAAGACGAACAGGCGCAGGACCAGGAAGCGGCCGATGCCGGCCAGACCGGACGCGGTGAGGTAGACGGCCTGTTCCGTGAGCATGCCGGGCGCCGACTGGATGACGTGGAGGAGGAACATCGCGGCGCAGGTGACGGCGTACGCGGCCGCCGCGGAGCCGGAGGACTGGAGGTGCCTGCGCCAGCCGGGGCGGCGGCCGGTGCCGAAGGTGAACAGGGCGTGGAGCTCGGTGCACAGGAGCGTGGAGGCGACGGTGATCACCGCGTTGGCGACCGCCCACGGCATCGTCATCGCCACCAGCGGTACGGCGAAGCTGGAGAGGACGCCGATCCCGCCACCGCAGACGACGAAGCGGACGAAGGAGGCGAGGGGGCCGGGGGCGGCCGGGGAGGGCGAGGAGGACAAGGAGGGCGAGGACGGGGACTGGGTCCTGTCGGCCGTCTGCGGCTCCATGGTGTTTCCTCCGGCTCGGCGCGGGCTTCTCGATCCGCCTGATCCGGGGTGGATCGGCTGAGATCAACGATGCCGTCGCGGGCTCGCCGTAACGATGGAGTGCCCTCCCGAATGGGAGGTGGGGCTAGCTCCACCCCCGGGGTGGGGCGGTCCCGCTACTCGCCGTCCGCGTCCTTCGCCCGCAGCTCCTCGATATAGGCGAGCGCGAGGTTCGTCGAACGGCTGAACCAGTCGTGGAGTACGGCGATCTCGTCGGCGGAGTAGCCCGCGAAGACGGCGTCGAGGCGGTCGTAGTACGGCTGGTAGAGGGCGACGACCTTGGCCACGGCGTCGGGCAGCGCGGCGACCCGGACGCGGCGGCGGTCGGTGGGGTCGGGGACGCGGGTGACGTAGCCGCCGCGTTCGAGGCGGTTGAGGATGCCGGTGACCGCGCCGGTCGTGACATGGGCGTGCTCGGCGAGGTCGCCCGCGGTGAGGAGGTCCTCGCCGGCCTTCAGGACGCAGGCGAAGGACAGCAGGTCGGTGACGTTCAGACCCAGCCGTTGGGCCATCTCCTGCTGGCCGAGGTGGGCGGTGGCGATGAAGAGGTCCATCGCCTCCCGTGTCTGGGCCGGAGTGGCGTTGGGGCGGGGCTCGGCGGACATCGGGTTCCTGATTCTCTGGGGCGTTGGCAGGGCGCGAGGCGTTCGCAGGGGCGCGTTCTGCGGATTTCTCTTAGCGCGTGAGAGGTTTCTGCGCTAAATTTCTTAGGGAGTGAGGGATCGGGTCGAGGAGGATCTGTGAGTGCACATCAGTATGACGAGGGGCACACGGTCGCGGGGTGGACCGGATTCGGCATCGCGACCGTCGGGACCGCCGTGCTGGGGCTGGGGGTGTGCACGGTGTCCGGTGTCGCGATGGCCGGTGGTCTCGCGATCACCGCGGTGGGCGCCCTCGTCACCTGGGCCCTGCACCTGGCCGGTTGGGGCAAACCGCCGGGGCGCCGGCCGCGCGAGCAGTGGGGGATGCGAGTGCGGGACACGAGCGCGCGGCAGGGGCACGCCGGGTGTGTCGGGTGCCGGATGGCCGGACGAGGAGGTTCGCGGACCCCGGTGGTCGAGCCCAGGGTGGGGGCGCCGGCGGAACCCGTCGCCGTGGAGTCGGTGGGCTGAACTCCCCGCCCGGGAGTCCTCGCGTCCCGGCTCCCGCGCCCGGTCTTCGGCTCCCGTGACGGGTCTCGGGCTTGTGCGGACCGGGTCTTCGGCTCCCGCGCCCGGTCTTCGGCTCCCGTGACGGGTCTCGGGCTTGTGCGGACCGGGTCTTCGGCTCCCGCGACCGGCCTTCGGCTCCCGCGACGGCGCTCCGGCTTGTGCGGACGGGACTTCGGCTCCCCCGACCGGCCTTCGTCTCCAGCTCGTGCGGATCGGGTCTCGGGCATCTGCCGACCGGGTCGCCGGCTTGTGCGGACGGGTCTCGGGCTCCCGCGGACCAGTCTCCGGCTCCCGTGACGGGTCCTTGGCTCCCGCGACCGGTTCTCCGGCTCCCGTGGACCAGTCTCCGGCTCCCGCGGACCGTGTCAGGACCCTGAGGACCGGCCTCGGACCCCGTGGACCGGCCTCGGACCCTCGCGTGATCCCCGTTGTCAGTGGTGCCCCCTACCCTCGTGAGGGATGGCACAGGCATGGAGATGCTCGGGGCTGCGGTGGTCGGCGGGTGGGCCCGGGCTGCGGTGGGTCGGTGGTCGGCGCAGTGCGCTGACCTGGGGGAAGCGGGTGGCCTTCGGGGTCGCGGAGGGGGGTGTGCGGACATGTGTGGGAGCGCGGGGGCATGCGTGTCCGGCGCGGGCCGCGGTGTCGGGGCGGAGCACGGGGGCGCGGTGCGAGGAGTGTGCGCGGCTTGACCGGGCACACTCCGTGGCCGCCGACACCCTCGCGGACGATCCCCGTCCGTACCGGGTGTACCTGGCGTGGTTCGGGCCCGGCATGGTCAAGGTCGGCATCACGGCGTACGAGCGGGGGAGCGCGCGCCTGTGGGAACAGGGCGCCGTGTGCTTCAGCTGGCTCGGCACCGGTCCGCTCATGGCCGCCCGGCGCACCGAGGAACTGCTGCGGGCAGCGCTCTCGGTGCCGGATCGCATTCCGTACGGCGACAAGCGGGCCGTCCGGTCCGCCCTGCCGGCGTCGGCCGCCGAGCGGGCCGCCGAGATCGCCGAACTGCACACGCGGGCGGTGGCACTGGGCGGCTGGCCCGAGTCCCTGGAGCGGGCGCCCTACGAACCGGTCGATCACGTCGAGGTCTTCGGCCTCGCCGGCCTGCCCACCGCCGTCGGTGAGGTGAGCGAGCTCGTCGCGGGCGGGTCGGTGGGCGGTCGTCTCGTCGCGGCCGCCGGCCCGGACCTGCACCTGGAGACGGAGGGCGGGGGAGTCGTCGTACTGGACACACGGCTGATGACCGGGTGGGATCTGGTTCCGGCCGACGGGGCGGAAATCACCGTGCCGATGAGAGAGTTCAAGGAGATGCCGGGGGTTCAGGACGGGTTGTTCTGATGAGGGGGAGGGCCGGGGATGGACGTCACGGTGCAGTGGATACGCACGTCGTGGACGAAGCAGTCCCGTGGCGGCGAGGCCGCGACAAGGAGGAACGCGGCTCCGGTCGGCTTCGTGTTGCCGCCGTCCGCGGTGGGGCGCGACGGGGAGCCGTTCGTCCACGCGGTCCGGATGGACGAGCGGGACGACTTCGTGCCGCACGACCACCAGGGCGACAGCCTCAGAGGCGTCGACGTCCAACTCCGTGAGGCCGACGGGCGGTTGCGGGTCCTGCCCAGGGTGAGACCGATGTTCGGGGTGCCGCCCCGGCCGCGGCGGCGTCCGGGCGTGCGGCTCGAGCCCGGGCAGTGGGTGCGGTGGCGGCTCAACTACCGCTTCAGCAGCGCCGTAGGGCTGCGGGACTGGTCGTACTGGCTGGACACCTTCAACATCGCCTACGGCCCGGTCGGCGCCGAGGTGTTCCTCGGCGCGCCGACGGTTCATGTGGACGAGCAGGGGCCGGTCCGGTAGCGGTCGGAGTCTCGGGCGGGTGGCTCGTCCACCCCGTCTCGTCCACCCCGTCGAACACGTCCGCCTCGTCGAACAAGGGATTCCCCAGGCGTTCCCTGAGAGCCGCCTGTGCGTTTCTCAGGAAAATCACAGATATCCGAAAGGGTGCTCTCAGGGGGCCCCGACATGGTGTTGGCCATGACCACGACCTCGCCCCAGGGGCGCACCGAACTGCTGAGGCCGGACGGGAGCCCCGTCCGGGTGCTTGTGGTGGACGACGAGCTGTCGATCACCGAACTGCTCTCCATGGCCCTGCGCTATGAGGGATGGCAGATCCGGAGTGCGGGAGACGGCCAGGGTGCCGTTCAGACCGCGCGGGAGTTCCGGCCCGACGCCGTCGTTCTCGACATGATGCTTCCCGACATGGACGGACTGGCCGTCCTCGGGCGGCTTCGGCGTGACCTGCCGGACGTGCCGGTGTTGTTCCTGACCGCGAAGGACGCCGTCGAGGACCGCATCGCCGGGCTCACCGCCGGTGGCGACGACTACGTCACCAAGCCGTTCAGCCTCGAAGAGGTCGTGGCCCGGCTGCGTGGGCTCATCCGCCGGTCCGGTGCCGCCGACCGCCGCAGCGACTCCGTGCTGGTCGTCGGTGACCTCACCCTCGACGAGGACAGCCACGAGGTCTCGCGCGCGGGAGAGAACATCCACCTCACCGCGACCGAGTTCGAACTGCTGCGCTTCCTCATGCGCAACCCCCGGCGGGTGCTCAGCAAGGCGCAGATCCTCGACCGCGTGTGGTCGTACGACTTCGGCGGCCAGGCCAACGTCGTCGAGCTCTACATCTCCTACCTGCGCCGGAAGATAGACGCGGGACGTGAGCCGATGATCCACACCCGGCGCGGAGCCGGCTATCTGATCAAGCCCGCCGCCTCATGAGCGGACGACGACGGCCGCGGGCGCAGAAGCGAGCAGGGCGAGCAGGCAAGCCGCGCACGCTGCGGACGCGGCTCGTCGTCGCGTCGGTGGTGCTGATCGCCGTGGTCTGCTCGGTGATCGGCACGGTGACGACACTGGCGTTGCGGTCACATCTCTACGACCAGCTGAGCGGCAAGCTGAACGAGGCCTCGTCACGGGCGGCGCCGCGCGACTTCCCGCCCGGGAAGTTCGCGAACGGCGCCAACGGCGACGGTGACGACAAGAACGGCCAGCTCGGCGCGCAGGCCAACCAGCAGAAAACCCCCGCCACGTTCGTCATCGGCCCGGGGCCGGACGGCACGATCGCCGCCAAGCTGGAGAACGGCAAGATCACCGATGCCAAGCGCGGGGTGAATTCCGGCTCCGACCAGAACTTCGGGATGACCGCCGAGAACCTCACGGCCGCCCAGATCAAGGTGCTGAACACGGTCCCCAAGGACAACAAGCAGCACAAGGTGGAGCTGCCCGGTATCGGTGACTATCTCGTCCGGTACTCCAGCAACGACACCTCCGCCTATTACGTCGCCCTCCCCACCACGGACGTCGACGCCACCATCGACACCCTGATCCTCGTGGAGATCAGCGTCACCGCCGCCGGTCTCGGCGCGGCCGTCATCGCCGGTTACGTCCTGGTCGGGCTCGCCACCCGCCCCCTGCGCAGGGTCGCCAACACCGCCACCCGGGTCTCCGAACTCCCGCTCCACACCGGCGAGGTCAACCTGAGCGAGCGGGTGCCCGAGTCGGAGTGCGATCCGCACACCGAGGTCGGACAGGTCGGCTCCGCGCTCAACCGGATGCTGGACCACGTCCACGGCGCCCTGCACGCACGCCAGCAGAGCGAGATGCGGGTGCGCCAGTTCGTGGCCGACGCCAGTCACGAGCTGCGGACCCCGCTCGCCTCCATCCGCGGGTACGCCGAGCTCACCAGACGCGGCAGAGAAGAGGTCGGCCCCGACACCCGGCACGCCCTGGGCCGTATCGAGTCCGAGGCGGGCCGTATGACGCTGCTCGTGGAGGACCTGCTGCTGCTCGCGCGCCTGGACGCCGGGCGGCCGCTGCAGTTCGAGCAGACCGACCTCATCCCGCTCGTCGTGGACACCATCAGTGACGCCCGAGCGGCCGGCATGGACCACAACTGGCGCCTCGACCTGCCCGACGAACCCGCCCTCGTCTCCGGTGACGCGGCTCGTCTCCAGCAGGTGCTCATCAACCTGCTCGGCAACGCCCGCAAACACACCCCGGAGGGCACCACCGTCACGGCGCGGATCCAGCGCCGCGGCCCCTGGATGTGCGTGGACGTCGAGGACAACGGCCAGGGCATCCCGTCCGACCTGCTCCCGCACGTCTTCGAACGGTTCGCGCGCGGTGACTCCTCACGCTCGCGTGCCTCCGGCTCGACGGGTCTCGGCCTCGCCATCGTGCAGGCCGTCGCGACCGCGCACGGCGGCGCCGTGACCGTCGACAGCGTTCCCGGGCGCACCGTGTTCACCGTGCACCTGCCAGCTGTCGGTCCCGCGACCCCGCGTCCGGCACCCGAAACGAACTGGCAATCGCACTCACAGGCACAGCACAGCGCCGCCATATGGGTGCAACAGGGGGCTTGACCAGAGTCGTTCACATGCGAACCGACTCTTCTCCCGGCACCCTGCCGGCGCGGGAGCACCTCCCGGCCGGCGACGCCGGTACGCCTGTCCTGGACGTAGTGATCCCCGTCTACAACGAGGAGAAGGACCTCCAGCCGTGTGTGCTGAGACTGCACGAGCACCTCAAGCGCACGTTCCCGTACGCGTTCCGCATCACCATCGCGGACAACGCTTCGACGGACACCACTCCCCTGGTGTCGCAGCGGCTGGAGGCGGAGATCCCGGAGGTCAAGGCCTTCCGGCTGGAGCAGAAGGGGCGCGGCCGGGCCCTTCGGACCGTCTGGTCCGCCTCGGACGCCCCGATCCTCGCGTACATGGACGTGGACCTGTCCACCGACCTCAACGCCCTGCTGCCGCTGGTGGCCCCGCTGATCTCGGGCCACTCCGACCTGGCGATCGGCTCCCGGCTCGCCCGCAGCTCCCGGGTCGTGCGCGGCCCCAAGCGCGAGTTCATCAGCCGCGCCTACAACCTCATCCTGCGCGGCTCGCTCCAGGCCCGTTTCTCCGACGCGCAGTGCGGCTTCAAGGCCATCCGGCGTGACGTGGCGCAGGTCCTGCTGCCGCTCGTCGAGGACACCGGCTGGTTCTTCGACACCGAGATGCTGGTCATCGCCGAGCGCGCGGGGCTTCGTATCCACGAAGTGCCCGTCGACTGGGTCGACGACCCCGACTCCACCGTCCACATCGTGAAGACGGCGACCGAGGACCTCAAGGGGGTGTGGCGGGTGGGCAAGGCCCTGGCGAGCGGATCGCTGCCGCTGGACCGGATCACCCGGCCGTTCGGCGACGACCCGCGCGACCGCGAGATCCAGGACGTGCCCACGGGGCTGGCCCGCCAGCTCGTCGGGTTCTGTGTGGTCGGCGGTCTGTCGACCCTCTTCTACCTGGTGCTCTACAGCGCCTTCCGCCAGTTCGGCGGCTCCCAGATCGCCAACGCGCTGGCCCTGCTGGTCTCCGCGGTCGCCAACACCGCCGCCAACCGGCGCCTGACCTTCGGGGTGCGCGGGCGGGGCGGCGCCGTCCGGCACCAGGCGCAGGGCCTGGTGGTCTTCGGTATCGGCCTCGCGCTGACCAGCGGCTCGCTCGCCGCGCTCAACGCGGCCAGCAGCGACCCCGCGCACTCCACCGAGCTGGCGGTGCTGATCGCCGCCAACCTCGCGGCGACCGTGCTGCGCTTCCTGCTCTTCAGGGCCTGGGTCTTCCCCGACCGCGACGACGACCAGCCCCGCTCCACGGTGGTGGCCGGCCACAGCCCGTCCTCGCCGACCCACTCCACCCAGCAGCCCTACGCGCCGCTGCCCCAGCGCCCCACCGCGCACCAGTACGCCACGGCGCCGCAGTCGCCGTACGAGACAACCGAGTTCCGCGCCGGTGAAGCCGCGGAGCAGCGCTCCTGGAGGGACGCCACCGTGCAGTTGCAGCCGGTGCGCCCGACCGACACCGACCCGAGGAACTCCTGATGACCACGCAGACCGACCATCCGACCCAGCAGGGTTCCGGGTGGGGTCCGGCGGCGACGGCCCCCGAGGCGCCGGTCGCTCCCCCGGCCCCCGAGTCCGGTGAACCCCAACAGCCCCTCGCGCGGAGACTGTGGCGCGGCCGCCCGGAGGACCCGCGCTGGGCACGCCCGGCCTTCTGGGGCCTGCTGCTCGCGACCGCGGCGCTCTACTTCTACAACCTGAGCGCCTCCGGCTACGCCAACTCCTTCTACTCGGCGGCCGTCCAGGCCGGCACCAAGAGCTGGAAGGCGATGTTCTTCGGCTCGCTGGACGCGGGCAACGCCATCACCGTCGACAAGCCCTCGGCCTTCCTGTGGCCGATGGAGATCGCGGCCAGGATCTTCGGCCTGAACTCGTGGACGATCCTCGGCCCCGAGGTCCTCATGGGCGTCGGCACGGTCGCCGTCGTCTACGCGTCCGTGCGCCGCCGGTTCAGCCCCGGAGCAGGTCTGATCGCGGGCGCCGTGCTCGCGCTCACCCCCGTCGCGGCGCTGATGTTCCGGTTCAACAACCCGGACGCCATGCTGGCCCTGCTGATGGCGCTGGCCTGCTACTTCGTCGTCCGTGCCATCGAGGACGGCAAGACGAAGTGGCTGGTGTGGGCGGGCGTCGCGATCGGCTTCGCGTTCCTCGCGAAGACCCTCCAGGCCTTCCTGATCCTGCCGTCGCTGGCGATCGTGTACGCGGTCTGCGCGCCGGTCTCCCTGAAGAAGCGCCTCGGTCAGCTGGCCGCCGCGACCGGTGCCCTGATCGTCTCCGGCGGCTGGTGGGTCGCGATCGTCGAGCTGTGGCCCGCCTCCTCCCGCCCCTACATCGGCGGCTCGCAGAACAACTCGTTCCTCGAGCTGACCTTCGGCTACAACGGTCTCGGCCGTCTGAACGGCGAGGAGACCGGCAGCATCGGCGGCGGTGGCGGCGCCGGCGGCACCGGACAGTGGGGCGAGACCGGCTGGGACCGGATGTTCAACTCCGAGATCGGCGGCCAGATCTCGTGGTTGCTGCCGGCCGCGCTGATCCTGCTGGTCGCGGGCCTGGTGGCGACGCGCAAGCTCAAGCGGACGTCGGTGACCCGCGGTTCGTTCCTCGTCTGGGGCGGCTCGCTGCTGATCACTCTGGTGGTCTTCAGCTACATGGCGGGCATCTTCCACCAGTACTACACGATCGCCCTGGCCCCCTACATCGCCGCCGTGGTCGGCATGGGCGCCGGGACCCTGTGGGAGAAGCGCGCCGAGATGTGGGCCTCGCTCACCCTCGCGGCCTCCGTCGTGGCGGCCTCGGCCTGGGGGTACGTCCTCCTCAACCGCACCCCCGACTACCTGCCCTGGCTGAAGTGGCTGGTCCTGACCGGCGGCCTGGTCGCCGCGCTCGGCCTGATCTTCGTGGCCAGGCTCGGCCGACAGCTGGCGCTCGGTGCCGCGGCCCTGGGCATCATGGCCGCGCTCGCCGGTCCGACGGCGTACACGCTGAGCACGGTGAACTCCGCGCACACCGGGTCCATCCCGACGGCCGGCCCCGCGGGCGCGAGCATGATGGGCGGCGGTCCCGGTGGCGGCGGGCGCGGCGGCTTCGGCGGCGGCACCGGCGGCCCGGGCGGCCAGACCCAGAACGGCAACGGCACCACACAGGGCCAGGGTCAGCAGGGCCAGGGCTTCCCGGGCGGCGGCACGGGCGGTACCGGCGGCTTCGGCGGCGGGATGCCCGGCCAGAACGGCAACACCCAGGGCAACGGCAACACGCAGAACCAGCAGGGCGGCATGCCCGGCGGCACCACAGGTGACGGCGGCGGCATGGGCGGAGGCGGCGGTGTCGGCGGCCTGCTCAACGGTGCGTCCGTCTCCGCCGAGGCCAAGAAGCTGCTGACGGCCGACGCGGACGACTACACCTGGGCGGCGGCCGCGATCGGCGCCCAGAACGCCGCGAGCTACCAGCTGGCCACCGACGAGTCCGTCATGGCGATCGGCGGCTTCAACGGCACCGACCCGTCCCCGACACTGGCCCAGTTCAAGGAGTACGTGGCGGACGGAAAGATCCACTACTTCATCTCCAGCGGCTCCGGCGGCGGCATGGGCGGCAGCAGCAGCGGTACGTCCTCGCAGATCACCTCGTGGGTAGAGGCCACCTTCAAGAAGGTGACGGTCGGTTCGGCCACCTTCTACGACCTCACCCAGAAGGCGAGCGGCTGACGTAGGACCGGATCAGGGCACAGGGGCGGCAGCCGCGTGGGTTGCCGCCCCTGTGCCATGTCCGTAGCCGGAAAGTTTGTTGTACAGCGTATGGGAACTGTTCTACGGTGTACGGCATGTCCGCTCCCGCTCCCGTCACCGTCTCCCAGGGCCATCCCCAGCGCTGGCTGATACTCGGCGTCATCTGTCTCGCGCAACTGACCGTGCTGCTCGACAACACCGTCCTGAACGTCGCGATCCCCTCGCTCACCCGGGAACTGGGCGCGGCCACCTCCGACATCCAGTGGATGATCAACGCGTATTCGCTGGTGCAGTCCGGTCTGCTGCTCACCGCGGGCAGCGCCGCCGATCGCTACGGCCGCAAGAAGCTGCTGATGGCGGGCCTGGCCCTGTTCGGCGTCGGCTCCCTGGTGGCCGGTCTCGCCACCACCAGCGCACAGCTGATCGCGGCCCGCGCCGGCATGGGCGTCGGCGGCGCGCTCCTCATCACCACCACGCTCGCCGTCGTGGTCCAGATCTTCGACGACAGCGAACGCGTGAAGGCGATCGGCCTCTGGTCGACGGTCAACTCGCTCGGCTTCGCCGTAGGACCGCTGCTCGGCGGCGTGATGCTCGACCACTTCTGGTGGGGCGCGATCTTCCTCATCAACATCCCGGTCGCGGCCATCGGCCTGGTGGCCGTCCTGGCCCTGGTGCCCGAGTCCAAGAACCCGCAGGGCGACCGCCCCGACCTGCTCGGCGCACTGCTCTCAACGATCGGCATGACGAGCGTCGTCTACGCGATCATCTCCGGCCCGGACCACGGCTGGACCTCCGCCACCACCCTCACCTCCGCCGCGGTCGGAGCCGTGGTGCTGACCGGGTTCGCCGTATGGGAACTGCGCGTCCCGTACCCCATGCTCGACATGCACTTCTTCCGCAACCAGCGGTTCACCGGGGCCGTCGCGGGCGCGATCCTCGTCGCCTTCGGCATGGCGGGCTCGCTCTTCCTGCTCACGCAGCACCTGCAGTTCGTCCTCGGATACGACCCGCTGGAGGCCGGACTGCGGACGGCGCCGTTCGCCCTCACCATCGTCGCCCTCAACCTCACCGGGGTCAGCGCGAAGCTCCTGCCGAGGGCCGGCACACCGCTCACCATCGCCATCGGGATGACCTGTCTGGCGGTGGGCCTCGCGGCGATCGCCGTGCTCGGCCGTCACGGGTACGGCGGCATGCTGGCCGGCCTGGTCGTCATGGGCGCCGGGGTCGCCTTCGCGATGCCGGCCATGGCCAACGCCGTCATGAGCGCGATCCCTCCGGAGAAGGCGGGGGTGGGAGCCGGTATCAACGGAACGCTCGCCGAGTTCGGGCAGGGGCTCGGGGTCGCGGTGCTGGGCGCGGTGCTGAATTCCCGCTTCGCGGCGCTGGTCCCGGTGGCGGCGGCGTCCTTGCCGGCGGCGCTGGCGCAGGCGGGGTCGGCACAGGAGCGGGCCCGGATCACCGAGGCGTTCGCCTCCGGCCTGGAGAGCAGTCAGTTGGTGGGGGCGGGCGCTGTGTTGCTGGGCGGAGTGGTCGCCGCGGTGTTGCTGCGGCGGGCTGAGCAGGCAGAGGGTGCCTAGGAGCTCGGAGCTTCGGGCCGTCGGCGGGTGCGAGTCCGTCGTGGCTGGTCGCGCCCACGCGGCGGAGCCGCACAACGATACGGCTCGCGCCCGGTAAGGCCTAGCATCTTTGCAAGTGGACGGATGCTTTCGAAAGGTGCGCCATGCCCAACGCAGGTCAGAAGGCCTCGGGTCGGACCAGTGTGTGGCTGGAGGGCAAGGTGCGCCGGAGCGGCCGTGGCGGCGGGCAGCCGTCGGGGCTCGACCGGGACCGGATCACCGAGGTGACGGTCCGTCTCCTGGACGCCGAAGGACTGGCCAAGTTCTCCATGCGGCGGCTGGCCGCCGAACTGAACGTGACCGCGATGTCCGTCTACTGGTACGTCGACACCAAGGACGACCTCCTCGAACTCGCCCTGGACGCGGCCTTCGGCGAACTGGAGCTGCCGGACCCGGAGGCCGACGAGGACTGGCGGGACCAACTGCGCACGGTGGCCAAGGAGTACCGGGGCCTGCTGGTCCGGCACCCCTGGGTCTCACCGCTGGCCGGGACGTTCCTCAACATCGGCCCCAACTCCCTGGCGCTCTCCCGGATCGTGCACCGGGTCATCCGCAAGACCGGCCTGCCCGCACACGGCATCACCGGCGCGATCTCCGCCGTCTTCCAGTTCGTCTACGGCTTCGGCACCATCGAGGGCCACTTCATCGCCCGCTCCGCCCAGGCCGGCATGACCCAGGAGGCCTACTTCCGCCACGCCATGACCACCGCCACCCGGGCTCCCGGCGCCGCGGAGATCCTCAAGGAGAACGAGGAGATCATGACGGCGAGGGGAGGCGACACGGTGGAGGAGATGAGGGACCGGGACTTCACGTTCGCCCTGGACCTGTTGATCAAGGGAATCGAGGCGATGGCCGGACCCGCTTAGGTGCGCCGACCCAGGGCCCCTCAGGCGTCCGGCGAAGCCAACCGCTCGGGAAATCCACCGGTAGCCACAGGACCCCACCGCACCGGCGTCACCCGAATGATCGACTTGCCCTGCTTCACCATCGCCGCCCGGTACTCGTCCCAGTCGGGGTGCTCCCCTGCGATGTTCCGGTAGTACTCCACCAACGGCTCCACGGACTCCGGCGAGTCGACGACCTCCGCGGTCCCGTCGACCTGCACCCACGGTCCGTTCCAGTCGTCGCTCAGCACGATCACGCTGACCTGGGAGTCCCGCTTCGCGTTGCGCGTTTTGGCCCGCTCGGGGTACGTCGAGACGACGATCCGCCCGGAGTCGTCCACCCCGCAGGTCAACGGCGAGGCCTGCGGTGACCCGTCCCCCCGCCGCGTCAGCAGGATCGCCCGGTGCCGGGGCCGTACGAAGTCCAGCAACTCGTCCAGCGAGACGGCCTTGTTGGTCGCAATGTTCGGTGCCATGACGTCAGCCTAGTTGGAGCGCCACGGCGTTCCAGTGAACCGCCTCACGGCCGAGTCGGTCGGCTTTCTCGTCCACGATCCGCAGCAGCTTCAGCCCCGCCCCTGCCCCGTGCCCGGCGACCTCCTCCGGCGCGATGTCGAACATCTGCCGGTCCGCCGGTGGCTCACCGCGCCGCAGGGTGATCAGCAGGATGCCGCCGGGGGCGAGCAGTTCAGCCAGGCGCCGCATGGCGAGGGGCCGTTCCTCCGGCCGCAGGTGCATCCACACCGCGGACAGCAGGACGAGGTCGTACGGCCCCTGGACGCCGGGTATCTCCGGGAGGGCACCCGCCCGCCAGGCCACCCCGCTGCCGGGATGCAGCCCCTCGGCCAGGTCCCGCAGCTCCGCCACCGGCTCCACCGCATCGACCGTGAACCCGCGCCGGGCCAGCGCCGCCGCGTCCCGCCCCGTCCCCGCGCCGACGTCCAGCGCCCGCGCGGGCGCCTCCGGCAGCAGATCCAGCAGCGCCTCGTGCACCGACTCGAAGGAGACGCTCTCGTACACCCTTCCCAGCCGCTGCGCCGACTCGGCGTAGTAGGCCTGTACCCCCGTGGTTCGCTCCATGCCAGAACGGTACGACCTGCCACTGACAACGGCCTCAGGCCTGCGGCAGCGACTCCCCCTGTACCGCCTGGACATCGAGCTCGACCTTCAGCGTCGTACCGATCGCCGCGATCCCCGCCTGCACGACCTGGTTGTAGTTCATGGCGAAGTCCTCCCGCCGAAGCTGGGTGGTGGCCCGGAAGGCGGCACGGGTCCCGCCCCAGGGATCGGCCCCCGTCCCCAGATACGCCAGGTCCAGGTCGACGGGGCGCACGACACCACGCATCGCCAGCTCACCCCGCACGGTCCACCGGTCCGTACCGGCCACGGCCAGCCCCGTGGACCGGTACGTGATCTCCGGATACCGCTCGACGTCCAGGAAGTCCGCCGACCGCAGGTGCTCGTCCCGCATCGCGTTCCCCGTGTCGATGGACGCCGCCCGGATCACCGCCTCCACCCGCGACTTGGTCACGTCGTCCGGGGCGACCTCGATCGCCGCCGTGAAGTCGGTGAAGCGGCCGTGCACGCTGGAGATGCCCAGGTGCTGGGCGACCGCGCCCACGCCGGAGTGGGCCGGGTCCACGGTCCAGGGCCCCGGCGGCGGGAGTTCCGCCCCGCCGATGCGGGCCAGCGTGACCGTGCCGACCTCGGCCCGGCCGCTCGCGGTGACGATCGCGCTCGACGCGGCGGGCGCGTAGCCGACGGCCGTGACGATGACGGTGTACGGCCCCGGCTCCAGCGGTGTGCCGTCCCGTACCGCCCCTTCGGCGTCCGCCTCCGCGCGCAGCACCTGCGTCCCGGTCATGTCGGTCACCGTGACGACCGCGTGCGACACGGCCCAGCCGTCCCGGGTCCGGATCCTCGCGCTCAGTCCCATTTCACGTAACTCCTCGAAGAAGACCGGCCCGTGGCGGGCGCGCACCTCCGCTCGGAGCGCGCTCCTGCCACGGGCCGGAGTCGGTGGACTACTCGCCGGGGTGGGCGAGTTCGATGTCGTGGCCGTCGACCGCGGGGCCGTTCACCGTCAGGGCCGTCGCCTGCGGCGGGTACCCCGTCGCGATGACCGTGTACTCGCCGCCGTCCAGGTCGGTGAAGGCGTACGCCCCGTCCGTCCCCGTGGTGGCGGTACCGACCACGTTGCCCGCCGCGTCCACGAGGGTGACCCGTGCGTCGGCCAGCGGACCGTGCGGCGCCCGTACGACACCCTGGAGGCGGGCGCCCGAGTCGAGGTCGACCTCGATACGGGTGACGCCGGTGCCACCGACCTCGACGGGCAGCGCGCGCGGCCGGTACCCGGCGGCGTTCACCGCGACGGTCACCGCACCCGGCACCAGCTCGCCGAAGGCGAACTCGCCCTGCTCACCGGTGGTCCCGGTGGCCAGCAGATCACCCCGCACATCAGTGACGATCACCATCGCGTCCTTGACCGGCTCCCCGCTCCGCGCGGCCCGCACGAGTCCGTTCAGCCCGCTGGTGCCGCTGAGGAGGACGTCGTAGGCCACCGGCTCGCTGTTCACGAGCACCGTGGACGCCTGCGGCTGGAAGCCGTCGGCCGAGGCGATCAGGACGTACGACCCCACGCTCGGCGCCTCGACCGCGTAGGAGCCGTCGGCCTGGGTCACCGACCGGCCCAGCTGCCGTCCCGCGAGCGAGATCAGCGTGACCGCGGCCTGCGGGACCGGCGCGCTCTCGTTGCCGCGCACGAAGCCGCGGACCGGGATGCCGCCGGAGCCGGCCGAGGGCTCCTCGGGGCGGGTCAGGGTGGCGACGGCGGACAGCCGCTGCGTGCCGTCGGGAGCGGTCTCGGTGTCGGAGGTGGTCGAGGCCCAGCTCGGCGTGTGCCCGGCAGTCGTCGGAGCCGCAGCTTCCGCGGGGGTCGCGGCCTCCGCGGGGGCCTCGGCGGACGAGTCGTCGCCGGCCGCCTGCGCCAGTGCGCCCTTGGTCTTCAGCGGAACCTCCTTGATGAACAGCGTGATCAGGAACGCGACGGCCGCGAGGGCACCGGCGATCAGGAACACGTCGGCGATGCCGTGGCCGTAGGAGCTCTCCATCAGGGTGCGCACCGGGGCCGGGAGCTTGCTCAGGTCCGGGATGCTGTCGGTGGAGGAGCCGGAACCGGACAGGGCGGCCTGGTACTTGGGGTCGAGGGCGGCGACGCCGTCCGTGACGTAGTGCGTGATCCGGTGGGACATGACCGCGCCGAGCGCGGAGACGCCGACCGCACCGCCGAGGGAACGGAAGAAGGTGACCGTGGAGCTGGCGGAGCCGAGGTCGCCCGGGTCGACCTGGTTCTGCGTACACAGCACCAGGTTCTGCATCATCATGCCGATGCCGAGACCCAGCAGGGCCATGAAGATCGACATCTTCCAGTAGGCCGTGTCGTACCGGATGGTGCCGAGCAGACCGAGACCGGCCGTCACCAGCACACCACCGCTGACCAGCCACGCCTTCCAGCGTCCGGTGCGGGTGATGAACTGCCCGGAGACGGTGGAGGAGACGAACAGACCACCGATCATCGGGATGGTCATCACACCCGACATCGTCGGGGACTTGTCGCGGGCCAGCTGGAAGTACTGGCTGAAGAAGACCGTGCCGGTGAACATCGCGACACCGACGAACAGCGAGGCCAGCGATGCGAGCGTGATGGTGCGGTTCCTGAACAGGCGCAGCGGGATGATCGGCTCGCGCACCTTGGACTCGACCAGCACGAACACCAGACCGAGGACGATGGAACCGCCGACCATCGCGTACGTCTGCCAGGAGATCCAGTCGTACTTGTCACCGGCGAAGGTGACCCAGACCAGCAGCAGCGAGACGGCGGCGGCGACGAAGAACGCACCGGCCCAGTCGACCTTCACGTCCCGCTTCACGACCGGCAGGTGCAGGGTCTTCTGCAGCACGATCAGCGCGATGACGGCGAAGGGGACGCCGACGTAGAAGCACCAGCGCCAGCCCAGCCACGAGGTGTCGGTGATGACACCGCCGAGCAGCGGACCGCCGACGGTGGCGACGGCGAAGGTCGCGCCGAGGTAGCCGGAGTAACGGCCGCGCTCACGCGGGGAGATCATCGCCGCCATGACGATCTGCGCGAGGGCGGACAGGCCGCCGACGCCGATGCCCTGGACGACGCGGCAGGCGATCAGCATGCCGGCGTTCTGCGAGAGACCCGCCGCCGCGGAGCCCAGGACGTAGATGACCAGGGCTATCTGGACGAGCGCCTTCTTGCTGTACAGGTCGGCGAGCTTGCCCCACAGGGGAGTGGCCGCGGTCATCGACAGCAGGGCGGCGGTGACGACCCAGGTGTAGGCGGACTGGCCGCCGCCGAGGTCGCTGATGATGTGCGGGAGTGCGTTGGTGACGATCGTGGACGACAGGATCGCCACGAACATGCCGAGCAGCAGGCCGGAGATGGCCTCCATGATCTGCCGGTGCGTCATGGGGGCGTACTCGGTGGAGCCTCCCCCGTGCTTGGCGTGTGCCCGCACACCGGTTGGTGTGGTCGTAGCCATGGGCTTCCTTCTCTTACTGGGTGGTCGCGGGTGTACGGGTGATCTGTTCGAGTACGGGGGGCACGGGCGGCCGCGGTTCGGGGCCGTGGGCGCGGGTGTCGTCGAAGCTCGCCCGGAGGCGGGCCATCAGCGCGGTCAGCTGGGCCACCTCGTCGTCGCTCCAGTCGCTCAGCCGTTCGGCGAGCAGCTGGCAGGTCCGACAGGACAGCTGGTCCAGGAGCGCCTGGCCGGCCGGCGTCAGCCGCAGGATGCGTGAGCGCTTGTCCGCCGGGTCGGGGGAGCGTTCGATCCAGCCGCGCTCGGCGACGTGCGCCACGTGCCGGCTGGTCACGGACATGTCCACGGCGAGCAGCTCGGAGAGCCTGCTCATGCGCATGTCTCCGTAGCGCCCGAGCAGGGTCAGTACGGCGGCGGAACCGGCGGGGCACTCGGACGGCATCATCCGTCCGATCTCCCTCTTCACAGCGCCGAAGGCGCTGAACTGACGGATCAGCTCCTCGTATCGCGTCTGCTCGGCCATCACACCTCCCGTATTCGTTGCTTAGGGCAACCATAGATGTGCTTGGTTGCTACAGGCAAATGAAACGGGGTGAGTGCGCCATAAAAACTTGGCAAAGGCAAGTATTGCGAACGTAAACCTGCGGGTGGGGGCCTGTACTACCGTTCCTAAGGACTGAGCGGGAGTGAGTCCTGTCGCCAGAACGCACGCTCAGCCGGGTGCTCCGAACGGTGTTGGGCACCCTGGTCGCCCGCTTTCGCTCCATGGCCCGGCCGGCGCGCATCCGGTGCGCGGTCCGGGAACATGGGGGGTGGGTTCCCTCGCGCCGACGGGTCTCCGGTCGGGCCTGGACGATCCGATGCCCCGCACCATCACTCTGGTGGGACAGGGGCGGTGTCGTCCGTCGCCGGATCGGGTGGCCGAGGGCGCGTCGCCCGATCGCGATGCTTGCCGCATCGTGCCGGGACATCTTGCGGGTTGTCGTGGTGAGCGGCTGCTGCCAGTGCTGGGCGCCCCAGCGGCTGGTGTAGGCGGGGTCGACCGCGATGACGGCGATGTCCTGCTCGGCGGCCATCGACACCAGCCGGGCCTTGAGCTTCGCGGTGGGGAAGCGGGAGATGAGGCGACGGAAACGCTTGCTGCGGCCGTGCTTCTCGCGGCTGGTGCCATCGCTGAAGTCGAGGTCCTCGATGGCGATCGCGGACGCCCCGCAACACCGGGCGTGGTGCAGCAGCCGGGTCAGCGCGTGCCGGATCTGCGCGTCCCGATGCTGGGCGGTGCCGGTGAGGTCGTAGAAGTAGCGCTGGGGTTCGCCGACCGGGTTGCCGTGCACGTCCAGCCCCGCCGCGTCCAGATGATGGCGGGCGCGGGCGAGGCGTTTACCGCCGCGCACCACCCGCACCCGGCCCGCCGCCCAGTCCGCCTCCACCACCGCCAGCCGATCCTTGAGGGTCTGCAGGCGGCGAGATTTGGCATGCCACTCGCCCCGCGAGGCATACCCGCGCACCAGCTCTGCGCGCTTGTCGGCTTTGGCACCGAGCGGCTGGGCCAGCCGCGCCCCGATGGACGCGATCTGCCGCCGCAGCCAGGCCATGTGGGCGGCCTGCCCGCGCCTGGCCAGCGTCCACTGATCATGGCTGGCCTTGGTGATACTGCCCGCCCAGCGCGCCGACGACCTCCCCGTCAGCTCCCGCTTGCGCACTGCCCAGGACGCCGCATCATGACCCAGCCCCTGCCGGGACCGCTCGGCGAGATCACCGGCCGCCAGCGAACCCAGGAACACCCCGACCTCAACCAGCACCGCCGCATCCACCGCAGACACCCGCAACCGGTCCCGAAGGGCCCACCCCGGCCGGAGCGGGCACCACAAACGACGCAGCCAACTCCCGCAGCCCGCCCACCCGATCCCCTCCCGCCAGGCCGAAGGCCCCTGTCACAGCAGTCAACGAGCAACCCCAGAAAAGGTCACCCGTTCGCCCCGAGAACTCCCGTTCCCCTCAGGGCCTCGAGCTCGGACACCCTCTTGGCAGCAGCGAACCCCCGGCGCACCGCGGACGACCGGCCCCACACATCCGGCCCCGGCACTCACCCAGACTCAAGCCCGCTCACGGCGTCGCCAGCAGTTCCGAACCCCCCTGAGCCCCGCACTTGGGCCCGGCTCCCGGATTCGCTAGGGTCTCTGGGCATGGCTGAGAACCAGGTCCCCCAGGGCAACCACGACCCCGCCGGCAGCACCCAGATGTTCCGCGCGTTCGTCGACGAGGGCCCGCAGGGCCGTCGGCAGCAGACCGCTCCCGCCTCTTCGGGCGGCCCGCGCATCGGCCTCATCATCGGCGTGGTGGTCGCAGTGGCGATCGTCGCGGCGGTGGCCTGGCTGGCGCTCAAGTAGCGGGTACCTGCGGCGCCTGTGCGGGTTCGGTGGGGACGGGTGTTGTGCGCAGTTCCCCGCGCCCCTGAATGCCTGCGGCGGCCTGTGCGTCCTCGGTGGGGGCGGGTGTAGCGCGTGCGGTTCTGGTGGGTGTCCGTCCTCGGTCCGGCGGTTGCTGTTACTTGGGCGGTGCCCGGTATCGGAGCCGGCCGCTGCGGGCGGACACCCCCCACCCCGTCCCCTTGCCGCCGTACGCGGCTACCGGCCCGTGGTGGCGCGCGGTGCGGCGAACGGCCCGTCGAGGCACATGAGGTGGGGATCGGTCCGTCGTGGCGTAGGGGAGTGCAACTCCCCAGGGGCGCGGGGAACTGCGCGACCAGCCCCCACCGACCCGCAGCCGCCCGGCGGCATGGCGAGGCACCCCCATAGGCGCCCCGCCCAAGCCCAGCGCAGCTGCCGGCACCCGGTCAGGGCAGGTCAGTCCGAGATGAGGCCCTCGCGCAGCTGCGCCAGTGTGCGGGTCAGCAGGCGCGAGACGTGCATCTGGGAGATGCCGACCTCCTCGCCGATCTGTGACTGCGTCATGTTGGCGAAGAAGCGCAGCATGATGATCTGCCGCTCACGGGGCGGGAGTTTGGCCAGCAGTGGCTTCAGGGACTCCCGGTACTCGACGCCCTCCAGAGCCGTGTCCTCGTAGCCGAGGCGGTCCGCGAGGGAGCCCTCGCCGCCGTCGTCCTCCGGGGCCGGGGAGTCCAGCGAGGAGGCGGTGTAGGCGTTGCCGACCGCGAGGCCGTCGACGACGTCCTCCTCGGACACGCCCAGCACGGAGGCGAGTTCGGCCACCGTCGGAGAACGGTCCAGCTTCTGGGAGAGCTCGTCGCTGGCCTTGGTGAGGGCCAGCCGCAGCTCCTGGAGGCGGCGCGGGACGCGCACCGACCACGAGGTGTCGCGGAAGAACCGCTTGATCTCGCCGACGACGGTCGGCATCGCGAAGGTCGGGAACTCCACGCCGCGTTCGCAGTCGAAGCGGTCGATCGCCTTGATCAGGCCGATGGTGCCGACCTGGACGATGTCTTCCATCGGCTCGTTGCGCGAGCGGAAGCGGGCCGCCGCGTAGCGCACCAGCGGGAGGTTGAGTTCGATGAGGGTGTCCCGGACGTAGGCGCGCTCCGGGCTGTTCTCGTCGAGTGCGGCGAGCCGCAGGAAGAGGGAGCGGGACAGGGTGCGGGTGTCGATGGCTCCGGACACCGTCGGGGGAGCCGGGATGACCGGGGCCGGTGCGGCCTCGACGGCCGTGATGTCGTCGAGCACTGGCTCAGCCTCGCTCTTCGTGAGCGTAAGCACCTTCGAGCTGCCCTGATCTGCGGACATGCCACCCCCTTTGGGTCGCGGGACGGTCGTGGCGAACGCCCCGGGTGGAACGTCAGCCTTCACCTGAATACCGGAGCCGAAGCCTCGGCAAACGCGCTTCCCGCAGAATGTCACATGTCGGCAACACGCTGTAGTGACATGTCGACATGTGAGACCCGAATACGCCCTGGATAAAGGGGGTCTGACGGTCTTTCGGCACAGAAGTGTCGGGAACGGCGCTGGTGAGCGATTCGCTCGTGCCGGTTACGCCTCGATACTGCTTGCGAACTGCGGTGTTCCGGAACGTGCGACCGTGCGCCCCTTATGCATCGGCTAAGCGTCGATCCGATTGGCGGATCGCAGCCGCTGGAAGCTACGCGCGAGTAGCCTCGAAACGTGCATCTGCGAGACGCCGAGTTCCGCGCTGATTTGCGACTGGGTGAGATTGCTGTAGTAGCGCAGCAGCAGGATTCGCTGTTCCCGTTCCGGGAGTTGGACCAGTAGATGGCGGACCAGGTCGCGGTGCTCCACGCCGTCCAGCGCCGGGTCCTCGTAGCCGAGCCGGTCGAGCAGGCCCGGCAGTCCGTCGCCCTCCTGGGCCGCCTCGAGCGAGGTGGCGTGGTACGACCGTCCGGCCTCGATGCAGGACAGCACCTCGTCCTCGGTGATGCGCAGCCGCTCCGCGATCTCGGCGGTCGACGGGGTCCGTCCGAAGGCGGTCGTCAGGTCCTCCGTCGCGCCGTTGACCTGCACCCACAGCTCGTGCAGCCGGCGTGGGACGTGGACCGTGCGGACGTTGTCGCGGAAGTACCGCTTGATCTCGCCGACGACGGTCGGCATCGCGAAGGTCGGGAACTGCACACCCCTGTCCGGGTCGAAGCGGTCGATCGCGTTGATGAGCCCGATGGTGCCGACCTGGATCACGTCCTCCATCGGCTCGTTGCGGGAGCGGAAGCGGGAAGCCGCGTAGCGCACGAGAGGGAGGTTGGCCTCGATGAGCGCCGTCCGTACCCGGCTGTGTTCCGGTGTGCCCGGCTGAAGCCCTTTCAACTGGCCGAAGAGCACCTGGGTGAGCGCCCGGGTGTCGGCGCCGCGACTGCGTGGAGCGGCCTCCTGGGTGGCCTCCTGGGGAGGCGCGGTACTGGCCGACACGGTCAACGCCACCTCTTCGTTGATCAACCCATCCGTCAAAAGCGGTCATAGCATCACAAGACATGTGCACTGTGTGCAAGCACCTCATAACGTTTGGTTACGCCGTGTTGAGTGGCAAGTTGGGGCGTTGGACGCAGAAAAGCCTCCCACCGTTCCCGGCGGGAGGCTTCGGAGCGCTCGGGCTCAGTACGCGTAGTCCGCGATCACCCAGGTGGCGAACTCCTTCCACAGCGCAACGCCCGCCTGGTGCTCCGGGTGCTCGACGTACGTCCGCAGCGCGGTCGCGTCCTCGAAGCCGGAGTTGATGGCGAAGTCGTAGGCGATGGGCCGGTCGCTGAGGTTCCAGCCCAGCTCCCAGAAGCGGATCTCGGGGATCTTGCTCTCCAGCGCGCGGAAGGCCTCGACGCCCGCCACCACGCGCGGGTCGTCGCGCTCGACGCCCTCGTCGAGCTTGAAGAGGACGAGGTGGCGGATCATGGGCGCTCCCTTGGTTCTGTCAATGCGCCCCGTCGGCCAGCCAGGTGAAGAAGTCGCCGACGGCCTTGGCGGCGTCCGATATGCCCTCGAACCCTATCTGGACGTAGTCAGCCGCCTTTTCAGGGTCCGTGATGATCACATACAGCACGAAGACCACGAGCACATAGACGGCGATCTTCTTTCCGTTCACCGCCACCGCGGCCTCCCCCGCTTCTGGTGTGTCTGTTCCTTCTGGGGCGCGAGTGTAACCGGGGTGATCAGTACGCACGAAGGGCCCCGTCTCTCGACGAGGCCCTTCTCAAGCGGTAGCGGAGGGATTTGAACCCTCGGTGACTTGCGCCACACTCGCTTTCGAGGCGAGCTCCTTCGGCCGCTCGGACACGCTACCGAGGGAGACCTTACAGCAAGGTGGGGCGTGCTTTGAAATCGGAATTCAGCGCTCGCGGAAGAACTCCGTGAGGAGTCCGGCGCACTCCTCCGCGAGGACACCTTCGATGACTTCGGGCCGGTGGTTGAGGCGCCGGTCGCGGACGACGTCCCACAGGGAACCGGCCGCGCCGGCCTTCTCGTCCCGGGCTCCGTAGACCACCCGGTCCACCCGGGACTGGACGATCGCGCCCGCGCACATCGTGCACGGCTCCAGCGTGACGACGAGCGTGCAGCCGGTCAGCCGCCACTCGCCGAGCTCCGCCGCCGCCCTTCTGATCGCGAGGATCTCCGCGTGCGCGGTCGGATCGCCGCCGGCCTCGCGTTCGTTGTGGCCGGCCGCGAGCACGGTCGTACCGTCCGGGGACAGTACGACGGCGCCCACCGGCACGTCCGCGCCCGCCTTGCCGGCCTCCTCCAGGGCGAGCCGCATCGCGGCCCGCCAGTGGTCACGTACCGGGTCTGCCGCGGTGGTTCCGGTCAGCGGACGGTCTCCAGGACCTCCGAGGCGCCCAGGGACTCGGCGATCTCGGTGACGGCGTCCTCCGACAGGGACTTCAGCTGCTTCTCGCTGACGCCCAGGTCGTCGAGGACCTGCGCGTCGCCGACCGGGCCGTGCGGCACGATCTCTCCGGAGACACCCGCCTCCGCGGTCGGGTCGTCGTCCTCGTCCTCGTCCTCACCGTCCTCGGTGCCGTCGAGGTCGAGGGCGTCGAGGTCCGGGTCGTCGTCGCCGGGCTCCCTTCCGAGCAGTTCGTCGGTGAGCAGGATCTCGCCGTACGAGCTGCGGGCAGCGGCGGCGGCGTCCGAGACATAGATGCGAGGGTCCTCCTCGCCGTCGATGCGGACGACGCCGAACCAAGCGTCTTCCTGCTCGATCAGTACAAGCACCGTGTCGTCCTCGGGCGCGGCTTCCCGGGCGAGGTCGGCCAGATCCGACAGGGTCTCCACATCGTCCAGCTCTGTGTCGCTCGCTTCCCACCCGTCTTCGGTGCGCGCGAGCAGTGCGGCGAAGTACACCGTGACTCTCCCACTGGTCATAGGCGTGCCGGTTGGGGGTCCCCCCGGCGGAGGTTGTAGGCGGGGAGAGCTCGGCTCCGAGCCCCGCCCACTCGGAATCGTGGCAGAAACAAGGCGTTCAGGGGACGTCTTCGGCACCCTGTGTCCGGTGGTTTTGATCGCACGTGCGTCGGCACGTCGGTGAAGGACTCACCAGCGCACTCGTCGCCGCCACGAGCGGGATCGTACGCCGCTTTCCCAAGGGCCCACGCACAGCCACCTGTTCGGCGCACCGTCGGTGCGCCGCCAGGCTCGGGGCGCGTGATCATCCTTACCAGCGGAAGGTCCGCATACGCATCGCGTGTCGCAGCCGGGCCACCTTCGCCCGGCGCGGCTGCACCCGGTCGCGAAGTTCTCGGGCCTCCGCGAGATCGCGCAGGAACTGCGCTCGACGGCGCCGGCGCTCGGCGTCGGTCTCCTGTGACGACGGTTCGTGCTCAGGCAGGTCAGGCATCGGTTCACCACCCCAGTCCGTCCCTCCCACTTTCCCCCGGTCGGGCGGTTTGACGCCAGCGCGAGGGGTGCGGTGGACCCGGCTACTGTTGTGGCCATGCGTCTCCACGTCGTCGACCACCCTCTGGTCGCCCACAAACTCACCGCGTTGCGCGACCAGCGCACCGACTCCGCGACCTTCCGTCGTCTCGCCGACGAACTGGTCACCCTGCTCGCCTACGAGGCCACGCGCGACGTGCGCACCGAGGCGGTCGACATCCGCACGCCGGTCGCCCCCACGACCGGTGTGAAGCTGTCGTATCCGCGCCCGCTGGTGGTGCCGATCCTCCGTGCCGGGCTCGGCATGCTGGACGGCATGGTCCGTCTGCTGCCGACCGCCGAGGTGGGTTTCCTCGGCATGATCCGTAACGAGGAGACGCTGCAGGCGACCACGTACGCCGCGCGCATGCCGGAGGACCTCTCCGGGCGGCAGGTGTACGTCCTCGACCCGATGCTCGCGACCGGTGGCACCCTGGTCGCCGCGATCCGTGAGCTGATCAAGCGCGGTGCGGACGACGTGACGGCGGTGGTTCTGCTGGCCGCCCCGGAGGGCGTGGAGATCATGGAGCGCGAGCTGGCGGGCACTCCGGTCACGGTGGTCACGGCCGCGGTCGACGACCACCTCAACGAGCACGGTTACATCGTCCCGGGCCTCGGCGACGCGGGGGACCGGTTGTACGGCGCGGCCGAGTAGGGGTTGCCTCCGGCGGTTGAGCGGGGGTGCCTGCGGCGGCCTGTGCGGGTTCGGTGGGTTTGCCTGCGGCGGCCTGTGCGGCTGGGTGGGGGCGGGCGTTGTGCGCAGTTCCCCGCGCCCCTGGATGCCTGCGGCGGCCTGTTTCGGTTCGGTGGGGGCGGGTGTAGCGCGTGCGGTCTGGTGGGTGGGTCGGGGCCGGGGGGGGGGGGGTCCGTCCTCGGTCCGGCGGCTCGGCTGCTCCAACAGTGCTCGGTAACGGACGCCGGCCGCTGCGGGCGGACACCCCCCACCCCGTCCCCTTCACGCCGTACGCGGCCAACGGCCCGTCCTGGCGCGGGTGACTGCACCTACCCAGGGGCGCGGGGAACTGCGCGACCGGCCCCCACCGGCCTGCAGACGCGTAAGGACCCGGTGTGGCCCCGCCTTACGACACCTCAGCAGCTCTTCTTCGACGCCGTAGCCGTCGGCTCGGGTGCGTTCAGTGCGGCCAGTGCCTTGTTCGCGGCCGCCTTGCTGGTCAGGCTCTTGAAGCCCGTTCCGATGATCAGGTCGACCTCGGCGCCCTTGCGCGTGTCCGTGCGGGTCTCGGCGGAGGCCAGCTGTGTCGCGAGGACCGGCAGCGAGGTCTTGAGGGCGGTCGACGGACCGAGCAGTACCCCCGTGCCCTTGACCTTCTTGTCGTAGGTCGCCGTCGCGTTGCCCACATCGCCGATCTTGAAGCCCCGCTTCTTCAGTTCGTCCGCCGTCTTCTTGGCGAGTCCGCCGCGAGCCGTGGCGTTCAGGACGTTGACGGTGATCTGGCCCGGCTTGGGGAGAGGGACCGCAGAGGCGGAGGGGGACGCGCCGGCTTTCGTCGTGCAGTCACCCTTGGAGCCGACCGCGGAGGCCTCGTCCCCGCCGCCCGTGAACACGTCGATGAGCTGGAGCGTGCCCCAGCCGACCAGGCTCAGCGCGGCCACGGAGGCCACCACGCCGAGCACGAGCCTGCTGCGCCGCCGGCGCCGACGCATCCGGGGGTACTTGTCGCCCGTGATCCGGTACTTACGGCCCATGCCGGGGGGCGTCAGCATGCTCATGGGCGCAGCGTAGTGCGCCAGGACGGCAATGCCTACTAGATGATCATTGACCACGGCGCAGGTGAACCCGAAAGGGCCAAACCTTTACAGCGCGGTCACTCAGTCCAGTTCGAGCACGCGCGCGTGCAGCACCTGTCGCTGCTGGAGCGCCGCCCGCACCGCGCGGTGCAGGCCGTCCTCCAGGTACAGGTCGCCCTGCCATTTCACGACGTGCGCGAACAAGTCGCCGTAGAACGTCGAGTCCTCGGCGAGGAGGGTTTCCAGGTCGAGCTGGCCCTTGGTCGTCACCAGCTGATCGAGGCGGACCGGGCGCGGTGCGACGTCCGCCCACTGCCGGGTGCTTTCCCGGCCGTGGTCGGGGTACGGCCGGCCGTTTCCGATGCGCTTGAAGATCACACGGAAAGCCTACCGGTCAAGACCTTCCGGGCGCAGCCATGGCGACCGAGTGCGACGCTGGAAAAAAGCCGCGAAAAGGCGCGTAACGGGAGCAGGGGTTTGGCATGAGCGAGCGAAAGACCCCGCCGGAGGGCGTCACGGGGGCCGCCGCGGGCACCACCGACCGGTCCATGCCGGAGGCACAGTCCGGCTCCGCCGCTCTGCCCCGGGAGGCACTGAAGATCGCCTCCGGCTACGCCTTCACCGGCCCCGCCCTCGATCTGGGCGCGCTGCTGTGGGACGGCGTCTGTCTGCCGGACGCGCAGGTCAGGATCCCGCTGCCGATGCTCAACCGGCACGGGCTCGTCGCCGGTGCCACCGGCACCGGCAAGACCAAGACGCTCCAGCTCATCGCCGAGCAGCTGTCGGCGCAGGGGGTTCCGGTCTTCCTCGCCGACATCAAGGGCGATGTCTCGGGGATCTCCGAGCCGGGTGTGCGCAACGAGAAGGTGCAGGCCAGAGCTGCGGAAGTGCATCAGACGTGGGCCGCCACCGGGTGTCCCGCCGAGTTCTACGCCCTCGGCGGCATCGGCCACGGCATCCCCGTCCGGGCCACCGTCACCAGTTTCGGTCCGGTGCTGCTGTCCAAGGTGCTCCAGCTCAACCAGACCCAGGAGCAGTCCCTCGGCCTGATCTTCCACTACGCCGACCAGAAGGGGCTCGAGCTCGTCGACCTCAAGGATCTCAGGGCCGTCGTCGCCTTCCTGACCTCCGACGAGGGCAAGGGCGAGCTGAGGAACATCGGTGGCCTCAGCACGGCCACGGCCGGGGTGATCCTCAGGTCCCTCACCGCCTTCGAGGCGCAGGGCATGGCCGACTTCTTCGGGGAGCCGGAGTTCGACACCGCTGAACTGCTGCGGACGCAGGACGACGGGCGCGGGCTGGTGTCCGTGCTGGAACTGGCCGCCGTACAGGACCGGCCGCAGCTCTTCTCGACCTTCCTGATGTGGCTGCTCGCCGATCTGTTCCACGATCTGCCGGAGGTCGGTGACGCCGACAAGCCGAAGCTCGTCTTCTTCTTCGACGAGGCGCATCTGCTCTTCAACGGGGCCTCGAAGGCCTTCCTCGACTCCCTCACGCAGACCGTCCGGCTGATTCGCTCGAAAGGGGTCGGCGTCTTCTTCGTCACGCAGACCCCGAAGGACGTACCCGCCGACGTCCTCGCCCAGCTCGGCAACCGGGTCCAGCACGCGCTGCGGGCCTTCACCCCCGACGACCAGAAGGCGTTGAAGGCGACCGTGAAGACCTTCCCCGACTCCGCGTACGACCTGGAGGAGCTGCTCACCGGTCTAGGGACGGGGGAGGCCGTGGTGACGGTGCTGAGCGAGAAGGGGGCTCCCACGCCCGTCGCCGCGACCCGCCTGCGCGCTCCCGAGTCCCTGATGGGCCCTGTCGACGCCGGTGCGCTGGACTCGGCGGTCGAGGCCTCGCCGCTGCATGGGCGTTACGCACAGGCTGTGGACAGGGAGTCGGCGTACGAGAAGCTCAGCTCGCGGGGTGCCAAGGGCCCGGACGAGATGAAGGCCCCGCCCACGTCTCGTCGGGAGGACCCCTCCGTCGTCGAACAGGTCGTCGGCAGTGGCATGTTCAAGTCGCTCACGCGGTCGCTGGGCACGCAGATCGGGCGTGAGATCACCCGCTCGCTCTTCGGTACGGCCCGGAGGAGGCGGTAGTCCCGCCTCCTCCGGAGGATCAGCCGCGCTTCTCCTCTCCCGACGGCGGCTTCTTCTTGGTGCTCTGCGGTTTCGGTGCACTGCGTGCGGCCTCCGCGCGCAGCAGGGCGCGCAGGATCGCGTACGGGTCGTTGGGCATGACGGTGTTCCTTGCGTGAGTGCTGAGCAGGCCTGCGGGAAGCGGGCTCTGTCAGCAGCGCAGGACCACGGAACGCAGGGCGCGCAGCACGTACGGCGGCCGCGGCGACGCCGGGACGGGGCGGTACGCCGGCACTCCGGGAGCCGTCTGCGGTCGCGGAACGGGGCGCAGAGGTACGGCCGTACGGTGGACGGTCCGGGCCGGTGGCCGCAGGGGGGTGTCGAGGACGTCGTACTCGACGAGCTCCCCGGCCGGAACGGGCGGGATCGCGTGCGCCTGGAAATGGGCCCCGGGAACCAGCAGCGCGAGCAGCAGCACGAGCGTCCGCAGCCAGTCATGGCTGCGCGGGGCACGTCGTACGGAACTCACACAGGTCGTCTCCCCGCCCGGCGCACGTGATTCATCACTTCGGCCGCGCGATTCACCCGGTCGCAGCAGCGTGCACGTCGGTGGGGCGGGGGTGATGCTCGCCGGTTCCTGTCCCGAGGGCGTGGTTGGTGACTCGGCTGCGGGGTTCTCCTGGCCGCGGCAGCAGGCATGGCTGTGCTGCGGCGGCCGGGGGCACCCATCGGTTCCCGTCCGGCGCGCGCGGCTCGTGATTGCGGCTGTGAGGTTCGTCCGGTCGCAGCAGAGTGCCCGCCGGTGGGGTGACGGGACTGTGGCCGTGGTGGAGGGCCGTGGTGTGGTGGAGATCGGGGGTGGCGCCCGCGGGTTGCCGTCCGGCGGGGGTGACTCGTCGTCGGTCGCGGCAGTAGGCATGCCGGTGGTGCGGCGGCGACTGGGTGGTACCCGTCGGTTCTCGTCCGGCGCGCGGTTCGTCCGGTCGAGGCGGCGCGTCCGTCGGTGGCGTGGGTGGCACTCGCCGGGCGCCGTCGGGCGGGGGCGATCACCGCTTCAGCCGTGGGCTTCACCTGGCCGGGGCATGACCGTGGGGGACATGGTCACAGCGTGCGCGGTACCTCCCGGGCCCGGGTGCGGATGCTGAGCGCGGTGATGATCTCCACGGCTCCGACGACGACCAACCAGATGCCGCCGACCAGGGTGAGCACGGCGACCGATTCGAAGGGGGAGTCGATCAGCACGATCCCGGCGGCGAAGGTGAGCACGCCGAGGAAGATCTGCCAGCCGCGGGCCGGCATCGACCGGTCGGACGCGGCGGCCAGGGTCTGGGTGATGCCGCGGATCAGCCAGCCGATGCCGATCCACAGGGCGAGCAGCAGGATCGACCGCATCGGGCCGCGCAGACAGAACAGGCCCAGCAGGATGGACAGGGCGCCGCTGACGAAGGCCAGGACGCGCAGGGCCGTCGTCCTGTGGGTGCCGAAGGCCGCGACCAGCTGAAAGACACCGCTGATCAGGAGGTAGACGCCGAAGAGGACACCGGCCGCGAGCAGGGTGGCGTCGGGCCAGACCAGGACCAGGACGCCCAGGATCAGGGAGGCGACGCCGGTGAGCAGGACGACCTGCCAGGCGGCCTGGGCGAGGGTGTGCAAGGGCCCCTCGAAGGGCGGTTCGGGCGCGTGCGCCGAGACACCCGGCGGGCGGCCCGCGTGGACCTTGCGGTCGTCGAAGCGGTCGTCGAACTCGGTCATGGTCCATGCTGGGACCGCCGGCCACCGCACGGCCACCGGGGCGGGCCACCCGGCTGACTAGGCCTTCTTGGCCGCCTTCGCCGCCGCCTTCATCTCCTGTTTGTGCGCGCGGACCTTGGTGAGCGACTCGGGGCCGGTGATGTCGGCGACGGACCGGAAGGACTTCGGCTCGCCGTACGCGCCGGCGGCCTCGCGCCAGCCCTTCGGCTGAACGCCGAGCTGCTTGCCCAGCAACGCCAGGAAGATCTGCGCCTTCTGCTTCCCGAACCCCGGCAGCTCCTCCAGGCGGCGCAGCAGTTCGCGGCCGTCGGCCACGCCCTTCCACACCAGCTCGGCCTGGCCGTCGTAGTGCTCGACCAGGTACTGGCACATCTGCTGGATCCGCTTGGCCATCGAGCCGGGGTAGCGGTGCACGGCCGGCTTCTCGGAGAGCAGCGCGGCGAAGGCCTCCGGGTCCTGTGCGGCGATCTCGTGCGCGTCGAGGTCGTTCGCGCCGAGGCGGTCCGCGATGGTGCGGGGGCCCTTGAACGCCCACTCCATCGGGACCTGCTGGTCCAGCAGCATCCCGACCAGCGCGGCGAGCGGGGAGCGGCCGAGGAGTTCGTCGGCCTCGGGGTCCTGGGCGAGGTGAAGGGTGACGTCCATGTCCCCGATCATGCCTGTGCCGACGGCTCGCCTCTACCGGGAGTCGGCGGACTGCTCCCTCCAGTAGCCGAGCGCGTTCACCCGCTCCTTGGCCACGCCGAGATCCTTGCGGACGTACGACGACAGCGCCCTGGTCGTCGTCGTGTCGCAGGCGATCCACACATACGCGTCCGGGTGGCTCTTCAGCAGACCGGGCAGGTCCGCCTTCACCTGGGCGACCAGATGCGCGCCGGAGTCGAGGCGGAGGACCCGGCGGACCTCGTGGCGGGACGGGTCGGTGCGGAAGGGGAGGCCCTCGTCGCCGCCCTCGAACCAGACGGTCGCGGGGGAGGAGTCCAGGGCGCCGAGGAGGGAGTTGAGGGCGGGCAGGGAGGCCGGGTCGCCGATGGCGAAGACATGGGTGGGCTCGGGGTCGGGGCGCTCGAAGCCGGTTCCGTGGACCGTGGCCTCGATGGTGTCGCCGGGCTTCACCGTCCGGGCCCAGTCGCTGGCCACGCCGTCGTGCAGCGCGAACTCCAGGGTGAAGGTGCCTGCCGCGGGGTCCGGGTCGACCAGGGTGTACGCGCGCTGGTGCGGTTTGCCCGCGCCGGAGAACCACACGCGCACCCACATCGTCGGGTGGACGCCGGTGACCGCCAGCATGCCGCCGTCGGTGAGGTGCACCCGCCGGTACGCGCCGGTGACGTACTCGGCGCCCGTCACGGTGAACGTGAAGTCCTTCGCGCGCAGCAGTCTTAGGACCGCTCCCTCCCAGCCGTGCCCCTGCCCCATGACCTTTTCACCCCTCGCGTACGATTCCCTCACCAGGCAAACTTAGGTAAGCCTAACTTAAACGGAAGCGGGTTCGAGGGTGAGTATCGAGATCTACCGCGACGCCTGGGGGATTCCCCATCTCCGCGCGGGCAGCGCGCGTGAACTCGCGCGCGCCCAGGGCCGGGTCACCGCCCGCGACCGTGCCTGGCAGCTGGAGGCCGAACGGCACCGGGCGCAGGGCACCTCGGCCGCCTTCCTCGGTGCCGGGGCCCTGTCCTGGGACACCCTCGCGAGACGCGCCCGCCTGGACGACACGGCGAGACGCTGCTTCGGTGCGCTGGAGAGACGGGACCCGGAGACGGCCGACTGGGTGCGGGCGTACGTCGACGGCGTGAACGAGGAGCTGCCGGGCGCGCGGGCCCCGGAGTTCGCCCGCGTCGGCCTCGCCCCCGGGCGCTGGGAGCCCTGGACCCCGCTCGGCGTCTGGCTCGCCACCCACATCCTGTTCGCCGGCTTCCCGGCCAAGCTCTGGCGGGACGAGGCGCTACGGCACCTGGGCCCGGACGCGATCGGCCTGTTCGCCGCCGACGGCCCGGGCACCTCCGGCAGCAACGGCTGGCTGGTCGCCGGCACCCGCACCACCACCGGCCACGCCGTCCTCGCCGGCGACCCGCACCGCTACATCGAGGATCCCGGCGTCTACCAGCAGATCCGGCTCTCCTGCCCCGAGTTCGACGTCATCGGCCTCGCGGTCCCCGGGGTCCCCGGCATCGCCCACTTCGGCCACACCGGCACGGTCGCCTGGTCCATCACCAACGCCATGGCCGACTACCAGGACCTGTACCGGGAGCGACTGCGCCGCACAGGGGCCGGGGTGGAGGCCCTCGGCCCGGACGGCGTCTGGCACCGGGCCACCCGGCACACCGAGACGGTCGAGGTGGCGGGCGAGGCCCCGGTCGAGATCGAGGTGATCGAGACCGGGCGGGGGCCGGTGATCGCGGGCGGTCCGGAAGGGCTGGACGAGGGAGTGCCGGAGGAGGAGCGGCCGGTCTTCCCGGGTGTGCCCGTGGCCCTCTCCCTCTGCTACCCGCCCCAGGTCACCGAGGACCTCGGCTTCAGTGCCCTGCTCCCCCTCCTCCGGGCCCGCCGTACCGTCGACGTGGACCGGGCGTTCGACCTGTGGGCCGAGCCCGTGAACGTCGTCCAGGCCGCCGACACCGAGGGCGGGCTGCTGCACCGGGTCGCCGGACGGGTCCCCGTGCGCGCGGAGGCCAACCGGCTGCACCCCGTCCCCGCCTGGGAGCCCGGGCACGACTGGCGGGGCTGGCACGACTCTCCCCGCGCCGGTCTCACCGACGGCATCGCCGTGATGGCCAACCAGCGCGGCCCCGCCACCCCGCTGGGCGTGGAGTTCGCCCCGCCCCACCGGGCCGACCGCATCACCGCCCTGCTGCGGGAGAAGGAGCAGTGGTCGGCCGCCGACATGCCCCTGATCCACACGGACACCCATCTCGCCTCCGCGCAGCCGCTGCTGGATCACCTCGAGGCCCTGGACGGACTGAGCCCCGAGGCCGTGACCACGAGGGAAACGATTCTCCGCTGGAATCGCCGCATGGTCGCGAGCAGCCGTGAGGCCGCCCTCTACGCCGCCGTACGCAGCGCGGTCGTACGACGGCTAGCCGCCCACCCCGCGTTCGCGGCCCTGACCGCCCCGCCCGCCTACCCGGACGTCCTGCTCCCCTGGCTCGGCCTCGTCCCCCGTGTCGCCTTCGCGCTCGAACACCTCCTGCGCGCCGAGGAGTTGTACGGCATCGACCGCGCCGGGATCGTGCGGGCCGCCGTGGAGGAAGTGGCCGCCGAGCCGCCGCGGGGCACCTGGGGCGACACCCATCGCCTCGCCCCCTGGCGGGCGCTTCCCGAGAGCGACTGGGACGCCCCGGCCCTCTCCGGCGACCACGACTGCGTCCTGTGCACCTCCGCGGTCCCCGGACTCACCGACCTCGCCGCCCGTGGCCCGGCCGCCCGTTACGTCTGGGACCTAGCCCGCCGCGAGGACAGCCTCTGGGTGGTCCCACTGGGCGCCTCCGGCGTGTCCGGCTCACCGCATCACCACGACCAACTCCCCTTGTGGCTCAGGGGAGATCTCGTCCCCGTCGGCACCGACTGGCAGCAGCTGAAGAAGGAAGACTGAGGAGACCATGTCCGAGACCCCCACCCGTGAAGCGGTCCACACCCGGACCGTGGACGGCTTCGGCACCGTCCGCGTCCTGCGGCTCGACCCGCACGCCGACGCCGCGACCGTCCACGCCTGGGTGCGCGAGGAACGGGCCGCGTTCTGGGGCATGAACGGCCTCACAAAGGAGCAAGTGGCAGAGGTCTACGCCCACTTGGACACTCTCGACACCCACCACGCCTATCTCCTGGAGAAGGACGGCGAACCGGCCGGACTCCTGCAGACCTACGAGCCGGAGGCCGACCGCGTCAGCGAGTGCTACCCCGCGGAACCCGGTGACATCGGCATTCACCTGCTGCTCCCGCCCCCCGGCCCGCACGGCACGCACCCCGGCTGGTCGTCGGCGCTGCTGTCCGCCGTGGCCTCGTACGTGCTGCTGGTCCTGGACAAACGGCGGGTCGTGGTCGACCCCGACGTGCGCAACGAGAAGGCCATCGCCCGTTTCCTGAAGCAGGGTTTCGTGGCCGGAGCCGCGGTCGTGCTGCCGGAGATCGACCTCCCGGACGTGTACCTGCCCGAGAAGCATGCCCAACTGGCGTTCCTGACAAGGGAGGTAGCCTTCCCGGGTGACGCCTGACGACCTCGTCGCCCACTACGGCCTGGTACCGATCCCCCGCGAGGGCGGGCTGTTCCGGCAGACCTGGGCGGGCGAGGAGCGTGGCGACGGCAGGCCGCACGGCACGGCGATCGTCGCCCTCCTCACCGCCGACGACTACTCCGCCCTGCATCGCCTGCCCAGCGACGAGATCTGGCACCACTACCTCGGCGACCCGCTGGACCTCCTGCTCCTCGCCCCGGACGGCACGGCGACGACCGCCGTCCTGGGACCGGACATACGCGGCGGCCAGCACCCCCAGCTGACCGTGCCCGCGGGCACCTGGATGGGGGCCAGGACCCGCGGCACGTGGACCTTCTTCGGCTGCACCATGGCGCCCGGCTTCACCTACGAGGACTACGAGCACGGGGACGCGGCCGAACTGACGGCGCGTTATCCGTCCCAGGCCGCACGCATCGCGGGACTGTCCCGTCCATGAGACTCCTGGAAGGGCAGGTCGCCCTGGTCACGGGCGCGGGCGGCGGCATCGGGCGGGGGATCGCGCTGCGGTTCGCCGAGGAGGGCGCGGCCGTCGCACTCCATTGCCGTACGGCGGTGGCGGCGGCCCGTGACGTGGCGTCCCGGATCGAGGACTCGGGCGCCCGGGCCGTCGTACTGGAAGCGGATCTGCGGGACGAGGACGAGTGCCGGCGGCTGGTCCGGGAGGCCGCCGCGTGGGGTGGCGGACTGACCGCGCTGGTCAACAACGCCGGTGTGCAGCCCGTCCAGCCCCTGCCCGGGATGACGGCGGCGGACTGGCGGGCGGTCGTGGAGACCAACCTGACCGGTGCCTTCGCGTGTACGCAGGCTGCGGCCGAGGTCATGGGGCCGGGCGGCTGCGTGACCCACATCGCGTCCATCGAGGCGCGGCACCCCGCGCCCGGGCACGCCCACTACTCCGTCTCCAAGGCCGCGATCGTGATGCACGCGCGGTCGGCGGCCCTGGAGTACGGACCGCGGGGCATCCGCGTGAACACGGTCTCGCCCGGGCTGATCGACCGGGCGGGGCTGGCGGAGGCCTGGCCGGAGGGGGTGGAGCGGTGGGTGCGGAACGCGCCTCTGGGGCGGCTCGGACGGCCCGAGGACGTGGCCGACGCGTGCGTGTTCCTGGCCTCACCCCTCGCGTCCTGGGTCACCGGGCACGACCTGGTGGTGGACGGCGGGGTGTCCGCGCGGCCGACATGGTGAGCGCTCGAGGGTTCGCGTGCGTACCTATCGGGAAGACCGCGAGCCCAGGTACGGAGTAGTGACGTGAGGTGTGAGCGTGCAGGCAGCAGCACAGGCCGGCGAGGGCGAGGACTTCAAGGGCTGGTGCTGCTGGGCACCGTGCTGGTCCTGCTCCTCTTCGGCGGTGCGGGAGCGGCGTCGGCCCACGCGGCCCTCAGGGCCACCGACCCCGAGGACGGAAGCGTCCTCAAGTCCGCCCCCCGGGACATCACCCTGACCTTCACAGAGTCCGTCGGCCTGCTCGACGACTCGTTCCGGGTGCTCGACCCCGACGGCAAACGCCTGAAGGTCACGGACGCCGGACACGGGGCGGGCGGCTCGGACACGGCCAGTGTCTCGCTGCCCGCCGAGCTCGCCCAGGGCACCTACACGGTGGCCTGGCGGGTGGTCTCGGCCGACAGCCATCCGGTCTCCGGCGCCTTCACCTTCTCGGTGGGCAAACCCTCCCCCGCCACCGTGGTCATGGACACCGGTCCGACCGAGGACCCGGCCACGGAGAGCCTCTTCAACATGGGCCGCTACCTGGCCTACCTCGCCGCCGCCCTGCTCATCGGCACGGCCGTCTTCCTCCTCGCCTGCCGCCCGCCGGAGCCGTCCCGTCTGCGCCGCCTCCTGTGGGCGGGCTGGGGCACCCTGCTCGGCTCGACCGTCTTCCTGCTGGTGCTGCGGGCGCCGTACGAGTCGGGGGCGGGCCCGGCCTCCGCCTTCTCGCTGAAGGCCTTCGAGCGCACCCTGACCACCCGCCCGGGAGAGGCGCTCCTGGTCCGTCTGGCGCTGCTGCTCGTCGGGTACTTCTTCGTCGTACGACTGCTGCGGCTCGGGGAGTCGAGGCTGCCCCGCGCCTGGCAGGCGGCGGGCGGCGCGCTCGCCGTGGGTCTCGCGCTGACCTGGGCGGCCGCCGAGCACGCGTCCGCCGGGATCCAGGTGCCGGTGGCGATGACGTCCGCGGTGCTGCACGTCCTCGCGATGGCGGTCTGGCTGGGCGGCCTCGCGGCCCTGCTCACCACGCTGTACCGGGCGTCGTCGCAGATCCCGGCCGCCGTGGTCGCCCGTTTCTCCCGGCTGGCCTTCGCCTCCGTGACCGTCCTCGTCGCCACCGGCGTCTACCAGTCCTGGCGCGGCCTCGGCTCCTGGGAGGCGGTCACCGGCACGACGTACGGCCATCTGCTCGTCCTCAAGCTGCTCGCGGTGACGGTGCTGCTGGGGGCGGCGAGGCTGTCGCGGCAGTGGACGGGACGGCTCGTGACGGCCGGGGCGCAGGTGGAGTCGGAGTCCGTCGTACGGGAGCGGGTGCCGGAGCCGGTGGGGGGACCGCCGGCCGCCTCCGACGCGAAGCGGGAGCCCGCCGCACCGGGGGGAGACTCCCCGGCGTACCGGCGTGGCCTGCGCCGTTCCGTCCTCGCCGAAGTGGCCGTCGGTGTCGTGGTCCTGGTGCTCAGCACCGTGCTGAGCGGCACGCTGCCAGGCCGGGCGGAGGCCGAGGCGGCCGAGGCGGGCCCGGCCACCGGCGGACTGCCCGCCGCGTCCCTGACCGACGTCCCCTTCTCCGTGGGGGGCGCCACGGGCCGGGTGCAGATCACCCTCGACCCGGGCCGCACCGGCGACAACTCGGTCCAGGCCATCGTCTACGCGGCCGACGGAGGCCTCGCCACGGTCCCCGAACTCCGGCTGTCCTTCACCCTCCCGGCCCAGGAGATCGGCCCGATCGACGCCGAACTGAAGGACAAGGGCGGCTACTGGGGCACGAACGACCTCACCCTGCCCCTCGCGGGCGACTGGCAGATGAAGACGACGATCAGGGTCTCCGACGTCGACCAGGTCAGCGTGACGAAGACGGTGAAGATCGTGGGCTGAGCAGGCCGGCCATGGTCTCGGCGGCCTGTACGGCGGCTGCTCCGCAGCAGTTGTTGAACAGGACGTGGACCTCGTCCACCTGCTCGGCCAGGGCGTGCAACCCCGGTAACCACTCGGTGAGTTCGGCGCGCCGATAGTCGTACCGGAAACGGTCCTCCTTGCTGCCGCGCCCCCAGGAGGAACTGCGTCCGTGGAAGCGCACGACGGACAGCCGGGGTGTGGTGACGGGGGTGACCGGCGGCAGGGAGGTGGGCAGGTCCTGGCTCATGTCCACGGCCACGGCGGCGAAGCCGTACGTGCTCAGCAGCGCACGGGTGAGGTCCCGCTGCGGCTCCTCCCACCAGGCCGGATGCCGGAACTCCACATGGACGGGCCATCCGGCGGTCCGCGCCGCGGTCTCCTCCAGGAACCGCTCCGCCCGCGCCCCGGGCCGGAAGCACGGCGGGAACTGGAACAGCACCCCGCCGAGCCGCCCGGCCCCCCGCAACGGCTCGATCCCGGCGGCGAACCGTGCCCACACCTCGTCAGGAGCCACGTCCGCGAGGTCGGCCTGCTTCACCGGATGCCCCGTGAGCGGTGCGTACGCCTTCACGTCGAACACGAACCCCGCGGGCGTGCGCTCCACCCACAGACGGCTGTTGCGCTCGCTGGGCAGGGCGTAGAACGTGCCGTCCACCTCCACCACCGGGAACCGTTCGGTGTAGTACCGCAACCGCCCCTCGGCGTCCCGCCGGCCGGGCGGGTACCAACCGCTGCGGACGAGCGCGGGATCGGTCCAGGAGCAGGTGCCGACGAGGATGCTGGTCATGGGGAGTGGGTACCGACTTAGGGTTCGGCCATGACTTCCCAGGCGTACCTCTCCGAACTGTTCTCGCTGGACGGCCGTGTGGCGCTGGTGACCGGCGGGAGTTCGGGCATCGGCAGGGCGATCGCGGGGGCGTTGGCGCGGGCGGGCGCGAGCGTGGTGATCGTGGCCCGCAGGGAGCCGGAACTGACCGCAACGGTCGAGGAGTTGACGTCCGACGGCTGCCGAGCGGGCTGGGTGAGCGGCGACTTGAGCACGAGGGAGGGTGTGCGTACGGCGGCGGAGGCGGCCGCCGGAGTGTTCGGTGAGCCGGACATCCTGGTCAACTCCGCGGGGATCAACCTGCGTCCACCGATGACCGAGCTCACCGACGACGTGTGGGACACCACCCTGGCGGTCAACCTGGAGGCCCCCTACCTCCTGGGCCAGCGCTTCGGCCCCGGCATGGCCGAGCGCGGCTTCGGCCGGATCATCCACATCACCTCCCAGCAGGCCCACCGCGCCTTCGTCCAGAGCGGCGCCTACGGCGTCTCCAAGGGAGGCCTGGAGTCCCTGGCCCGCTCCCAGGCCGAGGCCTGGTCCCCGCACGGCGTCACCTGCAACACCCTCGTCCCCGGCTTCGTGCTGACCCCGCTCAACGCCCGCCTCGCCACCGACCCGGAGAAGGTCACGTCCCTGGCCGCCCGCACCATGACCGGCCGCAACGGCCTCCCCGAGGACTTCGCGGGCGCCGCGGTCTTCCTGGCGAGCGGGGCGTCGGGCTATGTCACGGGGCAGTCGATCTTTGTGGACGGGGGGTTGTCGGTGCACTGATTCCCAGCGTCCAGGGGGTCACCAAGGCGCGGCGGAGTGGGGCTGGGGGCAGGTGTCCGGGAGGGGCTTCTCCAGGTCGTCTACGTCCGAGGTGAAGATGGTGACCCGGCCCTTCTGCTGGCGCGTGCGATGACAGCGAGTACGGCGTCGATCGCGTACTTGTGGCCGTGCAGCTTGGCGTCAGCCAGGAGGCGCCGGGCCTGGCGAGCCTCGTCCTTTCCGATGTCGGCGACCTCGAGTCGGGAGAGCACCCAGTACAGGAACCACGCTCGTCACGCTCCCGCCCACACCGTGGTCACAATCTCTTGCTCTGCGGTGTGAGAGCGGCGCAACGGAATGTCCCACGCGGTCTAACAGGCAGGAAACCGGCCGCTACGGCGGGCGGACTAGCTTCGTGACATGAGGGTGTGGATGCCCGTACGGCCGCTGCGCGGCAGGCTTGCCGCGATCGGCAAGGGCAGATTCGGCAAGGGTGGTTCAGTACGCCGCCACGGGGGCCGAACGACTCCCGGGCGACGGCCGATGCCTGGCTGGCGCAGCATCAGGGGCCGGGTGGCGGTGGTCATCACGGTCCCGATCTGCTTGCTGCTGGCGGTGGCCGGTCTCGCCGTGCACGGCCGCGCCGAAGCCCTCGGCGATGCCCGGACCACCCGTGCCGAGGTCGGCCTCAGCCTGCGCATCCAGGCCCTGGTGCACCAGTTGCAGCGCGAACGCGGCCTGACCAACGGCCTGTTGGGCGGCGAGGAGGAGTTCCGCTCACCGCTTTCCGCCACGCGCAAGCGCGTTGACACGGCGCTGCGCGGTATGCGCAGCGAAAGCGCCGTCGAGGACGTCGTCCAGCGGCACTTGCGGCGTCTCGCCGGCATCCGAGCCGCCGCCGACAGAGGCACCGCCGGCCAGGCCGCGACCCTCACCTTCTACACCAGCGCCGTCAACGCCCTGTACGCCGTCGATCCGGTGGCGGAGACCGCGACCGGCGCCGACCGCCAACTGCGCGACGGGCTGGCCGCGTTGCGCGAGCTGGCCGCCGCCAAGGAGTCCGTCGCCCTCGAACGCGGGTTCCTCAACGGTGTGTTCGCCCAAGGCGCCTTCCACGGCCGTCAGTACATCGACTTCACCGAGGTGCGAGCCACCCGCGTTGCCGCCCTCACCCGCTTCCGGCAGGTCGCCACCGCATCTCAGCGCGCGGCACTGGAGAAAGCCTTCGCGACCGAGGACGCCGAACGCGCCACCGCCTACGAGAAACAGGCGGAAGGTGCTGCCGACGGCTCCCCGCTGCGGGCCGACGCCCGCACCTGGTGGGACGCGATGACCGTACTCGTCGACGATCTGTACGCCGTCCAGCAGTCGGTCGGTGACGACGTACGGAACCGGGCCGACCGGCTCAGCCACGACGCCGAACTGGCCCTCGCCGCCTATCTCGTCACGGGCACGCTCATCGCCGCCCTGGTCGCGGGCCTCGCCGCCGTCGCCTCCCGGTCGCTCACGCGCCCGCTCCGTGGACTCGCCGACACCGCTCACGACGTGGCGCGCCGCCGACTGCCCGCAGCCGTCGCCCGTATCCAGCAGTCCCCGCAGGACTCTGCTCAGCTCCTGACGCCGGAGGACGCGCAGGACACCCCCGATGCACGGCTGCTGGGTGGTGCGGCCGAGATCGCCGAGGTCGCAGCCTCTTTGCAGCAGGTGGAACACACGGCCCTCCAGCTGGCTGCCCAGCAGGCCGGCCTGCGTCGCAACACCACGGAATCGCTCGCCAATCTAGGCCGCCGGAACCAGAGCCTCGTACGTCGCCAACTCAGCCTCATCACGCGCCTGGAACGGCAGGAACTCGACCCGGACGCCCTCGCCGAGCTCTTCGAACTCGATCACCTCGCCACCCGCATGCGGCGCAACGCCGAAAGCCTGCTGGTCCTGGCCGGGCAGAATCCGCCAAGGCCCACGGCAGCACCCGCCGACGGTCTGGAGGTCGTCCAGTCCGCAGTCGCCGAGGTGGAGCAGTACCGTCGAGTTCTGATCGCGACCGTGGAGCCGGTGCGGGTGCGTGGGCACGCCGTCGCGGATGTCGCCCACCTCCTCGCCGAACTCATCGAGAACGGGCTGAACTTCTCGCCACCGGCCGAGCTGGTCGAGGTGCACGGCTGGTACGACGCCAAGGACGACACGTACAGCATCGCCGTCGTCGACCACGGCATCGGCATGTCCGAAGCCGACAAGGCACGTGCGGGCGCCCTCTTCTCCGGCTCCGGCTCCGGCGAGGAGGCCCTCGTTACCGCACCCACCCGGTTCCTCGGCCACCTCGTCGTGGGCCGACTCGCCCACCGCCTCGGTGAAGGCGCTCAAGTCCACCTCTTCGACACTCCTGGCGGCGGCCTGTCCGCCCTCCTCGCCCTCCCCGGCCGCCTGCTCGCCCCCGCGGAGGACCCCTCCGTCCCACCCCCACCCGCCAGGCCCGCTGCTGTCTCCTCCCTGCTCAACGGCTTCCGAGCAGGTGTCGCCCGCGCCGAAGCCAGAAACCCCCAAGGAGCGTCATCGTGACCACTGCCGTCCAGAGTTTCGGCTGGCTCGTCTCGGAGTTCGTGCGCACCGCCGACGGCGTCACCGATGCCGTCGCCGTTTCCTCCGACGGCCTGCTCATGGCCGCCTCGGACAGCCTCGGCCGAGATCGCGCCGACCACTTGGCCGCCGTCGTCTCCGGCATCACCAGCCTCGCCCAGAACGCGGCGACGGCACACGGCTTCCACGGCATGAAGCTCGTCATGATCGAAATGCTTGGAGGCTTCCTCATGGTCGGTCGTATCCGCGACGGCAGTTGCCTCGGCGTCCTCGCCGCCGAAGGGTGCGACGTGGGCCTCGTCGGCTACGAAATGGCCGTCCTCGCCGACCGCGCCGGCGAGCTGCTCACCCCGCAGTTGGTACGCGAACTGCACTCCGCGCCCAGGTGAGCCCACCCGTTCGCCGCCCGCCCCTGCCTCCGTTACCAGTGCGTGCCGCGAACGGTGGCGTGGCCGCTTGCAGCCCGAGCACCTGGAGAGCCTGTACCGCCGTATGCAGGCGAACGGGGAGCGCAAGGCCGGTACCGCTCACCAGGCCCACCGCACCGCCCGAACCGCGCTGGGGAGGCAGTACGGCGCGGCTACGCGGCGAAGAACGCTGGAGCACAGGCCCAGCTGCCACGGATGGAAGAGGACGAAACCGAGGTAGAGCCCTACTCCGTGGATGAGGTTCAGTGCCTGCTGCTGGGCTGACGTCTGCGCCCCAGATACGAGCACGGGTCCCCGGAAGCGCCACCGAGCGGCTTGGTGAACACGTAGTCCGACTCGGTCCACAGGTCGCCGGAACCCCCGCGTATTCCAGCAGACGCATCCAGTCGTGGTAGTCCGTGTTCGGGCTCAGCGGGAAACGGCCGGCTGCACGACGCCAGACACACGGCCGCCACTGTGCTCATACTGCTCGGTGTCCCGGCCCGGGTCATCGATCTGAGCCTGGGGTGGGAGCCGGGCACCTCCGCGAGCATGCGGGCGAGGTACCTGCACGTGCCGGACGCCATGCTCAAGGACGTCGCCCGGAAGATCGCCGAAGCCAGAGGACAACGACGAAGGGCCCCACCTTGCGGTGGAGCCCTTCGACATCGTGCCCGGTGAGGCACTGGCGGAGGATACGAGATTCGAACTCGTGAGGGGTTGCCCCCAACACGCTTTCCAACTGTGGTGGTGGGGTGGTGGGCTGTGTACGCGGGCGTTCACCTGCGTTCATGGATGGCCCGGCTTCGTGCCGCGCCGAGGGCGGGGTCGCGCCTGAACGGTCGTGAACGCGGCTGAATGAGACGGAAACTGAGACGGGCCGTCCGTAGGCATCTCCCTCCGCAGGGCCCTCGCTCTCGGGCAACTGCAGCATTGATGCAAGCCCCGCTGGGAGTGCTTGTCAGATAGGTGTAAGTCCGGTGAACCGGTGGACGTCCGACCGGACTACGTCCATGCTCATCGCTCATGAACGCAGACGTCTTGGTGCCGATCGCAACGGCTGGAGGGGTTGCCGTTGTGGCTGCCATCGGTGCGGATGCGTGGGCTTCCACGCGTGATGCTGTGGCGCGCATCGCCGAGGCACGTAAGCGCGTGCGCACCGCAGAGGAAGACTTTGAGCAGGTACTTCGCTACGCAGATCCTGGCGAAAGAGCGCGCGAAGAGCATGTGGACGCGGGTGAAGCAGATGACCAGGACGCCGACGCCTCATCCAGCGCGAGGCCCGAGCCCTTTGGGAGCCACGCGCTTGCCCTCCCGGAGCTGTGGGCCGTCACCCACGGTCGCCTGGACCTGTACCACGCGATTGCCACCGGTCAGGCCTCCCGGTCCTTTCGCAACGCTCAAATTGCCATGGTCCTCGGCTTCGCCCTTCTCATTGCCTTCGTCATAGTCGCTTTGAGAGCCAGCACCACGGCGGGCGCTGTCGTCGCCGGCGGTTTGGGTGCGGTCGCTGCTGCCCTGGCTGGTTACGTGAGCCGGACGTTCGTACGGTCACAGGAGACTGCGGCCAGCCACCTTCGTGCCTACTTCGATCAGCCTTTGGAGTTCTCGCGTTACCTAGCCGCGGAGCGCCTCGTCGCCGATGCGAACCTGACCGATCAGCAGCGCGCCGAGGTCGTCACTGCGCTCGCACAAGCCATGATTGCCGGGCCCGTTGCACCAGTAGCGGACACCCCGAACGGCTCGAACGGTGACGTGGGTAACGCGCGCGCATAGGGCGGCATGACGTGGTGCGGTTGTGGTGCTTCCATGCAAACGACGGCAGACGGGTGGCCGACACGTCGAGGCATGCCGCTTGGGCCCCCAGCGGGTCACTCAGAACGGTGCGCGCAGCTGACGGATAGCTCTGAAGGAGAGCACTGTGACACCGGCCGCGAGTGGCCAGGCAGCAACCGCCGCCCAGAATGAGGCGTTGAGCTGGCGCGTGCTATCCGCGCTGGCCAGGATGAAAACTACGGTGGCAATCAAAGAGACGGCAGATGTTCCAGAAAATAATAAGTAGTACGGATGCGTGATTCTCTGCGCCTCATTGTTAGGTCTATTCTGGGCAAGCCACGATTCCCAGCCCAGCCCTCCAGTCACCCTGGGACTTAACACTTCTTCGATATACTTAGCTATCCCTTCGATCGTGCGAAAAAGCGAGGCCAGGATTTCACTGGATGCGTAGGAGATAAAGGGGATTACCAGCAGTATTGACCAGCGGTCACTGCCCGATAGTGCTACGGAGAATACAACACTTACGGCTGTCAAATGGAGTGCGATCACTTGGTGTTGCAGACTAATTCTTGTCGTGATCTCGCTTCTGAGGGCTGTATATTCAGCGATAGGCCCCTCGTTTTGGTTCTGATCCGCTTCAGTCATTACCCATCCCTGCAGATAGAGATTCGGACGGTTCAGAATTTCCCTTAGGCGTCGCAGGGTAGTATGTGGAGATGGGGCGCAGGGGGAGCGCATATAAGCACGTAAGGTGTGCGCTGCATGTCATGCCTCAATGGTTTCCTGCTTTATCGCCTCACCCACGGTGCACGCTTTCTTGCGGGATCCCCCGACGGGTGCGGCCTGCGGTGTCTTCTTGCCCTGGGCCTTGCCGGGGATCTTGGTGACCTGCGTTTCCCCAGGTCCAGGCAGTACCCCCACGCCCCAGTGGTCGTGATTGGTCGATGCTGGCCACTGCTGAGCGACCTGGGACGGCCTCGAGACGGCCCGGACCGAGGTCCTCGCTCCGCCCGTCAGCGCGTCTCGCTGTGCTTCGCTTGCCTAGATGACAGGGCTTCCGAGGGAGCCGCAGGCGGCGTCGGCGAAATCGTCACGAACCGCTTGAAACCGCTCTAGCAACGGATCGCGGACCCATCCGCCCATCATGAGGTCCCAACAGGCCACAGATTTGGCGACATCAAGCACCTGATCTATCTGCTCCATGGTGAGAGCGCGACTTTCCTGCAAAACGAACTGCAGGAAATCGAGCTGCTCCCACCGCTCATCGTCTTCTAGGCTCCCCCATCTAGCTAGGAGCTCCCAGGCGACGAACGCCGAACCATGGTGCGGGTCCTCGCAAAGCTCTGCATCACGCGGGCACCAGTTGGCCTCCAGAGCGCTGACCGCCGATCGAAGCACGGCCCTGCGCAGTGCCAACTTCTCCAGCTCCGAGCTCTGCTTCAGTACCTCCCGCGCTTGGGCGGTGATGACCGGCGGCCCCAGCACAGCAACGCCTGCCTGGGCCTCAACCACTCCGGTGACCTTCTGATCTAGTAGGCCCTTGCGGGACTCGTGGGGAATGGCTGGTAGCTCTCGCACCGCCCGTACGAGGAGGTCTGCTGCACGTAGAAACTGCGTGTACGCAACGCGACGCTCACTCTCCAGCGCATGCTCGCGACCAGCACGACTCTGGACCCGAGCGGCATGCACCGCGGCCTCGGACTGGCCAAGTCCAACGGCTACTGCGGCATCAGCAGCTCTGTCCATGCTTCGCCTGGTCCAGTGCGCGCCGACCAGAGTGGCCGGGACGGCAATGAACGCTGTAACCACTGTCGTTACGGCTACTACTCCTTCTAATGACACGAGATGCATAGTGCCGCGGCGCACTCGGCGAAGTGTCAGTTGTGCAGAACCAACGACGGCGCCAAACGAACTGTGCATACAGGCTCCCGAACCTCAGCTTGGGAAGCTTGGGTGCTTTAGGGTCGGTTCCCGCTCTGACCTGCGACGGAGCGGTCTCAGTGCCTTGAGGTCCGTTCCCTCGGTACCCCGGTGTTCCCCGTGGTTCCCCGCAGGATCTGGCACGGACCTCTTCGTCCCGAACTCTCGGCCGGGTGGTCATTGAGGTCTGATGGGCTGGTCAATCGGCCGTAGGCGGCTGCTGAGGGTCAGTTGTGGTCGTTGGGGTTGCTGTACTTCTCTGCTGTACAGCTTGGGCGGCTCGGTAGGCGCCCGCGAGGTTTCTGCGGCTTAGCAGGGTGTCTGGGTGTGTGTCACCGAGGATCTGCTCGCGCTGTCTGAGGGTGGCCTTAAACAGCGGGATGGCCCGCGCCAAATCCCCCGCCTCCTGGTAGGCGCCTGCGAGGTTGTTGCGGCTGGCGAGGGTCTGGGGGTGGGTGTCGCCGAGAGTTTGCTCGCTCTGGCTAAGGGTGGCCTCGTACAGCGGGATGGCCCGCTCTAGGTCACCCGCATCCAGGTAGACATACGCGAGGTTGTTGCGGCTCGCTAGGGCGTGGGGGTGGGTGTCGCCGAGGATCTGCTCGCATTGGGTGAGGGTGGCCTCGTACAGCGGGATGGCCCGTTCCAGGTCACCAGCCTTCTGGTAGGCGCCTGCGAGGTTGTTGCGGCTGGCGAGTGTGTTGGGGTGGGTGTCGCCGAGGATCTGCTCGCATTGGGTGAGGGTGGCCTCGTACAGCGGGATGGCCCGTTCCAGGTCACCAGCCTTCTGGTAGGCGCCTGCGAGGTGAATGCGGCTGGCGAGGGTCTGGGGGTGGGTGTCGCCGAGAGTTTGCTCGCTCTGGCTAAGGGTGGCCTCGTACAGCGGGATGGCCCGCTCTAGGTCACCCGCATCCAGGTAGACATACGCGAGGTTGTT